>CAZVNM010000093.1:0-1000 GCA_964628685.1 uncultured Bifidobacteriaceae bacterium | reverse complement strand
AGGTCGGCGAGGGAGGCCATGCGTTATGACCCTGGCGCTTCGGGGAACGGGTCGCCGGTTTCGGCGTGAATGGCGCGCTGGCCGGTGAAGTTCTGCCAGCGGCGGACGCCGACATCGACGTACTGCGGTGACATCTCCATGGCATAGCATGTTCTGCGCGTCTCTTCTGCTGCGATGACAGTTGTTGCGCTACCGCTGAATGGCTCGTAAATCGCATCTCCCTCTTCACTCGTGCGCTCCATAAGCCACTTCCAGAAGTTGATGGGCTTCGTGCATGGATGGCCAAGCTTTTCTGCGCTTTCTGTGTGCACGATCGCGTCGGGGTGACGGCCTTTCCCCTTCGCCAGCTTGGGATCTTTGCCATAGCACAGGATCGGCTGCCAACAGCAAAACCCCCATGGGCCGCTCCCTGCGCCGGCGGGCGTAAACCACGCCATCGTCCACGTGGGCGCAGGATAAAGGCGCGAATTTCCATTTCCTGGCGTCATCACGACGACTGGCGCGATGCGCTGTGCAATCGGCAGAAAACCGGCCACTGTCTTGATCAGGTTTTCGCGCGTGTCGTCGTATTCGACGTAAGCGTTCTTCGCGCTGTCTGTGTCGCCTAGACCGTATGGTGGATCAGTGAGGCAGAGCGCGACTTTGTTTGCTCCTATCAGTCGGCCAACGTCATCTTCTGAAGTGCTGTCCCCGCACATGAGCCGATGCCGACCGAGCACCCACACATCCCCGGGCGTGCTGATTGCTGCTGGCAGCACCTCCGGCACGTCGTCTGCACTGCCCTGCCCTTCGTCTCCATCCAGGTCCGCCAGCAAGTCGTCGATCTCGCTGCCATCGAATCCAGTGAGCTCCAGGTCGAACCCCATCTCGGCAAGGTCGCGCAGCTCGAGCGCCAGCAGCGCATCGTCCCACCCGGCATTCAGCGCGAGCTTGTTGTCGGCGATCACATAGGCGCGCTTCTGCGCGTCGGTGAGGTGGCCCAGGCGGATGCACGGCACAT
>CAZVNM010000092.1:0-1002 GCA_964628685.1 uncultured Bifidobacteriaceae bacterium | reverse complement strand
ACATCGAGCATGGCTATTTCTCCAAGACGATGATCTTCCCGTCGGTCACTTCGACTGCCGGCGATCTTGTTGGCGCTACCACGCTGACTGTGAACGCCTACACTGATATCGTTCCGGGCGATCTGCTGCTCAATGAGCGCACCAGCGAAATCATCCTCGTTACTGCGACTCCGACTGCTACCACCCTGACCGTGCAACGTGCTGTTGGCTCGACTGCGGCGGCTGCTATCAACGCGGCTGACGTGATGCGCACCATCGGCAATGCTTTCGAGGAAGGTTCTGTTCGTCCGTCGGCTGTGGCAATCATTGCTGAGCGCTACGTCAACAACACGCAGATCTTCCGCAACTCGTGGGCTGTTACCAAGACTGCTGCTGCCATCCCGCAGATCGCAGGTGCTGGCTACGTCAGCGAAAGCAAGCAAGACTGCGCTGCGCTGCACGCCATGGCGATCGAGAAAGCTCTGTTCTTCGGCCAGAAGTTCATGGGCACTCGCAATGGTCAGCCGTTCCACACGATGGAAGGTATCGTGGCTCGCGTGAATGCTGCTGCTTCTGGCAACATCACCACTCTCGGTGCCACCACGAACTGGACGCAGCTGGAAGCAGCTCTGGACAAGACGCTGGTGACTGTGACCGACCCGAAGGGCGGCAACATCCGCACGATGTTTGTCGGCGGTACTGCTCGTCGTGTTGTTCACAACATCGCCCGTCTGAACTCGACCTACCAGATCACCACTGCCGAAACTGCTTGGGGCCTGCAGATCGACACCATTCGCACGCCGCGCGGTACTTTCGAGATGATCGAACATCCGCTGTTCAACGCCTATGGCGGCGCCAGCATGTGGGCGAAGATGGCAGTTATTGCTGACCTGAACGCCTTCTCGCTGGCCTATCTGCGCAAGACGAGCGATGCAGGCTACAACGCTGCCGGCGCGCTGGTCGACAATGGTATTGATGCTGAAGGCGGCACGCTCACCACTGAGCTGACCTGCACCATCAAGA
>CAZVNM010000091.1:0-1070 GCA_964628685.1 uncultured Bifidobacteriaceae bacterium | reverse complement strand
TTACTTTTGTTCCAGCATATCGAGCATAGAGAACGTGGTCTCCAACTGTTGCCCAAGGGGTGCCATCATCAAAAGCTTTCCAAGCATTTACACCAATACTAACTAGAATTCCACGATTAACTGCGTTCTTTTCACGTTTGTGTTCATCTAGATCAGGGATTTCAAGGCCCATCTTTTTAGCCTTGGCAAATACTTCATCTACTTTTTCAAGTTCATATGGTTGAATTACAACTCTGTGCCCACAAGGAATAATATTCATTAGTCTTCGTCTCCGAATTTAGTGTTTAGAATATCATTACAAGCTACAGAATAACCACGGTAGAAAGAATCTTGAATAGAGTCTTGTCCAGCTTGGCTTACAAGAATCTCTTTTACTTGTTCGATTCGATCTTCAATTGCTTCAAAAAACTTTTTAGTAATGGGGTCTGCTAACCAGACTTGCACATCTTCAGCATTAATCACTTAGATTATTTCTCCTTAGAAGCGGGCTTTGGTTTTTGAGCCTGCATTTTCATTTGTTGTTGATGTTTCTCATCATCTTGTTGCATCTTTTGTTGATGTTTCATACCATCAACCATCGTTTCGTTACGAGCTTTTGTAAGCTCTAGTTGCTGTTTCATAGCTTCAAACTGCATTTGCATTTCCATGCGTTGCTTTTCTAGTTGCATTTGCATGGTTTGCTTTTGCTGTTCAAGCTGCATCTTAAGTTCTTCCATTTGCATCTTGTGCTGAGACTCAGCCTGTTTAATTTGAGTCTTAGCCATTTCAGCTTCAACCTTTGGATCAGGTTTTTGCTGTTGTTGCTCTGGAGGAATAATAAGTTGTTCAGGTTGTGTTTCGTCTAGAGCTTCTAGCCATCGCATTGTTAGAGCCATTGGATTAATTGTTCCAAGTGGCAGTAGTTGTGCAAGGGCTTCTACTTTAGCCATTTTCTCCGTATTACTTGATGCAGAAGGATCAGCAGCGGGGATTAGATCATCAGGTGGAGCATCGTAATCACTTTGCTGAATCGGTTCATCAAGCACTGAGACATATTCTTGTGGATCAAGGTAGTACCGATTTAGTTCATA
>CAZVNM010000090.1:0-1074 GCA_964628685.1 uncultured Bifidobacteriaceae bacterium | reverse complement strand
CGCCACCGCGGCAAAGACCTTGGCAATCGCCGTCGCGATGCCGCCGAACTCGTCGAGCAGCGGCGTGCCGATTTCGACGAGCAGCACCTTGAGCGCGTTGACCGCCTTCGCGGTCGACTGCTCGACGCTGCCATTCATCTTGTCGAAGGCCTGCTCGACACTGCCGGCCGCCCTGCCCATGGACTCGATCGAGCTCGCGAAGGTGCCGGCCTGCGAGCCGGTCAGCGTCATCACCGCCGACAAGCCCTGCACATCCCCGAACAGGATCGCCATCTTGTCCGCGCTGCCGCCGGTGGCCTTCTGCACATCGGCCAGTACGCTGGCCAGGCCTTTCGATTTCAGCGCGTTCGAGTCGAACTCGATGCCCAGCTCGGCGGCCAGCTTCTTGGCCTGCTCGCTCGGCTTGATGATGTTGGAGATTGCGCTTCGCAAAGCGTCGATGGCGGTCGACGGCTGCATGCCGGTCGCGGTCAGCGTGGCGATGCCGGCGCCGATCTCGTCGAGCGACACCCCGGCCGTCGCAGCGATTGGCGTGATGTTCGCCAACGACGCCGACAAGTCCGTCATCTCGATTTTGCCGTCCTTGATGATCTGGAACAGCTTGTCGGAGACCTCGCCCGCTTGGTCGGTGCTCATGCCGTAAGCGTTGAGCGTGGACACCAGCACTTCGGTGGTACCCTTGAGGTCGGCGCGGGTGGCGACGGAGAGCTTTTCGGCGGTGGCGATGAGCTCGAGCGACTTGCTGTACTCGACACCCGATCCGATCGCGGCCGAGAGCGAATTGGTGATGTCTTCCAGCGACGCCGACGAGCCCGCCGCATACTGCAGGATGGCATCGCGGAAGGCGGCCAAGTCTTCGTCGGTCGCGTCGAACAGCGTGCTGATCTGCTTGAACGCGGCGTCGAAGTCGGCGGCCGACTTGATGGCGAAGGTGGTGAAAGCCGCGCCGACGGCCAGGACGCCGGCTTCTACCTTGAGCGCCGCCGTGGTGAAGTTGGCGACCGGCTGCGTGGCGCTTTGCAGCGACCCGCCGAAGCTCTCCAGGTTCTTCACGGCCGCAGCGGTGGCGGCGCC
>CAZVNM010000089.1:0-1080 GCA_964628685.1 uncultured Bifidobacteriaceae bacterium | reverse complement strand
CGTTAGGCGCAAAAAAACTCATCGCACAAGCAGTCCAACATGATTCATCACTTCTCCATTCCCGCACAAGATCCCTTGCACGTTGCACGTTCGTTGGTGGAGCTGTTTGGCGGCACGCTGACCAACTTTGGGCCTTACAAAAACTCATATATCGCCTGGGCTGGTGACGAGTACGGGACAGCGATCGAGGTGTATCCGGTCGGCACAGAAATGTTCCCTGATGTGGGGCCAGGCCAAGCGAACTTTCGCCACAACCCAAGCGCCTCCGGTTTTGTCGCAACGCATGCCACGGTATCGGTGAATCGAAGTAAAGAAGAAATCTTTGCGCTTGCGAACCGTGAGGGATGGCGTGCCGCCGAGTTGCCGCGTGGTTCATTCAATGTTATCGAGTTCTGGATCGAGAATCGCGTGATGCTGGAATTGATGACAGAGGAAATGACTAATGGCTATTTACGTGCTACGCGAATTGGCGCATAACATTTCCTTCCACTAGACTGCCTGCGGCTGTCCGTGAATCGAACGTCGGGCACTCAAGGGAAAGTAGGCGATAACCAATGTATGAATCAAAGCTCCTTCCTCCAATCGCGAGAGCGCACTTTGTCCGCCGCCTGCTCGGTCATTTCCTCGCCGCAGTCGGGCTTATTGCAGCCTCTCTGTTCGCTGGCATGGCGGGTTACGAATATTTTGAACATCTTCCATGGCGTGATGCGTTCATTAACTCGGCAATGCTTCTGGGCGGCATGGGGCCAGTTAATGCGCCCCAATCAGATGGCGGCAAGATATTCGCGGGGCTGTATGCTCTGTATGCGAGGCTGGTATTTCTTATCGTATTAGCCATCATATTTACGCCGGTAATACACCGAGTACTGCACACTTTTCATTGGGAAGATGCGGACTAGTGTATTTGTGCCCAGCCATTGGCTGCAGGGGTGGTGACCTCTTGCAGGCTGCCCTGCCTGAGATCTCGAACGTTAAGCTGCCAAAGCAGCGTTAGTGCATCTCATATCTCGCCTTTACGGGCCATATCCATCATCCAGATCAGCGTTTCTTCGAGTTGCTGCGCGGCGTCCTTGACGTGCT
>CAZVNM010000088.1:0-1086 GCA_964628685.1 uncultured Bifidobacteriaceae bacterium | reverse complement strand
ATTCGGTGATTCGGGTGAAACAACTACGCCGCCGCCAACACCGCCAGAGCCGCCCACAGAACCCACCGAACCAACCGAACCAACTAAGCCAGGAGGCGGAAAAAATGAGGTTGCCGGTGTTGAGTTTCCCATAGAGATAGATGCAAGTAAAAACCGAGTAGACGACTATTATTATAACGAAAATAACGGACTTAGAACCGATTTCCAGGATAATCCAAAGGATGGGAGTTACGTAAATAATGCATGCGCTATATACGGCACATTTGTAGACGATCCCACAGGCAAAGAGGATCGAGGTATTAAATGGTCACAGGCCCCGCATTCAAAAGACGGCGCAATTGTCAACACTTACATGGTAAACATACGAAACGGTGACGGTGAAACACGTGCAAGAATCGAAATCGATCATCCAAGTGGATATAAAACATTGGTTGATTATGGCAAATCTAATGCCGGAATGGTAGCAAAGAAGGGTCAATTATGGTCTATAATGGGCGTCAGACGTAACGTTATAGGTAAAGATGGCAAAATTAAGGCCGTAAAACTAGAACTATACGAGGATCAGGGAATTAGGGACAATAAACCAGGCAATAAATGGGCCAAACTGCTAGAATACACAGACACAAAATACCTTATTACAGACTACTCAAAACATGGCATTGAGGTCACAGGTAGATTTGACGATGATAAAGGACACAAAAACATAAAGATAGCCAAAGCGGTCTTAGTCCAGGTTCCGCCAATCAAAGAAGAATAAACTTATTCTTCTCTATTTGTGTTATTGGTCTCTTCTAAAACAATTTTGGCCGCAGACCTAAACTTGAGATCCATAGACGGCATAAAACCCGTTACAGCATTAAAACGGATGGCCTTGGTCTTTGGATTATCCACTATTTTTCTCAAAGCACGATTATTTATTGAATTTATCCGCTGAAAGTCTAGCCATATCTCCATTTTATCATCAAACTGTTTGGAATCGATATATTTATTCAAAGTATCCAAATCGGACATTGTTACGTTATTCTTTTGCAGAATGGCCGCGACATACAAAATTGTCCTATGTTCATCAGCAAAGTAAAGGCTTGC
>CAZVNM010000087.1:0-1088 GCA_964628685.1 uncultured Bifidobacteriaceae bacterium | reverse complement strand
AGTGAGCGATCTATTAAAGGGGTTGGCTCTGGGAATAAGAATCATTCTCAACTGAGGACTAAGAAAAACCGCCGGTTGCCCGGCGGCCTCGCGCTTCGCGCCGATCAGAGCAAGTCGAGATCAACCTCGGTCGTCATCGGCTTGTTGCGGATCTGTTCAATTCTCCGAACGATGAACGTTCCGAACTCTCCGGTTAGATCCTCATCGGCCAGTTTGGCGAGGATCTTGTCGAGTTCCTCCTCTTTGTAGCTCGCATTCTTCGCGGCCATTTTCAGGACGAGCTCTTCAAACTTGGCGACAGCTTTCCGATATGCCGGATTGCTGCCGAACCGCGCATCACCATAGAAGGCTTTCCGGGTGGCCGATGCTTTCCACGCGGCGGCAAGTTCCTCTTTGCTGAGCCATCCGCTATTGGATCCGCTGGCCTGTTCCATCAGGGCGTCGAACGTAAATCGCATCGCATCGATCTCAGTCGGCCAAGTGGTGAAGCTGGAGAGCGTGGCAGACAGGATGTCTTTAGCAGCTTTCTCCAGCACGGCATCAAGGAGGCTCGCGTAGGCCATGGGAACCTCACGCTTCATCCGTTCCCACGGTTCGGCAGGAACGGCAATTGCAGCTGCGCGGGCAGGATTCTTGAATCGCACAATGATTAGCCGCTCATTGCTGGCAGGCGTGACGTTCTCGGGATTGCGGCTGATGGCGACGGGGTAGGACATAGCAGACATGATAGAACCTCTTTATCAAGTGTTACGTTATAGGAAGGTACTGCATCCATATAGTCTCACGCTGGCAAGCCATTGGCTAATCAATCGTTTTGATGGGCAGATACGATCTATCTATTCCCGGCGGTATCAATGGATTCTATCCATTCATAAATTTGGCTTATCAGCATCGGGCCAGATTGCAAAAAGATTGCAACGAGAACTAAACAGCCTGTCACTGCGTGACACTCTAAGCAATAGATATAAAGAATTGCCAATAGTTAAATGGTAAATTTACCAATAAAGAAAGACAAAAATTGCCAATAGACAAGTGGTAAATTTGCCATGTAACCGATCGACCGGCCCCGGACCGGCATGGGCGGGTAT
>CAZVNM010000086.1:0-1098 GCA_964628685.1 uncultured Bifidobacteriaceae bacterium | reverse complement strand
GCACTTCGCGCGCGGTGTGCGCCTTCCCCTGCTCCCCTCTGGACGATGAGAGTAAGGTGCGGAGACGGTCGATCTCGTCGGCAAGTTCGTCAAGGATCTGAGCTTGCGCTACGCACTTGGCTTTCCCCAAGTGGTCTAGCGGCTGCTTGTTCGTGTCATAGCCGCGCTGAAGCCAAGTGCGGTTGTTCTCGGCGGCGACCCGCGCTCGCTTCACCACGTCCCCTTGTCCTTGCTGGCTCATTCTGAAGTACCTCCGGCTATCCAGCGCGGGAATGAAATCTCAAGGCCGAGAACGACGAAGGCGACTGGGTTGCCTACGAATTGGGCCAGGTAGGTCTTTGGGAAAATGCCGCTGTGCCAGCAGACGTAGAGCAACGGCGTATCGATGAGCTTACGAGACATCCGTGCCTCCGGTGAGGACGGGGCGGGCCTTGGCGGCAAGCATCCTCTGCTCGATTGAGAGGACGCCTTCACCGTATTTTGGGCTGGCCGAGGTCATGTGCACTCACCAATGACCTCGCGCGTGAGAGCCCCCAACTTTTCATCATCGCCGATGACCTCGCCGATGAGAGCAACGATCCACCAGCGCTCGCCGCTCCACTTGGGAGGGATCAGCGTCGCGTGCAGAGCGCCAGGCCCGCATAGGGAGAGAGGTCCAGGGATTGTTTCGACGGTGCCCGGTGCGACGGGCTTGTTGCGCCCGCCGTTGCATGCCTTGCCAGCGGAGTCCGACCGCCAATAGGCAATCGTCGCTCCGGCTTTCGCGAGAGTAGCAAGACGCTCTTGCTGGGCCTCTGGCCACTTTTTTGCGAAGCCGTCGAGACAGGCGCGCCAGTAGTAACCGTAACCGTCACCGTAACCGGAACCGTAACCGTAACCGGAACCGTGACCGTCACCGGAACCGTAACCGGAACCGTCACCGTCACCGTAACCGGAACCGTAACCGGAACCGTAACCGTAACCGGAACCGTGACCGTCACCGGAACCGTAACCGGAACCGTCACCGTCACCGTAACCGGAACCGTAACCGTAACCGGAACCGTAACCGGAACCGTAAGGTGCCGCGCCTCGCAGGATCACCGGCTCCATGGGGCTTTC
>CAZVNM010000085.1:0-1101 GCA_964628685.1 uncultured Bifidobacteriaceae bacterium | reverse complement strand
AAGCAGGTAAACTTATTGACCCTTTAACTGACCAGGAAGAAATGTTCTGGACTGTTTCTGATTTATATGGTGATGACTCTGAGCGGTTCTGGATGAATGCAGACTGTCTCTGGATATGGAGAGAAAAGGATGCGTGTTTTAGTAGCTTGTGAATACTCAGGTAAAGTAAGAGAAGCTTTTAGAAAAAAAGGACATGATGCTTGGAGTTGTGATATTCTTCCAGCAGAGGATAATTCCAGTTACCATATTCAAGATGATGTTCTTCTTAATCTAGAAGGGTGGGATTTGATGATTGCACATCCACCTTGTACTCATTTAGCTGTTAGTGGGGCTAGATGGTTTAAAGAGAAGAGGCAAGAGCAACAAGAATCCATTGAATTCTTTATGGAACTTGTTAATGCTCCTATCCATAAAATTGCAGTAGAGAATCCTATTTCTATTATGTCTACTAAATTTAGGAAACCAGATCAAATTATTCAACCTTGGATGTTTGGACATGGTGAAACAAAAGCTACTTGTCTCTGGTTAAAAGGATTACCTAAACTTGAACCCACAAATATTGTGGAAGGTAGGGAAGCTAAGGTACATAAAATGCCCCCAAGTCTAAATAGATGGAAAGAACGTAGTAGAACTTACCAAGGAATAGCAGATGCTATGGCAGAACAATGGGGTTGAAATTTCGTAGTAAATTTGAAGAACAAATAGCTAATTACTTAACTAAACGTAACATTCATTTTGAATATGAATCATGCAAGCTTTCATATATAGTTCCAGAAACAAAACGAAATTATTTACCAGATTGGCTAATAGGCACAAACAAGAATATAGTTTTCGAGTCGAAAGGCCGTCTAACCAGTGCCGACAGAAAGAAGATGCTTCTTGTAAAAGAGAACAATCCAGAGATAGAGATTCGCTTTATTTTTATGAACTCGGATGTGAAGATTCGGAAGGGATCGAAGACTAGCTATGGTGATTGGGCTACAAAGAATGGATTTGAATGGTGTGATTTTAGAAAAGGAATTCCTAAACAGTGGCTAAAGAACGGATAATTCATTTAATTATTGGAGATAGTCATGCCAAGCCTGGAGTACCTAACGATAG
>CAZVNM010000084.1:0-1102 GCA_964628685.1 uncultured Bifidobacteriaceae bacterium | reverse complement strand
TATCACGTGCAATTCCGCACGATTTACACGAAAGGAAACAACATGAAACGATACGAAATGAAGGAATTCAACAAACAAGTTACTAACCTGAAGAATAGTCAGGCTAAAACTGACATGCTCATTGATGAATTGATCCGGAATGCGCTTTATCATTCCGTGGTGAACAATCAATCTACTCCGGCAATCAATCTTGTCAATGCCCTAGGCAAGGGAACTCGCAAGAATGATATCATTTCTTTCATGTGTAAGGCTGGCAATCTGGCCTATACGCAAGAAAAAGGCATTCATGCCAAGCTTAAATCTGACCCGGAGATTAAGGAATGCTGGAAAGATGAGGATAAAGCATGGGCCTATGTGGAATCGTTGCCGTCCTTCTGGGATATTGTCAAAGAACAGAAAGTGAAAACGGAATGGGATATGGAAACAGCACTACATAATCTTGTCCGGGCCTATCGCCACCACTTGAACAAGGCGCACAAGACTATTATTAAAGAGCAAGATCAAGAATTGATGAATAGTCTTTTGGCTCGCTTTCCTGCTAAATAACGTTTAGGTCTTGGTCTAGGTCTAGGTCTGGGTCTAGGTCTGAGTCTTAGTAGGTTTACACATAAGAGGCATTTAATCGTGCCTCTTTTGGGTAATCTTGCCCTATAAATGGAGTTAATCATGTTCATTGATATGCACAAACATGAGAAAAATATCAACAAGTTCCATGTGATTGCAGAATACACGGATCAATATGGAGCTAAGTATCTGCATCCTACCCGCATTGGTGGATACAAAACAAGGAATGCCGCAATCAAGGCCCTTGAGAATAAGGTCGGTCACGTTGTCGAATTAACCGGCGGAAAGAATGTGACCATCGCCATTAAAACCCAAGAAGGATTTATTGAACTATGAACATCACATTCCATGATACAGAAAAAGAACGGCAAGACTTCATGACAGAGTATATTGCATGTTGGATTGCCTTTCGTCTTGAATCTCATTTCAATTCCTGGAGCTATTATGAGAAAACTACGCGCCATTAACACTGTTTTATGGTGGATGAATGGAAGAATTCCTGAACATTGGGAAACCATTCGTTTTTATCAACAATGCG
>CAZVNM010000083.1:0-1119 GCA_964628685.1 uncultured Bifidobacteriaceae bacterium | reverse complement strand
GAATGTACCAGGATGATAAGTGTAAAATTTATCGACATAGGATATTGAATAAACTCAATAGAATCAATAGGTTACATAGCATGGCGGGTTGTCGGGAAATTTTACATTAGCCATGGGATATTACATAAGTCATTGAATTAAAACGATTTGTGCTGTAAAGAAAATCGACAAAGCCTAGGTTCTTAGTATAGACGCGTAGCAAGAAATGTGCCAACGGTGCAGGATAGAGAGAATTAATAGGGGTATAAATAAAATTAATGGGATGTGGCATGATAGTTGCTTGTTTTTTACACCACTAGACCGATCAGTCAAATCCCAAGTGGGAAATACTAATGATAATCACTATCAAATTGCCCTGGAAGTGGGAAATGAGACTCATTATCAATAAGAAATTGCATGGCGGGTGGGGGAGAGGGGGGATGGGGGTATACGTTTATATAGTGCATTACAACTAAAAAATTTCTCATAGAAAAGCCAAAGCTTTTTTGGGGAGAAATGTTAGAGAACCCGCATGGTTATCAATAAATCTTTTCTACGGGGTCTAGAAAGCTCTACAATCGTTTTTCTTTCTATTTGGCTACATGGGTATACCCTAAGTATATATAAACGATTCTAGGTATGTTTCTGTTCGATTACGAGGTATAACTAAAACCCTGGCTCGGGGTATAAACCAACCCCACCCCTCGCAATAAGTTATAGACTATAGTTATAATAATATATAATAATATAATATATATATATAATATAAAGAAAAGAAGAAAAAAAAATATAAAAAAAAAAGAAGAAAAGAAAGAAGAATAAGTAAAACACTATAAAGTCAAGAAGTATTATGTTATACTATTTACATATAATACCTTCTTTCTTTAAAATTTAATATATGCATTGTATAGATACATCTTCTATCTCTTCTTCTACCAAAAGTGTTCTTAAAGATTCACAAGGTAGATTTAGAACACAAACACTGTTCTGGGAATTTAAATCAGATAAGTATCCTTTCTTATTTACAACTAAGGATGATGATATTGAAGTTAACGGTACTATCATTCCTTCTTTAAAAAAGATATACTTTTCCTATGATCATGTTCCTGAAAAAGAATACTCTTTCGCTAACGAAGTTCT
>CAZVNM010000082.1:0-1122 GCA_964628685.1 uncultured Bifidobacteriaceae bacterium | reverse complement strand
GAGTTTTCGTGGTAGGACATCGAGCGCGACTGTGACGGCTGGGTGGTCGGTGGTGAGCGGCTCAACGTCCAGCGTTCTCATGGCCGGGAATGCGATGCGCCGCGTTTTCGACCAGAGGACGGCGACACGCCATTCCGGCCGCCAGTACGACCACCACTCGAGGCCGCTGATGCCGGTTGTGTGGTGGGTCTGCCAGATCCGTGCGGCGAGTTCCTGCGTGTGGCTGCGGTTTCGTCGGACGACGTCGCTGGGCCGTATCGCCAGGTCGACCAGGACGTGGGGGTCGTCTAGGTCCAACAGGCGTGTGGCATCGGGCAGCGTGTAGGTCACCAGGCACCGGGGGCGGTCTTCCCGGGTGCGGGTGATCTCCTCCGTGGGCCAGACCGCCAGGTTCGCGAACGTCTCTCCGACCGCGGCGACGTCGGTGCGTGACACGTAGAGCGCCGCGTAGCGGGCCGGGTTGTCGAATCGTCCCAGCCCCTGCCGGTGGACCGGGACATGCAGTGGGTGAAACGGGTCCGATGGTCGTAGCTTCCGCCAGGCCGGGTCGACCCACGTGACCCGGTACATCTTGATCATGCGTACGAGCCGGCCTCTTCGGCGTCGACTGCGGCGACCACGTCCACCGGCCCGCGGGTTCGCAGCCACACGAGTGGTGTCGCACCACTAAGGAAGGCGTTCGGTGACTCGAGCCACACGGCCGACGCATGCGGTGAGCGTTCATCCGTCAGACGTGACCAGACGTAATCGAAGTCCTGGATGAGTCGCCTGGCATCCGGGTTCGGGCTCTCCTGCCCAGACAGCCACTTCCCCGGCTGGCTCTTCGACACGCCGAGGTACTCCGCCGCCCGCGTCTTCGAGCCAAGTGCATGGGCCATCGTCGCCACCTTCACCTGCAGCGGATCCAGTGCCACGGCAGAACGCTCGTCACCGCCGTCAACAAGGACACTCACCCCATTGCCAGCCCGTCGCGTCACACGATCCGGCAACCCCTCATCGTGTTCCGTGGGTGTCAAGGCGCGGCCGCGGATCATGAGATCCGTCGTCGTCACGCGATGCGTCAACGTCGCCAACACGTCCTCCTCCCTACTCTCAGGTAGAGAGGATACCACGACGTCGGCA
>CAZVNM010000081.1:0-1126 GCA_964628685.1 uncultured Bifidobacteriaceae bacterium | reverse complement strand
GAAAATTCCCTAAGTAGGGAAAATCACAAACCAAAGGTTTCAACGAGTTAGCAAGATCAGAATTGAGTAATGATCACGGACCATCACAGAAAATCACGGTCGTGATCTTACTAAAATCTTACTGAAGTCTTAGTCAGACGCAAACTTCGCGGGCGTTCCATCTCCACTTTTCCTTGGTCTGAAGAGCCTCACACTTAACGGAGGTTCTTATGAATCTAATGGCTCGAATCGTTTTAGGGCTCCTGCAATTTGCGTTAGTGGTCGGTCTTACTGGAGGGCTAATCGACCTCACCCGAACCATGAGGGACGAAGCAGCGAAAGCTCACAAGCAAGGACTCGTTAGCCTTAAGCGGCTAAACCAAGCTCTCGTCGGACCATAGAACAAATCATCGGCTCTTTTGGGGCGAAGACAAACTTCGTCCCCGTCTTATCAAGAAGGGCCAAACTATGAATGAAAATCAAGTGCTGCTCGGCCAAGAGCAACCCAAAGTGTTTTTGTATCTTCGCGTATCCACGAGCGACCAAAATATCGAAAGCCAGAAATTCGCACTCCTCGACTACTGTTCAAGGCAAGGACTTCAAAATTACGAAATATTTGTGGATCACGGGATTTCAGGAGCCAAGGAAAGTCGGCCAGCACTCAACGAAATGATGGCACGAGTAGAGAGGCAAGAATGCTCTCAGGTGATCGTGTTCTCGTTCTCAAGGTTCGCTCGAAGTGTGAGCCATCTCTTGAAAGCACTTCAGAAATTCAAAGAGAAAAACGTGAGATTTGTCTCTACGACGGAACAACTCGACACGAATTCCCCTATGGGCCTAGCTCTCTTCACGATCCTCGGCGCGCTCGCACAGATGGAGCGGGAAATTATCAGAAATCGCGTGATCGCGGGTCTCCAAAACGCCAAGGCCAAAGGCAAAAAAATTGGGCGCGAGCGCAAACGAAACGATGCCTTGATCCACTCACTTTTAGAGGCAGGGCTCTCGTTTAGAGAGATTTCCAGAATCGCTCGTTGTTCGCATGGTTCGGTGTCGGCGAGCAAGCGGGAACTCCTTGCAAAGAAAGCGGCTTTCAAGTAAGCGCCTCATGAACCATTCTTTTGGACTCGAATTGCGCCGGCTATGTTGA
>CAZVNM010000080.1:0-1147 GCA_964628685.1 uncultured Bifidobacteriaceae bacterium | reverse complement strand
AGTTTTACTCATACCAATTATCATACCAAAAAAAACACCCGGGCGTCCCCGGGTGATTTATTTAACCTTTTAGAAAAATACTTATAGTGCAGTAGTCGGTTCCACTATTGGCAATGGACATACTCCTCTATCTAAGTTCCATGTTGGATACGTTTTTCCAGCTTGACATGCGCATACTTTACCTGTCCCTGCTGGATCACATTTACCTTGATCCCATGTTGATCCATTAGCACCGGTACATTTACCTGTACATGAACCTGCTGGAACTGGACAGTTTGCCTTAGTTTCAGCATTCCACAAGCTATATCGCTTATTGATATCGCCTGAAGCATTAGTGAAACATCGTGCTCCAACGTTTTCATTCTTTACAACATCAACAATACATTTGATTGGATCTCCCACTGCAAGGCCTGTTCCGGCATTAGCAACAGTTGCAGTAGAATCAACCCATTTGTATTTAGATGATGTGTCTGTAACAAGTTCACCACCAAATTCACAAGTTGGTCCAGCTGGCGTTACTGCACATGAAGCATCTAAGTTCCATGTTGGATACGTCTTTCCTGCCAAACATGAACATATTTTTCCAGAATCACATGTGCCTTGTGCTTTTCCTGTACACGTTCCGGTACATGAACCTGCTGGAACTGGACAGTTTGCCTTAGTTTCAGCATTCCACAAGCTATATCGCTTATTGATATCGCCTGAAGCATTAGTGAAACATCGTGCTCCAACGTTTTCATTCTTTACAACATCAACAATACATTTGATTGGATCTCCCACTGCAAGGCCTGTTCCGGCATTAGCAACAGTTGCAGTAGAATCAACCCATTTGTATTTAGATGATGTGTCTGTAACAATCTCATTATTGAATTGACAGTAGACAGTATTTGCAACTGGTTTTTCACAACCGGTTGCATCTGTGCCATCTGCTTTCTTTTTAAGTTCAGCGTAAGCTTTACCGAAACATCCACACTTATACCCATTAAAATCTCCATTGGACATTTTTGAACATTGTCCAGCAAATGTGCCGTCTGCACATTTTGTTACATTTTCAACACAGCTTGCTGCTCTAGTATTTGTAGACGTTGTTGATGTATTTGACATTTGCGCAAACAAGACAAATCCCACCAAGAGGATACCAACTAGG
>CAZVNM010000079.1:0-1197 GCA_964628685.1 uncultured Bifidobacteriaceae bacterium | reverse complement strand
AGTAGGTGAAGACCACTTGGTAACAACTGACTGGAAGGAGATTAACTGTGGACACGATGAAAGACACAAAGATGCAGCCTGCGAAGAGTGCAGTAATCGAGGAACTGCGTAAGGTGATTGCTGACTGTTATTGGCCTACATCTCCTGTAACTATTAACGAGATTCTCGACCGCCTCGAAGCGGCGGAGAAAGATATCGCCCGGAAGGAAAAGGTGATTGATGCGCTCGGGCCAGAGTTAAATGCTATAGCGAACGAGCGCGACGCCTTGCGTGCAATGCTCTGGGCGGCCCTTGATGTGCTGGAAGAGGTGAAGGGGAACATCAATCCTGAACGGGGGTACGCCGACGAGCTTGAGGCCGATGTTGAGCGCGCAATTGCCACCATCGTCATCCCCGGCGCAAAAGGAGAATGATGATGTGGCAACCGATTGAAACAGCACCGAAAGACCGCTTTTTGCTTTTGTGTGGCCCGTCAGGGTACATCATTATCCCGTGGGTGTTCGTTACAGGGTGCATGTACAGCGACTACCATGTAGGCAGATGGGTAGACCACGCTAATGATGACCTTTCCGATTGGGGGTTTGAGCCGACACACTGGATGCCCCTGCCCGAAGCGCCCGACGCACAAGGAGAAAAGAAATGACAGCACCGATTAAAACCTGCGAGTACTGCGGCGCAACAGGAGAAGAGAAATGACTGACATTGTTGATCGCCTTAACGATAGCCTGAGCGCGGGCTATAGCGAGCTTCGCAAAGAAGCGGCGCTAGAGATCGAGCGTCTGCGCGCCAAGATCGAGCAGATGGAGAAGCAGGTGCCTATCTGCCGAGCTGAAGACCTTCGCCACGCAGAAATCCTCCTCCCGTCGCTCGGCCTGATGCCTGAAGACAAGCTCTACGCCCTACCCGGCGCACAGCCCGCGCCGAGCGTACAAGACGCGTCCGTGCGCAAGGCTTGGGCACGGTTCAGCCATGAGTTGCACCGCAGCCCCGACGCACCATATCCGGGTATGGCAGATGCGTTTGAACAGCACTTTTCGCAGTCATTCATCGACCGCGAATGGAAGGCGGAGGCGGCCACTTGGGCAGCAGCGTGGAAGGCAGCGAAGAGTCACTGCGAACAGCCCGCGCCGAGCGTACCAGATGGCTGGCTGCGAGCTATTGACGAAGCCCTCATTGTCGCTCACATCGGCGTTGCAA
>CAZVNM010000078.1:0-1207 GCA_964628685.1 uncultured Bifidobacteriaceae bacterium | reverse complement strand
GCGAGGCGCACCCGGGCGATTGCGGCCAGTGCGACAACTGCCTGACGCCGGTCGATACCTGGGACGCGACCCAGGCGGCGCAGATGGCGCTTTCCTGCATCTACCGCACCGGGCAACGCTTCGGCGTTGTCCACCTGATCGATGTGCTGCTGGGCAAAAAGACCGAGAAGATCGCCCAGTTCAACCATCACACGCTTTCCACCTACGGCATCGGCCAAGCCTTGAGCCAGGCGCAATGGAGCAGCGTGTTCCGCCAGTTGGTGGCGGCGGGCTATGCCGAAAGCGACATGGCGGCTTATGGCGGCCTGAAACTGACCGAAGCCGCGCGGCCGGTGCTCAAGGGCGAGCAGGAAGTCTGGCTACGGCGCGACGCTGAACCTGCGCGACGCAAGACGAGCAAGGCCGAACGCGGTGCCAGCGCACGCGAGGCCTATGCCGGCGTCAGTGACGACCCGCTGTGGCAGGCTTTAAAGGACAAGCGGCTGGAATTGGCGCGCGAACAGGGCGTGCCGCCTTACGTCATCTTCCACGACAGCACCTTGCTGGAGATCCTCAACCGCAAGCCGCAGACGCTGGACGAAATGGCCGGCATCAGCGGAGTCGGCCAGGCCAAACTGCTGCGCTACGGCGATGCTTTTCTGGAAGTGCTGGAAGGCTGACGCCGGGCAAAAAAACCGCCAGGCAAGCTGGCGGTAGTCGGGATGGTACAACCTTCAACAGCAGTTAGAACATGACGGTCAAAGTCGTATTGATGGAACGCCCCATGCCGGGAACGGCAGTGCCCCACAGCGGGCCAAGATCGCTGCTGCGCATGGTAGCGCCCTGACCCAGGTAGGAGCCACCGAGCGGATCGTCATAATCCTTGTCCAGCAGGTTCTCGAAACCGACATCCAGACGTGCGTGTTTCCACTCATAGCTGCTGTAGAAATTGAGCAGGCCGTAACCGGAAGTTTCCAGCTCCTTGCGCACATCCTGCACGCGGTCCTTGGCATCGACCAGCTTCAGTTCCAGCGTATTGCTCCACTGGCCGAAGCGATGATCCAGCGCCAGCTTCATGTTGAGCGGCATGATGTGGTAGAGATCGTCGCCGGAAGAGAGGTTTCTGCCGCGGGTGTAGCTGACCAGACCCTTGGCCTGCAGGGTGCCGAAGCGGCTGCCCTTGATCAGCGCCAGCTTGCCGGACATGTCCACACCATAGATGCGGGCG
>CAZVNM010000077.1:0-1227 GCA_964628685.1 uncultured Bifidobacteriaceae bacterium | reverse complement strand
TGCTTCAGTACAACAAGGCAGGCGGCGTCACCAATCAAGGCTTGGTCAATCGTCGTCAGCAAGAGGCGCAATGGTTCGATGGACAGCCACAGCAGCCGCAAGGCGTGCAGGTGGCAGATGCGTCTGGCCAGACGGTTGGCGGCATGAACATGAGCCGCGAAGCCTTGGGCAAGATGCTTGCCAATCCATACACCAAGGACTTTGCTGAAAAGCTCATCTTGCAGAAGATGAAAAAACTTTCTGGAGAAGACCTGCCGTCCAATATTCAGGAATGGAACATCTATAACAAAATGAGCCCTGAAGATCAGCAGCGGTTCATTGAAATGAAGCGGGCCAATAAGTATCTGGACCTTGGAACAGGATTTTTGAACCCGTCAACGGGGCAGACGGTCCAGAAAGACTTGCAAGGCGCTGAGCGTCTTAAGAAGATCGGTGAAGCTGAAGGCACAGCGACAGGATCGGCACCAGCCGATATTGCAGCCATGGACGATGCTTTGACGCTTCTTGACGACATCAAGAACGATCCGAGCCTTGACATTGCAACAGGGTTCTCATCTTACGGTAACGTCATCCCTGGAACACCAGGATATGACTTCCAGCAAAAAGTAAATCAGGCCAAGTCAGGCGCGTTCTTGACCGCCATCCAAAAGATGCGTGGCATGGGCTCGCTATCGAACGCAGAAGGCGAGACGGCAACAAAGGCCGTCACCCGCATGGGGACCGCTCTGTCTCGCGATGCCTTCCTGGCAGCCCTTGCTGATTATGAGCGCATCGTTAAGCGTGGGCGTAAGAAAGCTGAAGACATGCTTGCAAAGTATGGAAACGGCCAAACCCCGCAAGCCGCACCATCTGGTCAAGGCGCTGTCCGCCGCTACAATCCTGCAACCGGGAACCTTGAATAATGGCTATCCGCATCGGTGCGCCTGACGGGTCTACAATCGAATTTCCTGATGGGACGCCAGACGAAACCATCGTTAGCGTCATGCGCAAGAATTACGGCGGCGGGGATCAATCAAAAGCCAAAGAATTGTCTTGGTCTGACGTTCCCGGTAAGGCTTGGGACAACGCAGGAGCAAGCGCCGTCCACACTGCTAAGACACTCGCTTATCCCTTCATGCACCCGATTGACACCTTGACGGGTTTCAAGAACATCGGACACGGCCTTATCTCAAAGGCAGCAGGCGCTCTTGGTGTTGAGCAAGATCCACAATGGAAGGCAGAAACCGA
>CAZVNM010000076.1:0-1230 GCA_964628685.1 uncultured Bifidobacteriaceae bacterium | reverse complement strand
TCATGGCAATGGCAGCCTCTGCAAACTTCACGGCCTCTTGCGTATTGGGCAGCTTATCCTTGGGGCCATAGACAACGAGTGCATAGTGCCTGTGTTCTTGCCCATCCTCCCCTTCTTCAGTCATAAAGGGGACAGGACTCACACCAATGCACACATCGCTGCTTTCATGGTAGAAGTCCACGCTTGGATGCTGTGCCGCACTCACAAGAGTTGCAGCCATGAGTTCAAGATTGATAGCGTTAGCGGGATTCATTCAGTTTCTCCTTCTGTCGGTTGGTAATCTGTGTGAGTGTGGTGAAGTAATCAATATGCTCCAGCTTCTCAATATCTTCTGCGTTCGCAATGGCTGGGAGATCCGCGAACTCTTTGCCAAAGACGGTAGAGAAGTTCAGATCGCAGGACTCATAGTATTCGCAGCGGCGCATGAATGAGAAGCAACTGCGCCCGCGCTTGGGAAAGAACTTCAGCTCGCTGTATTGCTCGATCTGATTGTGGATGAGGAGCTGATCTTGCAGCCATTCCGCCTTCTTGAGCGCAGTCTTTGGGAAGGGGATTTGAATCCAGCGCTGATCGCTGGCACTGTAGATCGTGTAAAGTACCTCGTACTCTGTGCCGCCAAGCATATCAATGACAATGCTGTATGAGAGAGCTTGGTCACTGTTGCCATAGAGCGATGGGTCTACGTTCTTGAATCCAGTCGTCTTGTTCTCCTTAACGAGAAAGCGGCCAGTCTCTCGATGCTTGAGGACTTCGTCGATGTGACCTGAGTAGAAGTGGCCGTCCTCAAAATCTACCACCATTACTGCTTCAATGTTAACTACCTCGTAATCGTTGAGGTTGGTTTCTTCTTGATGGAAGGTGCGGTAAGTGTAGAGCGCCCATACCGCCTCATAGAAACTCTTGCCAGTCTTTCGCTCATTCTTGAATTCTTCTTCAAGAAGGTCAATGTCCCAAGCAAGGAAGGCAGCCCAGATAGCTTCACGCACATCGAGAGTCTGATCGTAGACTGCTACGCCGGCACCAACCGCATGGCCGAATGCAAACGTTGGGCTGTTAATGCGCTGAACTGTTCCTGCATCAGACTGCATCTTCTTGATTGCCCACTTGCGCGGACAAGCATGGAACATATCAGTCGTGCTATAAGTTGTCAGGTTGCGATGGCTGGTAAGGATAGAGTAGTGATCCTTCTTTACCTTGAGTGCCGCACCAAATCCCGGCGTCGCCTCAGTC
>CAZVNM010000075.1:0-1243 GCA_964628685.1 uncultured Bifidobacteriaceae bacterium | reverse complement strand
GGCGCGAGCGAGAGTATTCTCGGCGGATCGGGAGCGCAGTCTCAGCGTGTCAATCAATACATCGCGGATTTTTGGAATTACAAAAACGCGCCGAAGTCATTACTACTCAGTGACCCGTCGAAACGCGAGGTCAAACTATCCAACGGTGCGCGGATCGAGGCGTTGATGGCGTCTCAAGCCTCGGTGCGTGGACCCCACCCGCAACGGTTGCGAGCCGACGAAATAGACGAGATGGACATGGCGATATTGGATGCGGCGATGGGGCAACCGATGGCGCGGGACGGTATTCCCGCGCAGACGGTACTATCGAGTACGCGGCAATATATCAATGGCACAATGCAGGAGATTCTTAAACGTGCGGCGGAAAAATCATTTGGTGTTTACGAATGGTGCTATCACGAAAACCTAGAGCCGCACGGCTGGCTGGCGGCGGCGGAGGTGGAGCGCAAACGCGGTGAGATCACTGACATCATGTGGCAGACGGAATACGAGAACCAAGAGCCGAACCCGTCCAGCCGCGCGATACAACCCGACGCGATTGACAAACTGTTTGACAAATCTCTCGGCGTATTTGAGGGGCAGGCAAATGAGTACATCGAAATCGAGCCGCCTGTTTCGAGCGGCACATACGCGCACGGCGCAGACTGGGCGCGAAAGAATGACTGGACGATTATCCCAACCTTTCGTTGCGATGTGCGTCCTGTGCGTTGTGTGGCATGGGAGCGCACAGGACGGGTGGACTGGCATGTGATGGTAGACAAATTGGATAAGCGCATGGACAGGTACGGCGGGTCTGCGGCGCATGACGGTACGGGTTTGGGTGATGTGGTCAAGGATATTGTCAAACATCCCGCAAAGGCGTTTATCATGGCAGGGCGCGCGCGCGCCGACTTGTTGAGTGAGTATATTACTGCCTGTGAAAAGGGCGACGTAGTGTATCCGTTCATCCGTTGGGCGTATGACGAACACCGCTTCGCCTCGCAGGAGGATGTATTTTCCAGCGGCGAGAAACATCATTTACCCGACACGATCAGCGCGGGCGCGTTAGGCTGGCATGTGGCATACCAGCGCAACCAATGGGACACCATCGGTTAGGAGCGTGGAAGATGCAAAATAAATTCTATTTTATGGATGAAAAGAAAGGCGTTTCGTTGGTCGGCGACGAAGGCTGGGCGAATTTAGGCACAACATCGAACGCGACACAGGACGAGCAGTTTGCGCGGGTTGCCGCCGCGTTTCGCGC
>CAZVNM010000074.1:0-1301 GCA_964628685.1 uncultured Bifidobacteriaceae bacterium | reverse complement strand
TTCGACCCGCAGCAGATGCGCATCCTGATCGCTGCTGGGGCCACCGACACGATGGGTACTGGGCGGCACGAGGCGCTGCACGCACTCTTCAAGATGCTGCGCGACATGGGGCACCCGGAGGCGGTGAAGGTCATCGAGAACCTTGCCAAGAACGCAGCCGTGATGAGCCAGCTCAAGAAGCATCTGGCTGACCACAAGAACGCCCTGGAGCAACTGAAGGACCCCGAGGAAGCCGCTGCGTACGCCTTCCAGTTCTGGATGGCTGACCGGCTCAAGCTCGGGCCGCAGGCCAAGACGTTCTTCCAGAAGGTCATGAACTTCCTGAACAAAGCCCAGCTCGCGCTGCGTGACAAGGTCTTCGGCTCGGAAGTGGCGAAGGACGAGCGCGCACGGCTCAAGCAGGACGCACTGGCGCTCAAGCTGCTAGGTGCCTTCCGCGATGGGGCGATGGCGTCGCCCGAAGGTCGTGTGAGCGTGCAGGCTGTGCTGGAGGCGAACAAGCAGGCGCTCGAAGCCCGCCGCCTGAACACCCGCGCCTTCGGACACAAGCTGCACAACTTCCTCAAGCAAGGTGTCTACTCTGCTGCCAGCGTGTTCGAAGACTCGGCCAACCCGCACGTCAAGGCGCTGGGCAAGATGTTCTTCCGCATGGAAGGTGATGTGCGCGGCGAGAAGCAGAGCTTCCTCGAAGCCGCTGCGCAGGCCAACGACCGCTATCAGGTGAAGGTGCGCAACATCCTCGTCAAGCTCGACAAGGACACCGCCGAGCTGGTGAGCAAGTACATGAACAACCGCACCGAGCTGAAGGACATTCACCATCCCGAGGCGCACGAGGCGGTGAAGGCGCTGCGCGATCTGCTCGACGACCTTCTGCTCTACCAGCGCAGCATGAACACCGCGCGCTGGGACGCTGAGCTGATGGAGTGGGTGCCGATGGGTGAGGTGGAGAAGAACTACTACCCGCGCGTCTGGTCGATCAACGTCCTCACCGAGAAGCAGGGTGAGTTCATCGAGAAGATGACCAAGGCGCTGGAGAAGTACCGCCGCGACTTTAAGGGCTTCCCCGAGATCGAAGAATTCCATGCCGACACGATGGCGAAGGCGATCCTGAACAAGCTCATCAACGGGGCGGGCTCCAACGACATCGAAGAGATGACGAGTGACCTCGGCATCACCCCGTGGCAGGCGTCGGTCAACAAGCGTGATCTGAACTGGCTGGACGACGTGGCACCGGGTGAGTTCACCGAATACTTCAGCGACGACGTGGCTGAGGTGATGACGAGCTACATCTCGCAGGCCAC
>CAZVNM010000073.1:0-1311 GCA_964628685.1 uncultured Bifidobacteriaceae bacterium | reverse complement strand
CCGGGTGGGGGGATTGAAATTGCAGGCGGGATTCAGGCAGGCGTCTATCTGCCGCCAGAAGGATTCTCTGTGCCTCCACAATTGGCAGGGATCAAGGCATTTTTTGTCGGGGATCGATTCGGCTGTAACATCACGCCAGAATCGCTGATCGATACGTCGACGTGGTCAAACACATATTATGTCGACAACGTCGGCGGAAACGACGCAAACAGCGGATTGACATGGGCGCTGCGAAAAAAATCCATCGGCAACGCGTTACGCACAGCCAGCGCATCCGGATTGCCATCTCGCGTTCTTGTGTGGAATTCTGGAATTCCGTATTGGCGGCAAGTCAGCGCAGGTGACGACGGGAGTGACCGTAACAGCAATGTACCGATTCTTATGGAAGCCATGAACGGACGCGTCCAGACTGGCACGTATGACAATTTGACATGGGTCAAAACTGGCGGACTTACGAATGTCTATCAGGCTGCACGAAGCAATGCCTATCGCTGTGTAAATCCGTCCGTCAAAGACTCGTCTGGTATCTACGCGGATTACGTATGGGTTGCCTCGACCGCAGCGTGCGATGCCCTTGAGGGGTCTTGGTACACTGACAACGTGAACGTGTACATACACCCGCACAACAAGGTCGTGCCGACGCTTGCGAATGCGCGGGTAATTCTGCACGCCACCGGATTCAATTGGTCGAATAACCAAAATTTGGTTGTTCGAGGGTTTGACTTTGAGGGTGGTGTAAATGGGGCAATCCGTGTGCGCAACGGCTCGACAAACACTGTGGTTGTCGACGACTGTACATTCCGCTATGGCACAGCTTCAAATACGGCAGCAGGCGGGGAAACGGTCGTCGATGGAGTTCAGATTCTCGGATGTGGACTGTTTGCAGCATTCGATTGCCGTGCTGACAGGAATGCAAAGGACGGGTTCAATATGCACGCTAATGCCGGGGTTGTTCCGAGCGGACTGTTTGTTCGGTGTTTCGGTACGCTAAATGGTATGAATCCATCAACGTCAAACAACGGTTTTACGACGCACGACGGCATCAAGTCGGTCAGTATCGGCTGCGATTGGCGCGGCAACTACGGCATGGGTTCAGGGCATGTCAACGACGGCACGCAAGTGTGGTCTGTTGGCGATGTCTCAGGCGCATCCATGGGCGACCCCATCTACGCCGGAAATATCCCCTACGGCGGTTTTGGGGTGTGGCTCGGCGCAGCCGAAATGTGGATGGATTCGTGCCGCGATACTGGCTCAGAGTGGGGGGTGATCCGCTTGGATACTGCTGCACTGCACCTGCGCAATCATCGGGGG
>CAZVNM010000072.1:0-1358 GCA_964628685.1 uncultured Bifidobacteriaceae bacterium | reverse complement strand
GATAGCACTGTGGTTGTGCGCACGGCGCAGGACAAGATGCGCGAGGTGGTGAGCGTCAAGGACTTTGGGGCTGTGGGAGATGGCGTAGCGGACGATACTGCGGCGATTCAAGCAGCAATTGACTCATTGGTGTCGGCAAACGGTGGAACAGTAAAAATCCCTCCCGGCTATTACAAAATCACTTCGACAATTAATGTCGGGTTGCCAACTTTTACTGGATTTCAGTTCATTACGACACGTACATCTGAACTGACTGACCCAGCTGTTTCTGCAAACACGATTGCAGCCAACGTCGCTGCAAACAAGTCGAAAAAGCATGTAAATATTGTTTTTGACCCCGGTGCCGTGCTTGTTGCATCCTGGGCACCGGCTACGGATACCCCGGTGCTTTCTTACAACCTGCGACAAGGTAGCTCACCCGGGCACGGGCGAATTGTAAATCCGACAATCATTTCGTCAGCGATGCTGACAGCAGGCGTCTACAACCCAGACGCTGTAGGAGCGCCGCAAACAAATAACCTGATTGCAATATTTGCAGCCAGCGGGGCAAAGCTCATTGAAAACGTGTTTGTGTCTGGCGTAGAGCACGGCATTGTTTCTTTGGGAGGTTTTTGGACTCGGATAACGGATGTTCACGTCTGGCGCGCTGGCGGCCGGTGCTTGGATATTGCGATAGGAAACGCTCTGAAAGTAGAAAATCTCGCTTTTTGGTATTCCGCTAGAGGACTGGTCTTTGACGGCGATTCATCTGAAATACGTGGGATTCACACTGAGCAGGTGGCGCAAGATATTACGATTTTCAAGGCAGACTGCTCGACTTTTGGTCCCGCATATTTGGAGGATGTAGAAACTGCTGACGGTACCGGCACCAACGCGGTGACGCTTGGCTATGTCAATAATGGCCTGAAAGTAACGCATTGCCGTTTTGAAGGAATCCGTATCGGAGCCATGCGCCCAAACAAGGGAGCTATGATGATATGGGACGTTGCACACGGCATACTGTCCGGGGTGCGTGCATACGGCAAGACGGTCACGCGCGACAACAACTCAACGCTGATTTACGAGAACGTAGACTTTTCTCCAGTCGTTCCAGACACTAAAACTGTGGTAGCTGGAGGCGGAGCAACTCGCTGGGCTAGCAACAGCCCGACAGGTTCTCAGTATACAAGCTATGGCCCTTGGCTTTTTAGCCTTGTCGGAATTGCTACGGGTTCTATTGCGGCCGGTGCTTCTGTTAACTATGATTTTACGTTGCCAACATCTTTGGACGGCGTGGTTACCGCATCCGCTTTTGCCTCGTACATTTCTGGCGGTGATGCGAGGCTAACCCTGACAACTCGTATTCTTTTCACCACTCC
>CAZVNM010000071.1:0-1408 GCA_964628685.1 uncultured Bifidobacteriaceae bacterium | reverse complement strand
CCTGTTGAAGTCGCGCGGGTGGGTTTGATCGAGGTCGGCATCTCATCCTCTAGGCATGTGCTGAGGGCTCGGAACGGAGTTGTCCAAAGCGCGATGGACAACGCCAAACGGTAACTTGACGTTACTTTTTAAAGCACGTAACGTCAAGCCGTCAGAAACGTTCAAACGTCTGACGTGTGTGGATAGCCGGGTAAGGGCAAATTACCCGGCCATGGACAGGCTGGACGAACAGGTGAAAAAGGCTCTCGCGAAGCGACTAAAGAAGGCTCGCAAAGACGCGGGCTTTCGGTTCGCAAAGGAATTTGCCGACGCCTTGCAGGTTGCAGAACACACTTACCGCACCTATGAGCGCGGCGAGCATATGCCCGACCTCACGACCCTGACGAGAATCTGCAAGCTTCTGAACGTTGAGCCCAACGAAATGCTGCCTCTCGCGCTCCGCAAAGAGCCCAAAAAGCAATCGGACAGCTCGGACCCTCGTGCCGCTGCCTAGGCACCGTCTACGCGGTCACGGCGATTAGGGTTATCGGCAATCGCCGGTTGATTTTCCTATCCCCCTCGAATGACTGACCCGCCACCGGGTCGAAGCCCGCCCCAAAGGCGGGTTTTTCTTTGGCTCATTGCTGGATCAAGCCGCGCGCCACGGCCCTGAGCAAGCTTCAACAGTCTTTGTCCGCTCAATATTGCCACGTCATTTCAACGGCATGTTGGAATACGGCGTGTTCGTGCACAATGTTTCGTAACTTACGATTACATTTTTTAGTTGACGGGCCATAAAACGTAAGCGTAAGTTACACACATCACCGGGGGCGCTTCGAACCTTCTCCCGCAGCGCAAAGGGTGATCCCGGTGGACGGCCTGCACTTTCTCCTCCCAGGCGTTCCCTCGTCCACCGGGACCTTTCAACCAGCTTGGAGATCAACATGATCCGCACCGCAGCACTCGCCGCCCTGATGCTCGGCATCGCGCCGCTCGCCGCCAACGCACAGACCGCTTGCACCACATCGACGCCCGTTGACCTGCCGATCCTGCAAGCCGCCATCGACGGCATTTCCAACGGCGGTGCCAACGACGGCTCCTACAGCTTCGCCGGCACGGCGGAGTGCCCGACGACGCCGGTCCCGCAGTTCGACGCTTCCGACGCCCTCGCCCTTTCCGCTGCGCTCTCAACGCCGGTCTGGCTCGGCGACAAGGAAACCTTCGCGGTCTCCGGCGGTCTCGGCTTCACAGACGGCGCGGCTGCGGTCGGCGCAACGGCTGTCGTCCGCATCAACCAGAGCCTGGCCGCCTTCGCTGGCGGCGCGGTCAGCACCGATAACAGCGACGTTTGGGCAGGCCGCGCGGGTCTTCGCGTCGGCTGGTAATCCCCGGTGCGGGGGTTCGCGGGGGCGGGGAGAGCGTCGAGGGG
>CAZVNM010000070.1:0-1413 GCA_964628685.1 uncultured Bifidobacteriaceae bacterium | reverse complement strand
TCTTCCTGGACGAGGTCGACGCCTACCCGATCGAGCTCGAAGGCGAGGGTGACCCGATCAAGCTCGCCGAGGCCCGCGCCTCCACCTTCTCGCGCCGCAAAATCTTCCTCGTCTCCACGCCCACCATTGAAAGCCTGTCGCGGATCTGGAAAGAGTGGCGAGCCAGCGACCAGCGCCGCTACCACGTCGCCTGCCCACACTGCGGCCACGAGCAGACGCTCGAATGGGAGAACCTCGGCTGGCCAGAAGGCCGCCCGCTCGAAGCCGTCTATCACTGCGCCGGCTGCGGTGTCGGCATCGAAGAGCGCTACAAGACCGAGATGCTCGCCGCCGGCCGCTGGATCGCCGAGCACCCCGAGCGCACCGTCCCCGGCTTCCACGTCAACGCCCTCTACACCCCGGTCGGGCTGGGCCTCTCCTGGGGCGAGCTCGCCGAAGAATCCGAGACCGCCAAGCGCGATAAGTCCGCCTGGAAAACCTTCGAGAACACCAAGCTCGGCCGCGTCAGCAAAGACCCCACCGAGAAGCTCGACGAAGACGAACTCAAGGCACGCGCCACCCGCTACGACCTGCGCTCACTGCCGCCCGGCTGCGTGCTGCTCACCTGCGCCGTCGACGTCCAGAAAGACCGCCTGGCGCTGCTCGTTCTCGGCTGGGGCACCAACGGCCGGTGGTGGATCATCGATCACCTCGAGCGCCAGGGCGACCCCACCGAGCCAGAAGTCTGGGAATGGCTAGACCAGTACGTCGCCACCCCGTTCAAGAACAGCCGCAGCTTCGACGTGCGCATCCGCATGACCGCCGTCGACTCCGGCTTCCTGCAAGACACGGTGATCGACTTCACCGCCCCCCGCCAGCGCCGCGGCGTGATGGCCACCAAGGGCGCCTCCACCCGCGGGCGCCCCATCATCCAGAAGCCATCGCGCATCGAATACACCCCCCGCGGCAAGCAGAAGAAGTACGGCGCCGAGCAATGGCAGGTCGGCGCAGACACCGCCAAGACGCACCTGTTCCACGTCCTCGACGGCGACCGCGACAAGACCGCACTCGATCGCCGCGTCGCCTTCTCTGACCAGCTCGGCGAAGCCTTCTACTCGCAGCTCACCGCCGAGATCTACGACCCCAACCGTCGCAAGTGGGTCAAGGTCCGCGACCGAAACGAAGTGCTCGACCTCTTCTGCCTCAACATCGCCGCCGGCTATCGAAACGACGTGCTCGGCAGCCGCCTGCGCGAGCGCGAGCTCGAGCGCCTGCAGGCGCAGCTCGAGCCGGAGGCAGACCTATTCAGCGCACCCGTGCAGACGCTTGCACCGGCAGTCCCTGCCGCCCCCGCTCCATCCCCTCCGCCGTCACCAGCTCCCGCCCCCGACGACCACCTCTTCTCCCCCATCGCCCTCACGAGATAGCCCCATG
>CAZVNM010000069.1:0-1419 GCA_964628685.1 uncultured Bifidobacteriaceae bacterium | reverse complement strand
AACGGCATCTGGCCGCGGGGCGATGCCTTCGACGTGACCGAGGCCGGCGATCTCGCGCGCTATTTGTCGCCGCAGGTCCGCGGCGAGACCCGGCGCTACGTCGCCAAGCTCTCGACCGGGGTCAGCATCCCGGATGCGTCGGCGCCGCACGCCGCTGTCATCAGCGTAGGCCAGCCATGGCGGGCATCCATGTCGAGGGACAACGAGTGGAGCTTCCACGTCACCCGGCTCGATGGCAGCGACCTGGTCGTGGCGCTACAGACGGCCTCGGCCGGCATGGTGGCCGAGGCCCTGACCGGCGCGGCATGGGCGGCGCGGGAGCGGCTGCGGGCATGGTCGGCCGCGCATGTCAGCCTCGCCAGCCAGCCGGTCGCCGACATGGTGACGGCTGTCACCGCGCCTATGGCCGATGCCCTGACGCGCCTCGACGCCGCCGCGGCGAGCTTCGGCATTGCCGACGTGTCCGTGCGCGTGCTGCCGCTCTCCTTCGGCTCCGGTGACAAGACGACGCCGCGTGCCGCGGCCGCCGCCTCGGCCGTGACGCTCGCCGACAATCTCCGCGTGCAGGCTATGAACGCCACCGGGCAGGTCGAGGCCGTCCATATCCTCTACACCCAATTCGGCGGCACGCGGACGGACGGTGAGTGGACCGGCATCCTGGCCGGCACCGACGCATGGACCGCCGATCCGCTCGTCGAGATGTGGCCGGTAGCGCCGCTTTACGCCTTCCAACTGGCTGCGGGGGCCGATACGCCGTCGGCCGACAGCCGGATCGCCATCGCCGGGCTCGAAGCCGAGGCCGTCGCGGCCCGGACGCGGATGGAGCCCTTTTACTGCCCGACGATGATGGTGGCACGCCTGACCGGCGCTGTCATCACGGTGGAGTGGGACAGTCTGACCAATCTCGTGCTCGATACCGAACGCGTCGCGGCAGTCGGGACCCATGGATTCGTCGTCGATGGCGTCACCAATGGCGCGACGATCACAGGCGTCGTGGCGTCCGGGAAGAATGTCGAGATCACTCTCTCGGCCGTCCCGACCGGCACCCTTCGGGTCCGCTACGCCTATGGCATGACCGCAGCCGGCACCGACAACTGGACCGCCAACCGGGGCGCGCTGCGCGAGACGTGGAGCGCCCCCAATCCCCTTGCCCCAACCCAAATCCTGCGCCGCTGGGCGCTGGCCGACGACATCGCCGTCACCTGACAAAAGGACTGCCCAATGCCTCTCATCTTTCCGTCCATCGAGGTCCCGTCCGGCGTGGCGGCGATGTCCACCGCCAAGAACTGGACATCTGCCTTCGCGGCGCTGCCCGGCCTGATCGGCTACTGGTCGCCCGATCCGTTCTTCGTGGATCGCGCTGGCGGCAACATCACCGCGATCCGCCCGACGGCGGGCTCGGCGACGCTGACGGCGATC
>CAZVNM010000068.1:0-1425 GCA_964628685.1 uncultured Bifidobacteriaceae bacterium | reverse complement strand
ACCAGTGAATCAAGCATCTGTTCCCTCCACCCTCACCGTTCCGACCACCTTCGGCCGCCGGGCATGCACGACAGAGCGCCAATGCGGCAACTCCAGCAGCCCTTCCCGCAGCGACAACACGCCAATCTCCGCCAGCCGCCCGGCAACGACCTCCACCAGCACCGCATGCTCGGCCGCCTGATAGACGTACTGCTCTTCATACTCAACCGCCCGCCGCACACCCCGCGCATCGACGGCAATCAACGCCGCCTGACGGAACGACAACGAAGCGATATGCTGCCCAACATCCCCGACGACGACCGCCCGGAAGCAGCTGG
This sequence comes from uncultured Bifidobacteriaceae bacterium, assembly GCA_964628685.1. Lineage (GTDB taxonomy): Bacteria > Actinomycetota > Thermoleophilia > Miltoncostaeales > Miltoncostaeaceae > CALMEC01. The sequence continues at coordinate 1,108 of CAZVNM010000068.1, read as the reverse complement.
TCCAATCCGCGCCATCATGCGCCCCCGCCCCCACGTCGTGGTAGACGGTATCTACCACCCCCGCCGCCAGATCGGCGACGAACTGGTTCAGCGACCGGAACTGAATGGCCGGCACTTCGTTATAGATACGACTGGATTCGACCCCCGCCATCACTCACTCTCCTGCGCGGCCGTCTGCATCGGCGCCAACTTAAACTTGACCTTGTTCCCGACCAACGGCTTCCGCCAGGCCGCAACGGCCTCATCATCGATCAGGCGCCTGTACGACGGCTCATCGACAATCCAGCGATCGCCCAGCGGCCCCCGCACCGCGTTGAGGATGATCTGTACCCGCTCCCCAGGTTCCGGCAACCCCACGGCTACCGGCTGACCCGCGGCCTCCAGACGCTCGCGCAACAGGCCACGCAGCAAGTCCCGGCACGATTCCTCAGACAACTCGTTCACCAGGGTATCGATCACCCCGTCCGTCAACAGCAACTCAATCCCACCGCTCATCGTCGTCCTCCGTAGAGCCGCCGCACAATCAGCGCCCCTATCAACACATGGAACGCGCCGATCGCCATGATCAGCGGCATTGCCCCCATCGGCCGTGCAAACCACCCCGCGCCGACCAGCAGACCCGTAGCGATTAAATACAACACCACGATCAGGATTCTCATCATTCTCCTTCGCGCCATTACCCCCGGCGGGGCGCTGTCACCGGGGGGTGGCACATGCGCAATACACAACTGTTACACAATGCGCCCTATGCGACGGCAAATCACCGTCGCCCTGGCCGGCGGTTTGACGGCCGCCGGGGTGTAGGTGGGTTAGGGCGTGTCGCCCCAGAAGCTGGTATCTTCGGCCCACGAGGTTGACGACGTGCGCATTACATACGCCGTCGGCGTCCAGTCGCCATCCCACACGATGCCGCTGGAGCGGCTGCTCTCGTAGATAGCGGTCAACACAAGTGAATTGCCCGACACGACCAAAATGCTGACCCGCGCGTAGGCGGTATTGTCGGCCAGCGCGTTCTTCATTTGCCGCAGCGCGTCCTGTGGATCGCGCGCGCTGATCTGGACTGCTACGCTGCCGACGGCTTCGACCGTGGGGGTCAGGGCAACGCGGG
>CAZVNM010000067.1:0-1436 GCA_964628685.1 uncultured Bifidobacteriaceae bacterium | reverse complement strand
GCAAAACAAAAGGAGATTCAAATGTCTACAAATGCAGTATACGACAATGGTCAAAGCTACATCGTGCATAGCACTATGAACTATGAGCAATTCAGCTTTTTTGAGGAGAACAGGGAGATAGACCCTGACCACGTGGCCAGGTTATACGACGCCATTAGCGAGAAAAATCTACTTAGGGATTACCCTATACTCGTAACGCAGGACATGAAAATACTGGACGGGCAAAACAGGTTTCTCGCAGCTAAGGCTCTTGGAGTTCCAATTTTCTTCTCCTACTCAAGACACGCCACAATTGACGACATTGCCGGAGCGGTGGGGCGCACGCGCCCCTGGAAAAAAACTGATTACCTGCGTCGTTACAAGTTGGCAGGCAACATGAACTACATAGGGTTGGAAAGATTCTGGGAACGATATTCGTTTCTGAAGCTTTCAACGGCTAGTGAATTGTGTTTCTATGGTGACAAGAACGGGTTGTCTGAAAAGTTCAAGATGGGATTGTATCAATTCAACAATCACGAATTCGGCATATTGGTTGCTGAGCGGCTACTCGATCTAAAACGGTACGTAGCACATTGGAATCACGCTTTTCTTATAACCGCGATGTCCAATCTGAGCGCGAATAGCGACTATGACCACGCTCGTTTTATGAAAAAGCTAGAATTCCAATCAAGGAAATTAGTTAAGTGCGTGGACACAGATACCTACATCGCTGTGATAAGTGAAATCTATAACTACCGAAGTAAAGAGAGTGAGAGAGTGGAACTGAAAAAGCTTGGGACCAGCTCGCCAAAGTATCACGCAAAGAGAAAGAAAATATAGAACAGATTAACGGGCGGGGAAGGGATAAGCACACCCTTCCCCATCTCCCCCGCCAGCCAATGACGCCGCGTGACAGGTTCAACGCACACGCACGCACGCACGACACGAGGGCGCACGCACAAGGAGATTGACATGAAACGAGTGATACTGACTGTTATGATACTGGCGCTGATATTGCTTGCCATCGCACCGGCATTGGCGGATAGCAGGCCAGCGCCAATACCCACGCCTGACCCGCTCTTTATTCACCTGGAGCCGGGGCAGACGGTGTATATCCTGTGCTCCACTGGGATGCACACGGAGAGCTACGGCAAAGAAGCGGCGGCGGGTGTATGCCATGCCTCACCGACCCGCTAGAGCCTGCGCTATTCCCGGCTGTCCGGGGTTGGCTCGTGATGGTAGCTACTGCCCGGAGCACAAGCGAGAGCCGCGAGTGCAGGACGAACGTGGGTCAGCGCACTCACGCGGATACGGCAAGGATTGGCGACGGCTGCGGGTGTGGCTGCTGCGCCGTGAACCACTATGCCGTGACTGCGCGGCGCGTGGTATGGTAGTACCAGCGACCGACTTGCATCACATCATCGCCAAGCGCGACGGAGGAACGAATGAACCGAGCA
>CAZVNM010000066.1:0-1448 GCA_964628685.1 uncultured Bifidobacteriaceae bacterium | reverse complement strand
AGAGAAATCAGTAGAAGATTTGATGAAGGAGATTGACAATCTTCCAGACAATTGAGCGCAAAGCATGCACACTCATGCCTTTTGTGGTAACATAATGACTGGCCGCACTTCGTGCCGACCACTTGCTACTTTCTTATTGACTAGCTTGCATTTCTTAAGGAGTTATTATCATGTTTATTCACACTCTCCATGAACGCCTCCCCGCTGATTACATGTTCATGACTGGCTATTCTGCCTATTTCGAAGGTTTCGAGCTTCAAGATGGATTCAGCATGGACAATCTTGATGCACCGCATTGGATTCCGGGAGGATCTACTAAAATGAGTGTCGGTGGATCATTTATCATGTCTTCCTTCTGGGTTTCCCTTTCCTATAATCGCATTTCCTAAGGAGTTATTATCATGCTTGCAAAAATCATCTTCCGTGGTGACATTGATTGGCTTACTGCCAAGGTCAAAGAACAAACCGACGCGCGGGCAGTCTTCAATCTACTGGCCAAGTATTCATCCGGAGATTTGAAGCATCTGTTTTCCATGAAGATTGGCAATGGCTCATTTCGAGATAAAGTAGAGTTCAACTCCATCATTAAATCCTGCCCACTTGACCACATCTGCTACACATTCCAGCAGACGCGCGGTTACTGGGTTATTACCTTCTCTGCCAACAAGTAAGGAACTATTATCATGACTACCATTTACAACAACCTCACCATCGACAATTACAAAACCCTTGTTGCTGATCGCCAGTTCATGACTGGCTATTCTGCCTATTCGGAAGGCTATGAGTATGAAATGGACTTTGCAGATACTTTCGCACCGCTTGATGCTCCACATTGGATTCCAGCAGGATCTACCAAGCGCAGCTTTTGTGATTCCTATGCTCTTTCTTCCATCTGGATCTCTCTTTCCTATAATCGCATTGCCTAAAGAGCTTCCAACATGCTTACCTATCTTCCTTCTTGGCTCATTGAATTTGCCATTCTTCTTGGCATCCTCGGAGCTTCAGCAATAATCTGCTTCATCGCAGACTTCATCGTTAGCCTCTACAACCGGGAGTAAAGATCATGACTGACCGCTACGCTGAAATCTTCGAACTCTTTACTCGCGCTGCAACTCACTTGCGCTACCCTGCAATCAACCTCACCAGTAAGGATGGCCATAAGATCCGTGTCTATCGTGCTACGAAAGGATACATTGCCATCAAGGTGGATGGCGAGTATGTAGGCAAGCTAGTAAGCGCCGACGTGAAAATCATCCTGTACTCTGCAAAAGAGCTGCTCCCTGAAATTGACGCCCTGCTCAGTAATCCCATTTCTGAGAGTGCCCTCCACGGCAAAGAGTATGGACGTTGCTGCTTTTGCAATCGAGAGCTTGATAACGAGGGCAGCATCTTTCATGGTTACGGGCCTATCTGCGCAGAGAAATGGGGACTTCCTTGGCTGCCTGTCA
>CAZVNM010000065.1:0-1452 GCA_964628685.1 uncultured Bifidobacteriaceae bacterium | reverse complement strand
GTCGCATGGTGTCCTCCGTTGCTGGGATGGGTCGTGGAACGCAACGCGAGAACTGAACTGGTGCCGGGGATGACGCGCCCCGGCTCGCGGAAGTGACGTGGTGGTCCGAGCGATTTGACCCCCGCTATGTGTGTCCCCGACGTGTGCTCTCGGGCATCGCTCGTCTCTAGTCAGTCAGACGCCACCACTCGCCTGCTAAGGAGCGAGCACGCGGGTAAGCGATACGGCTCGCCGGACAGACGAGAGGGCATTCCGAGGCGCGTGACCTCGGACTCGACTGACCGGCGAGCGGTGCCGCCGTTTACGGGACGCAGTGAACTGTAACTCAGGCAACCGAGCGGGCTTCGGCCCGCTTGTTAGGGTGCGGCAGCTTGGGCCGCCACCCGCGCATGAACGAACGCACGCGATCGACGGTCCCGAGCTTGGGATCACCGCCCTTGCGGAACCGGAACAGCCAGTTGGGATCATTCAGCGCTTCGGCGCCGAATGCTGTATCGGACAGGCCACTCACCGCCTGAAACTGGTCGATTTCGTTCAGAAGTCTATCGCGTTCGGTGCTCATGCGGTGCACTCTATCACGCGCAGCCGATAGTTCAAGTCGGCGCATGCAACTCTCCCAGGCAAATTTTGTTAACACGGCCTCAATATATCGCTTGACGCGATAGGGCGCGCCCTATAGGTTTTAGTCATCAGCGGCGCGGTGGCCTCCCACACTCCCTGGACCGAGGCCCGCCGAACCCCCAATCCGGTGCGCATGGGCCGCGCTGCTGATGCGGATTTTGAACGAGCGATGGAGGACAATCGCAATGGAAATCGGAAGCTACGTGATCGTCAGGTCGAGTCAGTCTGGATGCTGGGCGGGCACGCTCGCAAGCATCAGCAATGACCAAGTTACTCTGACGGACGCGCGTCGATTGTGGCGCTGGTGGGCGGCCAAGGGAGTGAGCCTCAGCGGCGTTGCTGCGGCTGGTCTGCACCCTGACAGGGCTGCTGAGTGTCGTATCGCTGCGCCCGTTACCAAGGCCCTGATCCTCGGCGTTTGCGAAGTTCTCGCTGCAAGCGCCTCGGCGCGCGCGTCCATCATCGGCGCCGAGGCGCTTGCGTCATGAGCAGTAAGGACGGCTACGGCGACGGCTCCGGCGACGGCTACGGCTACGGCTACGGCTCCGGCGACGGCTCCGGCGACGGCGACGGCTCCGGCGACGGCTCCGGCGACGGCTCCGGCTACGGCTACGGCTCCGGCTCCGGCTACGGCTACGGCTCCGGCTCCGGCTACGGCTACGGCTCCGGCTACGGCTCCGGCTCCGGCTCCGGCTACGGCTCCGGCTCCGGCTACGGCTCCGGCTACGGATAACAAACCTTTGAACGCTGCTGCCACCAAGAGCGGGGGGCTCTCCATACGGGGGTGTCGTCGGCAGCAGAGAGGGGCGGGACGGGGCTAACAACCCCGTC
>CAZVNM010000064.1:0-1487 GCA_964628685.1 uncultured Bifidobacteriaceae bacterium | reverse complement strand
GGACTCGCACAGCAAATTGTAAATAAACAGGTCCCCGAACCCTTACTGAATAAACGTATTTTAGGACTTGATCTGATGAGCCTTATTGCAGGCGCCTCACATAAGGGTGAGTTTGAAGAGCGCATGAAGAATCTTCTTGAAGAGGTAAAAGGGAGTAAAGGACAGATAATTCTTTTTATTGATGAGATTCACAACATAGTGGCAGGCGGTGAAGGATCGGGCGATGCGGGTAACTTGCTCAAACCAGCTCTTTCGCGTGGCGAGATGCAACTTATAGGCGCAACCACACTTACCGAATATAGAAAGTATATTGAAAAGGATCCAGCACTGGAGCGCCGATTTCAGCCCGTGGTGGTACCCGAACCAACTGAGGAGCAGGCCATTAAAATGTTGAAGGCACTAAAAGGCAAATATGAAGCATTTCACCGAGTGCAGATTCCAGACGATGCTATCGATGCGGCAGTGCGATTTTCAAAACGGTATGTCGGCGATCGCTTCCTCCCTGACAAGGCGGTAGACCTTATGGATGAGGCTGCTTCAGCAGTTCGATTACCACTTATATCGCTTCCTGAAGAGATTAAGTCGCTTGAAGAGCGTATCAAACAACTCCAGCAGGAAATGGGTGAGGCTGAAAAAGCAGGTGATACAGTAAAGGCTCGTATCATAAAATCAAAGCTATCCGATATTTCTGGTGATTTAAACCAGAAAAAAGATGAGTTTAACACGAAAAAAGCACAGACAACCACAGCAGTATCGATTGAGATGATTAAAGATATTGTGTCACGCTGGACTGGCATTCCGGTAAACAAAATATCTGGGAGCGAAACGGACAAACTTGCAAAACTTGAGGATATAATGCACATGCGGTTAATTGGTCAAGAAGAAGCGGTAAGTGCAGTAGCACAAGCAGTGCGTCGCGGTAGAGCTGGGTTAAAGTCAGCCGGACGCCCAATTGGATCCTTTATTTTCATGGGTCCAACAGGAACTGGTAAAACGGAGCTTGCAAAAACCCTCGCCGACATTTTGTTTGGATCTGAGGACTCAATGCTTCGTTTTGATATGACTGAGTACATGGAAAAACACGAAGTAGCAAAGCTACTCGGTGCTCCTCCTGGATATGTTGGATATGAAGAGGGGGGAAAGCTTACTGAAGCAGTGAGGCGCAAACCGTACTCGGTTGTGCTATTTGACGAGGTGGAAAAAGCACATCCTGATATATTCAATATTTTGCTTCAGATACTCGACGACGGACGACTGACTGACAATAAGGGTCATGTAGTTTCATTTAAAAACACTGTTATTATTTGTACCTCAAATCTCGGTTCAAAAATAATACAAGAGGAGTTAATGAAGGGTGGAAAAGGTGAAATTGAAGAGCCTCCAACTATTACTTCTTATGCATTTTCACCGCGGGGACGACAAATCGTGACTATAGGCAATAAGGCGCTTGAAAAAGAGGGTGAGGGCAAGTGGGCAGAAAAAATGTT
>CAZVNM010000063.1:0-1488 GCA_964628685.1 uncultured Bifidobacteriaceae bacterium | reverse complement strand
TCGCGCTGAACAGTGCTTACGATATCACAAAATTCAAGATTTTTGACGCAAATCCCATCGTGGATGTTCCGCAGGCGCGATTCATTGTCATTGACCCTGCAAAAGGTGGAAATACCACAGGGGATGCGGTAGGTATAGGCTACTGCGAGCTGTATGATGGGGTTCCTGTATTGTCGGCAGTTGTAACCGAGCGGTTTACTCCACTACAGGCTATTTATGCTGCTCTAACCCTGTGTTTTTCTACCGGTGCGCGAGTTATAGGGTGCGAATCAAATGCCTACCAAGCAACTTTTCTGTTTTGGTTCAATTTTGTTTGTGAGCAGCTCTCAGTCGACGGGATTTATTTCGTTGAGCTGTACAGTCTACACAAATCTAAGAACGCGCGGGTAGCAGATACGATCAAAGCTCTGGAAGCTGGCGAAGTTATGCTTACTTCTGAGACAAAAACACCGGTTTTGAAGCAAGTTGTGGAATACAATCCGCTCAAAACTAAAAACGTGGATGAGGTTCTCGACCTCTTGAGCTTTATCCGCGCGATGGTGCAAGATTATAGGGTTCTTGCCGAGGCGCAGGAAACCTTGCATGTTCAAGAGAGCGTAAAAACCAAGGTTGCCGCGCTCGAAGCAACTTCAGCATTTTAACAAGGGGACACACCGTGGCTCTTATCAGACAGCGTTTCGCCCACACAAACAGTTCGTTGCATCGTACGATTCTTTCCGAAGTGTTGGATGCCCAGAAGGAATTCTGGCGGGATTCTGCGCTCCGGGAAAATATGGAGCTGATCGACAAGTATTACTCCAGAAGCTACGGAGTAACTCAGGAGCAGCTCAAGGCGAGGCTGGCTGCAATTCGCGGGCAGGCGTTCCGTATCCAGAATTTCATTGCGCCCATCGTGCTTCCGCAGGTGGAATCTGCTCTGGGGTATCTGGACTCTGTTTTCCTGACCGGGCACCCCATCATTTCCGTAGGTGCGCCCCCGAAATACGCAGATGCGGCGCTGGCTTTTGGCACCGTGATCGAGAACAACTCTCACGTTGCTGGTTGGGCTCGCAATCTGCACATGATGTTCCGTTCTGGCTTGAAGTATTCGATCGCAGCTGCCGAAGTTGACTGGGAGCAGCGTCGTCAAGCCAACATAACCAACAATGGGCCGGACTCCAAAACCGAGGAGTTGACCTGGAAGGGCAATGTGATTCGCGCCCTTGACATGTACAATACTTTCTACGATCGTCGGGTGAATCCTGTCGATGTTCCGGAGCGTGGAGACTACGCAGGTTACAGCGTGCCAATCACCGCCTGCGAGCTGCGTGAATTTATCAACCAGCTCGGAACGGAAATACACGGAGCCATCGTAGAAGCGGCGATTAACTCCAAATGGTCGAGCAGCCACACGGATGAAACCAGCGCGGAGTTTTATGTCCCGAATGTTAACTATGGCCTGACCGGAGTTGACAAAGCAGAACGCGCAAACGGAGAAACTGACTGGTC
>CAZVNM010000062.1:0-1518 GCA_964628685.1 uncultured Bifidobacteriaceae bacterium | reverse complement strand
CCGCGCTCAAGGCGATCTTCGATCCGACCGAGGAGCCGTTCACGCTCACCATCACCGCACCCCTCGAAGGGCTGGAGTCGGGCGAGAGCTACACCATCACCGTCGAGTTCCTGCGCTTCGTCGTCATCGAAGAGGGGGCGCACTTCCGCTACATGGACATCGAGTGCCGGGCCATCGGCGATCCGCCGGCGTGGGCCGCGACCGGGGGTTCGTAAGTGACGGCCCAGTACGCCTTCGATGTCTTCCGCTGGCCACGGGACGTAACCGAGGAACGCCTCGTCCGCTTCGCCCTCGACGACAACCTCGTGGCGGGCTGGTACGAGCACGTCGGCTACGGGACCGGCGGCGGTGGGATCACCGTCCACGGCGACCACGAGGACGCGACCGAGGCCAACATCTTCAAGCGGGCATGGGTGCGCTTCATGCGCATCGACACCGATCCGGAGCAGGAGATCGGCGGCTTCTACCTCGAGGAAGGCGACTTCGTGCCCCTGTCGCGCCGGGAGCGCGGCGGGCGGCTGCTGACCTTCACCGGACGCGGCGGTCTGGCCGCGCTGGAACGCTACACGCTCGGCCACTCGATCTACGCGCCCGGTCAGGACTACCGCGGCACCGGCCCCAACGTGCCCGACATGTGGACCTGGCGGGGTGAGCCGTGGGGCGCCATGCTCGTGCGCTTCATCGAGGAGGGACTGAACGCACCGGGTGCGCCGTTCACCAACACTCTCACCGCCGACTTCAACCGCGACCTCGACTCCAACGGCAACGGCTGGAACGAGCTGACCGACTATCAGACCCGCATCGGGACAAACGGGCTCGACCTGTTCGGCACGTTCATGCAGATGGGCGCAGTGGTGCAGTGCAACGGCTCCGGCCTCATCAGCGCCTACCGCAACCTGGCCGGCTTCCGCACCGACCGCACCTCGTCCACCTTCGCCTCGGGCAAGCTGCGTTTCGAGGCCGGCGTGAACATCATCGACGAGCTGCCTAAGCGGCTGCACGCCTCGTCGGAGCGGACGCACGTCCTGACCCGTCGGGGGGACGGGCAGTACCAGACGTTCACCGCGGGCGGCTCGGGCGATCCGTTCTACGGGAAGCTCGAAATCCCGCACACGTCCGATCCCACCGCTGTCGCGGCACTGGCGCAGCAGTGGTTGGAGAAGCGGGCGCAGTACCTCAACCAGGCCACCGTGCGCCACATCATCGGCGACGACGCGACGGCTGGGCTGTACGCGCCAGGTCCTGACGGCGACTACTGGGTGCTCGACCTCGCCACCCTGCACACCGGGGATGACGAGCACGACTTCGATGAGCAGTCGATCGAAGTGGCCTCCATCCGCTTCGAGCACGACGACGCGGGCAACTGGTTCGCTCGCACCGACCTCGGGGCGCAGTACGTCCCGACCGGCGTGGACCGGCTGAGCGAGTCGATCTACTCCACCATCATCAGCACGCCGCACACGCACCCCGAGCTGCTGTGCATGGCCACGGTGCCGCCCAGCGACGAGGTGTTCGAGG
>CAZVNM010000061.1:0-1532 GCA_964628685.1 uncultured Bifidobacteriaceae bacterium | reverse complement strand
TGCGGCTTGTTGCCACGCCTGTCCTGCACAAAACGCTTCATGCGAGATTGCGTTTACGGCCATCATTTGGTAGTCATCGTTCATTTCTCTTCTCCTTGTGTCTTTGCGCCGGGGAGGGCGTAGAGTGGCTTGATATCACGAATGGAGTAATAACCATCCGGTGGGATTTCTCGACCGACTTCTTCTTTCCATGAAGCATCCGCTTGCAGCACGTTACAAGACCAGTGCGTTGGCGCCTGCTTCTCCATTTCTGTGATCTTGGCGCGCAGGGCGGTGTTCTCGTCAGCAAGAACACTGAGTCGTCTCGTAACAGCGTTATGTGCTTCACTGATCTCGCGCTTACCAATCTCTGACTGCACAAGCTGTTGCGCAACGTCGTCGCGCTCTTTCTCAGCCGCTTCGAGGCGGTCGATCAGCGCATGCACGAGAGTTGAACTCTGAGGGCGTTTGTCTTGCTTCAGGGCGTCGATGTCGATGGTCATTTCATGTTTCTCCCAATTTCTGCTGCTGCTCGGACGATGGCGCGACGGGTAGCTGCGTAAGGATCGTTATCGTCAAGTTCTTGAATCTTTTTCCCGTGACTCTGTTCAATTACTGCCCCGCGAAGACCAAACGAAACATCCATTTCAAGCTGGATAGCAAGTCGCAAAGCATCACCATCGTCTGAGAGTGGGTTCCAATCCACCCACTCTACGTTTGAATCTTTCCAAACCCAGAAGAGTTTCCCACTACTATGAACTTTATAGCCTGCCGCCTTTGCCGCCAGATTAAGCAGTTCACGGTCGATCATTTCGATTTCTCCAGTACAGAAACGGTGTCTGCGTAAAGCTTGCTCTGCTGATATGCGGACAGTCGAAGTTGGGTGAGCGGGTGCGAGTGGTCACAGCCTTCGCACATGGCCATTTCGTGATGCCGACGCAAAGCAGCTTGCATCTCCTCCATGCGCTCTACCTTAGCGCGCAGCTGCTCAAGTTCGTCGGCGGCTTTCGACATAGCTGACGAGTACCTGTTATACCCGTTGACGTACAGATCTTCGGCCAGCATTCTAAGTTCCTCGATTCCTGCATCCGTCGCAGGCTGCATCTTTGTGTCTTTCATTGTGTCCACAGTTAATCTCCTTCCAATCAGTAATTACCAAGTGGTCTTCACCTACTGCCCACGGGTGGGCGTAATATGATGTTTGCCTACCACGCGGACTTGTTCCAGCCTTGCTTGAATGGCAGCCGTATCTCCAGCCTTCGCTAGTAAGATGGACTGTTTTCTCGTGCGCCTCATCCACATAGCGGTGATTAGGATCGACTGGCATCTTTCATGAGCCCCTTGCGCTTTGAGATTTCATTGCCAAGATGTGCAAGCTCCCAGCTAACTGCTGCATACCTCTGTTGCAAAGCTCGCATTTCACTTTCCTCCTTCCATGCAAGGTACTTGCGGCCGAGAGAGAAAGAACGCAGGAAACTATTTGATTGCTTTGAGAGTAACGACATGGCTGTTTGCCTCCTTGAGAAGTGAATAGTCAACATAGACACTGCTGT
>CAZVNM010000060.1:0-1538 GCA_964628685.1 uncultured Bifidobacteriaceae bacterium | reverse complement strand
CAACAAAGCCAACCATGTCAATGGCCTCCTTGTTCTCAGCATAGTAGTCTCCCATCTCATTGCCGCCGAAGCGACGCACAGTCTCCTCGTAGTCTGCCTGCTGTCCGCCAGTGTAATCTTGGAAGGTGTTGTAGATGCTCAACGCACCAGAGATTGCAGCAGACGTAAGACCTTTGCCGAGCGCATCACTGACGCGAGTAAGCGTGCCAGCTTGCATGTCGGTAGTATCAGTAGCCAGAACTACAGGGTGGAACTCGAAATCACTCATTTCATTTCTCCTTGCTGCCCTCGCAGCACATTGAGAGTTTCAGTTTCTTCTCCCGGCAGGGGGAATCCCATCGGACGCAAGAAGCTATCCTTGCGCGGCGGAATGGCAAGCTCTGCCAGCGCCTTCTTGACACTCATAGTATTCATCAAGTCGGCAGTAACTACCTTGCCGAACATGCCAGTCGTGCCAAACTTTGCCATGTAGCGAGATTGCGGCGGCAGCCCGAACAAGTCGTATTGGTACATGTCGCGATTCTTCATGGCAGCCGCAGTGTAGAACTCACTGACTTGCTGGGCCGCTGCCTCCAATCCAATCTCGCGCCGCTTGATCGCCTCTGCAACTGTAGCAAGCAATCGCTGCTCACTCTCAGATGTGAGGTTAGGCTGGTCAGGATCAAGTGCACCCTGCAGATTAGTGAGAGTCTTGACCACAATATTGTTGCGGAGATTAGGCATCGTTCCTGCCAGTGCCTCGTCCGCCAGCACCTTGTATTGTGCCTTGTACGGATTGAACACCTTGTCCCACTGCGCAGCCATCAAGCTGTTTGTGGATTGTGGATCGTTTGCAGAAGAGATAATGGCATTGGTGTATTGATTGGTAGCCTCACTCACCAACTCATCTGGTTTCTTCTTGAGGTTCTCAGGCCGACGCGCAAGAGGTGCTGCAACCTGCTCGATTGCCTGCATGATCTCGTTTGTGGCCTTTGCCGCCCCCGGATTATTCTGTGAGAACGCAGTCATGTTGCCTTGCGTATTCACGAACTGGAGACTATCAAGCAGGCCCTCACCCAGAGATCCAGAAGTCACAGTTTCAAACCATGCTTGCTTACGCTTCCCATCTGGCATGTTCTTCCACAGGGCGAAACTCATGGGAACTTCCATGCCGAGGAACTGCGAGACCCTTTGCGCACTGGTATCGAACTGCGCAATGAATGCGTCCTGTTCAGCCTTGTCCTTCTCCTTCTCCTTTGCTGCTGCAATGCGTGCGGCCCTTGCCTCTTGCCGATCTTCCAGACTCATCTGGAACTGAGCAACCTGCATCTGCTTGGCAAATGCTGCATCTTGGATGGCAAAGATGGAGTTACCGTGCTGGAACTCTTGCAGTTTGCGGCCAGCAATCTTGCTGATGTTGCCAATCTCGGCTTCACGAAGCTGCATCATAGCCTGCTGCACGCCAAGCTCAGCCTTCTTCATGTTGAGGTCACGAGTAGCCTCAGCAGTATTCACCACCATTGCAGACTTATGCTGCTGGAGTAGGGCCTGTCGCGTGG
>CAZVNM010000059.1:0-1552 GCA_964628685.1 uncultured Bifidobacteriaceae bacterium | reverse complement strand
GACAACTGGCAAAGCAATCAGGAGGCAATATGGACGGCAAAATAGACAGCACTTTTGGCACGTTTCAGCGCGATATGTTCGAAAGCGGACTGGCGGCCGAGATAGGGGCTAATTGCTTCATCGTATGGGTGGCAATCAAGTCACATGCAGACTTCCAGACGGGCCAAGCATGGCCAAGCCTTAGACGAATGGCGGACATTACAGGGCTTTCCGTCAACACCGTGCAGAAGGCAATCAAGCAGCTCGAAGCCGCACACCTGCTGCGAATCTTGAAGGCTGGAAACCAGAGAACAAGCAGCAGATACATCGCAAGAGAACGGCTGGACGTAAGGCTGGGCAATCGCCTGCTATGCAGGATTGTGATCGACTACGTACCGGCAGCAATCCGGCAGAAACTGCACACGATCAGCGAAACTTTGAAAAGCGGCGAACGGAATCCGGAGGCATTTAGCCAGGTAGAAATCATCCCTGGAGATGGCTTCGTATGGAACCCCGCAACAGGGACGCTACAGGGCGCAATACCGGTGAAGGAAATACCAAACCCTAGGCGTGAAGAAATCGACGCGGAGAAGTTCGCAGCGTCAGCGCTAGGGCTAAAAATGGCAGGAATCCAGAAGCGAGCGAAGGCGCTCAAGAAGTAATCAGCTGTATCAAATCGGACGGGTTACTAGTTCTGTATCAAATTGGAGGGGTTTACTAGTTCTGTATCACTGGGTGATACAGAACGAATTTGAACTATTTAACAACAATCCGGCACGCTGTGGATAAACCGCAGCAGCACCACCGGCCGCAATAGTCTTCAGGGCGCGCATGGCCCATAGGCAAGGCACAAGCGGCCAGAGCACGCGAAAAGCACCGCAGCAGCACGAAAGGGCGCAAGCCACCATCAGGGGCAAGCCCCCGATACCCCCTGAAAATCATTTTGAGGCGCTAGGAGCCATTTTTACGCAAAGACCTAGACCTACACCCCACTTTTACAAGCTTTCGCCTTACAGACCCCATAGAGCGCGTTTTAATGACCTTGTATCGCGTGCGCCAGTGTGACATATCCACCCCTTCGTTACGTGTTATCGCCTTTCCCCCCGTGTTACTAGGGGGGGTGGCTGGCGCCCGCAGGCTGGGCGCAATGCGCCGAAGCCAAGCGGGGCGCCGCTTTGACCATGATTGACTAGCGTTAAACAAAAATGCATTTTTGTATTCTCAAAAGTGGTATTATGTCACCGCAAAACTAATGAAAGGCCATTACAAATGAGCAAAAACACAAGCAGGGAAAAAGCCACACCAATAACGCTAGAAGCCGCGCGGCTCCTAGTTCTTAGCGATGGTATAGAGGGCGTTGTGATAAGTCAAACAAGTGGGAAATGGGCAGTAACCCTACACGGCAGCAGCAACTTCGTCCTGAAAACTGCAAGAGGCGATATCAGGCTATTCACAAGCCTAGAAGCGGCAGCAAAGGCTGTTCAATCCATTGGAGCAGGCACAGCAATAATCAGGCTGGACAACTGGCAAAGCAATCAGGAGGCAATATGGACGGCAAAATAGACAGCACTTT
>CAZVNM010000058.1:0-1570 GCA_964628685.1 uncultured Bifidobacteriaceae bacterium | reverse complement strand
CGCTGGCACAATAGACTTGAATGTCTCCCAGCCAGTCTGCAATCTGGGCAAGCACCTCTTGGATAGGCGCCACGCTTTGCAGGCTGTCTACAATGGCTGTGCCTTCTTCAATCTCCTCCTGCAGGATGCTCATGAAGTCTGAGATTCGCTTGGCTGCATTCTGATAGCCGTGCGGAAGCCTTGGGGACTGCTCGCAGTCCAGCTTATACATCTTGTTGAAGCTGCGGATTTGCGATTGGAATCGTGTTTCAATTTTTGATGTAGTCATTGCCTTTCTCCGTGTGATCAATTCGATATGGTTCATGCTTATCCTCGATAAGCGAACCCCTTACGGGGTTCAGGCTGTTGTGCGAATTCCTGCAATGATCTCCAGCAGCACTTGTCGAATCTCGTTCTTTCCCCACGAGTTCTTGCTATTGAGGATCTGATAAAACAGATTAAGCTGTTCTTGGGTCATGATTTGGCCTCCAGGTCTGGCAGTGTGATTAGGAATGAGAACAGACGATGGGTTTCATCTTTCAACTGCTTTACCTCCTTGTCGTTGTTTTGAATCGTGTCAAGCAAGTCCTGCTTTACCTGTGCCCAGGCCGCCGCTTCCGACTCGAAGTAGTCGCGCGGAGAACCCTGAAACGTGCGGCCGTCGCTGCCCTTCGCCGTGATCGACACACCACTGCAACCCGGCAAGATTCCTTCACGCAGAACCTCGATGGGCGTCACTGTGCAGTGTGAGAATTGATTTTGATCGCTGTCTTTGTAGTGCCAGTTTATTTCATACATCGTCTTAGTCATGGCTTGGCCTCCACTACTGCTTTGTATGAACTCATTCCAGTTAGACGACAACGGTCGTCATCCACCCTTTGCGCCTGTGACGCGAGCTTCAATTGCTCGCCGCGTGGGCTCGTACTCAGGCCAGTCCGATTCAACGACAACACATTTAAGTTCCGACTTGCCCGCTTCTTTTCTGCCGACTCGTTGAATTTCGTAGAGTCTTGCAAGGTGAAGCGCTTCAGTTGTGGTGAGGTGTTCAACCACGTCCGAAATCTTGAATACGACATAACGCTCTTCGCGTTGGAATTCGGTTTTGGTCATTTCATTCTCCTTTCTTCGTATGGAAACGAAGAGCGGTGGCAAGGCTTGCTTATTTCAGCCAGGACACCAGCGTGTCGATGTCTGTCGAGAACCCGGCCGCGTTGCGATGCCCGCCGCCACCAAACGCTTTGGCAATCGCGCTCACGTCGTACTCGCCGTTGCTGCGCAGTGAGCAGTGGATTTGGCCGTCACTGGCCATCGACCACACGAGGCCGCATGTACCCGACTTGTTGGCGAGTTCGTGGCCCAGATCGGAGGCGAGGAACGCGGGGGCGTTGACTGCAAGCCCGCTGGCGAAACAGAAATCACCAAACTCGGCGCTGTTCCCCCACACCCACGGGGCTTTGTAGCTCGCCGCCGAGTCGATGATCGCAGGGATGATGACACACGGTCGTGCCTGCTTCAGGCACGCCTGGACGTTCTGGCTATGGGCGCGGAGGATCGCTTTGCCTTCTTGACGGAAGTTCTCCCAGACTAGAAA
>CAZVNM010000057.1:0-1576 GCA_964628685.1 uncultured Bifidobacteriaceae bacterium | reverse complement strand
GTTTCCGCGGCAGGTCCATCAAGTCGATCATGAACGGCATCACCACGGTCTGAAGTTCCTGCGGGAGCGACTTCACCGCTTCGGACAGCGCGGCAAGCTGCTGCGCCCGGAAGCTGCTCGAACTCGGCACGTCTTCCAGCGCGACCATGAGGCGCGTGCGCTGCACGTCGTTGCTCAGGTACTGGATGCCGGTCGCGGAGTCGATCTCCGGCTTGTTGAGTACCACGGTGCGTGGCGGGTTGAGCGTGTCGCCCTCGATCACGACCGCCTGTTCCTCGCGGCCCATGTCGTGCAGGATCAGCGACATCAGGAGCTCGCCGACTTGCCGGCGGGCCTCTTTGAAGTTGTCCATCAGGTCAGCGACGGCAACCTGGGACTGCTCAAGCTGCGTCTGCTCCTGAATTCCCGATGCCGCGGTGCCCTTCTGGCCCTGGAAGGCTGCCGTCACGCCGGATACGCGCTCCATCGCCCTGCGCGAGTCGTTCATCAACTCGAATTGCTGCTGGTTGAGCTGGAAATCCCGCTTGACCTCGAACCGCGCGCCCGGCCGGGCCATGTGCTCGGCGTCCAGGATGATGTCGGCGTCCACGCGGGCGGCCATGCGCCGGAAAACCTCGTCGGCCATGGCAACGGCGCCTTTCGTGCGCTCGGTACGCGAGGCCGACATGCCCCAGCGCAGCTTGCTGATGCTGGCGTTGAGGTTGTCCTGCGGGAAGAGCATGTCGCGCACGAGGCCGTAGGGGATGCCGGTCATGTCCTCGCGCGAGCCCCACACAGGCACGTAGGGGAAATTCTCATGCGGGTGCGGGGTCGGTCCATCGTCCAGGACGTGCGGCCCCATGAAGTAGGCGCGGCGCATCTTGGGGATGATCTGGCGCTCGAGCACGCCGCGGCGCGCCTGCACCATCGCATCGTGGGCGGGGTTGGTCGGGTCGTACTCGACTGCGCGACCAGTGTGTGCGCGCAGAATCGTGACCTCGGCCCAGCGTCGATACCAGAGCTCGGTCAGGCAGACTTGCTGGTTCTCGTCGTTGTACCAAGCGTCCTCCTGCACCGTCCATGCGCGCTCCGCGTCGATGGCCTGGGCGAGCCCGGTCGATTGCCCGCCTTCGAGCATCTCGCCGGCCAGATCCGCAATCCATTTGTCCGCGGAGTGCATGATGATCGTGGCGTGCTCGGGGAACATGCGCGCGGCGCGCTGCCGATCCACCCAGCGGCGGCGGAACAGCCAGCGAGCATCCGACAGGTCCGGCTCGACGCTCTGCATGTCCCACCAGATTTCATTGCGGTGCACTGCACGGCATTTGTAGGGGAACTGGAGCGCATTCGATGCGCGCGTGACTTCCACCCAGCCGATGCCGACCGTTGCGGCAGGTCGGAATGCGTCCGATAGCGCGCGGTCGGCGTGCGAGTGGCGCTCCGCTTGGTTGAGCCGGTAGTTCAGGGCGTCGGCGACATCCTGGCCTTGCGGGTCGCCGTCGGGCGTCACGCGCCAGTCGGTGCGGGTCTTGGCCTCGTAGCCACAGACGGCGCGGATCGCCGGGCCGATGATGTTCTCTTTCGCGGGCGGGATGCC
>CAZVNM010000056.1:0-1593 GCA_964628685.1 uncultured Bifidobacteriaceae bacterium | reverse complement strand
CTGTCCTTGTCCATCTGGATCAGCATCCGCTGATAGGTCTGCCACCTGGACATAAAGACCTCTCATTCGGCGGCGTCCACGATTGCCGCCTTGGCCTTGGCCGCCTCGATCGCCTTCTTGACCTCCAATGCCCCAGACTTGTCGCGTGCCCAATATTCACGGAGGTTGACAGCGTTGCGTTCCTCGAATTCGGAGGCCATCGCTGGGTTGGCCTTGAGATAGCCTATGGCCTTGTCGCCAAATCCGCCGACAGGTTCTCGCGCCAGCGGATTGCCGTTGCACCAATCAATCGTGATTGCATTTGCTCCGCCGATCATTTCAAGGCGATGCGCTGTTGCCGCCTCGTCAGCAAGCTCCGTGGCGGTCAGATCAAGGGAGGCGCGGCGGTCGATCTCGTCCTCAACCTCAAGGCCCGCAAAATCATCCGGCCAAGCCCGGCGCAGCGCCTTGGCTTCGGCGCACTTCTCGATCATGACGCGCGCCATCTTGCGCCATTGCGCCTTATTTGGATCAAGGACCGGCTTAATCTTGCCAACCTGCTGCTTGCGCATCATGGGCTTGCCAGCCTTGGCATGTCCCGGAGGGTATTTATTTCCGGTATCGACCCATTCAAACCCGCCATCGCCTTCTTCGATGATGGGTGCGAACTCGTCCCAATAGGCCGTTTCGCTGACCGGGTGCCAATCGCCGTGAGAGAATTTGTAGACGGTCGCGATGGCGTGACTGATGCCCTTTGGATTTGTGTCCAGGTCGATCAAGGTGGGATCAAGCACGAGTTCGGTAGGACCGGGGCGATAGTTGCCGGTGCGATCCGCGATTGAGCGATAGCCTCCGATCGAGGTGACGATTGTCATCTGACGCTTGGCTGCGTCGTCCTTGGAAAAGACAAAGCAATAGATCTGGCGGCGCAGCGGATCGAGGTTCACGGCCCTGCATATGTGGATGAACTGCTCGAACTCGGCCGAATTCGTATCTCTGGCGACGGTGCGGCGAATGAGATCAAGCTGCTTGCCTTCGAAAAGTGCTGGCACTCCCATGGTCAGCTTCCTTTTATGGCGAGTGTTTCGCCGCCGTTGCCAAGCATAGCGCCGGGCACAGCCTCTTTGGCCTTGAGCGCATCGAGAACGGCTTTGCGATCAAGCTTGGGATCTTGCGGTTTCCAGAACTTCGAGGGGATCAGAGCCTCGTCTGTGATCTCAGCCTTCGGCGGGACGGCGCGAACCGACAGTGTGGCCTGCGGTAATTCCAGCTTACGCAAATCTGCTTGCCCCATCGCAACGTGAAGGGCCGCCTTGATCCGCTCGGACTGAACCTCAAACCGCGAGCGGCGTTCCGAGAGGGCCTTGATCTGCAAGCCAAGGGCTTCCGTGTGGGCCGCAAGATCAAAGATGCGGTCCACGGCAGAGCTGATGGCTTCCTTGAGGCCGGTTTCACCTTCGACGGCCACCAGCGCCATTTCCTCATCATCGCCGATCACGTCACGGATGTTGGCGAGAAGAACCTTGGCAGCTTCGCCGTGAATATGCAGGTCTCTAACGAATGCGGTCATTTTCCCCTCACATCAGGTGTGCGACGCAGACCGTTGTCACGAGC
>CAZVNM010000055.1:0-1600 GCA_964628685.1 uncultured Bifidobacteriaceae bacterium | reverse complement strand
GCGGCGCAGCAAACCCAGGGCGCGAATGGAAACGGGCATATATCCACCCCTCCCCCCCGGCAACAATACAACAGCACCCCCCCCAGTGAAACCGAAATGAAAGAGAAACGGAAAAGAATGCTTAAAAGGTATCTTGAAGAAAACCCCGGCGCGTCAATGTCGGAAATGGCATCGGCTATAGGGGTATCTTCACCGGCGACGGTCAAGAAATACCTGGAAGAAATCGACCACGGCGGGCATCACACGCAAGGCGAAAGATTTGCTTCAAATTCGGTCACTATACCCCAGGAATTATCCCCCGCAAACGGCTTCAAAATACAACCCGGATTCATTCCCCCCACAACCCGGATAACGGCAAGCGCCGGCGATAAGCCGGAGAGCCCGGGCACGACACAGGAACGAGTCGTTTATGTAGATCGACCGGGAGAAAACACCCGCTATTTTCTCACTGATGAGGACAGGCAAAAAGCGGAAGCTTTGAAGCAATCGCAGCGAAATTATATCAAGGGCTTAGTACTTGAATTTTTACGGGAAAATCCGGACGCGGGAGGCCGGAAAATAGCCAAACACGTCAACGGCGTTTTGGCGTCCTCCCCCGTAAAAAACCGGCGCGGAAAACGTCTAAAAAATCGCATTACGCATGTAACGGCGTTGGAGCTACGGAACGAGTTAAAAGCGGAAAGTAAACTGTAATTTTTACACTTTACACTTTACGCTCAAAGCGTTAAATCTCACGTGAGATTTAACAGTCTTACACTCTAAAAAACGAGGTCAAAAATGCGAGTTTACATCCATCTTGAATTTGATGTTCCGGCGGAAAAATCCCTGGAAAATTTACACTCCCAAACCCAGAAATTTTTACGGGGAATCGGCGTGGACGTGGAGAGCAGCAGCACCCAAATCGAAGCTGATGTAATGGCATCGGCGCGAGGTATTTTGCGCGTCCGCTATAACCCCAAAACGGCGATAAAGGAGGGCTGAGAATGGATTCATTTTTTTTCATACTTATAGTGATAATCTTGGTTGCATTGTCTTTTGCATCAAAACGCGATAGAATTCAGAAATTGAACGGAATTGAAAAGCGTTCAACGCAAAAGCACAGAAAGGCAATGCAAGATTTAGACGATTTAGAAAAAGAATTTTTCTAAAAAAAAGCGAGGTAAAAAATGAGTGTCTATATCCTCCACTTTTCCGAAAAATATCATCACTCTCGGCATTATGTAGGCTTCACCGAGCGGGATATTGAAACACGTTTTTTCGAGCATATCATATACCATAAATCCCCTTTGATTGATGCCGTGATAAAGGCAAAAATCGGAATCACCCTTGCGCGGATATTCCCGGCAGCCGGGCGGGAATTTGAACGCCAGTTGAAACGGCGCAAAAATACCGCTCAAATTTGCCCAATATGCCGGGCGGAAAGAAACCGGAAACAGTTAAGCCTTGATCTCCACCACCCCGGCGCAGTAGGGGAGAGGGCCGGCTGCAATACTCCCCAGGGCGAATATCTCCCTGCTATTTTCGGACTTTAGATTTTTAAAACTCTTTCCCTCCCCTTGTTTTTTCTAATCTTATACCATATTGGGGAATATTTTTCCCA
>CAZVNM010000054.1:0-1662 GCA_964628685.1 uncultured Bifidobacteriaceae bacterium | reverse complement strand
CCACAAACCTGTTGAAGTCCACAATGTCATCGAACTTCGTGGTCTTGTTGCCTTCTTTGAATGTGATCTTGCGCAGACTTTCAGGAGAAATCTCCTTTGCAAGGATGAGCTCATTGAGGCGAGTGAGCATGGGAAGGTCAGCAGTGTCCAGCACATCTTTGACGATGCGGCGAACGGCTGAACTATTGAGTTGGCTGGCCCATGCGTAACGAGCACTGCTCTCCAGCGGGGAGTCTGCAATCTGACTGGCGCGGCTGGGCACTTGCTTGAATCTATTCTTGGCATTTGCCTCAATAGAATCGTCGCTGAAGCGCAGCTTGTCTCGCTTGAGAATATCACCAAAGCGGGGAACTGCCTCAGTGCTCAGGCCACCGTGCTCAAGGTCCACGAACATGCGATATTCAACAGGGTTCTCACGCACCCGCTTGATCTTGGCAGAATAAGGATTGATAGCGTAGGTGCCATCAATCTTCTGAATCATGTCAATTTCAGGATTAAGTCGGAAGGCCTCCTTGACGTTCTTAGCTCCCAGCGCTTCAAACGACTCAATCTTGAGGTCAGTAGGAACCACATCATCCACGAGCATGTACGGCTGCTGCGTAGTGTCGCGAGTGCGCTTAGGAGAAAAGAGTCCAGTCACGCGCTCAAACGGTGTAGCCTCCGGACCGAATGGCTTGCTGCGCACATAGAATTTGCGAGCATCAAGTTCCATGCGCTCAAGATCAATAGCTCGAACGGTCTTCACGTTGTTGAGATAACCATTCAGCAGCTCAATAGTTTCCGTGGGAGAGCGACCAGCCTCACGAGCTGCAACAGTTGCACGCTGCATGAAATCAAAGACTGCCTGCCCCCGGACAGCATCCCCTTGTGCAAGCTCATTGAATTTGAGTGCAAGCTGATCCTTGCCCAGCTTCTCAGCGGACATGCGAGCCCCCATCAGGGCGTCGGCAGTATTGAGTTCAATCTCCTGCATCTTGCCATCCACCTTATATCGGAATGGCAAGTTGTTAAAAGTCTCCGGCAGCCGCGCAATGCTCTCTGCCATCACGAGGGCTTCCGTACCCTTGTTAAGTCCGAGGCGCTGCGGGTCGAAAACTACATCGACGAGGCGCATCTGAGCATTAATTTCACGCTCTGCACTCTTGAGGATTCCTCGCGCTGCCAGACTGCCCAGTGGTCCACCAATCGCACCAGAGATTGCAGTTCCCAGTCCAACGTTCCACGCAAAATCCTTGATAGTGTAGTCATCAAAGATTGGCGAGTCATTCATCGTGGCAACGACAGCAAGTTCAAATGCAGTGCCAAGCATAGCCTGATCCGCAGTTTCCCAAGCAAGCTGGCCAAGGCGATTGCGAGACAGGATAGACTTAATGGCGCCGCCACCTTCAGCAGTTTCCTGCAACGCCTTGCGGAGATATTCATTCTTGCGTGAGGCCGTGAGATTAAGAGCCCGCCCAAAGTTGCCGAGACTGTGACCACTGCGTGCAAGTTGCAGTCCCTTCATGCCAATGCTGCCGGGAATGAGAGACGTACCAACGAAGCCAACTACGTCAATGGCCTCCTTGTTCTCAGCGTAGTAGTCTCCCATTTCGTTGCCGCCGAAGCGACGCACAGTCTCCTCGTAGTCTGCCTGCTGCCCACCGGTGTAATCTTGGAAGGTAT
>CAZVNM010000053.1:0-1714 GCA_964628685.1 uncultured Bifidobacteriaceae bacterium | reverse complement strand
GGTGAGAGTCCCGGTCGCCCCTGCCGGTGCGCTTATTCGCGCATCAAACTGGGGGTGGCGTTCGCTCCGATTGGGAGTAAAAGAGCAGTGAGCGCTGGGCCTTAGGCCGCCACCGCACTGGTGCTCGCTGCCCGCGTGAGAGTTTGGCCTGGGCCTTGATCGG
Organism: uncultured Bifidobacteriaceae bacterium; assembly: GCA_964628685.1. Classification (GTDB taxonomy): domain Bacteria; phylum Actinomycetota; class Thermoleophilia; order Miltoncostaeales; family Miltoncostaeaceae; genus CALMEC01. The sequence goes on along the minus strand of CAZVNM010000053.1, from coordinate 1,551 downwards.
CTTCGATTCATTGATGGCCGACGGCGGCTTTCGCTGCTGTCTGGACCTCGCGTGAGAGATTGAACTTCAGCCGAGGCCTGACCCAGCGCTCGATTCCTATCGTGGAGGAGCGTGCGATGAAGCGCAAGCAGGAGCCCAGGCAGGCGTTGTCGGTGGTGTATCCGGACTCGGCGGGGATCGATGTCGGTTCCCGCGAGCACTTTGTGTGTGTACCGGCGGATCGGGATGCGCAGCCGATTCGCCCGTTTGCGGCGTTTACCGAGGACTTGTTCGCGCTGGGAAAGTGGCTCAAGTCCTGCGGCATCCGGCAGGTGGCGATGGAAGCGACCGGGGTCTACTGGATCCCGCTGTTCGAGGTGCTGGAGCGCATGGGTTTCGAGGTGGTGCTGGTCAACGGACGGCAGACCAAGCGTCCGGCGGCGCGCAAGTCGGACGTGCTCGATTGCCAGTGGATCCAGCAGATGATGATGTTCGGTCTGTTGTCGGGTTCGTTCCGGCCAGCCGATGCGCTGTGCGCGATTCGCGCGGTGGTGCGCCTGCGCGCGCGGCTGATCCGCGACGGCCAGCGCGCGGTGCAGCAGATGGACAAGGCGCTGGTGCAGATGAACGTGCAGTTGGGTCGGCTGCTGGCCGATCTTGCCGGCAAGAGCGGCCAGGCGATCATCCGCGCCATCGTCCGCGGCGAACGCGACGGAGCGACGCTGGCGGCGTTGTGCGACCGTCGCGTACGCAGCAGCCCCGAGGTGATCGCGCGTAGCCTGGTGGGCAACTGGCGCGACGAGCACCTGCTGGAACTGAAGCAGGCGGTGGCGACCTTCGACCTGATCCAGGCGCACATCGCCGAGTGCGACAGCACGATTGCGCAGGCGGTCGCCGCGCTGCAACGCCTGCCCGATCCGCCGCCAGAAGCGCGCAGCCGTTCGCGCAAGACCAAGCGCCACACGGCGGCGCAGCACAGCAGCCTGCGCACGGCGCTGTTCCAGGCGATGGGCGTGGACCTGACGGCCATCCCGACGATCGAAGTCGACACGGCGTTGGTGATCTTCACCGAGGTCGGGCCCGATTTGTCGCGGTTCCCGACCTCCGAGCACTTCTGCGCTTGGTTGAATCTGGCGCCAGGGACGCGGATCAGCGGCGGCAAGCGACTGGGCCGCGCGCCGATGCCGGCCATCAATCGGGTCGGCGAGGCCTTGAAACGAGCGGCGGTGAACGCGCGCAGCAGTCCCACCTTCATTGGCGCCGCGCACCGCGCTCGCCTGTCGCGCATGACCAAGGCATGCGCCGTCAAAGCCACGGCGCACCAACTGGCGCGACTGATCTACGCGATGGTCACGCAGGGCAAAGCGTATGTTGAATACGGCATCGACCGTTATGAATCGGAGCACCGCGAGAAGCAACTGCGCCAGTTGCGCCGAAAGGCAGCGCAGTTCGGGCTCGCGCTTGTTGAAAAGGCGGCCTGAAAAACACGCTTACGATCAACTACTTGGGATATGTTTGGTGAGAGTCCCGGTCGCCCCTGCCGGTGCGCTTATTCGCGCATCAAACTGGGGG
>CAZVNM010000052.1:0-1714 GCA_964628685.1 uncultured Bifidobacteriaceae bacterium | reverse complement strand
GGTAATCGCGGCCTCGAGCTTTGGGTAGTTAGTAGGCCTGGGGGTTACTGAATGGCCGCGAACTACGATGACGTGATCGACCAGATCACATCGGCCGGGATCCTGGTCGATTCGCTGCAGGTGGGCCGCATGGTCCGCTGCAAGGTCGAAGGCGATCGCGAGAAGCGCGGCTGGTACATCCTGCACGAGCTCGCCGTCGACGGCGGCGACGTGCTGCTGGTTGGCAGCTACGGCGTGTGGCAGGGCGCCAACAACAACGCCCGCAAGATCGAACTGCGAAAGCGCGAGATCAGCCCCGAGCAGCGCGACAGCCTGCGCCGCCGCCTGGCCGAAGACCGCAAGCGGGCCGACGCACTGCGCAAGGCCGACGCCGCGCGCGCTGCCGAGCAGGCCGCGAAGGCCTGGGCCAAGTGCCTGCCCGCCGGCGAGTCCGACTACCTGGTGCGCAAGTGCGTGGGCGCGCATGGCGTGCGCTTCTCGCCGTCGGGCGCGCTGGTCATCCCCATGCTCGACGTGGCGGGCAAGATCCATGGCCTGCAGATCGTGCGCGGCAAGAAGGCGCCGGGCCGCAAGCTCGAGAAAGAGTTCTGGCCGGTTGGCCTGGCCAAGAAGGGCCACTTCCACCTGATCGGGATGCCGACCAGCATCGTGCTGGTGGCCGAGGGCTACGCCACCGGCGCCACCCTGCACGAGGCAACCGGCCTGCCGGTGGCGGTGGCCTTCGACGCCGGCAACTTGGCGCCGGTATGCCAGGCGCTGCGCAAGCGCTACAAGCTGGCGAAGGTCCTGGTGTGCGCCGACGACGACGCCTACGGCAACTGCACCAACTGCAAAGCGCCCGTCGTCAAGGCAGCCGGCGCGGTGTGCGCCGCCTGCGGGCAGGAGCACAAGACCGAAAACGCCGGCGTGCTGTGCGCCAGCGCCGCGTCGATGGAGATCGGCGGTGCCTTCCTCGTGCCCAAGTTTGCCGACGAGGCTGCGCGCGAGGACGCATTTCACCAGCGCGGCACCAAGCTAAGTGACTTCAACGACCTGCACGCCCTCGAAGGGCTGCACGCCGTGCGGGCGCAGATCGAGGCCCGCCTCTCGGATCTAGGGTGGAATGCCGCACCCCGCCGCGCCGGGGCGGGCAACAAAGGGGGGGAGGGGAAAACGCCCACGGCGCTGCGCCCCATCGAAACCCTCGACGAACTGCTCGAGCGCTACGCCCTTGTGTATGGCCAGGGCGGCACCGTGTTCGATCGCCAGGAACACTGCCTGCTTGCGCTGTCGGACATGCGTGACGCCTGCCTGTCGCGCGAGATTCACCGCGCCTGGGCCGAACACCCCGAGAAGCAGATCGTGCGCGTGCGCGAGGTCGGCTTCGACCCCGCGGGCGAAGACCCGAACGTGCTCTGCAACCTATGGGGTGGGTGGCCCACCGAGCCCAAGGCCGGCAAGTGCGACATGCTGCTCGACCTGTTGCGCTACATGTGCGCGGACGATGACAACGCCGAGGCGCTGTTCCGTTGGTGCCTGTGCTGGCTGGCGTACCCCATCCAGCACCCCGGCGCCAAGATGAAGACCACGCTGGTCATCCACGGGCCGCAGGGCACCGGCAAGAACATGTTCTTCGAGGCGATCATGGCGATCTACGGCCAGTACGGCCGCGTGATCGACCAGAGCGCGATCGAAGACAAGTTCAACGACTGGGCCAGCCGCAAGCTGTTCCTGA
>CAZVNM010000051.1:0-1724 GCA_964628685.1 uncultured Bifidobacteriaceae bacterium | reverse complement strand
GGTTGGTCAGCACCAGGCTGCCGGCGGCGATCGGGTCGCGGCCGTTCCAGTCATCAACCACCTTCGAGCAGCCGAAGTGTTCGGCCAGCGCCTGCGCGTTGCGGGTCTTGCCGCAACCTTGCGGGCCATGGATCAGGACGGTGTTGGACATGCGATTGCTCCTCAGGGGTTGTGCCGCGTCAGGCGGCCTCGCGGGATTCGGTTGGGCGGAGCGACTGAATCGTGTCGAGGTGATCAAGCACCACGGCAGCGGGCATTCCGCGACGCTTCCAGTTGTTGATGCGCTGCTGATATCCAGGCGCCGCGTCGAGGCCGAGCAGGCGCGCGAAGGCTCGATCGCCGCCCGCGGCCTTGATGATTTCTCGGGTCTCGGTCTTATCCATGCGCATATTAAACACCATGTTTAACTACGGTGCAACATGGTGTGTAACAACACGCTGTTTAGCCGGGGGAGCATGGGCGCCATGAAAGCAAAGCCCAAGCACCCTGCAATGCAGCGCATGTATGAAGCCGCACGACGACTAGGGCGCCTCGATGAGAACGAACTCGCCTCGATGGCGCGGCTTTTGAACCAGTCGGCGCAATGCGTAAACAACTGGGGCAGCCGAGGACCGTCTAAGCAGGCGCGGCTGCAGTTTCAGCGTGACTTTGGGGTGAGCGCCACATGGGTCGAAACCGGCGACGGTGAGATGCTGATCTCGCAGCCGCAGAAGACGCCATTGACGGCAGAAGAGCCAGCACAGCCAAACCTGTTTGGCGATGGCCGACGACGGCGCCTCGAGCAGCTCATGGAAGCGGCGAACGAACTGGATGACTTCGGTCTTGTAGCGCTGATCGAGAAGGCTAAGGACTTGGCCCGAGACTACCCGAAGAGGAAACGGCAGGCGTCGTAATCGACCTTTTCCGACGTGATGCAATTGTATTAGACTCAATGCGCACACCATAACCGCACAACATCGAAGGGAGATCGCGTGAGCAACCAAGTCATGAAGCGGTGCAGCGAATGCAAGAGAGCAACGCTGCACGTCCAACCGAAGACATCGCATGTCCTGCACCTGCTTCTGAGCCTGATCACCGCTGGCATATGGGTGCCGGTCTGGCTTCTCGTCGCATGGAGCAACGCGTCGCAAGCGACGTGCACTGCATGCGGCACCATGACCGGCCTTTTCGGAAGCAAGCGAAGAGCCTGAGAAGACTGCCAACGACGCCCGCGAGTGCCGCGGGCTTTTTTTGGCCTCAAGATAAACACGGCGTTGACTCCATTCTAAACATTGTGTTTAATTGAGTCACAGCAGCACACCACCACCAACCGGGAGCCGCAGCCATGAACCGCACTCTGATCGTGAAGCACACACGTGACCGCCACGGTCGTCCGCTGGCTACCGTTTACAACCTACCCGGCGACGGGGCCGATCTTTCGCCAGCGCAGCTTCGCCGCCTGGCTGCCACGCTGATGATCATCGCCGACGAGACCGAAAAGCGCGGCGAGCGGGTGCTTTCCGAGGTTCGCACCTACTGCCTGGACGAGGTGGCTGCATGACCCGCCGAATCAACGCGCTGCTGCGCGACTACGTCGACCTGACGGTGTGGTCCGCCGAATCCGGCCACATCACTACCTACGCCGCGGCCTGCCGTCTGGCCGCCGCGGGCGTGCCGATCGAAACCGCGTTGCGCAAGCTCGCCGGGAGGGTCGCATGAAGCGCGTCCGCTACCTGCCGCCCGGC
>CAZVNM010000050.1:0-1728 GCA_964628685.1 uncultured Bifidobacteriaceae bacterium | reverse complement strand
GCAACCACCGCCAATACCAGAGTTATCGAATACGCGACGGCGACAGATGAGGCGCCAACGCGAGCGCCGTCCAACTTCACGCCGGGGCGGGTCAGGCCGGTGAGCGCGGGTTGCGAGATAGAGATAGTGAGGTGGGGCTTTTATTGGTGGATTCGATGCAGATGACAACGAGTGACGGCCATGCCTGAAGATGCAAGCAACCGGGACATAATGGTCGCCATAGCGCGACTGACTGACGGCGTGGCGAGAGTGCAGGCTGATATTGCCGAGCTTAAGGCTACTCAGCGGGGATTCGCAACGACGGCGGAGCTGCAACGGCTGGAGAAACAGATCGCCGACATCGCTCAAAAGTCAGCGGAAGAACTCGCCAAGATTCGGACTACGCTTGAAACGAATTATGTGCCGGTGAGCCGCTATCAGTTTGTGGAGCGGGTGGTGATCGGCGCGCTGGTGCTCATTGGCACGGCGTTTGTGACCGGCGTTATCTCGCTGGTGATTATCACGCCATGAAACGCAGGGAGTATATAGCGCTGTCATTTCTGGCCCTCATCATCGTGGCGATGTGGGCGTTGCTGTACATGGCGTTTATCTACCAGAATCCGCCGGTGGTATTCAACAACGTGCCCTTCCCGGTGGAGCCGATGCAGGTCAGGGCCGGTGAGACGCTTGTCGTCACAGTGGATAGGTGCCGGATGGTTAATCTGCCGGTGACGGTGAGCCGGGCCTGGCTCAACAACCTGATTCACTTTCAGCCGGCGGAGCGACAATCCGGCGGGCCTGTCGGCTGCGGGGTGCTTAATGCCCAGATCGTTGTACCTGTGGAGTTGCCGCCGGGCCGATACAGGATTCTGTACCGATTTGAGTATGTCGTATCTCCGGTGTCGTTCCCGCGCATCGTCGAGGCCGAGACTGTGACGTTTGAGGTGATACGGTGACCGAGCTTGAGAACCTTGTCACCCTGGGCATCGCGGCGGCGGCTATGACGGTGTGGCTGATTATGCTGGGGGTGCGGCATAAGTCCGCTGAGCTCGGGCGCATTTTTACCGCTCATTCGCTGTGGGTGGTGAGCGGCGGCCTGCTATTTCTGGCGCAGTTCCTGCGGCAAGTGGGGGCGGTTAATCTGCCATCTGTGCTCATGGGCTTTCTGGGCGTGATGGTGTTCGCGCTGGTGTTCCTGGGGATTGTCGTGCATGTGGTTCTGGCGCTGCGGAGCGTCGGATAGCGAGGGGATAAGATGATTGGCATACACTTTCAAATGCCGTTTCGGGATTGGCCGGACGTGGTGCGCCAAATGCCGCGCTATTCGCCGGTACTGGCAATTGACCGGGCCGACATACTCAAAGAGGCAAAGGGCGTCAACCCCGGCTGCCTGACCATCTTGCGGCATTGGTACGACCCTGGGCAGACATACGACGGCGCACCATACGCGACCCTGCTGGACCGGGCGCGGGCGTTCTTCGCCTCCTTCCTGGATGATACCTTTGCCCAGCAGTACGCCCAGCATGTGGACGTGGTAAAGACCTGGAATGAGACGCTCGCCAACTCGCAGACGCCGGCAGAAGTCCAGATGCGTGTGGACCAGGAGCGGGCCATGTGCGAGGTCTTCGCAGCCGAGTATGCCCCGCGCTGGCCGCATATGCGCCTGGCACTGGCATCGGCAGCAGTGGGCAATGACATCCCGCTAGGGATTGCAAAGCTGGCCCAGCAATACGGGCATTACCTGAGCTA
>CAZVNM010000049.1:0-1759 GCA_964628685.1 uncultured Bifidobacteriaceae bacterium | reverse complement strand
CCAGATCCTCCCGGACCCGCAAGACCAGCGCACGCGCCGCGTGCAGCCTCTACAATAGGGGCAGGAACGATAATGGTGCGATGTACCCACATATTAGTATGCCCTCGATTTATTGCGGAGGAACTGCTCCAGGCTATTCAACTCGGGAGACAATACCCGCTTCCCACAAAGTACAGCCCCGTACAGCCGACCCTTGAATCGCTGGAGGTTGCCGTTTCTGGTACCCAAAAACAACGTCGCATTCGCAAAAGGCCCGGGACCGGCAGAAATCGTGCTCTGTTGTTTGTTTATGCTATTTACGCGTAGTTGAACCAATGGAGCATTGAGATCTAGTGTCCCTCCAAAAACAACCGTCCCGATGGGGTCCTTACCTGCCGACACCGACCTAGCACTCTCTACCCCGCTCCCTCGGTATCCCATCCCTACAGATGTGGCCGAAAACATCGGAGCCTCCATTCCTACGCACCCCGGATTTGCGTATGAGGTTCCGAGTTCCAACACGGTCCCTCGTGCGGTTTGCTCGGGCGGGACATACACTGCCACCATCGCTGCCAGTTCGCTGGCCATCGATAAGTTCACAGTAGACGCAGTGGACATAAAGTCATCCACGCCGTCAAATCGCAGGTAGTACTGGAAACCTTCGGTTGAATACTCCGACGAAGAGATCACCCGTTGATACGCAGGTAGGTTGGGGGCATCAACCGCATACCTGAAATCGGGCCGGCAAACAGTTACCGTCCCACTTGCAGAGGCGTTAGTGCCAATTCCAAACCTAGCAGAAACACTTGTTGTGCCAACGCCAGCAGTAAAGGTACAAGACAGTTGGCCGGACTGGGATATTAAAGTGCTGCCTGATATGGGGCTACCATTAAAGAAAAACTGCCTTGTCCCACTCCCTGTAAAGTCAAGAAGTGCTTGTGCTGATAGGCCGGAAGTGGCTAAAACATCGACCCTAGAAACCAGAACGTCACCCTCTTTTACGGACAAAGTCTGGCTAAACTGTATTCGACCACTGGTTGCGGTAAACGTCAGCGCCTTGTCGCCGTTAACGTCCGTGATTGCGTCAATCGACCCAGATGTCCAAAAACCTTTTACCCACCCCGTCGGTGGTAGACATGTTTCTGCGGCCCCAACAACCGCACCCTCCCAGGGTGTGTTATTCAGTAGATTCACCCTTGCACTCAGAATTGGGCGGGCCGTCGTCGTTACTTGAGAGGTGTGATTCCCGCGCCCGCTCTTGTCCAGCATTAGCCCCACAGGTTGCTCAACGCCTGTCACCGGGATCGTTCCCGCCGCATCCTGAAACAGCGTGGAAAGATCAGACGGGTCGAACCAAACCCCCTGTTCACCATTCGCAAACAGCTCTGCGATTCGTGTACCAATCAGGTTTGCCCCGTGATAGAGCTTCCGCACGGGCGTGGTGCCCAACAGCATTCGCTGCGATTCGATATCTACAGTCGTGGGCATGGTCAGCCCTCCACGATGACGTAAAGCGTCACAGGGTCCTTGGTCACAATTGCGTCGTACTGTGCTTGCGTGAGGGACAGAATATTCGTAATTCCACTTCCCACGCCAGTAGCCGGTACAGAGGTGACCGTAGTTTCGCTCTTGTCTACAAGATCCCCCATGCGAGCATATCCAGTATCTCCGCTTTCAGGATCATACACAGCAACGAAAGTGCTGTCTCCAAGAACCTCTTTAGGGACAAATTTAGTCATTTGATTATCTCCTTGTTTAGAGCATATCGGGCGACAGCTCA
>CAZVNM010000048.1:0-1840 GCA_964628685.1 uncultured Bifidobacteriaceae bacterium | reverse complement strand
CCTTGGCTGACATGAACCTTAGACAGATTCCGATCAATATACGAAGAAATCGGCGAAACAAGAATCTTCATATTGTCTCGGTTAGGTGCGCGCCTCCACTGCTTTGCAGGAACTCTGGTAATGAGATACACACAGCGCTGTTCTGGGTCAATATACCAACCTTCTTCGGGGAACTTAACTACAATTTCTAGTTCGGATTTGATAGTCCCATTCTTGATTGAAAAAGATTTACCTGAAGCACTATAAAAATGGACAGTTTGACCTGAATTATCCTCTGTTTCAATGCACCAATGTTCAAGAGGAATTTTAGGATGTTGCAAGAGAACATAGCAGTTATTAAACTTTGCTCGAAACTCGTTCTCAACTACTGATTGGTCAAAATACCCAATTACACGAGGATTAGCCATACTTACACCACAAGGTTAAATTGACGAATAAGAAACTCTTGGGCCGATTTATCGTTCTCGTTAATAGCTTTCTGAAGATCATCGTAATACGGAGTAAGATCAAAGCCTGAACGATAGTGCTTTACAGCCTGTTGTGTCGCGTAATACACCCACTTAATAAGATCAGTGTGGAAAATCCAGAAATTACTAAGCGTACGATATTCAAACCCGTAAGGCTTAACACGGAAAGCTCCCGCCTTGCCATACCGTTCACGACGCTTTGTATCCTTGTCAAAGTACATGGACGGGATACCTAGATGAAGATCGCAAAACGCTACCGCTCGACAAACTTCTTCAAAAGGAGCCTCTTTTAGTTCTTCAACACCAACATGAACGTGACCACCACAAGTACGGAATTCCGGATCAGATTCTACACTAGGGCTAGGATTCTTCTTTTGAGTATAAGCGTTGTAATCAGGATCACAACCAAAGACCCAAGAACGCCAATCCTCAAGCTCAGAAAGACTAAAGTGACCTGAAGCTAGAGTAGAAAGATCATAACCCATAGCGTTAGCTTTCTGTTCAATCTTGTTAAGACTCTTTTGAATGTGTTCAACAAACCGATCCGCAGTAAATGCCGGTGGAATGTTAAATTCAACCATAACGTTGTCCTCAAGCACATTGTAACCATCCCCAATGCCAAGAGGAACAGGAATATCTTTAGTACCACCAAACTTGTCAATTGCAGAAACAAGGGTATTGTTGTCCGGGTTGATAAGAAACAACTCAGGATCAGCGCCAATAGTAATTTCTGAAGTATTCATTTTAGTCCTTAACTTGATTAAGAAGAAATATATGAAGCAAACTTGTTACGAATCCACGAGGGAAAGTTATCGTGAGGATTATTACACCATTCAGGGTGCCCTTGTACGCCGATTACACGCCCGTTGTCAAGAGAGAATGCCTCGACGAATGATAGTCCAGTACTCTTTTGTGTCGTTACAGCATGGATGTTTAGCTGCTTAGTTACAGGGATAGCTTGATGGTGGCACTTAGGTACTTTAGCCCAAAATACACCGTCAAACTCAACGTTTCGAGTACCTCCTTCAACATCATCAAGATGTTGGATAAGTTTAATTCCCTTCATTGCTGCAATGTGTTGAGCACCACGGCAAATACCAAGAAGAGGGATTTTATTTTCTTCCGCTAGATTCCACAGATCAACACACAGTTTATCACGCGGTCCTAGTTCTGATTCTTTACATTGATTATACGGATGAGGTTCTTCTCCGTAAAGCCTCGGATTAATGTCTCGCCCACCGGACAGAACAATCAAATCATTCTTAGTCGGATTAAAGTTTTCAGGCACAGAGTATAGGGTATAAACCTCTTTGCCAAGACTCTGATAAAAAGATCGAGAGCCTTCACATTCTACAAATACACGATCAAACATA
>CAZVNM010000047.1:0-1858 GCA_964628685.1 uncultured Bifidobacteriaceae bacterium | reverse complement strand
GTCAACGTCGTCCCGTCGCGCACCGATCCGCGGGCCATCACCGGTCAGACCTGCACCGACGGCGTCTTCTCGTCGGTGCTCGTCGTGGGCGATCCGACGGTCGATGTGGCCACGCTCACCCCGAAGGTCGAGACGGCCCTGGACGAGGTGCACCGCCTGCCGCTGGGATGAGTCCGGCGTCCTCCCGCCCGGCCCGTGAACCGCATGACGTGGGCGAGCGACGTGGGGTGCCGGTGGTGAACGTTCCCTCGCCGTCGTGACGCTCGTCGCCCAGGACGGCCACGAGAACCGCGCGCGGCGCCGATGTCCGCCGGCGCTCGGTGCGCGGGCCCGGCGCCGGCTTGAGCGCGCGATCGGTCAACGCGAACGGCCCCACGGAGGCGTCCATCCGGTCGCGTGGCCGGCGATGTGGAGTCCTCCAGCAACCGGTTTGACTGTTCGCGCCGGTCACCCGCACGCATTCACCCGTGGAGACCCGTCCGCGAGACGTCGCCCACATCCGAATCCCGTCGGGGTATCGCGGGGCGTCGCCAGGCACGGACGGTTCATCCTCCCACCGCGCGGGTACGGTGGGAGGATGATCACCGCCGTGGCGGACACCTCGCGTGATCCCGGCGCGCTCTTCGCATTGCTCGCGGGTGTCTTCGGTCTGGTCTTCGTCGGCGCGGGGCTGGCGGTCATCACCAAAGCGTGGCGCGATGTCCATCGTGCGCGCCGCTGGCCGCGGGTCGAGGCCGCACTCGTCAGCGCCGCCCAGGAGCGGCGCGTGAGCGGCGGCGGTGACGGTGGGAGCCGGGTGCGGTACGTGCTGGTCGCGACGTACCGCTATCCGCATCCGGTGACCGGTGAGCCGGTCGAGGGGACCGGCGACGTGCCCGGGCGCATGGTCGTCTCGCCCGATGCGCCCTTCCAGGTCGCGCATGATCCCGATGATCCGTCGCGCAGCCTGCTCCCGGACGGATCCATCGGCACCGCGGTCGCCCTGACGGCCATCGCCGGCATGTTCCTGGTGGTGGGGCTGGTGGCACTGGCGGTCGGCGTGGCGGTGGTCCTGTGATGGGCGTGGCGGCCATCGGCGCCGACGCCGTGCGCCTCGCCGTCGGCGCGTGGCTGATGCTCGTCGGCGGTGCCGGTCTCGTGTTCGTTCGCCACCGCTTCGTCCGCAGCCGGAGGGCCCGCGACCGGATCGCCGGATGGCCCAGGGCGCAGGGCACCATCGTCACGCTGGCCCGGGAGCCGTTTCGCGCGCCCGGTGACACGACGACCCGCCTCTCGGTGATCGCGCACTACCGGTACACCGATCCCTCGAGCGGTGACGAGATGACCGGGCGGGACAGCTTCGAACGACAGGTGGGCGGGCCCGGCACGGCGGTGACCGTCGCGACCGACCCCGCCCGGCACGGTGAGAGTGCCATCGATGCGTTCACGAACCGGCAGGCGGAGCGGATGGAGACCGTCGTGATGGTGATCGTCGCCGCCGGCGCGGCGGGCCTCATGGCGATGGGCCTGGTGATCATGCTGCGGTAGCGAGGGGTGTGTGACCGCGGGAGGGAAGGGTCCGTCGCGCTCGGAGCTCCGTGTTCAGCAGCGCTCCCGGTGGGATTCGAACCTGCGACCGTCGGATGAGGACTGTCCGGTCGCTCTCGGAGAGCACCGTGTTCAACAGCGCGCCCGGCAGGATTCGAACCTGCGACCGTCGGATGAGGACTGTCCGGTCGCTCTCGGAGAGCACCGTGTTCAACAGCGCGCCCGGCAGGATTCGAACCTGCGACCGTCGGATGAGGACTGTCCGGTCGCTCTCGGAGAGCACCGTGTTCAACAGCGCGCCCGGCAGGATTCGAACCTGCGACCGTCGGAT
>CAZVNM010000046.1:0-1893 GCA_964628685.1 uncultured Bifidobacteriaceae bacterium | reverse complement strand
TCTACGACACCTGGGACCAGCCTCTTTCGGAGGAACTGATCCAGTCCGAGTACGGCGGCGGCACCTTCCGGGTCGTGGTCATGGGGCCGCATCCGACGAAACCGAACACACCGAAGCACTACGATTCGGTGACGCTCCAGCTCGCTGGCGAGCCGAAGTACCAGCGAGTGCCTCGGGCTCTTCAGGGTCGTGAATCAGCCGATCCTGGCGCTCTTCCCGCTCCTGTCCCGATGATGATGCATGGCGAGAACCCGAAGCTCGCTGAGACAGCGATGAAGCTCGCCGTCGACATGGCGGACAAGGAGCGCGAGGAGCGGCGTCGTGTCGAGGAGAGAGCTGGCAGCTCGATGGACCGTGCGAATGCCATGGTGGCGCCGGTCATCGAGGCCGAGCGACGTCGTGCTGACGATGTCCTCGCGGCTCAGCGAGAGCGAGCTGATGCCGAAAGGGCATTCCTTCAGCAGCAACTGTCAGAGGAACGCGATGCACGCAAGCGCATCGAGGAGCGGCTGGAGAGCATGGAAGCAAATCGACCGAGCGCTGTCGCGGAACTCAGGGAACTGTTGCCGATGATCGGTCCTCGTGGCGACGAGGGGAAGACAGCGGAACGCATGCTCGACAGCGTGATGGAGAAGCATCGCGCCGAGATGGAAGCGATTCGCGAGCAATCCAGGCAGACCATCGAGTCGATCAACAAGCAGCACGCCGAGACGCTCAGCTCGATGCGGGCTTCTCATCAGCAGGAGGTCACGCTGCTTCGCGAAGCGAATGCTCGCGAGCTGGCTGCCGAACGGGAGGCTGGGCGTCGCCGGGAAGAGCGCGTCGAGGACCAGCTCAAGATGGAGCGCGAGGAGCGTCGTCGCGATCAGGAACGTCATCGTGAGGTGCTCGAAGAGCGAGACCGTCAGTGGAAGGACCGCAACGAGATGCAGACTGCGGCGACGAACCAGGCGTGGGAGTCGCGGCACCAGTCCGTAGTCGGCAACTACGAGAACCGCATCCAGTGGATGCAGCAGGAGATCGACCGTCTCAAGTCCGAGATGACTGACCTTCGGTCGAAGTCGTTCGAGAGCACGGACCCGATCGCGATCGTCCAGAAGGCCAAGGAGATCCGGGAAGCGATCGGAGGCCCGGAGCACTCTGGTGGTGGCGGCGGCGGCGGAGGCATCGGGATCGGTAACGCCGAAGACTGGAAGACGATCGCCGCCGAAGGCATCAGTGAGAGGATCCCACAGGTTCTCCAGGTGCTCGGCAACATGCTGAACGGCCAGCCGCAGGCGCCTCAGGCTCCGCCGCCGATCGGCTCGGTGGTCTCCACGCCTCAGGGAGAGATGGTCGTCGTCGCGGCTCCGAACATGCCCGGAGGCATCGGGATGATGCCGCGTGCCGCGTACGAGGCTCAGCAGGCGGGGCAGCAGTCCCGGATGCTGGCGCCGCCGTCGCAGCCGCGTCGGAACCGCGTGATGCCTGGCATGGAGGAGATGGACGCGCGTCCTCGGAAGCCGTCGGTCTCGGTGGTGCCGAACCTGGCGGAAGGCTTGCCGAAGCGCCGGCCGCCGTGGGAGGGCGGCGGTGAAGAGCCGGTGCAGGCAGCCCCTCGTCGCACGTCGGCGAACAAGCCCGCACAGCAGGCTCCCGCGGAAACAGCCTCGAAGTCGGAAGGAAGGGCTCGGCCCCTGAGTCACATGGAGCGTCAGGGACTGGGAGTCATCGCGAAGCTCGTGCATGACGCCGTGATGAACGCGGATGAGCCGGAAGAGTTCGTGGAGAAAGTTCTGTCGCAGTGGAGTCCGGAGGTTCTCCGCAAGCTGGTCGGCGACTACTCGCCTGACGAGGTAGCTCGTGGCATCGTTGAGGTGCAGCCGAACTCGGCTGGCGCAACGCCCGAAGGGC
>CAZVNM010000045.1:0-1907 GCA_964628685.1 uncultured Bifidobacteriaceae bacterium | reverse complement strand
TGTGCTGGACACTGCTGACCTTCCCATGCTCACTCGCCTCAATGAGCTCATCCTTACAAAGGAGATTTCTCCTGAGAGTCTGCGCAAGATCACATTCAAGGAAGGCAACAAGACCACAAAGTTCGATGACATTGTTGACTTCGGCAGATTTGTAGAGCAGAAGAAAGTCGACTGGCTGGCAGATCAGCTCAACAACTGGAAGGCCAGCAATGGCTCTGTTCCTGATGCTCGCATTCTTGCTACGCACGTCAATGCTACGCAGGAGTGGGTCGAGGACGTGATTGCCCGCGGGTTCGCGCCTGTAAACAACAAGCCATTCGCCGGCCGGCTGCTCCCCACGAACGCCTCGCTCAATCCGCAGACTGTAGAGTTTGTGTGGGACTTCGGTGCAGTTCCTAAGATGCTGCCGGAAGAAGCATACAAGATGAACATGGGACCGAGCCATCTTGCCACACAAGAGCTCACACGTGAGTATCAATTGCGCATCCGTAAAGATGTCAATAGCCGGGCGGCAGACACTGTGCTTGGTAGCGATGCAGACATGTTTATTGCTGCTGACGACCTGCTGCATGAAGGTGAGAGCTCTCTTGCACGTGCGGCATCTACTGAAGGTGCAGGCGCTACTGCTTTTGGTGCCTCGAACGCTGGCTATGGTGAGAGGCTTCGCCTGTGGGCACAGGATACCGGCAAGAACATTGCCCTGCTAACGCAGCGTCTTCGTGACGAGGCGGTGGAAACTCTTGCGCCTGCAATTAACAAGCTGCGGGAAAGCAAAGAAGCAAGTGCTGAGCTTGGCATTCTAACCAATGCACTCCGTAAATCTCCGTACCGCTTCACCTTCCATCCTGACGATCCGATGACTCTGGTGAGCACGGAAGCTACTCGTCTAGCGCGGGCACAAGGCACTACGGTAGATGAAGCTCTTGAATACCTGTCACAAGTCGTAGGTGATGCTGACCTTCATAGTTTCAAGATTCAAAGTGAAGGTGTGCAGGAGTTCCTTGATACTCATGCCCGCATTAACAGGGCACGTCAGGACAAGATGACTGTACTGTATAATGCTACTGGCCTCACGCGCAAAGGCTCCAATGAACTGCTCGTCTATGTGCCGCCTATCAATACGGTGAAGTACCCGTATCATGCTTTCGTGCGCACCAAGCAGAAGATTGGCTTGGCTTCTGACACGGGCATGATTGTGGCCCGCAACGAGGAGCAGCTGAGGAAGATTGCAGAGGGACTTGGCAACGACTTTGATATCTTCTACAAGGCTGACACCGACGCCTACTTCAAGATCAAGGGAGAGTACGATTACCAGATGTCACTGAATGAGTCCCGCGTAAACAGCGAACTCTCTCGCCGTGGCGCACTGGCAGAACTTGCTCCTGAGACTCGCTTCGATAATATCGCTGAGGACTATCTCCAGTTCCATGCCAAGAGTGTGGAGAAGTTTGTGCGGACTGCGGTGCAGGTGAAGAACAGGCAGACTTTCTCTGAGCTTTCATTCCTCAGCGATCAGTATCGCAAGGTGTCCGAGTCTGTCGTGCGTGGTATTGGCTCGCGCTTCAAGAGCAAGATTGCTGACCCGTTCGATGACGTTATCAAGACTTCGCTGAATATCTCCAAACAGCAAGAGTTCCCGCTGCTGGATAGCCTCAATGAGTTTGTTGATAAGTTGAGTATCCAAGCTAGTGAAGCCTACAACAAAGCATTCAGCGATGCACGCAAGGGGACTATCAGCTGGGAAGAGGCCAACAAGATCAGCGATCAGTTTGGCCTCGGCAAGCCGTATCGGAATGAGGAACTCTACCTTGCTGTGAACGAGAGCTATCCTCGCAATATCCTGCGTGAGGGACTGCAGAAGGCTAACCTCGCACTAGCTAATATGGTGCTGCGTCTGGACTTTGCCA
>CAZVNM010000044.1:0-1947 GCA_964628685.1 uncultured Bifidobacteriaceae bacterium | reverse complement strand
GCGTCGCGCCCATCGCCAGCGCCCCGGCGATCGCACCATCGGCGCCGGGCCGCTTCGCCCCGCGCACCCCCCGCCCCGGCGTGCCGTTTGTCGCCACAGTCACCCCCTCAGAGTCCCGTTATGCCGCCTGGCGCGCCGCGTCCGGCCCGGCAGTGTCGAGCACCAGGGCGCCGCCGGCGTCGAGCTCCGCCGCCCACGTCCCGAGCATGCGGCCCGGCAGGGATAGGCGCGCGGTCACGGCGACGCCCCCCGACCGCGGCGCCCACGTCGACCGCCCGCCCGGCTCCGCCAGGACCCGAAGGCGGGCACCGTCCCGCAGCACGGTCAGCGCCGAAGGCCAGCCGAGAGCGTCGGCCGCGGCGTCGTCGAGCACCACGCGGACCGTCAGCGGCAGCGCGTCGCGCGAGACGCGGACCATGCCGGCCGCGTTCACGGTCGCCCTCGACCGGGCCGACGACGCCAGCCCGACGGCAAGAGAAGCACGGCCGCCGGCGGGGGCGCCTGGTGCATCGCACGCGCGGCGCCAGGCCCGGCAATCGGCGCATGCCAGCGCGCGCGGGAGCACCACCAGCACGACGCTTCGGCCGGCGCCAAGGGTGACCCGCAATAGGCGCATGCGTCGAGGTCGTCGCCGGCGCCAGTCGCGCGCGTCACGGGAGCGCCCCGCCGGCGGTCGTCACGGTCACCACGGCCCCGACGGACCGGCCCCACGCGTCGACGCGCGCCCCGACCGCCTGAGCGCCCCGCGCGGGCACGCGTCCCGCCCATGCGCGTAGGGCTTCCCACTCCCGGACAATCCGGCGCCATCGGATCCGGAGCGTCGCCCGTCCCCACTCCGTGACGCGCGCGATAGCCGCCGCGGCGCCCGCCGCCAGGGCCCACACGGCGCGCGGCCGCCCCCCCGTCGCCTCTGTAGCGCGCCGTTCTGCAATGCCTTCGTCCTCGAGGCGTGATAGGTGTTCGCGGGCCGTCCGGGGCGATACGCCGGCGGATTCGGCCAGCACGTCGACCGGCGCCGCCCCGACAGCCCGGAGCGCGGCATACGTCCGCGCCCGGCTCGACAGGTACGCCGGACAGTCCGCGCCTCGCTTGCCGAGCCCCACGCGTAGCGCCGCCGGCGTGGGCTCCGCACCTTTTGGCGGAGGTGAGACACTAGGCTGAGCACGTGCCCCTACGGGGCTTGTATCACCTTCGCCAAAAGGGTCTCTCAAACGGTACACGGACGCATGCCACCGGCCGGCGTCCGTGTCCCATGCCGCCGGCGTGTCCAGGTCCAGCGCCCCGAGCCCCACTAGATCGACCATGCCGCGCCCGGCCGATGCCGGCGACAGCCCCGCGTCTTGCCCGAGTAGGCGCGTGCCGCGCGCGATCGTGCCATCGGGCCGCACGTGCGATGCGATCGCCTCGACAAGCCGCCGATCGCGTTCCCGAGCGGCGCCGTTGCGAACGTTTCGGCACACAAGCGCGTCTGCCCACGCGGCCCATGCCGTCGCGGCCGCCGTCGCCGGCGATGGCGCGTCCGCATGACGTGGGCCGGCGACGGCCCGTTCCGCCGGCATGCGCGGGCACGCCTCCCCCCGCGCCAAGGCCGCCCGCACGCAGCCGCGCGCCTCCCGCTCGCTCAGGCCAGTGGCCAGCGCCGCTAGCTCTAGTGCCGCTTCGGCTTCGCCCCGAAGGTGGGGCGCAAGGTGTAGGACACGCCCGACGCGGAAGGCGCCGACGGTCAGCCGGGAGTTGCGCGCCCCTTCGGCCGTCGCCTCGACCGCCGCACACTCGCCCGCCAGGGCCGCGCGCACGTAGCGTTCCCGGTCATCGCCGGTCAGGTCGACGTCCGGGCCGGGGGGGCGCGCCCCTGTCGATGGCGCGCCGCCTGGCGCCGGGTCATCGGGGGTGCGCGTCAAGAACGCGGCCGCCGCGGGGGGGAGCTCCGGTAGGTTCGCCGGCACG
>CAZVNM010000043.1:0-1957 GCA_964628685.1 uncultured Bifidobacteriaceae bacterium | reverse complement strand
AAGTGGATACCCATCATTCCAGTGGTCGGGGCGGAAATCCCGTTGGAGCAGGGTGTGTACCGGCATGGCCTGATCCGGTTCCAGCGTGAGCCGCAGCAGCTCCATAACTACTTCATGTCGATCGCGGCTGAAACCTTGGGGCAGCAACCCAAGGCCCCGTACATGGTGACAGCCAAGCAGATCGGGAAGTTCAAGAGCCTATGGGATCGCGCCAACAAGACGGCGACGCCCTATCTGCCCTATGAGGCAGATCCTGATGTGCCAGGGGCCCCGATCAAGATCCCGCCGCCGCCGCTGCCAACTGGTCTTATTCAGATGGCACAGATGCTCTCAGACGACATGAAGTCCACGACCGGCATCTATGATGCTGCGCTCGGCAATCGCTCGAATGAGACATCAGGGGTCGCGATTGGAGCGCGCGTCGAGCAGGGCAATCAGGCGACGTATCACTTCACCGACAACCTTGAGCACAGTCTTGAGCACGCAGGCCGCGTCATCCTCGATATGATCCCGAAAATCTACGACACGGAACGCACGTTGCGCCTTATGGGAGAGGATGGCACGGAAACGGAGATGGAGATCAACAAACCGGCTGTTTCGTATGCCGGCGAGCAGATGATCTACAACGACCTGACGCAGATGAAGCTTAAATCTGTCCGGGTGATCATGGGGCCGTCTTACGCGTCGCGCCGCCAGGAGGCCGTCTCCCAGCTTACGCAGTTGATCCAGGCCATGCCGCAACTTGGCCAGATCAGCGGCGACATCATTGCGCGCAATATGGACGTTGAAGGGGCGGAGGAGCTGGCACAGCGCGCCAAGGCGCTTCTCCCGCCGCAGCTTTTGCATATGGAAGATCCGCAGGCCGTTGCGGCACCTCCGCAAGACCCCATGGCTGAGATGCAGGCCCAGGGTCAGGCACAGGCCATGCAGTTTGAATTGCAGAGCGCCGAGGCGACCGCTTCCCAGCAGCAGGCCAAGGCCGAACAGGAAGCCGCCAAGGTTCAAGGCGTGCATCTCGATAATGCGTTGAAGTTGAAGAAGTTGCGTGAGCCTACACAGCAGCCGCAGCGGCCTGAGTTTGGCCGTCCAGCCGGACGTTAAATCAAGAGGACAATATGGATCTGACCATTCCGGCGCCGCAAGGCAGCACGGACACCGCCGCGTCGCAGGTTACGGCGCAAGACGTGCAGACGACAACTCCGCAGGCGGAAACGCCCGCAGGACAGCAGCCGCAGGCAAAAGAGCCCGCAGGAGCCCAGGACCAGACCGCGAGCGATCAGACCGATCAATCGCAGGACGATGACAAGCCAAAGACGTGGAAGGAAAAGCGTCAGGAACGCAATCGGCAGCGCTGGCAGGAATACAAAGAAGCCAAAGCGGTCATTCCGCAACGGCTGGCCATGCTGGAAGGCGAGGTTGCGAGACTGCGTCAAACGTCCCCGCCGGATTTCTCACAGATCGTAGACCCAACCGAGGAATTGGCAGAGCGCACAGCCTGGAAAGTCCGGCAGTCGCAGGCGGAAGACACGGAAAAGCGTCTCACCCAGGAGCGTGAACGCGCCGCATTGGAAGATCAGCAGCGCATGAAGGATGCGTGGTCTGAGGCCGTCGAAGATGCGCGCGACCGGATGCCTGATTTCGATCAGGTCGTCACAAAGGACACGCCCATTCACGCACGGGCTGCACCCTACATCGTGGAAAGCGATCTGGGTGCTGAGATCGCTTATTGGCTTGGCAAGAACCCAAACGAGGCCCGGGCACTTTTCAACAAATTCGAGTCTGCACCCAACCAGGCCCTCATCGAGCTTGGCCGTATCGAAGCGCGTCTCAGCGCGCCAGAACCCAAGCGTGTTTCAACAGCTCCTAGACCGGCTCAAACCTTGAGCGGCGGCGCAAATCCCCTGGCCTTCGATCCGGGCCGGGCGAGCACCGACGATATGGCTGCCCAGCTTCGCAA
>CAZVNM010000042.1:0-2007 GCA_964628685.1 uncultured Bifidobacteriaceae bacterium | reverse complement strand
TCAGGCTTTCCTGCTTCCGTATCGTGCTCAAACTCGTCAAGAAGAGCTTCGATGGGGTGAACTTCGGGCCACAGCGCAGTTCCATCTGCAAGAATGGCACCGCAAATGAATTTGACCCACTTTTTATTATTCTTGAGCTTACGAAGAATACTGTGCGGGGTGGGATACATGTTAGCTACGAACAGGAATACGCAGCCCTTGGGCGATTTCGCCTTCATAGCCGTACCGTACATCCACTGTTCAATAGCTTTCGACTGCACTTCAGAATCTGCTGCTTCGCGCGTCTGCGTATCTTCAAAAATCATGAAGTCCGGACGTTCGTGGCCTTGGTTGGAGCCGCGAACCTTGCCACCTACGCCTACGCCTTTGAGAACTACGCGCCTTCCTTGGAAGGTAAAAATCTTCTCAGCGTTCTGATTTACTTCCACTGTTGCTTTCCAGTATCCAAAAACTGCTGTCATGTTGCTATCTTCCAGCATCATGATAACGTCGCGGATAATGTTGACAGCGTGGTCCTCAATAGAAGATATGATAAGAATGAATTTTTTACGGCTGAAGCAAAGCGCCCACACGATCATCAATTTGACCAGTGTAGTTTTTGCGTGACCGCGCGGAATCCCTAAAGCGAGGCGGAAAAAAGCTTTCGGGGACATGAGGCCTTCCACAACCATCTGGAAGGCCAAACACAAAACTGGCGGGAACTTTGCTTCCATAACATCTGGCATACACAAACTAGCCAGAAAGTTAAGGTCAGTCCTTGCCAACTCAATTACTTGGAGGCGGTCGAAACTTTCTTGTTTGAGCGCAGCTTCGGAAGCTTCAAAAACCTCCGGAGCTGCGTTTGATGCAGATGTGTGAGATTTGGCAAGTGCAGCTTCTACTTGCTTAATCTCGGCAGGAGTAATCCCGAGAAGGTTCTCGAAATTATTTGCCATTTTTGCTCTTTCCGAGAAGCGCAGAAAGCTGCTGCTTGGATTTCTCCAAGTTCTGGCGCGCTACCCGCGCTTTGATTTCTTGCTGCGTGCGCATAACTTGTTGGCGGTGCGCATCGCCATCAGAAACTTTAAGCATCGCCAGCATCGTCGAAGTGCGGGTCGGAACTTTTTGCAGGTCCTTGAGAAGAAACATACGTTCCTTCAACTGGCTTCGAAGCCTCGACTTGACCAAGGCGTCCTGCAAGTTTTTCGAGGGCTTGTCCATTGGCATGGCCTTTCTCCATCGCCATCTGCAGAAGCATCTGTGACGGCATGGTTACAAGCGCCTGTTCTCCAGCTTGTATAACCTCGTTATTTATATCCACTTTGAAATTGAGGGCGATAGCTTGGGGCAGGCGGAGAGTTACAACTTGCTGATCTTTGCCAGCATCAGGATTCACATCAGGTGTTCTCAGAGTTGCTGAATTCAGCACCTTGAAACACTGGCGAATCTCTGAAAGGTCGGACTCAAACGGCAGCAGGCGTTCTATTTTCTCCAGCGCCTTGAGCTGCAATTCCGTAACCTTACGGGTAATCTGAACTTGGTCCCCTGCGTTTGCAACCTGCCGAGCGGTCACTTCCGCAGCAAATTCCGGATCTGCCATAAGCTGAGAAAGATACGAGACGTCGCAGCCAAGAATCTTGGCGGCAAGGCTGTACTCCACTCCACCGCTGAGTAGGTTCTTGGCCTTATCTTTGTCTACTTTGAAACTATCTGCTGCTCCCATTTCTTTCTCCTTTACTGCGTGGTGCATACTGCTTAATGTACGCTGCTCCGGGCGAGGCGGCGAACCGCTGCGTGAGCTTATTTCGCTGCTAACCCCAAGATCAAGGCACGCTTCGCTCTCCGCACCTGCCAGGCTTCGTCGCTGCGCTCCTTGCCTTCGGTGCTCCGGCCTTGACTTGTGGGCCCGCGCAGCTCATTCGCCCAACTTCGCGGTCACGCACCTGCGCCCTTCGCAGCTTCCAACAATGCTTCAAGTTGCGTAATGCGTGCGCGCAATTTGGAATTCTCTTCTTCTTTTGCTACTGC
>CAZVNM010000041.1:0-2238 GCA_964628685.1 uncultured Bifidobacteriaceae bacterium | reverse complement strand
GTAATTTTCACTGTTGTCACCATCTAATGTGGCCGGGGTAGCCACCGAGCGCGCGAGGGGGATTAGATTCGTGTTCGGCAAATCGTGACGAGGTGATTCGGCTCATACCGCCATGCCTCGCTCCACCCGAGTGCCGCGGCGATAGCCTCGCTACAGAACCACCCGCGGCGGGAGTCCGGGATGATCGGCAGCACGAAGCGGAGGTTTCCTGCGAGGTCATACGGCTCGCCGTCGTGCGTGCGGAACCACTCCCGCGCCCGCGCAACATCCGCCCACGGCAGCGCGACGAAGTGCCAGCGCGACGGGTCGAACGCGATGTCTTTGCGGCGCACGCCGCCGTCCATCCACGACGCGGTCCACGACTCGACCGACTCGCCGCGCTCAACCGCTGCGCGCTCGGCAAACACCAGTTCGACGTGCGAATACGGGCCGCGCCCCACGATCCGCACGGCCCGGTTGTAGAGTCCAGGTAGGCCGGGGCGGGTGCCGTGGTACGCGGCCAGAATCACAGCGTCACCATCATCGCAAACGCGGCATCGACCTGCTCGTCGGACAGGCCGAACGCGGCGGCGACGGCCAGCAGTTGCGGGTTCGCGCGCTCGAAAAACTGGCTCTCGTCGTACCAGTCGATCAGATCGAGATCGGCGGGGTCTGCGGGATCGAGCGCAGTCCGCCACGCCATCACCGGGGCGCGTAGCCCGAGCCGGGTCAAGCCCTGCAAGAACTGCCTGCGCGTGACTTTTTCGACTCGCGGCATCGGGGGCGTGCCGGTGCGAACCTCGTAGCGACCTCCGCCCGTGGCGATGAGGTACTCGCCCTCGGCCAGCGTGGGCAGGGTCTCGACTGGCATCCAGTGGTCGGGGACGCCCGCGCCCGCTTCGATCTCCTGCGCTGCGCCTGTCCAGACGAGCGCGCCATTCAGTTCGATGATCGTTTGCATGTCATGCTCCTGCGTAGATGAACGCCCGCGCCTCGCCACTGGTGGCGTTCGGCAGCACCGGCAGCTTGAAATGGGTGCGCGGGTCGTAAGTCGCGGCCGGGGCGTTGGTCATGACTCGATTGCCGGCGCCGTCGGCCGAGACGGCACAGAACAGGGACAACTCGGGAGACCAGCAAACCCCATACCAGGCGTTGTCGGCTGCGCTCGTACGAGCGGTCCAGTTAACGCCATCCGGAGAGGTCATTACCCGATCACCTGTGCCAGTCATGGCAACAGCACAAAACAGCGATAGCTCGGGTGACCAGCACACACTGCGCCACGAGTTATCCGCGGCGCTCTTACGCATGGTCCAGGCAATGCCGTCCGGGGAGGTCATGACCCGATTGCCAACGCCGCTGGCGGAGACGGCGCAGAACAGCGATAGCTCGGGTGACCAACTAATTTCATACCAGGCGTTGTCGGCTGCGCTCGTACGAGCGGTCCAGTTAACGCCATCCGGAGAGGTCATTACCCGATCACCTGTGCCAGTCATGGCAACAGCACAAAACAGCGACAGCTCCGGCGACCAACAGACACTGCACCAGCTGTTATCCACTGCACTGGCACGCGCGGTCCAGTTGATGCCATCAGGGGAGGTCATCACGCGGTTGCCTGTGCCGGAATTGGCGACAGTGCAAAACAGCGATAGCTCCGGAGACCAACAGACCGCGAACCAAGCGTTATCCGCTGCACTTACGCGCGCGGTCCAGTTGATGCCATCAGGGGAGGTCATCACGCGGTTGCCTACGCCGGAATTGGCAACCGCGCAGAACAGCGACAACGCAGGAGACCAGCAGACCGCGTACCAGCCGTTATTCACTGCACTGGTGCGAGCAGTCCACGTGACGCCATCCGGAGAGGTCATTACCCGATTACCTGCGCCGGAAGTGGAGACGGCGCAGAACAGCGATAGCTCGGGTGACCAGCAAACCGCATACCACTGGTTATCCGTTGCGCTCGTGCGGGCGGTCCATGTTCCGGCCCCGTCTGGCACGGTGCCAATGGTCGCGCGCAGTGCTGGGTACGCGGCCCGCGAATACACCGCGCCGTTTGCCGGCAGGTAGCCGGCGTGCTGCCGCTGGGCGTAGATCACAGACCCCACGCCCAGTTCACCCACGGCGAGGCCGTTCGAGTTTCTAACCACCCCACCCGGGCCCGTCGTGGCCATCACCGGAACCGCGGCGCTGCTGGTCGTGCTCGGCGTGCCGACCCACTCGGCGCGGTTGCTCGAGACGAGGCCGGCTTCGTCGGAGGGGGTG
>CAZVNM010000040.1:0-2255 GCA_964628685.1 uncultured Bifidobacteriaceae bacterium | reverse complement strand
CGCTTCATCCCGCAGGCGAATCATCTCCCGCATCGGCGCGTTGATGGCTTCCAGCCGCGCCTGCAAATCCGCCAGCGATTCGCCGGGGTCGCCAATCAGGTTGCCAAGTAAACCGCCGCCTCGCCCGCGCGCAGCCGCCTGCTGGCGGGCATCTTCCAAAACAGCCGCGGTATCAATCACCGTTCGTTGCAGTTGCAACATCCCGGTATCGGCGCCTTCGGCCGCCCGCTGCAATTGCCCCTGAGTAAACCACGCCGTTGCCTGTTCCAGCGTGCCCCAGCTAATCCCGGCCTCGCGGAGCAGGTCTAAATACTCCTCCAGCGAATCCGCTTCTTCGGCTAAATCAAATGCGCTGAGTTTGCCGGTTGCCCCCGGCGGCCCGACCAAATTCGCCAACCCGCTAACCATCGGCCCCAGCACCTGCACCAGCAACAGTTTGCCGGCGTCCGTCAGGTCTTTCCAACTGGCCTCTAAGCGGCGCATATCACCGACCGCCGTATCCGCCGCGCTGCCCAGCAGTTGCAGTTTCTCCTCGCCGGCCTCAATAACCGCCAAATCAAACGCCTGGCCCGCGTCCATCCCGGCGTCAACCAGCTTCTGCATCCGCTCTTCGACATCCGTCACCGACAGCCCGAGCGCGTCAAGGCGCATCTTGCTGTCATTGGCGAAGGTCATAATCACCTGCTGCATATCCCAGCCGAGTTGGGCGATAAGGTTCGCCAGCCGCACCACCCCATCCTCAGTATCAGCCAGGCCGAGGCTGATAATCTGATTCGCGCTGGCTATCATCTCAGCGTTAGATACCATACCGCTGGTCGCCGCGCCTAATTGCTTTAATAGCGCTTCTGACGTGGTGCCGATGCTCTCGGTCAGCTTGTCAAATCTACTGGCAGCGAGCTCCAGATCCGCCCCTTCCCCAAATGCCTGATAAACCTGCTTTGCCGTGAGCGCTACCGCGCCCAGGGCCACACCCACCGCCGCGCCGGTCTTTATCAGGCCGCCCAGCCCGGCATCCGCCGTCTTGCTGGCGCTGCCGATACTGGCAATATCTTTGCTCGCAGCCGCCGTCGCCCCACCCCCCTTCCAGATGGCCTCAATCAGATAGCGCAGGCTTTCAGTCTTACTAGCCACTTATCGCCTCTCTCTTCTGTCTCTGCTTCTCACGCCATGCCGCCATCTGCGCCTTAATCCCGCTGCGCTTCACCCACTCCGCCGCTAACTCCGGGTTGTCCTGCATCCACTTGCTCTTGTTCAGCGTTGATTGCGCCTCAAACTCTTTCAACGCCCGCGCCGCCCGCTCGTAGGCATCCCAGGCAATCGCCATGCGCGTCAGCAACCCGGCCGGCTGCTCCATTACTTCCGTCGGCGTGTAGCCCCATCGTTTCGCCTGCCATGCCAGCCACAGTTCCTCCGGCGGCTCACCGCCCCGATAGGCAGCGGCAGCCGCCTCCGCTAGTTTGGGTCAACGGCCTGCGTCGCGCTGTAAGCCTGCAACAATTCTGTCGCCAGCTTCTCGGCTTGCTTGAACGTCAGGTCGTCTATCTGGTCCTCCGTCGCATCCTCAAACCAGCCGGCCTTGAACGCCGCCCGGATGGTGATGTCGTAGAACCAGGCATTCGGCAATTGGGCGATGTTCTCCACATCGCCCGGTCTTGCCGCCTTAATCTCGCGCTGCCATGCCGCTACGTGCTTATTCTTCAGCTCGACTATTTTCATTAACTCGCTACCTGAATGGTCAGCGTGCCATTGATTTCAACCGTCACCGGCATCACCGCCAGGCCGTCAACCGTCACGGTTAGCCCGCGTGAGCGCACGATAGCTTCTGTCGCCACCATCTCGATGCGCCCAGAAGCGTCACCGGCCGGGTGCGCCTCAAATGCGCCGGTGGTTCCTGGGGCCAGCGCGTTCAGCTCCGTCACCCAGTCATCTTCCGCCAGCACGTTGAACGTGAAAGTCGTGTTCTTGCCGGTTGTCGGGATTTTCACCACCGTCGCCCCACTCGCGCCTGAGCATCGCGCCACCGCGATCTCGATGTCCTCGCTCATTTGCCAGTCGGTGAGACACAGATAATCTGTACTCGCCAACGTGAACTGAGCCATATCACCTACAAACTTGTCCTGATTAGCAGCCATCTTCTATCTCCTAAACTGAATGGGCGATGATGAGGTCCACCACCTGCCTATAAATGTTCAACTCGTCGTCGTAGAAATCCGGCCCGGCCACATGCGTCCAATTGCCGGTCGCGTTCGACAGCG
>CAZVNM010000039.1:0-2311 GCA_964628685.1 uncultured Bifidobacteriaceae bacterium | reverse complement strand
CCCTCGATCAGGGCGACCGTCCTCTCGCTCGCATCGCCGGAAACGGTGATGCTGGGCGCATAGCTGACATTCGCGCCTGAACGCTGACCGCGCGTGTGATCGATCACCGTCTCGTTCGGGTGCAGGATCGCCGCGAAGCCGCCCTTGCCGTCGATCCCGCCGAACCGGGAGCCGGAGCCGGTAAAGCCACCGCCGTCGAAGCTCATGGCCCCCCGCAGCGCCTGCGACAGCACGTCGTTGCCGCGGACACCGCCGAAGCTGAACATGCCGAACAGACCGCCCAGCAGACCGCTGCCACCCGAGGACATCGGACCCTCGCCGAACAGCGCCGCCTGCATTGCCGCCTTGGCAAGCGCCTTGGCGACGTTTGCCAGCACGTCCGCGAAATTCTCGCCCTCGACGATGGCGTCGATCAGCCCGTCCTTCAACGCCTGCGTCTGCTGGGCCATGAACTGCTGCTGCTCGGACAACTGCTGCTCGCTCGCGGCAACCTGCTGGTTGGCAAGGGTCCGGTCATATTGCGCCTGACCAAGCGCCTCGATGGCCTCACGATAGGTCATCGTGCTGTTGATCATCTGCGCGTCCAGATCCACGCCCCGGCGCTGGGCTTCCGCGACCAGCCCCATGATCGTGACTTGTCGCTGCATCTCGGCATTGACGGCGGCGATAGCTGCGGCCTTGTCGGCGCCACTCATGTCGCTGGCGTTGATGGCGGCGATCTGCTGCGCGCGCTGTGCCTCCAGCTGGGCCGTCTGCTGCTCGGTCAGCAGATTGTTGGCGAGTTGCTCGCCGTATTGGCGGACGAGTTCAGCCTTGCGCTCGCGCTCGCGGTTCTCGGCCTCGAGCGCGCGCGTAGCCTCGGAGGCGACCCGCGCCTCGTCGCGCAACTCGCTGGCGGCGGCGGTCGTGCTCCCGAAGGCCGACGCCTCCCGAAAGCGGCGCGACTCGTTGACGCCCTCATTGTCCCCCGCCAGCCGCCCGATGGCGGTGGCGATGTCTTGCGACGTGCCGCCCTTGACAGCTGCGATGATGCGGTCCGGCAGGCTGCCATAGTTGTAGGCGATGCTTGTCAGCGCCGCCTGCTGCTCGGTAGTAAACCGATCCCAGCGGGTCTGCCCGATGTCGGAAACGATGCCGCGCTGGAAGTCCACGATGCGACGGGCGAGGTCGCGGTTGGCGTCCTCCAGACTGACGCGCATCCCCTGCGTCACCTGCTGCACCGAACCGTCGCTGAGGGTCACGGTGTCCGAGCCGAACCCGGCGCGGTAGGCATTCACGTCCCAATAGGGCTTCTCTCGATAGTCCTCGAAGTCCTTGATGAGTGAGATGGCATCCATGCCGGGTGCGATGGCGCCCTGCACGAACTTCCCCGCACGCCCCATGAAGCTTTCCGCTGCATTGGCCATACGCTCGAACATGCTGTCAGTCTCCGCGCCCGCCGCTCGGGTCTCGCGGATAGCCTCCCGTATCTTGTCGATCACGCGGTCCCACTGCCTCACCTCGGCATCCAGGCCGGCAGCGACGGCCTTGGCGCGTTCCGCCTCAGCCTGCTTCAGGTCCTCCTTCTGCCGCGCCAGTTCGCGCGTCGTCTTGTCGTAGGTATCGAGCAGGCGCTCGACGCCGGACCGCTGCGCCTCAATCTGACGTGCAGCCTCGCTGCTGAGCCGGCCCAGCACCTCGATCTCATCCCCGAACTTTGAAGCCACGTCCGGGGATGCCGTCAGAATCGCCAGCAATTTGTCCGTGATGGCAACGACTTCCTGCGGGCCAGGGTTCTTGCCCAGCTCGAGCAGGGTTCGGTTGAACTCGCGGGCCTCCTCGTCGCTGATCTTCAGGTCCGCAGCCATCTTGCGAATGGCCAGCCCAACCTGGTCGGTCGCGGAGAGCCCGCTCATGCCGCTCATGTCGCGGACGGTGGCCGGATCGATGCCACCGCCGAACAAATCCTGCCCTGCCTGCGCAGCCGCCGTGCCTAGATTGCGGCGAGCGACTTCCGCCGCAAATCCGGCCAGCGCCGCCTGCGAGCGTTGCACTTCGTCCGCCAGGTCTCCGTAGAGAGCGCGCAGCTCGGTAATAGGCCGCGCGGCCATTTCGGCTGCGTCCGCCATCGCATCGGTAGCCTTCTCAAGGCCCTTCATCCGATCTTCCAGCGTCTCGCTGTCGAAGGCCGTCTTGAGGATTGCCGAACCGAGCGGAATCATGATCGCTGTCGCCGCGCCAGCAATGGCGCCGAAGGCCCCGAACGCACCTAGCAGCTGAGGTAGCTGTTGCCCGAGGGCCACGACCGCGCTGGTGCCTGAACCGACCTGCG
>CAZVNM010000038.1:0-2346 GCA_964628685.1 uncultured Bifidobacteriaceae bacterium | reverse complement strand
GCATCCTTGCTACGCACGTCAATGCTACGCAGGAGTGGGTCGAGGACGTGATTGCCCGCGGGTTCGCACCTGTAAACAACAAGCCATTCGCCGGCCGGCTGCTCCCCACAAACGCCTCGCTTAATCCGCAGACTGTAGAGTTTGTGTGGGACTTCGGTGCAGTTCCTAAGCTGCTGCCGGAAGAAGCATACAAGATGAACATGGGGCCGAGTCACCTTGCTACGCAAGAGCTCACCCGTGAGTATCAATTGCGCATCCGTAAAGATGTCAATAGCCGGGCCGCAGACACTGTACTTGGCAGCGATGCAGACATGTTCATTGCCGCTGATGACTTGCTGCATGAAGGTGAGAGCTCTCTTGCCCGCGCGGCATCTACTGAAGGTGCAGGCGCTACTGCTTTTGGTGCCTCGAACGCTGGCTATGGTGAAAGGCTTCGCCTGTGGGCACAGGATACCGGCAAGAACATTGCCCTGCTAACGCAGCGTCTTCGTGACGAGGCGGTGGAAACTCTTGCACCTGCAATTAACAAGCTGCGAGAAAGCAAAGAGGCCAGTGCTGAGCTTGGCATTCTTACCAATGCACTCCGTAAATCTCCGTACCGCTTCACCTTCCATCCTGATGATCCGATGACTCTGGTGAGCACGGAAGCTACTCGCCTCGCTCGGGCACAGGGCACTACGGTAGATGAAGCTCTTGAGTACCTGTCACAAGTCGTAGGTGACGCTGACCTGCATAGTTTTAAGATTCAAAGTGAAGGTGTGCAGGAGTTCCTTGATACTCATGCCCGCATTAACAGGGCACGTCAGGACAAGATGACTGTGCTGTATAATGCTACTGGCCTCACGCGCAAAGGCTCCAATGAACTGCTCGTCTACGTGCCGCCAATCAATACGGTGAAGTATCCGTATCACGCTTTCGTGCGCACCAAGCAGAAGATTGGCTTGGCTTCTGACACGGGCATGATTGTGGCCCGCAACGAGGAGCAGCTGAGAAAGATTGCAGAAGGACTTGGTAATGACTTTGATATCTTCTACAAGGCTGACACCGACGCCTACTTCAAGATCAAGGGAGAGTACGATTACCAGATGTCACTGAATGAGTCCCGCGTAAACAGCGAACTCGCTCGCCGTGGGGCACTGGCAGAACTTGCCCCTGAGACTCGCTTCGATAATATCGCGGAGGACTATCTCCAGTTCCATGCCAAGAGTGTGGAGAAGTTCGTGCGGACTGCGGTGCAAGTGAAGAACAGGCAGACTTTCTCTGAGCTTGCCTTCCTCAGTGATCAGTATCGCAAGGTGTCTGAGTCCGTGGTGCGCGGTATTGGCTCGCGCTTCAAGAGCAAGATTGCTGACCCGTTCGATGACGTTATCAAGACTTCGCTGAATATCTCTAAGCAGCAAGAGTTTCCGTTGCTGGATAGCCTCAATGAGTTTGTTGATAAGCTGAGCATCCAAGCCAGTGAGGCGCTTAACAAAGCATTCAGCGATGCACGTAAGAGCACGATCAGCTGGGAGGAAGCTAACAAGATCAGTGACCAGTTTGGCCTCGGCAAGCCGTACCGGAATGAGGAACTCTATCTAGCTGTGAACGAGAGCTATCCTCGTAATATCCTGCGTGAGGGCCTGCAGAAGGCTAACCTCGCACTAGCTAATATGGTGCTGCGTCTGGACTTTGCCAACTCGCTCATCAACATGATTTCTACTCCGATCATGCTGGGCACTGAGCTGTCGAGTATCAAGCAGCTGATCCGTAATGACTCTATGCTGGCGGGAAAGCTGCGTGAACTTACTACTGTGGCAGTGCCGGGGCGCGAAGGTCTCCGTGTTCCCTCGACCACGAAGCTGCTGGCAACTGGAATTAACAACTACTTTGGCGCAGACAAGGCAGCTCTTATCAAGCGCTATAAGGAGATTGGTGCTATCAAGGATGTGAGCCAGCTTTATCACGAAGTGCTTGATGATCTGAGCTTCCGGCCTACTATCTCTCCCAAGGCGTGGCTGGATAAGATTAACGGAGGTATTGAGAAAGCTGCCAAATTTACTGGCAATACGATGAGTGAAGAAGTCACGCGCTTCGTGTCTGCTGATGTGATGCGACAACTCAGTCAGCCTTTGGTGGATGCTGGCAAGATGACTATCAAGGAACAGAATGCCTATATCAGTACCTTTGTTAACCGGGTGCAGGGCAACTATGTTACTAGCCAGCGGCCGATCATCTTCCAAGGTACGACGGGTGCAGCCATCTCGCTGTTTCAGACTTACGCATTCAACGTACTTCAGCAGTTGCATCGCCACATTCAGGCAGGGGACAAGCGCACGCTGGCTATCTTTGCCGGATTGCAAGGTA
>CAZVNM010000037.1:0-2370 GCA_964628685.1 uncultured Bifidobacteriaceae bacterium | reverse complement strand
GCTCCGGCAGACCATCGTCGAACCCGGCGGGACCGGACGGCGGCGCGGCCGGCTCTCCAACCGCCGGCGCATCCCACGAACCCGCACCCGCACCCGGAAGCGGCGGAAGCTCCGGCAGACCATCGTCGAACCCGGCGGGACCGGACGGCGGCGCGGCCGGCTCTCCAACCGCCGGCGCATCCCACGAACCCGCACCCGCACCCGGAAGCGGCGGAAGCTCCGGCAGACCATCATCGAACCCGGACGAAGCCGGCGGCGCGGCTGACTGACCCGCGGCCGCGTCGTCCACGGGCGCCCACTCCGACCCACCCTGCTCCGGAACCGGCGGCAACGGCGGAAGCTCCGGCAGACCGTCGCCGAACCCGGTCGCACCGGCGGGCGCCGATCCCGGCGGGACCACGTCCGCACCGGATGGCGCCGGCATGTTCCACGAGCCCTCGTCCGGTGTCCCGAACCCGGTCGACTCCGGCGCCGCGGGAGGCGGCGCGAACGGCGAGCGTCCCTCACCGGTGCGCTCGAACGCGGCCGGGTCGACGGGCGGCACGCCCACGTCCGGCCCACCCGGAGGCGCGAACGGCGAACTCGTCTGAGCGCCGAACTCATCCGACCGGACGTCGGCCGTGTCGACCGGAAGGTCGGTGGCGTCGTGCTCCCAACCGGCGGTCGCGCCGGGAAGCGCGGTGGGTGCGTCATCCAGCGGATCACGCGCACTGACCGCCGTCTCGGGTTCCACGACGATCGTGTCGCCGCCGGGCTCCTCCGTGTCGGAGGACGCGGCCGAGGACGCGTCCCCGCGGCGCTTCAGGATCAGGAACACGATCAGGGCCACCACGACCGCGATTGCGATGTAGACGACGGGGTTCACTGTGAGTCCTTCCAGGTGCTGCCGGGGGGTGTGCGATGGCGGCGACACCGCTGATCGAGTATCGGCACGATCCGCGGCGAAGTGAAGTGGTATATCCACCCGTTGCACGGGAATCGCACATCCCGACACGCGATGCGGTGGCGCGCACCAGATGGAAAGACTACCCGGGGTCGCCCGGGCCACCGAACGGCGTGGACGGTCCCGTTAGGACGGGTCGCCGGTGGGCGGCGGAACCTCGGCCTGCGACCGACCCGTCAGCAGCGTCGATCCCCGGAGGAAGAGCCACGCCACCCAGATGCCGAGCGCGAAGAGCGGCAGCCCCATGGCGACCTTGGCGAAGCCCAGCGCGACCAGCTGGTCGGTGAGGTACAGGGGAAGCTGCACGGCGACCCGCGCCAGGAACACCACGGCAAGGACCCAGCTGGCGCGGGTGGCCGGAATGCGCGCGGCGGGGTCACGATGCCAATCGCCGAACGGCTCGCGTCCGGTCATGATGGCCGCCAGGTACCCCGCCAGAGGACGCCGCGCGACGATCGAGGCGATGAAGGCGGCCGCGTACGCGCCGTTCAGAAGCAGCCCGGGCAGGAAGAAGTTCTCGGCCTTGCCGGTGCGGTCGGCGATGAACGCCGAGAACGCGACGCCGATCAGCCCGCCGGCCACGTAGCGCAGGGTGCGGCCCCGCACCAGACGGATGACCGCAAGGACGCCGGCCACCGCCACCGCGACCAGCGCCGCAGTGCGGATGTCGCCGCTTCGCACGCTCACCACCGCCACGAACACGACGGTCGGCAGGGCCGACTCGAGCATCCCGCGCCAGCCGCCGATGGCCTCGGCCATGCCCGGGATCGCGGGCGGAGCCCTGTGCGCGGGGGGTCTCACGCCGGCCATCATGGCAGCCGCCTCCCGCCGCGCGCCATGCGCCCGGCTCCGTGCCACATACGCCCCGGCCGACGGTGGCGGGCGGACACGCGGTACGGGCCCTTCCACCGATGATGTGGCACGCTGGACATCTGAACGCCATCGGAATGCCACGCCAGTGAAGCCTCGCCCAATCGAACGCATCGAGATCGTCTGCGAAAGCTGCGGCCTCATCGCGGAGCTTCACCGGCCCAAGAACGCGCCGCGCCCCAAGCTCTGCGACTGCCCCGAGCCGCAGCGGGTGGCACCGTCCACGCGGCCGCGCCTGTGCATCCACTGCGACACGCGGCTCAACCGGTACAACCCCGGTCCGGCCTGCGGTCCCTGCACCCGCAGCCGGGAGGGTGCGCGGCGAGTGTAGGCCGGGCTCGGGTCGTTCCCGGCTCGGATCTTTCGTCGACGCTCGCGCTACCTCGATGGGAGCGCGATCCTCCCCGGTTCCAGGGTGCGGCGGGAACCTTCGGTTCAGCGCCGGACCTGTGACGGGCTCGTTCTGGGCGACGACTCTGGGGCGACCTCTGTCGACGGATCGTTACGGCAGTCGTTGACGGCAGGCACGTGAGTTCGCCTGGACGGCGAACGCGGCG
>CAZVNM010000036.1:0-2417 GCA_964628685.1 uncultured Bifidobacteriaceae bacterium | reverse complement strand
CTACCTCGGAGGCGGAAAGTGGGAGCCAAACGATGTGGTGCGATTCACAGCAACGGGCCCGGGTGGGGGGATTGAATTGTCGGCGGGGGCGCGCACCATCTATCCCGTCGAGAGTCCGCCGAGCGATGAAAACCGGCTGATTGCAACCGACTATCTGCCGTACCTGGTGCTCGCGGAGAACTCCCGCTATGTCATCGGGACTACCACGGTGAACGAAATCAAGCGCTATTCGGTCGCAGACGGGACTGAAAGCATTGGCGTGACCCCTGCAACGTGCTATGCCGGTGATGGGGCGACGCTCATTACGAATGGTCAAGTGCTGTCCGCGTGGGCATGGGATGATTATCAACTCGTGCAGATACGCGACGTGACGACAAATGAATATTTGTTGTACAAGTCGGTCGATGATCTGGCCACCTGCGGCGCAAACGCGCCGTCGTACGACGATGGCAAGCCAATTGCCCGCGTTGGCTGGAGCGCAGACAAATCCAGTGCCAGCGGTAGCATCAGCATTATGCGGGGGTGGTCGCTCGTCAGAGCGAAAAACCGACGCGGAGAAGACGTAGTCGTGTGGGGTCAATATACGTCGGTTGACCCGAGCCCGCAGTCGCACGTATTCCAGAGTCGGGATCGGTGCGATACATGGGAATGTGTGCTGGAGCTCAACACAGGCGGGACGGAGCTAGTGCGGCACTGCCATGCGGTAGCGTTTGACCCGTACGAGCAGGAGTTCTGGATTTGCTATGGCGATAGCAGTACTTCTGCATATTACGTATGGGATGGGATTCACCCGATTCCGCCGAACACACCGGCAAATCAAGCGTCTAAATATACGGGTTGGCGCGGCATGGATCGGTTTAACGCGCCCGGAGGGCTGGCTGGAAACGCGATTCAGGTAACAACCTTGCAATTCACCCCGGACGAGGTCATTGCGCCTGTCGATAACGGGTTTACGCATCGCGGGGTGTATGCACTGTCCCGCGACCTGACTCGCTACGAGCGGATCACCGACCCGGATGTGATTCAGCAACCTGTTGGGCACTCGCTATTTTCGTCGGCGATGTGCCCACGCACAGGGACCATCATTGTGTCGTCGCTCATCGAAACGGGACACGAAGACGTGACGAAAGATTTTGTCCTGTGGGTGTGGGCGGCAACTCCGAGCGGAAACTACCGCGACTGGAAGCGGGTAGCGCGCTATATGCTGACGACCAGCGACACGTCCTCCAGGTCGCACATGACATTTTACGCCCGCCCAGACGGGTCGATTTTGATCGGATCGACCCGCGGCGCCGGCAAAAATTATTCCAGCACGGCAGTCTGTAAAATTTCCGGCGTGTGCGGAGTCGCTGACGATGACACCGAAGTCGAGCCTATTCATCCGGTCTATTGGGTGCAATCGTCCGGAAACGATACGACCGGGAACGGGTATTCGCCGAAAAGCGCGTGGAAGACGGTGCAGAAAGCGCTAAAGCTCAGTGTGTGCACGCATGGTGCGCTGATCAACGTTGGGCCGGGGAGGACATCGGAAGGCTCTGGAAATGCGCTGACAATAAACGCGAACCCAAGGCCGGCGCAAAAAAATTATCCGGCTGTTGTGCGCGGCGCAGGTCGGCGGGCAACCGTGCTGGAGGTCGACACTATCGGTAACGCATTTTCGCATTCGGTCGTCTGTCCGTATCGGTTCGAGTCGCTATCGTGCGTCAACAAGCAGTCCGGGACGTGGTTCAGTCAAGGTGCTCTCGCAGGAAATACAAAGGTCGAGTTCCGGGATGTCTATCTCGATCCGAAAGGCAATTTCGTTCGCGCCGAGTCTGGAAACACGGTCTTGCGCGAATTCGAGGCAAAGTCGGGCACGCTGATTCGCGGGGGCTACGGAAACGACCAGCGCGTTTACGTGGCGAGTGGGGTGCACCTAGGCCCTGTCCGGCTGATGGAGTGGTCGGGCGGCGCAGGGTCCAGCGCCACCGTAGAGCATGTGACAGGCATCGGACAGACGGGGGCGCTGGTGGAAGTGCTCGCCGCCGCGGTCACGCTGCCAACGGTGCGTAACTGCGCTGAGTCGGGTGGTGCGCCGATCATCAAAGACCAGCGCACCGTAAAAACGCCCGCAGACGGCGTGGTCGAGTACAACGTCGCAAATGTCGCATCGACCGGCCTCGTGGGCGGAGACGTGGGCAGCGTCGTGGCGGCGGATCTGCGCATCATCGGCACCACCGGTATGCCGATGCCAGGCAGTCCGCTTATCGGAACTGCCGGCCCCTCGTCCGTGACTGCGGACGTGGTCGGCCTCCAGTTCGGCTCCCCTCGCAACGTGGGGGCCTGGGGCTGAATCTAATCCCCCTCGCGCGCCCGCTAGTATAGGGGCGCATATTTATAGGAAAAGCTATGACCCTCTAGTCTGGGGATGGCCCGGG
>CAZVNM010000035.1:0-2432 GCA_964628685.1 uncultured Bifidobacteriaceae bacterium | reverse complement strand
AGCAAAAAACATTGCGCAGAAGCTATAAATTTGTATTTTTGCAATGGGAAAAACTGCTTAACTGTGCTTCTGGTACAAACTCTGGATGTGGTCAGTTGTTGTCAGAAATTGATTCCCGCCCAATGCTTTCAGGTGATGTTGACGGAGGCATGGATTCACAAAACAGTGGCTTTAACGTAATTAATGAAGTAGATTTAAATAAAGTAGAATCATCCACACAGTCACGTACCGACGAGGGTGATATAAACTTTGATGGAGTTACAGACGTGAAGGATGTGGGAATAGTAGGAAAGAACTTTAATAAAAAAGGCGATTAGTATGCAAATCAAACTAAAAATACTTGCGATCATTATCACCCTTGGTGTAGCTATCTGGTTTGGAGTAAATTGGTTTGTAGACTATCAACGTCGTTCAAAAGCATCGGCAGCACCGCCATCCGTAATGTTGCAGATTGCGGATGCCACTCAAGTTGCTCCAGGAAGCCCATTTGATCTTATATTCGCGGTAAATCCAAACAGCACCCCCTTTTATTCCTTTAATGTAACCTTCACATTTGACCCTGCAAAAGTAGCATTGGCAGATCCTGAAAATGCTGAAGCAAATATAGAGCGCATGAAAGAAGACATTATTATTACAAAACGAGTTATAAGCACAACCGACAATACGATTCAGATTCAGGGACTTCGGCAAGGCGCTCCATTTATTGGAGGCAATGCAATAGAAGTAGCAAAAATTAGTCTTATTATGAAAGAGGGGGCAACTCTTCCTCTTGATTTTGCATGGAAAGATACCACATCACTTGATGTATCGCCGATTGAAAAGAAAAATATGTCATACAACGGACAACCTACCCCAACCATTGCACCAACAGGAGCAGGTCCCATTGGGGTTCCAACAGCAACTTCCGTACCCGCATCAGGCGGAGGAGGAGGTACAGCTCATACAGCTACGCCAGTGCCAATACGGTGTGGCAACTTATTGTGCCCATCAGGACAATCGTGTCTTACATTTCCACAGCCAACCTGTACCGCACAAGGCATATGTGGAGAGGCCCCGCCCCCTCGATGTAGTGGATCAGGTGGTATCCCAATCGATCCAGTCACCGGTCAGCCTATCGGGGGATTTGGAGGTAGTACAGGTGGTGGGCCAAAACCAGTTATGGGCACTGCAGGACCAGTTGCATTAACATCAAAAATATTTCATCGGTCAGACCGCCTGTATATTAATTCTTTAACCACCTATCCAGCGCCATTTCGGTATGAACAAACCATGAAGCTTGAAAAAGGTGAGTATAGCTTAGTTGTAGGGGGACGGGTATTCGTACAGCGGGGTGCAGGTATGGTAATAGGAATAATTTGTGATGAACCAACCTGTGGATCTAAAAAGAAAAATGAATTTATGTACGTATCACCACGGTTTCCGGAGAAGACAGAATACTCTGAGATGAGGGAAAAATTCTCGATTCCGGGGGACGCAGATAATAAACAATATATGCTACGCGTGTTTTGTGAAGATGGATCAGAATGTGATATAGACTATATTCAACTTGAAGACGCATGGGGAAGCGACCGCGTTAAAAACCCTCAGTTTGCAGAGGTCGACAGCACAAATAATTTACGCATCCAGCCCCAGTCATGGGAGTTTGATGAAACTGCTAATCTATATGGCTCAGTAGATCCGGCAGGTGGTAACAATGGAGCGTTAGTCATTAACAACTCAGCACAATAACATGAAACGGATAATAATAGCAATCACAATTTTTATCTCTTTTATCTTCTTAGCAGGTAACAGTTTACAAGTGTCAGCCGCTTGTGGTCCTTGGAATGAGTGTCATTCTATAGGTGGAAGTGCTTGTGGTAGGGGGAGAGTATGCGGTAGTTGTGCTGATGGTGCAAATGGCTGTAACGAAAAAGATGATGAAGTTGAATCATGTGCCTGTCCTGGCACAGGAGGAGGTGGAGGAGGCGGTGGTGGAGGAGGAGGTGGAGGAGGCGGTGGCGGTGGAGGAGCGCCTGCATGTAATCCAGCATGTACCGCAGGACAGGTCTGTAATCCCGATGGTAAATGTGCACCTGCCAACAACTGTTCGGGGTTTGTGAAGGCAGTAGTTGAACCCAACAAAGTACGCCCATTTGATCAAGTTACTGTCAAATGTGACTATGGTAAGCGACTCGACTGTTTAACGGTTACCGGGGCTGGGCTTACAAACTGTCGGTACAGTAGATATGAAAATAATTCAAATATATTTGTGTGTGAAGCAGGCAAAAATCCAGGCTTTTATGACGATGCAAAGTGTGTTACGTCAACCGGCACAGCAGGAGCATGTTGCAAAAGTGAAAATAAGGCAGGAGACCTAACCATTGTGGGAACAGATGTACACTATGTGCAAAATTTAGTTCTTCCTTTTGACACCTACTCATTTACTGCACGAG
>CAZVNM010000034.1:0-2509 GCA_964628685.1 uncultured Bifidobacteriaceae bacterium | reverse complement strand
GCTAACGACTCTACTTGAACACAAAGGAAAACGATGAAATCGTTATGAACAAGGACCGTCGAGAGAAGTTTAAACGGTGGTTTTATGGTGCTGTACTTCCTTGTATGGCATCTAAGGGTAAAATTAGATACGTTGGTACTATTCTGCACATGGATTCTCTTCTTGAGAACCTTATGCCCAAGGATAACGATCGACAAACAGTAGAAGACGGCTTAAAAACCTATACGACTAAGCGTGTTGTTTGGAAATCAGTTAAGTACAAAGCCCACAACGAAGATTTTTCTCTTATCCTCTGGCCCGAAAAGTTTATTAATCCCGAACTAGGGTGGAACACTCCCGAGCAAGGATTAAAAATGATTCGTCAAGACTATATTGATCGTGGTATCCCTGATGTTTACTCTCAAGAATACCTGAACGTACCCCTAGACGAAGCCAACACCTACTTCAAAAAAGCAGATTTTCTTACTCTCCGAGAAGAGGATCGTAAAAAAACTCTAAACTACTACATGACGGTTGACCTTGCTATCTCTGAAAAGGAGAGAGCAGACTGGTCAGTGTTCTGTATAGGTGGGGTAGATGAAAATAACTATCTACACATTGTAAACGTTATTCGAGATCGCCTTGATGCCCGAGAAATTGTAGATACTCTGATTGCTCTTCACAAAGTTTACAACTTTCAAGCAGTAGGAATCGAAGAAATGATGATTTCCAAGTCAATTGGACCGTTTCTTCGAGAAGAAATGATTAAATCAAACCGATTTATTCCTCTTATTTCCCTAAAACCTCACAAAACTGATAAACAAATGCGAGCTAGATCAATGCAAGCTCGTATGAGAGCCGGTGGAGTGAAGTTTGATAAGGATGCAGATTGGTATCCTACTTTTGAAGACGAACTAATGAAGTTTCCTCGTGCTAAACACGATGACCAAGTAGATGCTCTTGCTTATCTTGGGTTAATGATTGACGAATACATTCCAGCTTTAACTGCAAAAGAACAAAAAAAGATAGCAGAAGAAGAAGAAATGGAAGAATCAGGATTATTTGAGAGCGGTCGCTCAGAAATTTGCGGATATTAAATTGAACATTCAAGAAATCGTACAAAATACTAACGTTGCTGCTTCTCTTGATGAGGATACCCTCACTAAGATTGGTAATGACGTAGTAGAAGGGTACAATGACGACAAGCAATCTCGCTCAGAATGGGAAAAGAAAGCCAAAGAGTATTTTGAACTTGCTCTTCAAGTAGCAAAAGAGAAATCTTTTCCTTGGCCAAAAGCTTCTAACGTTAAATTTCCCCTTGTTTCAATTGCAGCTATGCAATTTGGAGCACGAGCTTATCCTACTCTAGTTCCGTCAACTGGAAAAATCGTACAAATGCGCGTGCTTGGAAAAGACCCGGACGGTCAAAAATTCCAACGCGCTCAGCGTGTTTCTACACACATGAATTACCAGCTTACCGTGCAAATGGAAGATTGGGAAGAAGATTACGACAAACTTCTTATCATGCTTCCTATTATCGGTGTAGCTTTCAAAAAGACTTACTACGATTCCTCGTTACGTCGTAACAAGTCTTGTTTAGTCCTTCCACAGAACCTCGTAGTCAACTACTGGACAAAGTCCCTAGAAGAGTCGTTTCGTATTACTGAGGTTCTGTACCTTACACGCAACCAAGTAAAAGAACGACAACTTCAAGAGATTTATCTTGAAGATGTTGACCTTGGTGATCCCATTCTAGAAGTAGATACGGATAACGAAAAGCGTGATCTTAAACCCGTTAAGGTAGATCAATCAACTCCGTATAAAATTTTAGAACAACACACTTTCCTTGATCTAGATGATGATGGTTATTTTGAACCATATATTGTCACTGTAGATTACCACACTGCTAAGGTTCTACGTATTGTTCCACGCTTTAAACAAGAGAACATTGATACTAACGTAGATGGTGATGTGGTATCTATTAAACCAGATCATTACTACACTAAATTCCCGTTCTTCCCCAATCCAGATGGATCGTTCTACGATCTAGGATTTGGCCACCTTCTTGGCCCAATCAACGAAGCTGTTAATACCTTAATAAACCAACTTGTAGATTCTGGTACTATTCGTAACCTACAAGCTGGCTTTGTTGGCAAAGGTATTCAAATTCGTAAAGGAGAACAACGATTCCAACCGGGCGAATGGAAGCAAGTAAACGCTATTGGAGACGATCTACGCAAGCAAATCGTTCCACTACCTAGTAACGAACCATCCAAGGTTCTTTTTGAGCTTCTAGGGCTTCTTATTCAGTCTGGCAAAGAACTTGCTTCTATCGCTGAAATCTTTGTTGGAAAAATGCCGGGACAAAATACTCCGGCTTATACCACAAAAGAAACAGTTGAGCAAGGTATGAAGCTTTTTACAGCTATCTACAAACGAGTATATCGTGCTCAAACTAAAGAACTTAAAAAGCTTTATGAACTAAATCGGTACTACCTTGATCCACAAGAATATGTCTCAGTGCTTGATG
>CAZVNM010000033.1:0-2722 GCA_964628685.1 uncultured Bifidobacteriaceae bacterium | reverse complement strand
CGCGCTCGGCGGCGAAGTGCTCGCGCTTGGCGCGGGCGGCCTGGTAGTCGGGATTCGCGAGGATGGCGGGGTCTTCTGCCACCGATGCCGCAGCGCCCTCGCCCACCGCCAGCGCGGCCCCGCGCTCGTCGGCGTGGCGCTCGGCCACGGCGCGCTTTGCGGGGTCGCGCGTGGCTTCGATGCGGGCGATGGATTCGGCCACGCGCACCCGCTTTGCGTCGTCGGTGAGCACGAGCCGGCCTTCCTGCTTGAGCTTGGTGACGTAGCTGGGCCGGCAGCCGATGTGGTCGGCGAACTGGCGCTGCGTGAGGGTGGCGGGGGTGGTCATCGGGCCGTCCTGATCGCAGCCGACAGCGCGATGCCGAACTGCCGCGCGAACTCGCGCTGCACGGTGGCGCCGACCGTCTTCTCCAGGTCGAGCACCTTGTCGTAGCGGGCGGACTTGACGAAGAGGAAGGCGGGCTTGAGGACAGTTTCATCCCCTACCCTGTTGGCCGACCAGATGCCCGGGGCAAGGTGGCGCGTGCTTTTGCGCTTGTCACCCGGCGGCACGACGAATAGGCGGAAGGCGTTGGCGCCTTGCCGCGCCGTGGTGCCTTGCTTGAGGGCGCCGAGGATGCGCGCGACGGTGGCGCGGCTGACGTTGCCGAAGGCGTCTTTCTTGACGCCATCGTTCGACGGGACGGCCAGCCAGCCGGCGGGCAGGTAGCCGGCGGCACGCATGGCCTTTTCCATGGGCTTGTTGCCGCGGGCGCCTGCGTCGAAGTGTTCCTTGATGTACTGCGCCGGGGTCGCCCGGCCGCCCTTGTCGCGGATGCCAACGGTGGCCTCGAGGCGGGATTTGCTGGCGGCGGTGAAGAACGGGCTGTTCGCGATGAAGGGCGTGGGCCGATCGAAGACGCTGCCCAGTTCGCGCTTGAGATCCGCCGCGGCGTTGCGGGCGGTGAAGGTGAGCGCCTGCGCAGTAGCGAACGGCACTTGCTGCCGCGCGAAGTCATCGAGGCCGCGGGCGATGTCCTTGATGTTGTCCGATACGTTGATGGTGATCACGGCTGCACCTCGTGCGCCACGGCCGCAGCCTTGCGGTACTCGCACGCCTGGTGACATGCGGCGCACATCCAGCCACCCAGCGCGGTGCGCTTGCGGCCCTTGATGCGGCGCACCTGGCTGCAGCGCGGGCAGCGGAAGCTCGGGAGCATGCAGCCGGCGAGCGCGCCCTGCCCTGCGGCCTGGTCTCGGAAGTGGTGCTCGTCGGCGGGGAGGTTGAAGACGGTCATTGCCCACCCCCCTGCGCGCGTTTCCACGCCGAGTCCGCCAGGCGGCTTTCTGCGGCGTCGGAGAGCACCGGGCATACGCCGACCTCACCGGGGCGCTGAAGGCTGCCCAGCGGGCCGATACGCACGCCACGCAGGCCGTCGATGAGGCCAGCGTCGAAGAAGGCGCGCGCCAGTGCCATGCCTTCGTCGCCGAGGGTGGCGCGCATGGCCTCGCGGAAGGGGCCGACGTTTTCGGGGCCGCAGGTGAGCGGCGCCAGGGGTGCAGCGGGCTTTTCCATGGTCATCACCTCTTCCATTTTTTTCTGTGCGGTATGTGCGGTATCAGAAAAGGCATACCGCACAGCCGAAAGCCGCGCCGTTATGCGGGTTGTGCGGTATGTGCGGCATGTGCGGTATCCGTCTACGTGTGCGTGAAGGCGCGTTGCTGCGGTTTTGTGGGTGGTGTCGTTGTGCTGCTCGTGCGCCCGTGTACGCGTTATGCCGCACATACCGCACAACCCAGCAACGGCGCGGGTTTGATGCCGCACAAGATGCCGCACACCATGCCGCACATACCGCACAGAAGCGGGCGAAGGGCTGGCGTTACGCATGCTGGAAGCCCTTGTAGTCGTTCACGGCGAGGTTGAAGGCCTGGATGCAGTCGCCAAGCCACACGGTTTCGGATGCGCCGGCGGGCATTTCGAGCTCGCGCAGGGCGCCGCCGGCCATGCGCGGCAGGTAGGCGACGCCATGCGGGCCCTTGGTGGTGGTGCCGACCATGTAGCGCTTGCGCTCGCAGCGCACGCGGTGCTTGCGGTGCAGGGCGTCGAGCAGCTTGGGCATGGGCGCGGGCTTGGCGCCGATTCGGCCGCACCAGGCGCGGTAGAGCTCGTACACGTGCTGGCTGAGCGCAGGCCCGGGCAGCACGCCGTCGAGGTCGCCGCGCACGAGGTCCTGGTAGAACCGCGCGGTGCTGTCGAGCGACAGGTCGACCAGCTCGGCCTTGGCGCGCGTCATCGGCGGCAGTGTGCTGGGGCGGAAGTCGCCGAGGTCCAGGTGCAGCAGGTAGTCATGCAGCGCAGCCACGCCGCCGGCGTTGATCTCGGATTGCACTTCGGCGTAGAAGGCCTGCGACAGCTTCGCCGGGGTCCAGATGACGGTGTGGCGGCGATCGTCTTCCTCGAGCACCACGGGCATGCGCTCGTTGGACAGGAAGACTAGGTTGACGTGGTTGCGCTCTTCGTACGCGGCGATGTTCTTCGGGTTGATCCGGATCCACTCGCCGGTGATGAAGGCCTTGAGCTTGTTCTTGACGTGGTAGAGGTCCGAGCGGGCCACCACTTCGTCGGCGATCAGGAACAGCTTGCGGCTGGCCCAGTCGTTGAACTTGTCTTCGATCGCGCTCTGATCAATCACGCGGCCGTACTGGCCGTAGATCGCCATGATCGCTTCGAAGAACATGTTCT
>CAZVNM010000032.1:0-2883 GCA_964628685.1 uncultured Bifidobacteriaceae bacterium | reverse complement strand
GTAAGTCATCTAGAACATCTACTAGTTCTTCATCAATATCATCAA
The DNA here is from genome assembly GCA_964628685.1 of uncultured Bifidobacteriaceae bacterium. Taxonomy (GTDB): domain Bacteria; phylum Actinomycetota; class Thermoleophilia; order Miltoncostaeales; family Miltoncostaeaceae; genus CALMEC01. Next base: position 2,838 of record CAZVNM010000032.1, on the reverse strand, counting down.
ACCCACATCCGCATTTACAAGCGAATTCTTCACGTTTAAAGTATTTCATCTTTTGGCTGCTTAAAAATTTCAAGATAAAAATTATTCTCCATTATATCTAAAAACTTTAGAGTCTCTGGATCATTTCCATATCTATCTCTTGATCTTCGGAGAAAGGTTTCAAACTCATATTTATACTTTTCTCCAGGAGTCATCTTCTCAGTATCTTGATAGTTATACTCAATATCTCTCATTGCTTGAGGCATTGAAGCCCGTTTCTCTCGGTGATAATCCCTAGTATCAGAATCAGATTGAACACTAGAAGTTCCTAGTGCTTTCTTCTGTTCTGGATTAGCAGTTTCTAAGAGTCTTTTAAATCGAGGAGTAACTGGAATAGGCATTATTTACCCTTATTTAACTTGTTTAGCTGCCCATTCCCAAGCATCATCAATAAACTTGGGCCATTCAGCATCAGAACTGGGCCATTTAACTCTTGATTTTGTCCACCCAGTTTTAAAGTATTCTTTGAATGCAGCATCTAATTGCGCTTTCTTTCCGGCTTTATATGCTTGTACCACAGCTTTAGATGCCCCTTCATTTAATGGGGTTACATTAGAAGCCATTCTACCAAAAGCAATTCTTCCCGCAGCCGGAATTTCTGGTACTTCCATCATAGTTTTGAATGCCCAGCCTGCGACATCTTTTGCTACTTTAGCTCCTACACCCATACCAATTAAGTGTTCAAGAAAACCAACTGGTTCAATAGCATCTGCTTTAGCTTTTTCTATAATTTTATATTGTTCTGTTTGATCAAACGGAATAACATCTTTAGGTGGTGGTAATCCTAAAGAAGAACGTAATTTATAGGCTTGAAGTGTTTCAACTCCCTTTTTATTATCAATTGGTTTCTTATTGTAAAAGAAATCTTTTTGTTCTTGTGTAAGAGAAGGAATCTCCCCGGATTGAATAGCTAATTCTTCTGGAGTAGTTGTTTTCTTTGGTTGTTCCTGTTTTCCAAAAGCAGGATCAGTTAGTATAGCATAAGCTTCTGCTTCAGTAATCTTACCTGCTTTTACTAGATTACGTACATCTTCAGTAGTTCTGGCTTCCCATCTTTGTTCTTGAATTTTGTCAGTAATTAGATTAGCCCATTTATCAATAGCATCATCATCTTTAAACCCATTTACAGAAATATAAGTTTTAAAGAGATTATTAGCCCTATCTGATGCAGCTTGATTAACTCGACCATCTTTGTCTAGATAAGAGAAGCGATTAGTGTTTTCATCATAATCTACTTGTCCTGCATCACTTCTCATTTGACCAAGAAGAGAACCAATATGAGCATCAAGGGCACTTTGAGTTTTTTGGTCAATTAATTGAGCAATAGGCATACCAGCTTTTTGAGATGAAAGTAATAGTTGTTTCAACATTTCATCAGTAGCTTGTGTAACTGCATTTACATCTTTCTGTCCTTGAGCATTTGGTGTTTGTAAATGTAGGAGCATCTGTTGAATACCATCAGAATTTGCCTTAATTGCATTAGGATTAATCTGAGGACTTTCCAAATTAGACATAGCTTGGACAGCGACCTTCCCTTCTGGGGTATGGATTTTTTGAATTGCTTCTGCTGGGCCATTAGAGTATTTAGATTGTGCTTGGTTAATTCCAGCCATCATCTTTACAGCTAAATCTTTATCAACAGCTTCAGCTACCCCAGGAGTAAAAGTCAGGAATCCGGTTTCTCCTTGAATAGTCCTGAGTAAGCCAAAGTATTTGTTAGCAATATCCAATTGTTCTTGAATAGCCACATTAGGAATTCTATATGTTGCTTCTAGAATAGATAATTTGTTCTGAGCTAATTGTTTATTTGGCTCATTAGTAATCAAGTCTTTATAAATTTCTCGTTGTTTCTCTAAAAGAGAAATCGCTCCATCAATACTAGCTCGTTGATCGGCAGGTAAGTTACCTTTGATAGAATTAAGAATAGATACATTACGATCAATTTCTGAATTCACAGAAAAGAAAACATCAGAAGCTTTAGCTCCAGGAACAACAGAAGCATGACTATATACCTGTTTAATAGCAGCTAGTGCTCCTTGATTAAACACTTGTTGATTCTTTGGATCATTAACCAAAATAGCTAGTCTCTCCCGATCAATACCACGTTGTTTCATAGTGTATTCTAGAGAAGCCATTGTTTGTTTATGCTGCTCAGACGCTTGAGCTAATTCCATTGCTTTTTGTTCCCAACCAGGAGAACCAATAGGAACAGCAAAGTCAATAGCATATTTTTCTAATTGTTTTTGTTGAGCATCTCTAGCTTCTAAAGCTTGTTTTTCAAGAGCAAATTGCTGTTTCATCCAAGAAGACGCTCCAGAGATTTCCATATATTTCTGGGCTTGTTGGATTAATTCATCTTGAATCAATGGGTTATTAGAAACAGCTTTACGAACTTCTGTCATGATTCTAGTTTGAAGTTCATCCAAAGAGATTCTACCTTGTTTCTGGGCATTAACAAACTGTTCAAACTTTTTAGATTGTTCAATTTGTACTCTGTCTATCATTTCAGCATCAATCATTTTCCCAGTAAGATGCTGTGGAATATTTCCAGCCATTTCCCAATATTTATCTTCTTGTCCTGCTAAAGCACCAAATTCGGCTTTGGCAGTAGCAGCTTCTTCTGAAACTGGTGTACCAGATTCCAAATCAGCTTGATTTTGCAGATAATCCTCAATCTGACCCTGCATTCCTTCCCACATATCTTCAGTAGTATGTTTCTTATAGACAGCCATTCCAGTGTTTACAGCATTACCAAGAAGACCTTCTAAGGCTCTATCCTGAACACCACTAGAAATCTGA
>CAZVNM010000031.1:0-3312 GCA_964628685.1 uncultured Bifidobacteriaceae bacterium | reverse complement strand
TAAATTCCATAAAAAAAGACGCCAGTTTGGCGTCCTTTTGTCATGGGTCCAGACTCATGAAGGACGTCAGAACCTTCTATGCTCAAAATTTAGTATGGCAAGTTACTAACGTATCGCATTGAAGACAAATCCCATTACCGTAATCCCAAGAAGGGTGATGGTAAAGAATGCTGCAAGCAATTGCCACTTCATCACTTTCTTGAGAATCATTGATTCAGGAATTGAAACAGTAACTATTGCCGTCATAAATGAAAGAGCTGTTCCCATGGGTACTCCCTTTTTTACTAACGCTTCCATAATAGGAATAACGCTTACCGAGTTTGCATACAGAGGAGCACCAAGAATTGTGGCGAGTGGGATGGTCCACCACGCCCTTACTGCCAAATACTTTTCGACTAGAATAGCAGGCACAAATCCATGAATGAGTGCGCCAATTCCGACTCCCAAAACAACATAAGGAAATACACTTAATGTAATATTCATTCCGTCATTCCAGAAATATACGAGTAAATCTTTTAATGACAGATGACTCCCTCCATTTTCCTGTATAACTTGTTGTTTTGTTTTGAATTTCAAAAGTTCAGTTTTGATATATTTCTCCATCCCAAGCTTCTGAATAATATATCCACCAAGCATAGAAATGAGTATGCCTAGCGCATTGTAGATAATAGTTACTTTCACCCCAAACATAGCAGGAAACAAGTAGAGTGATGACTCATTTATCAAAGGAGAACTGATAAGAAATGCAAAAGTTACTCCAAGTGGTATCCCTGCACCGATAAACCCGATAAAAAGAGGAATAGATGAGCAGGAACAAAAAGGAGTTGCCATTCCTAAAAGCGCAGCAAAAAGGTAATCCAACCCAAACCATCTTCGTTTAGTAAGAATATCCCGCACCTTTTCTATAGGGAAATAAAAACGAACAAATGCCATAAAGTAGTTAATAACTACAAGAAGGAGTCCAATCTTAATGACATCATAGATAAAGAAATTGATTGTATCACCCCAATAGCTGTGAGGAATAATACGAAATAGTTGGTAGGTTACAAAATCAGCAAACAGTTGAACAGGCTTGAAAATGTCCATAGGTGTTTAGCAGCAGCAACCTCCGCTGCTACAACCTGATGTTTTATCATTTGTCTGGAGGCCAGTTGAAATTGCATTTTTAATCTTTTCAATATCTGGGGTAAACCCTGTCAGGACAGGTTTGCCGTTTACTGCCAAGACAGGAGACTGCATAACTCCCATCTCAATAATTGCCTGAGTTCCCTTTGACCCGGTTAGGTATTCCACATTCTCCTTTATTCCCATTTCAGTTGCTACTTTTTGAGTAATCTCATGTAACTTTTTACATGTAGCACATCCGCTTCCCAAAACTTGGATTTTCATAACTTGAATAACGAACTGGTAATATGTTTCCCTATCTCTGTTAATTCATAATGAACAAATTTACCTTTTTTTTCATCCTGGATGAGTCCTAATTTCTTGAGGTCTTTGAGGTGATGAGATATGAGACTTTGAGATTCGTTGATATGATGTTCAATTTCACATACGCAGTGACTGCCTTGCTGAAGAATGCATAATATTTTCAATCTGCTTTCAACGCTAACAAGTTTAAGAAGTGATGCAAGTGATCCAACTTTATTAAATTCAGACTTGTTATTCGTACAACATTTATATGAACGCATGTTCATATATTAACTAAGAGCTTTGAATAAATCAACAAGTATAAGTTGTAGTTCTAATTTGCGCTGTGATATATAAATGTAAATGTTTAGAAGGTTTTAAAAAAGGGGGTCCAGAGCAATTGAGGGCATTAGAACCTATTACTCACAAATCTATTATGGTAAATGAAAAAGAAAAAAGTATAAATATTACTTTGTCATTGAAGTTTCATCTATTTTTATTTCGGTTTCTATACCAAAGTCTTTATTCCAAGAATTATCTAGCCCAAAGGCAATTGAATAGGGCAAAAATTCATTATTGAAATTATGTTTTGATAGCGGTTTTGTTTTTATAAATTCAAACAATTCTTTATATCTTTCTTTAGTAAATGGGACTATTTTATCTTTGAAGTTATATGAATAAACTTTATTCGAATAGGTAAAAAGAGAATACATAAGAAGGGGGATGCTAGTAAACATAAGACCCATAAATAAAAAGATGTTTTTTTGCATAAATTCAGAATTTCCATTTGATTGAATTGTGATTGATCCGGTTGAGACCAAATTATTTATCGTATGTTCTCCAAAGAAATATATTCCAAAGAACATAACACCAATAAGGAGGAAAATTGGCATTATGATTTTGGTAAGAGCATTTTTAAACTCACCTGCAATTTTAATATCCGTAACTGGTCTTCCATTAATATTAAAATTTGCCTCGCCAGATTTACCCAATATGAATTTTAATTTTTTGTTTACTAATGGGAAAGTCGATATTGAATCTATATTTTTTTCTAAAATTGCTTGTATGGACCCTGAAAGAATCGCGACCTTTACATTTTTTATAGCTATCTCTAGGGACTTGTTAAACAAAATCTGACAAATCTGCCTTTCAAATACATAATAGGGTTCTTTCTTTGTCCTTCTAAAACCAATAATTACTTTCGTCATGTTATTATCTTGAAAAATGGGAAAGATAACCCCTGTTTTCATTAAATGAAATAATGCTCCTAAAACATCTCTATTTGTTATTTCCCCATCATGCAAGTACCCAGCATAAGCAGGGTGGAGTTGGTCTTTATATGTCAAGGCATCTAAGTCAGAAAGCATAATTTTATTATATCAATAAGGTTCTAACGTATATTGCGGGTCCAGGGGGAGGGTATCCTACGTTGAAACTTCGGATACCGGAGATTTCCATCTTCGCTATCCGAAACTTTAGTGTAGGATAGCTTAAGAGGGCAGGTCGTCCTTTTGAAGCATCCTTCTCTAAAGTTTCTTCTGATGATTTGAAAAACCGTTTCTTCATAAAGGCTATTCCACTTCCAGTTTTTAGGTATTTTTCAAAAGCAATAGCTTGTTTCTCAGTTTTAAACGCACAGTACCATTCCATTCGTAATGGAGATCCGATTTAGTTGATTGAACACGTCCATTTAGATGTTCTTTTAACCGATTTTTCAAATCATTTGTATAGCCAATATAGTATCGATTAGTTTTAAAGTTGCGAAGAATATATGTGTAAAACATATTTAGGCCTGCCATCTTTCGTCAAGACTTCAGATGGCCAGCCATCCGTAGCTTTAGCGAAGGATGGTCCAGAGCAATTGAGGGCGTTAGAACCTTTTATGCTCAGATTTAGTATAGTAAA
>CAZVNM010000030.1:0-3356 GCA_964628685.1 uncultured Bifidobacteriaceae bacterium | reverse complement strand
TTATGGTAGGCGTTGCTGATGATGTTTCAGATGAGACTCGTGGTGTCACACGCTTATTGGTCAACGTCTGGGTGTTAGTAGTGCCGACCACCGCCCCAGTTGCACCATGAGCCGTAGTGCTATTCTCATGGTCATACGCCCAATTAGATGAGATTGGTGCGGCTGTCTCACCGTTCACTGGAGTGTCGTCAATGTTTGCTGTTTGGAAGTAGCCAGAAAGCCCAGCTGGTTGCACAGCAGTGTCTGCTAGGTCTAGTGAGGCGTTGACTGACGCGTCAAGCTTGGTCTCATCAATGGAGCCTGACTTGAGTGAAGCGGTGATTTGCTGTCCAGTGAGTGTGAAGTCAATCTCAGCACTATCAGCTACGGTAACTGCTGCGTGTGAGGCAGTCTCTAGGGCATCTAGGTCAACGGCTTGGGTGATGGAGATGTGACCGAGCTTGGTAGCCTCAGCGGTAGTATAGGCGGCATTTTTTACTATGGGCGTGAATGACATATTAGTTTTCGATTAAGCTAACCTCGTTTTCGTTAGGGTTATACATGTGTGTCTCAGTTTTTCCGTCTTCGTTTATGGTAGTAAAGTGAACCCAGATTTCTTCTGTGGTCGTGCCGTCTTCGTTTTCAATCTCATGTAGAACATTCACTTGACCAGTCACTTCGCGTTCTTCGTTAGTTGCATTTATTTTTATTTTCATATTTTTATCTGCCAATGGCTCTTATATTTAGATAATTAGCAACCACTGTACTGCCTGCAGAGGTAACTATTCCACGACAGAATCTTGTCATAATGTCCTTACTGGCTACTGTTACAGTGCTACTAGCAACACCAAGCACAGGGTCACTAATGTCATACCAGTTAGTACCGTCCTCAGAGCCTTGTAGTTTGACTGTTGGGGCTACGGTAGCCGTTCCAAGTACTAATGTAAGTTGTACCATGTCAATACCCTCGATGTCGTATGTTGGTGTGACTGAGTTTAGCGTCGTGAGGACGATTGATCGGTCAATAAAGTTTCGTAGTAGTGGTGGGTTCGTGGATAACTGTACACGGTTTATGGCACGGGTGAATGATGGGGTAGTACCTCCAATAGTCTGGACGTAACGATATCGAGTACCAGCGTGTGCACGCAGCGCTGGGGATGTATATGCGCCAGTAGCGGTGATACGAGGGAAGTCGTAGATACGCTTCCAGTTTGTACCGTTATCCATAGACTCTTCAATACCTACGTCCATGGTAGGATTTGTACCAGATACCGCTGTGACTATGATATTAAACTCATGGGCATAGGTACCGATATTTGCTACGGAGCCAGGGGTAATTGAAGACGTTGTTGTCGTTGTGGTAATAGCTGCCGAAGTCACATCCTTTACAAGGAACCCTCCCCAGCCAGCAGCTGACCACGCCGTTGAGTTTACACCAGTTGTCTGAGCCACTGAGCTATTTACCAGAGTCGTTGGTATTGATTCAGCTCCATCTGAAACACCACGATTATTTGAAGTCTCTACTAAGTGACGGGTATATTCCATCGCTCGGACATAGTGAATACGCACGTCTGTACGTTTTATAAGTGCTCCACCAGTGTTAGTTGGTGTGATATCAGTGATTGTAGAACCGTCGTATTTCTGTACCTCTACTGTCGAGCCAGTGAGTCGGCGGACGATATACACACCTTCGTATTCTGGTACTGCACTCATACCCATAAGTTGCACCATTTCACCGGGTAGAAGACCGGACGATGTTGCGTTAAGTGTGATAGTGAGGATATTTGATGCTGCTGCAATTGATTGCACTGAGAAGTTAAGAGCACCGGGGAGTAATACACTACCTTGGTTTAGTACCACCACACCGCCAGCCGAGGAGGTGGTAGAAGCTGTACCGATGATGATAGTGAAGTTATTTGCGTCAATTACCGAGGCAACAACAGTTTGAGCGACAAGGTTCGGAAAATTGGTGATGTCTCGAACGCCGTAAATCTGTACGTAGTCTCCTGCCACTAACCCATGCGCAACAGAAGTGGTAACAGTGGCGGTAGTGGTTCCCGTCTTAGCGATGTTGGTTATTTCAGCTACCACTTTAGTGAAGTTTGGTAGGTTTCGTACTCGAATACGGATTTTGTATAACTTGTCTTCGTCTGGAATAGTTTCAGTATATTTAGCGCTCCCGGCTGCGCCAGAAGTACTAGAAGCGGTACGTGAGATTAGTTTTACGTGTTCAAACGTCTGAATAATCTCATTATCACAAGCGGAGCGGTATGCCTCAGTGTATGGTGAAGTGTTTGATTGAGAAGCTGTTGTGGTTGCTACTGTGGTGCTTACACCAAAGTGTTTCCCGCCATTACGACGGATTGCGGTAGTAGCGTTTGTAGCGGTGGCAGTTTCAAAGATAAAGCCAGCCGCATTTTGTACATATCCAAATATGTCAGCCCATACTACTTGACCTCCTGCAGTGTAAGTACCGTTTGCAAGTGTACATGGCACTGTAATTTGTAGCGGAGTAACTACTGTTACAAGTACTGGTCCTACATTCAATCGCTTTTCAGTATTACCCACCAACACTACTCGGTCTCCTCCTTTAAGACCATGTGGAGTATCGAAGTTGATAGTGGCTACGTTAGTGGCAATAGTTACAGTACCACTGATAGTGAGTGGTGCTACGGCAGTGTTTGTTTCGACATTCCCATCGGTATCACAACCAACCAGTGAGACCTGTACTTCTTGTCCAAGAATACGCTGGGAAATTGAGAGTCCAAAACCAAATCGTACTGGCATCCTAAATGCTTCTTTTGTAGTAAGTACGTACTCGGAGTCAGCCATTTCTGGTGGCATAGAGATACCGAGATACCCAGCCCCTACCGCATTACCACCGTCGAAACGGAAGCCAGTGCCTTGGTTGGTCCACGCTTCATCCCATAAAGTAGGTTCAAAACCATTGATAAAGCCATTGCGGAATTTTTTTGTGCCATTACCTATCAAAACAGCGTTGTTTTCAGTTTTTGCATCCTCATATATGACTTGAATACTATCAGTATCAGACATCGCTGAGGTGTCATACTGTAGAGTGATAGTATTACCAACAACTGTTGTAAAGCCCTTACCAGCCGTCCCAGTGGCATAGATAACCACACCAGCGGTTTGATTGATAATGGCGTATACGTTGCGAATGTCTAAGTTGAATACACCAATAGTCACCTGCTGAGCAGCTGCGTTAAAAGTGATGTTGTCAGTCTTAATAGTCTTCATATTACCCAAATATTATAGCATTTATAAGCGAGTTATCTTCGACAAACTCGATACCAGTCTCGCTTGTATTTACGGCGGCTAGCTTCCCTGCTTGTCCCGTGTAGGCGGCTGGGGTGTCT
>CAZVNM010000029.1:0-3544 GCA_964628685.1 uncultured Bifidobacteriaceae bacterium | reverse complement strand
GCTGCCTTGAGTTTATCGAGCGCAACATCCACGGCAGTTTTGACCATAAGCTTGGTCTTATCTACCTGCTTCTGTTGCATTTCAAACAGCTCCTTCTGCACCTCGGATTTATCCATCTTGCCCTTGAAGAACAAAGCTTTCTGCTCAAGTGTATTTCCCTTGATCGCTTGATTCTTACATGCGCGGGCAAGCGCGTCAGGCGGGCAGAACACATGCAGATGTTTCTTTGCTCGCGTGAATGCGGTATACACAAGTTCGCGGGTAAGCTGCGTTTTGTGCGATTCGTGGAACACGCAAAATACGCGGTCGTATTCAGAACCCTGCGACTTATGCACCGTGAGCGCGTATCCGAAAAGCAGATCATTTACTTCTCGGGCAGAATTCAGCGTGGCTGTCCTGTCGAGAGTGGGGATATACACGTCGATGATGTGGGATGCTTGATTCACGCGATCCTCGTCACCATTGCCGATCGAATCCAGCAACGCATCCACATCCTCAACTGCATTGAATTCATCATCGTCGAAGATGGTTCCTGACGTGGAAGAAATTGCGCCGGTTTCAAGATTGCCCCAACGATCCATTCCGGTGGATGCTTCTGCCGGAGTCTTGCCAAGATATCCGCCATTACGGGAGATCTTAACAATTATCGCATCTTCTTTCTCAAACAGAACCCGGTCACCTTCTGCGAAGTAATGCTTGTTGAATCCTGCGATGATTTCATGGACGACTGCGCCGCGTGCTTTGCCGAGGAAGTTTGCGATCTTTTTGTTGATGTTCGCGGCTGAAACCAGATAATTACCGGATTTTGCGCCATACTCTGCTCCATGCGGACAAAGGATGATATCTTCCTGCGGATTGTACGAACCTTTCTGCCACGACAACTCAAAGAACAGCGCCATGTTATTAACAGCCCGTTCTGCATGCACCGCAGTTTGCCACGGCTGAATGATCAAGGTGCCGTGTTCGCCTGATTCATTCCACTTATCGAGCCCCGGCCATGTCTTGCGTTTGGTATCCTTATCCACCGACGGCTTGCCCGGCTCGAAATCTTTTATCTTGCCATCATCCAAGGTGAGAGCGCATCGCAGGATCGGAGAAAGCAGCGCCTGCCGATAAACCTCGGTAAGTTCGATCACCGGAAGTTCCAGCATCTTGAAACCCAAAACTGCGGTATCAAAAACCGGCGGCAACTGGCGAATATCGCCAAGGTAGATGAATTGGCACTTGTGGGGAATAGCAGCACGCAGCTGCATGTGCAGATCATTCCCGATCATGGAAGATTCTTCAAATGCCACAGCGCGCAACGAGGTGGGCAGCGGACGCATCATGTTGCGGGCAGGCTCGAAGCGCATTGTGTTCTTGCCGGATTCTTCATCCATATAATACACCGGACCAAATTCGAGCAACTTGTGGATTGTAACCGTGTGAGGCTTAACATCGTTCGGCATGGCGTGCCGGATGTTATTGGTAGCCTTGTTCGTGAAAGATACAACAGCAACGCCCGGCAGACCTACTTGCAAATACTTTGTCGCTTCCGTCATTGGAGGAACTTTGCCGGAATTGATCAATGCACGGATGGATTGACGCATCGAAGTAGTTTTGCCGGTGCCAGCACGACCCAGAATCACAACATCCTCGCCTGCGGCAATCCTGTCACATGCTTCTTGCTGCTTCGCATTCAGCGTTATATCGTCACGCGCCACGCCGACAACCTTGCGTTGCATGATGATGGATTGGTTCGGTGTGGCAGGTTCCGCAGGTTCCGCAGGTTCGTTGCTTACAGATACAGAACTTACAGAACTTACAGAACTTACAGGGGCCGGCTCGCTGTATGCTGCCTCGATCACGGATTCTACCGCCTCGCGCGCATCTTCATCGTCGAGAGATTTCTTCCCGATGATGTTAGAAAGATCAATGGAATCTGCTTTCTTCACGTCGGCGCGCGCTTGGATAGCAGCAGGTTTCGAGATTGCACCCTTAGCTTGCAGGCGTGCAATCATATCCTTGATCTTACGCTTCTGTTCTTCAGTCTGTGCCATGTTAGATCGCCTCGCGGGAAGGAATAGAAAGGTTCCGATTATATTCGATTGCGCATTCCAAGTCAAGCATGGAAATCATGTCATCTTCTTCGACGCGCACAAAATTCCACGCAGGAATCATTAAGGCAATCCACTTGCCAGAAATGTGCTTACGGAAACGGACCAACGTGCCAGCTTCTTCGATTGGCAGGCGGGGAGAAAGAATGTTGCGGCGTCCGTTTGTGGGCAGATACAATTCTGCGAACGGTTTGATTCTGGATTTTGCGCCCATTACGGGAAGATACCGCACGCGCACTTCACGCATGAGCTGCTCAGGATTGATGCAGGGGAAGAAAGTCATCAGGGATACAACGCAGTCACAATCGCGCAGCACGTCATCCGAAATATTCCAGCAGGAAGAAAGGATGGAAAGCTGACGCTCTTTGTTGCCTGCAAGCTGGGAGTTCGTCGGGTTCATGATTACAGTTCCTTCTTTGCGATGATGGTAGAAGATGCGACATTCACGCCGATGTTGCCAGCAACAAGCTGCGACATGATGAATTTGGCTTTGGCTTTGCGGTACGAAACATCGTCAGGGTAGTCCGTACGCGAAGGCGCAACAAGCGGCGCCGTTTCGATCATGTTGCGGATATTGGCGAGTTCGGTGGAAGAACGATCTTCAAGATTCATCTGCCACTGCGAGGTATCCTCGGAGCCTGCGATACCAGAGGGCGGAAGCTGATAGAATTCGTTGATGCCTTCCGCAGCGTTCGCAGCTTTCACTTCACGAACTTGCTTCAATGCGGCATGTACGAAACCTGATCCCGGCTCGATCTCATCCAGCAGCCATTCTTCCAATTCTTCAATGTCTGCGGAGGCGAAATTAAGGGCTTCGATGTTGGATTCGCAACGAAGAATGTCTTTCCACAAATCGGAGACAGCAGCAGGAAAGCCGGCAGCAATGTCGCACCAATCAGCGAGGCAGCGCAGGAATGCTGTGTTCGCACGCGGCTTATCAGCAGACAACGGACCGATTTCTTTCATGCGAGATTCGAGGGAAGAAATACGATCCAATTCAACCTGCGAACGATACCCGCGTTGGTATTGCTCATACGCATCCGCCCATGAATCCAGCCAGTAACGGAAGGTAGTCAGCTTGCGGGTGGTCAGGTTGATGGAAAAACGCGGCAACCGGTAATTGATATCTTTCGCAGTGGAAAGATTCGTAAGCCAGCATATGTGATGGTACAGGGATTTCATGTTCTGCGCCACGGTAGAGGGCGCAGGATCGGCAGTACACATCCAATCAATCTGCTCGGTCTTATTCAGAAGCGCAAGAAATAAGAGGCGCTGATCTGCAAGCGAAGTCATTTCGCCACGCTCATACGCTTCATACAACGAAAGCAGGAAAGCTGTATCAGCGTAGAAGATAGGATGGACGCAGATTACCTCATTCTTTTGCTTCATGTTGGAGAATTGAAGCAGCGTGAATGGTACGCCGGAATACTGGCAATGGGCTTTCATAC
>CAZVNM010000028.1:0-3869 GCA_964628685.1 uncultured Bifidobacteriaceae bacterium | reverse complement strand
TACTCGACCCAGAAGCCCCAGTTCCGATCACCGCGACGACGACGCTTCTTCTTGGATGCCAAGTCTTTTCTCCTTCAAGTGGCGAAGGTACACCGAACTGCGGACTAATCCATCGGATAGGGACCGTGCCACGTGCCAAGACTGGCCACGCGTAAAGAGCCGTAATCCGCCGCGGTGTCGTGGATTTCCACGCGGTGCTTGACACCGGCCCGCTTCATCAGCGAGTGCATCGCGCTGGCCTTTGACTTGGCAGTCGCGAGCGTCGCGTACTCCCACGAGATGTCCGACTCGTAGCCATCGGATCCAGAGCCGGTGGCCGACCCCCAGCGAGGCCACGGAAGCATCGCCGCCTCCATGCGATCGGCCTCGCTCGGCTTGTAGTAGAGCCAGACCCAGAAGCGACCATGGCGCCGTCGTGCAACCGGGCGCTTCCGCTTGGACGATCGCTTCTTGGTCGCCATGGCCAGACCTCCTCAGACCGCCGGGCTCTGCGCCTGGAGGATCTTGTAGCCGAGCATGGTGAAGTAGAGCGTTCCGCCAAGGGCGACGATGGCTCGACCAGAGAGCGGCGGATTGTTGGCGATCGGATCTGGCGGCGGCTGAAGCGAGCCCTCGCTCAGACCATTCGGTAGCGTCGGGTAGTTGACCTCAGCAAAGCCGATGTCACGCGTCAGCGTCGACGAGAAGCGAATCGTCGAGCCACGCTCGAAGAAGTCGCTGATCGGCAGGTAGAGAGGCCGATCGAACTCGCTGAAGATGTAGCGCGACGGGATCGGTACCTGGTTCTGACGGAGGCGATCGACGCCCTCGTCGGCGATCTCGAACAGGAAGTCCACGGTGCCAGGGCGGAACGTCTGAACGGCCTGAGCTGCGGCCACGTTCGCAGCCTGAGCGGGCAGGCCACCGATGCCAGGACCGATGTACGCCCCAGAGAACGGATCTGCCGTCGAAGCGACCGGACGGAAGCGACCAGAGAGCGGCGTGACGACCTCGGTACCAGCAACCGGGTCGTTCGGGCGCCCATCTCCCTGATCGTCCTGGTACGGACCGATGGAGTACGTCTTGAGCAGGAAGGCCGACAGGTACGTCGTGCAGACGAACGGACCGTCCTGACTGATCTGCTTCGTGTCACTCAGTCGTGAACCAGCGAGCGAGATGCTCGGGTTCGTCTGGCCGGGGATGTTGATCTGGAACGTCAGGAAGTAGGGCACGCGCTTGCCCGGGATGTCCTCGATGTAGCGGATGCGCTCTGCGGCCTTCTTCACCGCCTCGCGAAGCTGCTTCAGGGCGATCTTGTCGTCCTCGTGCTGAGCAGCCATTTCCTGGTACCGGTCGCCCAGTACCTTCATCTGCGCTTCGAGCTTCGCGTTCCGGTTGGCGATCTTACGCAGGAACGCCGAGAGTTCGGGATCGATCTCCATCTTCTTTTCCTCCGAGTTCCAGAACGCTTCAGGCTCCTCGCCTTCCACGCTCACCGTGAACTGCTCACGTCAACCGACGTGGTTCAGACACACCTTGCCATCTCGACCCGCCCGTAACAGGTGGGGAGACGCGTGCGCCTCGGGTCTTCGGAGGAGATGCTATCGGGTCAGGGAAGTGGAGTCAAGCTGTCCAGCGCGGCCAGCGTCACCAGCTTCAGGGCGCTGGGCAGCCCTTACGATCGACAGACGAAGCCCTCTCCCTCACCGGGCTCCTAAGTCACCAGCTTCAGGGCGCTGGGCAGCCATTGCAGGCAAGTACGAGGTGTCGTCGGTTTCAGGGCACCGAGCAGCCCTTGCGCATGACCGACATGCCCACGTGGCGGTCACCAGCTTCAGGGCGCTGGGCAGCCATTGTGCGAAAGAAGGAGCGCTTCCGGTCATCGGTTTCAGGGCACCGAGTAGCCCTTGCGATCTGGCCTTGAATGAGGTCACACGCGTTCGCTTCTGCAAGTTGTCACCAGCTTCAGGGCGCTGGGCAGCCCTTGCGATGGGGCTCGATCACGTCTCGCACCTATCCCCGTCACCAGCTTCAGAGCGCTGGGCGGCTCTTGCTACTCGGACTCGTCGTTTTCCATCTCGTACAGTCCGTACTTCTTGGCGACCTCTGGATCGGTAGTCCTGATGAAGCCGTAATCTTCCACGATTGGATGCGTCAGTTCGACGCCATCACGAGACAGTTCGCGAAGGTGGCTGGCGACCTCTTCTAGTTTCCTTGCGGCTTCCTCCAACGTCTTTGCACCGTCGGTCGTCCACTTCGCTCGCCAGGTACCCTCGTACGACTTGACCGTCACCGTCTGCTCCTTCGACATCATTTTGCCATGTTCCATGATTTCATTGACTCGGTCACGCGCTTCCGCACGTCCGTGCGTACGATCCGATCCGCGGTTCTGGCGATGATGTGATCGCGTAACCGTCGTGGGGTGTAGTATTTCTTGTTACCGATCGTGTCGTCCGGGGTCAGCCCATCGATCAGCTTTACCCACACAGCGTGCTTGATGCCGCCAAGATGAGCGCGCGCCTCTTCTGACGACCAGAGACCTCGCCTCTTCATCTCGTCGTAGGTTGGACGACGATACTGCTTCACGCGATTCACGCGTTCTGGTTCAGTTGGGATCTCACCACCGGCCGCGATCTTCTCGCGAAGCGAAGTGGGATCATCGGCCTGCTTCAGGGCCCGCAGAATCGGATAAGCCTCCTCGCGCGTCATCTTACCGCAACACACGTCGAGCACGACGTCAGCCTCAGCCGCCTTGACACGGAGGTACGGCCGGAGATCTGAGAGGAAACGAGCGGTATCGTCGGCCGCAACTTCAAAGCCGTACGAAGTGCGCGACCCACCCTTCTCAGCGGCCTGTACCCGAACCTCACCCACAGAATAGGCCCGCGCCACAACGTTGCGTACACTCTCCATGGCCGGACGATCGGATGAGCTAATGTTCGTCCGCAGGTAGTGGTAATACGTACCGCTGCGATTCTCGCGCGCTACGGATACGCAACCGTCTCCATCAAACAATCCGGCTAGCCATGCTTTCGTCGGAGGGAGAACTGCAAGGGACTCACCGACCAATGAGGCGACTTTCTCCTTGAGAAGCACCTCGCCCTGTTTGATGCGATGCGAAAGATCGCACAGCTCTCTGTCCAAGTCGGTTGCGGCGTAGCGACGAACAGCGGTGGCTCGCCGCAAGATAGCGCGTGATGCCAGCGCCTCGGCGCGTTTGCCCTGTAACAGAGAACAGAGCGTCTCGACGATCATCAACACCTGTTCCTTGGCAGCCACGGTGAGCGAAAAGAACTGGCGCTGCGTCCGCGTCGCCGGACGAACGTGAATGCCTGGAATCGGACCTCCGACAATCTCCGCGAGGAGAGAATGCGCGTGCCTGACCACATCTTCGCGTACCAAACCGACCTGAAACAGCGCGATGACGTTGTTGGGGCGCGTCGCATGCATCCCGACGTAAAGACACGCCTCCGCATCACAGAGCCCCGCGAGCCATTCGAGAGCATTGCCGTCAACCACACACCCAACATAGACCGGTGTCAGACAGTGGTCAAGGACGAAGGATTGGCAAAAAAAACGAAAGGCGCCTCGCTTTCGCGGGCGCCCTCGTCGTGTCGACGACTATCGACAGTCGCTGACTTGCTGCGATTCGCAGAATCCGCAACTAAGCGGATTCATTGCGGATCACAACACGTCGCGGCTGTGGATGCCGTCAATGAGGTACTTCACGTCCTTCTCGATGTCGTCCCGGCCCGAGACCGAGAGGCCGGTGTTGCCGACCGTCCCGGTGATGGTGCCGTTCTGGCCGTTGCCCCACGCGTCGTTGTCCGGAACGGAGCCGTTGAGCTGCTCCAGCACCGACGCGCCGTTCGCCTGGCCGATGGGCGACG
>CAZVNM010000027.1:0-4132 GCA_964628685.1 uncultured Bifidobacteriaceae bacterium | reverse complement strand
ACTCCTCACCAGCTTCAGTTCCTGCAAGCTCTTCACGCAAGAGTTATCAAGGATCGCTTGAAGCTCCAGTTTGATGTACAGAATCCTCTCCTGCTTGTGCAGGAAGATTCGTATCTCAAGGCGCGGGGAGAGCTGCTCTATGAGCTGCAAAACCTGCACATTTACTACCCCGTAGATCCCACCCCTGCAAACAAGGAGTAAATCATGTCGATGTTCGAAAAATTCTTCGGCGGTCTGAACAGCAACCAACAGTCCAATCAGACCACGCAGCCGAACAATACCGCACCTGCAAACACCAACACCGATCCGGCGGCAGGAATCACCTCGCCGGCCAATTCGGACAACGGTGTGCAACAGCAGGGATCGGCTCTTGACCGGATGCAGGATTTCTGGAAAACTGATGATACCAGCAAGCCCACGGGCCCGCAGCCGGTTTTCAACCTGACTCCCGAGAAGCTTTCTGAAATCGCAATGGCCACGGATTTTTCCAAGCAGCTGCCGGCCGAGATGATCCAGAAAGCACAATCGGGAGATCCGACTGCAATGGCGGCCCTCCTCAATACTTCTGCACAACTTGGCTTCAAAGCATCTCTCGATGCAACCACCAAGATGATCAATGCGGCGTTTGCCCAGCGGGAAGAATCGTTCAAGAACGATGTTCTGCCCAACTTGGTGAACCAGCATTTCAAATCGGCGGCAATCGAGGAAGCCAATCCCATCTTCAAGCACCCCGCTGCAGAGCCCATGCTCAAGGGCTTGCGCCAGCAAATCCTCAGCAAGTTCCCCAACGCATCTGCATCCGAAGTTTCCCAGCTGGCTGGTGAAATGCTGCAAGAGTTCGCATCGTCGATCTCCAGCGGTACTTCCATCCCGGGCGGAAACAAGAACACGAAGAAGCCCAACGATGGTGAAGTTGACTGGGCGACTTTCCTGAACTGATTTTTTCTCGAAGGAGAAAACAATGTTTGCTCGACAAATGGTTCGCGAGGGCGGACTGGAACGAGCGCTGCAGCCCGGAGACAATCTGGCGAACGGCGTTCTTCCCGTCACTCGCAACAGCAATACCGGTGTCACGCTGCTTGCTACCGAGCTGCTGTCCGGCTACATCAAGCGCACCGGCACGGCAGGTGGCGGCATTTCCGATACGCTGCCGACGGCAGATGCGCTGGTGGCAGCACTGGCGAATTTGCAGAGCGGTGCGTTCGATTCGCTGGCAGGTCTCGGCTTCGAGTTCCTGTTCAACAACACGGTGGGCCAAACCGTCACGATGGCAGCTCCTGCATCGGAAGGCGTGACCATCTCGACCGCTGCGTCCGGCACCAGCACGGTGGCAACCAACAAGGTGCGCCATTTCCTCGCACGTTTCTTGTGCGATCCGATCCGCAAGGTGCAATTTGCTGCGGACGGTACGAACACCGGCACCACGCTCACGTTCAATACTCCGGTCACGAACGGTTTGATCGTTCCGGGCATGGCTGTGTACGGTACGGGTGTCGGCTCCGGCGCTATCATCTCCGGCCTCACTTTCGGCCAGGGCGGCATCACCGGTGTCAAGCTGTCGGCGGCAAACACTGCTGACATCAACGATGGCACTATCACCTTCTCCCCGCGTTACGAGCTGGTTTCGCTCGGCGCGATGGACGTCTAACTGACAAGGAGCTACAATCATGTCCACCGGAATCTGGAACAGCAACTACAATCCGCCTGACTTCGCCAAGAAGTCTTTCGACTTCAACATGATCAAGAAGATGCCGAACGGCGGTGCGCCGCTGTCTGCTCTGCTCGATCTGTTCCCGTCGGAAACGGCCAAGCAAGTTTCGCACGGCTACTGGACCAAGTCCATGATCTTCCCGGAAATGACCCTTTCCGCGGAAGCTGCTGCCGGCGATACCGTCATCAACGTCACCTCCACCGCCAACGTCGTCGCCGGTATGGAATTCCAGCCCTACAGCACCACGCTGTGGAACGCAGAATCCCTGATCGTTGACAGCGTGATCAACTCCACCCAGGTCCGTGTGACCCGCGCGCAAGGTACCGGCGCCGCAGCGATCATCACCAGCGGTACGAAGCTGTATCTGACTGGCAATGCGCACGAGGAAGGTTCGCTGCGCCC
The DNA here is from genome assembly GCA_964628685.1 of uncultured Bifidobacteriaceae bacterium. Lineage (GTDB taxonomy): Bacteria > Actinomycetota > Thermoleophilia > Miltoncostaeales > Miltoncostaeaceae > CALMEC01. Next base: position 2,019 of record CAZVNM010000027.1, on the reverse strand, counting down.
GAACGCGCTCAACATCGTGCCGACCTACGTGAACAACTTCACGCAGATCTTCCGCGATACGTGGGCGCTGACTGGCACGGCTGCTGCCATCGAAGTCGTTGCCGGCGAGAAACCCACCGCCGCCAACAAGATGGACGGCGCCACCTTCCACGCGATGGCCAAGGAACGTGCGCTGATTTTCGGCCAGAAGATGATGGGCACGCGCAACGGCCAGCCCTTCCACAAGATGGAAGGCATCATCTCGATGATCAACAATCCGGACTACTATCCGGCGTACATGGGTTCGCCCAACGTGAACGCCGCTGGTAGCACGACCACGTTCGATCAGCTGGAATCGTACCTCGATCCGACCTTCTCCCAGGTCACTTCCGGCGCATCTGCTGACACCCGCGTGCTGTTCCTGGGTTCGACGGCACGCAAGGTGATCAACAAGATCGGAGCGCTGTACGGCGAAATCCAGACCACGGACGGTCAAACGTCGTTCGGCCTGCGCTTCGATACGTTCAAGCTGACGCGCGGTACGTACTACATGATCGAGCATCCGCTGTTCAACAGCAATACGAACTGGTCCAAGATGGCGCTGGCGCTGGATCTTTCGGCGCTCAAGAAAGCGTATCTCTCGATGCGCGACACGCAGCACAAGTCGTTCAATGCGATCGGTGAAGAAGCGCAAGACAACGGTATCGACGCCATTGGCGGTACCTTCACCACGGAAATGACGCTGCTGTGTCACAATCCGTCGGCTTGCGCGCTGATTACCAACCTGACCGCAGCAGCCTAATCCCAGGGGCGGGAGCTTTCGGGGAACAAAACACCGTTCCCCGCTTTTTCCCTTCCTGGTTTTGCTTCGCCCTAATCAGAGGATTCAAAAATGAACATGCAATCTCAAGTCATGCAAGGTCGTCGGGTCAACGTTCCGCAGAAAGAAATCGTGCAGGACGCTTACTGCTACTTCCGTGCGCCGGTGCCGGCCCTGAACGTTGCTCGCCCCGACGGCAACCGCATCACGTTCTTCCGCGGCTGGCACAAAACCAACAATGTGCGCGATATCGAGTATCTGCGCCAACTGATCGACGAAGGTCAGATCGGCATCCAGGAACAGGTGGATGAGAACGCAGCGATGGAATTCGACTCCATGCTGAACGGCAATGCTGCCGAGCTGGACAAGATTCGCACCCAGATCGCCGCTGATCCGCGTTTCGCCAAGGCCATCGAAGATATGCTGCGTCTGGCCAAAACCAACGAAGGTATGCTGGAATCGCTCAAGGAGCACGCAGCTCAAGCGGCGGGTGCCCGTATTTCCACCAGCGAAACTGCTGGACGCGCAGTCACCGGCATGTCGAATTCCCAAGCACTGGCTTCGGTTCCGGGCTCCAGCATCTCCCAGCTCGACACCTCCGAAGCAACCAAGGCGGCCTCCGGTGAAGCGCTGAAAGCGATCATCGCCAAGAACAACTAATAAGAACCTGTAGAGAAGGAGCAGCAGATGGCTACCATAGCTCAGATCATAACAGACGTGACAGGCGAAACGCGGCGCCCCGATCTCGCAACGAGAATTGAACGTGCCGTGAAGAACGCAGTGTTGCGGCTGCACCAGTCTGAGCTGTTTGCAAGAGACTTGCAAGAAGGGGTTATTGCTGGCGGCCCTTTCACGTCTGCTGCTCCGGATTCACGCTACGTGATTCCTGTAGCTTCGCTTCCCGGCTTCAGACTTTTCAGCAAATTTCACGACTATGATGCTGTATCCGGCGTTGTTGGCCAAGAATACAGCATTGAAGATAACCCGAATTATTCGCTGAACAGTTTCGGAGCACAGCGTACCCGGATGGTGCGCATGGTAGGTTCGAACATTATCGTATTGGCAGGGGATACCGTAGGGTCTACGCGCAATTTTTACGCGTCCTGGTACAAAGATCCTGATGTGTCGAGCACTTCCGCCTCCACGTGGATCACTGAAAAGTACCAGTACGCTGTTATGTGGGCAGCCGTGGCGGCAATCCACCGCGGAAATGGCAAGGC
>CAZVNM010000026.1:2267-4424 GCA_964628685.1 uncultured Bifidobacteriaceae bacterium | reverse complement strand
GTTCATGAGTCTTCCTTACGGTTTTGCGGGTTGGGTGGCGGTTTGTTGTTGAGCCTGCCTTGCGGCGGCTACACGCTGAGCGACCGCCTGCTGCTCAGCCTGTTGGCGTTTCAGTTCCATCTCGACTTGGGCCTGCTCGCGCTTCATCTGAAGCTCCATCGTCAGCTTCTCGCGCTCAAGCTCGTGCTCGAACTCCATCTTCTGCCGCTCCAGCGCCATCTGCTGCTGCATGCGCTCGCGCTCCAGCGCCATCTGCTGCTCCATGCGCTGCTGCTCGATCTGAGCCTGCATGAGCGCCTGCTGGTCCGGGCCACCGGCTTGCTGCGCTTCCATCAGTTCCTTCTGGGCGCGCACCCGGTTCAGCTCGGCCTGGGCGGCGGTGAGCTGGCCGTCCGCTTCGAGCTTCATGACCTCGGCTTCCTCGGCGCGCTGCTTGCGCTGCTCGGTGGCCTGGGCCTCGGGCGACTCCTTGTCACCCTCCATCATCTTGATGATCTCGGCGCGGCGTTGGAGGCGGCTGTTCTCGATCAGCACGGTGGGCGGAATCTGGACACCTATCTCCATCATGGCGCGGGCTTGCTCGAACTGGCTGTCTTCCAGCGTGGCGCGGCTCGGGGTGTTGGTGACGACGATGTCGTACTCGCCGATGGTGAGGTCGTTGTTGATCGTGCCGCTGATCGGATCGGGCTGGTTCACCTCGACCTGTTCCTGCTCGTGCGTGACGCTGTCCTTGGTGATCGTGATTAGGCGCGGCTCGGTGTAGAACTCCTGCACGATGGCGAGCACGTTGCGGGCCAGAATCCAGTCGCTGCGCTCCAGGTTGTCGACCGCTTTGGACAGGTTCACCATGCCGCGCTGCTGCTTGTAGGCAATCGCCTTCGCAGCCACGTCTTCGCGGTCGAAACCCTGCATCGAGTCCGACACGCCGGAGATGGTCTTGATGTGGTCCTCGGTCTTCATGGACACGCGGTCCAGGCCGGTCGGGACTTGGTTGGGCTTGACCTTGTCGGGCGGCGTCGCCCCCTTCTTGTACTCCAGCACCAGACCCGTCTCAGCGCCACGCTGCTCCAGCTCTTCGATGCTCATGTTCGCCAGCGAGTCCTGCTCAACGACCCAGCCGCTGTTGGCGGTGGTGTTGATGACGTGCAGCTCCTGACTGGAGACCTTGTTCAGAATCTCCTGCGGCCCGATCAGGTTCTCGACCAGACCGATGGTGCGGCCATAGCGGAAGTACGGGAAGTACGGCACCAGGGTGAAGTGCTTGTAGGGACTCCACTCGTCGTTGAGGATCAGGTTGTCCGCGCTGGTCGTCCAGCGAATGCGCTTGACCACCTTCTTCGTGGTGTTGAGCGTGCCACCCGCCTTGGCAATCACGTCCGCGATGCGGTTCCGATCCCAGCTCTCGGGCACCGGGCGCATGTCACCCGTCTCGATGTCGACGAAGTGAAGCTGGTTGTCGAGCTTGCGGTACTGGCGCTCGATCACGCGCAGCTTGCGGCGAACCTCGTTGTCTTCGTAGTAGTTCAGGTGGTTGTAGGCGTCGAACTGCTGCTGGCTGAAGCGGTCGCGGTAGCGGTCCACGCTGTCGTAGCCGTACATGAAGGCGCTACCTTCCTTGGTCGACAGCTCCTTGGCGGCGTCCTCGCCGTACAGGATCGCAATGTCAGTGTTCGTCATCCACTTGGTGATGAACGCGTCGGCCCAACTGTCCGGGTCGTACTCTTCAGCATCCGGGTCGATGACCACGTTCTTGCTGTTGAGCTGCTCTATCTTCACCTCGCCCGTCATGGAGTCGTTGAACCCCAGACGCACGTCGTAGAACCCCCGACCGCGAATGATGCCGTCAGCGAACACGTCGCTGCGCACCCACGGAAGCTGGTTGTTCTGCGCGATCTGCATCCAGACCTTCGTCAGCGCCTCGGCCACCTCGGCGGGCGAGCCGCTGGAGGGGCGAAACAGCACTTCGACGCGGTTCTGAATCTGCTCACCGAGCACGGTGCCGATGGTCGACAGAATCTTGTTGATGGTGATGGCCGGGCGGTTTGCTTCTTTCAGCTTCGCCACGTCTGCCGGGTTCCACTGGTCTCCGGCGAAGAACTTGTCGCACTGGTCGGCCTTTGCCACGAACTGCAAGTGACCGTTGTCACGGCAGTACGC
>CAZVNM010000026.1:0-2167 GCA_964628685.1 uncultured Bifidobacteriaceae bacterium | reverse complement strand
TGCTGGCACAGCGCGCACAGCTCGTCGAGAATGTTCTTCAGGGAGGACTCACCCGCGCTCAGCGCCTCGGCGTTGTTGTCGATGTGCTCGCACAGCCCCTCGACCAGCTTCACCGGGTCGTCCACGTAGGTGTAGCGACCGGGGTAGTCCTCGATGATGCCGAACGCCCCCTGGTACGCCTCGACGTAGCCGTCAAGCAGGTCGACGAGCGCGTCGTAGAACTCCCCGAGCGCGACGTGGCGCGCGTAACTGCGGGACTTCAGATGCAGAACATGCGCGTTGGTGCGCGCATGCAGAGCCTTCATGACAAACTCGCCAACCATGATGAGACCTCGGGTGAAATTTCGTCAGAGTCTAGCAGATCATGAGAGTTTGTGTTACGCGACCGCGTACCGAGCGATGACATTCTGGCAAAAACCAGAGCGCACCACGTCGTCCTTGGTGAAGGTAATGGCACCCACGTCAGTCATGTCTTCGAGGCGGACCAGCGCATCCTCCAGGCCGTTGCGCTTCTTCAAGTCCGATTGCTTCGGGTCCCCGTCGAGCACCACCTGGGCGTTCTCACCGACGCGGGTGAGCAGCATCTCGACCTGGGCAGGCGTGGTGTTCTGCGCCTCGGTGCAGTGGATGAAGCAGTCGTTGAAGCTGGAGCCGCGCAGGTACGCGAGCGGCACGATGCGAATCCTGTCGTGCTGGAGGAAGTAGTCGAACGCACCCTTACCCAGCCGCTCGATGAGCACGTCGACCATCGGCATGGCCCAGAACTGCAACTTCTCCTGGAGCGTGCCCGGAAGCGCGCCGATCTTCGCCTCCTCGCCGTCCACGCCGACGAGTGGGCGGGTGAGGATGATGCGCTCGATCTCGTGGTTACGCAGCAGCTCGGCGGCGTAGGCCAGCGCCACGTAGGTCTTCCCCGTCCCGGCTGAGCCGCGCACGATGGTGAGCGTGTTGGTGCGCAGGCTGGAAAGAAAACACCGCTGGGCCTCGGTCTGAGGCACCAGCGGTGCGGCGGCTTTCTTGCTCGGGAGCGGCTGCTGAGCGGGTTCGACAAGGCGGAGGTCGACCGCGACTCGGGTTTTCTGCTTCGCTTTAGCCATGTGAGTTATGACGCCATGTGGGAAGTGTCCCCTTTATACCCGACCTTGAGGCGGTCGCGCCAGCTCGGCATCTTCGGCTCCTTGATCTCACGCTTGGGCGCAGAACGTGAGAGTGTCAGACGTATAGTCCAGGCCACGGCATCGACTTGGTCATCGTGCTTACCAGCGGGGAAGTGCAGGAACTCCTTGTGCAAGTCGGTGAAGTACGGCGCGTGCTTGTCGAAGAACACCTTGCCGAGCTGCATGCGCCCCTTCAACGGGTTCGCCCGCACCATCTTGTCGGTGAGTGGCTTCAACAGCTCGTAGGACGGGTACTGACGGCGTTCCTCGCAGCGCTTCTGGAACTGGAACTCGATAGCCTTCCAAATCTGCCCGTCCTCGAACCCGAGCACGTCCGCATTCCACGTCGCGGCGAAGTCCAGAATCTCGTCGATGATATAGCCGCCGTCACCCGAGCGAAACCGGCGCACGTCAAGGATGTACAGGTTGTCGTAGTGGTCCTGGCCGATGCACACACCCACGGTGTAGTCCGACTCCTTCCCTTCCGAGATGGCGAAGTCCCACGCTTGGTAGACGTACAGCTCGCTTCTGGCGGGCGGCGAGCCGTAGTAGCGGAACATCTCCTTGTTGAAGAAGTTACCCTCGTCGGGCACAGGGTTCTGCTGGTAGAGCGCGTCCCACACGCGCTTCTGACCACCTGCGATGAGGTTGCGCTTGATGCGCAGCATCGCCTCGGTAGTGTATCGCGCCGGATGGATCGCCGTGCCCTGCTGGCGCGTCATGCGTGCCCCTGCCGGCACGAGGCGACCGGGCTGAATCTCCACGATGCTGTCGTCTTCGAGTACGTACTCGTCGCCGTACTCGTTGATGGCTGGGTAGCGCACGATCTCGAACTTGTCGCCGTCGCCCGCGTTCATGGCTTCCTGGATGCGTCCCGCCCAGTCGTCCGCCGACCACCATGTCATGATCCCGATCACGCCCCCGCCCGGTGCGAGACGGGTGTAAGCGGTGGACAAGTACCACTCCCAGGTGTTGTCCCGGATCGTGATGGAGTCCGCCGCCTCGATGTC
>CAZVNM010000025.1:0-4534 GCA_964628685.1 uncultured Bifidobacteriaceae bacterium | reverse complement strand
CGCAAGACCTTCACCGCGCTGCCGGGGTCGCCCGCATGGGAGATTCCGCCAAACGATCCGACGCGGTTTTGGGGCGGGTTGGTCACTTGGTTGACGGGGGCCAATGAAGGCACGTCGATGGAGGTCTACGCATTCGACGGCACTACATGCGACCTGTTGCTGTCCATGCCGTACGACATCGAGCCCGGAGATGCGTTTGTGATCGTGGCAGGCTGCCAGCACGACCGCCCGACGTGTCGTGATCGGTTCAACAACATCCTGCGGTTCCGAGGGGAGCCGGATGTGCCTGTGAGTGACGATCTGATCAAGGGGCCTGTGCGCGGCGTTGACGAGGGTGAGGCTGAAACTCCGCCATATGACGGCGAAGAGGGAGAGGCGCCATGAGCTGCAAGGCGTGCGCCGAGCGGCGCAAGAAAATGCTGGCGTGGCTGCGCGCGGCCCGTACCCGGCGCAAGCCCGCGCCCGCGCCCGCGCCCGCGCCCGCGTCGCCGAAGGTCGCGTCATGACCAACATCAGCCGCGCGCAAGTGTTGACGGAGGCCCGGCGCTGGATCGGGGTGCCGTACCTGCACCAAGGCCGCAACGAGCACGGCCTGGATTGCGTCGGGCTGCTGCTGGTCGTGGCGTGGGCGCTGGGGTTGTCGGAGTACGACGTGCGCGGTTATGGGCGCACCCCGCACGCCGGATTCTTGCAGGCCGAGTGCGACAGACTCATGCATCGCATCCGGCTGGATCAGGTGGCCGCGGGGGATGTGTATCTGATGCGATTCACCCGCGACCCTCAGCACTTGGGCTTCGCCACGGAGCGCGGTCTGTTGCATGCGTGGGCGGGCGGCGTGCGTCGCGTGACTGAGACTGCGATGCCTGCGTCTTGGCGCGCCAGGATTGTGGCTGCGTACGCGCTGCCGGGGGTGCGCTGATGGCGATGCTTGCTGTTGCTGCTGTGGGGTCCGCGCTCGGGTCGGCGGCCATCACTGGCACTGTGCTCGGAATGACGGGCGCGCAGATCGGCTGGATGGCCGGCTCGATGCTGGGGTCCATGCTGTTCAAGCCGCCGCCCGCGGAAGGCCCGCGCGTCGCAGACAAGAAGGTCACGACGACCACCTACGGAGAAACAATCCCATATGTGTGGGGTACCGATCGGTGCAAGGCGCATGTGTTGTGGGCCTCCGACCTCATCGAGCACCGCGAGGAGGTCGGCGGGAAGGGGTTCGGTGGGGCCGACGGCGTGGTGTACACCTACTCGGTGAACGTGCTGCTGTCCGTGTGCCAATCCCCGCAGGGCAGGCCGCGCTACCCCCTGCGGCTGTGGGGCAATGGGCGGCTGATTGGGCGGTTCAACGGCCGTGGATGGGACGTGGACAAGGCGCTGATCCAGCGCGGCAACATCCGTGAGTACATCGGGCAAGAGGGGCAAGACCCTGAGCCTGTCTACGAGGCGGCAGTGGGCGTCGTGAATGCACCTGCGTATCTCGAGCAGCTGACAATCATGCTGGAAGGGCTGCAGCTTGCGGACTTCGGCAACCGGCCCCCTAACTTTGAGGTGGAAGTTACCAGCGAAATTGAAATTGAGGACTGCGTTAACGACCCGTTCATTTTCACTGCGCCCGCTAAGGGCTCTATCTACACCAGTGACGGCAGCCAGAGGCGATTCTCCGCTGCGTATGACCCAGAGACGAAGAAGTATTTCGTGCTCACACAGAACGCAGGCGACCCCGCATCGAAGCAGATTGAGGTCTACGACATCCGGCCTGCGCGGGCTGCCGTGCTGGAGCGCACGCTCACTCTCCCGTTCATTAGTCCGGTAGCGAATTTCGGCGGCACCGTCATCGATCCGGAAAACCGGGCGCTGTGGGTCGTGTTCGGCATCGCGAACACCGGAGCGGCGCGGGGCACGCCGATCGCACTACGGATGGACCTGGATACGTACTCCGTGCAGACCAGCGGAGCCACGTTCAGCTCGTACATCGGCGAGAGCGGGGGTCAGTGCTGGGTCGGCGATGACCTCGTGACTTGTGCACGAGAGATACGAACCTGGGGGGAGTTTGGGTTCCCCTCGCCCAATGGAGGCGATGGGAGCAACGGGGGCACAGGTGCGCTATACGGGGCGATGTTCCGGCTGCACCCCAATTCCGGGTCGCCTGCCGGTGAGATCTCCTGGGGCACGGGCGGCAGTGCGATCATCAATCACCGACTCCCCAGGCTGCGCAACGGGTCGCCGACGGGGATTTTCGTTGCGCCCTGCCCGGCCTGCTTCACGTACGCAGACCTGGGGCCTGGGGTGGGATGGCACTCGACGGAGGCGGCAGGCGCGAGCAACTGGCTGGCCGACGTGCTGTACGTTCCGAGCCCTACCCCTGGCGGCGATTGGACGGGCGGCATCAACTATCAGATTCGGTGGGGCAGCACGAGCTCCATGCTCCTGGTGGATGAAGACAGCGCCTCTGCCGTCACATATGCGCCAGAGGAGTTCGGGAGCGGCGCGTCCACTGTGTTTTCGCGCAGCCGCGCAAAGGCGTTCGTCATCAACGGGCGCGATGTCGGGGCAATCGATCTCGGCGATGATGGCGACCCCACGACATTCACGCAGCCTACGTTCACGACGCTGGAGTCTATCCCATACGAGTTTCAGCGCGCTGCGTGGAGTGAGGAGGTGGACGGGTTGGTGCTGGTGCGCTTCGACAACTCGGCGCTGGAAATCCGTGTCGTGGACCCGGAGACCGATGAAATCATCGCCGGCCCCTGTTTCTACCCGGAGTGGAAGAACTCTCTCGATGGGCTGTGGGGCGCGATCAATGAGGTCGGCAACGGCTGGTTCGTTGCCGTCAGCTACGACGGCGCGGTTGCGCCGCAGCGCGTCGTCATGTTCAAGATTCCCGGCTCGCAGGCGCTTGGTGGCGGAATCCGACTCTGGAAGATCGTGTCCGAGGTCTGGGAGATGGCCGGCGGCGATTTGTCCGAAATTGATGTGACTGAGCTGCAGGACATCGTGCCTGGCTACACCCTGGCGCGGCAGGCCGCGGGGCGCGGAGTGATCCAACCGCTGATGGGCGCGTGGTTCTTCGACTGCGTTGAGTCCGGCACCGTCGTGAAGTGGCCGAAGATGGGCAAGGCGCACGTCGCGACAATCGACTCGGGCGAGCTCGGCGCGGCGAGCTTCCAGTTGACGCGCTCGGAAACAGAGCCGCTCTACGAGCTGGAGCACATCGACGAAAACGAAGCGCCGCGCGAGTTGACGCTGACGTACATCGACGCCCTCGCCAACTACGATCCGGGCACGCAGCGCGCCGCGCGCCAAGCCGCCGGTTCGCTGTCACCGGGCACGCTGAACCTGCCAATTGTGCTCGACGCGGATCACGCGGCAACGGTGGTTTGGACGCACCTGATGCGCGCGCACGCGGCCAAGAATCCGATCAAGTTCGCGCTGTCTCACGCCTATGAGGCGCTGGAGCCTGCCGACGCGATTGCGGTGCCGCTGGCCAACGGAGAGTATCAGCGCATCGTCATCCAGAAGCGCACGACCGCGCGCCCACTGATCGAGTACGAGGGCGTGCTGGAAGACCCGTCGGTGTGGGATCGCGCATTTCCTGGCGTCGATCGCGGCCAGCTGCCTCGCCAAGAGGATGTCGCGGAGCTGCCGGACACGCTGCTGGAGATCATGGACCTTCCACCGCTGCGCCAAACGGATGACCGCCTGGTGGCGTACATGGCGATGTCGCGCGTGCTAGGCGATGCGTGGCCAGGAGGTGCTGCTTACCGATCCGGCGACGGTGGTGCGAGCTACTCTGCGCTCTACAACACGAGCGCCGAGGCCACGATGGGCTACCTCGTGACAGAGTTGCCCGCCTGGGCGCGCGGCAACGTCTGGGACCGCGAGAACACGGTGCGCGTGTACCTGCGGCGCGGAACGCTGTCGAGCGCAACTGAACTCGCCGTGCTGAACGGCGCGAACGTCGCGGTAATCGGCAACGAGATCATCCAGTTCGCGAATGCCACTCTGATCGGCAACGGCGTCTGGGAACTCGACACGCTGCTGCGGCACCGGCTTGGAACCGAGTGGGCTGCTCTCACCGGCCACGCGATGAACACGCGGTTCGTGCTGCTGTCGGCAGCCACCGTGCGGGCGGTCGAGTACCCGCTCGCCGACATGAACGTGGCCCGGTCCTACAAGTCGGTCACCGCCGGTCAGGCGCTCGCGGATGGCACCGTGACTTCGTTCACCGCCATCGGGAATTCTGTGAAGCCGCTTGCCCCGGTGAAGGTAGAGGGCGCGCGCGACCTGTCGGGCGACCTGACCGTCACCTGGATTCGCCGCGCGCGGCTGAATGCCGACTGGCAGGACGGGTTCGACGTGCCGCTGGATGAACCGTCCGAGCAGTACCGGGTCTATGTGTTCGCCAGCAGCGCGCGCACCACGGTCAAGCGCTACGAGGATGTGACCTCGCCGACCTGGACCTACTCCGCGGCCGACCAGACGACCGACTTCGGCACGCCGCAGGACGAGGTTCACCTGTCCATCTACCAGATCACGCCGA
>CAZVNM010000024.1:1335-4637 GCA_964628685.1 uncultured Bifidobacteriaceae bacterium | reverse complement strand
AGCATTACCAAGAAGACCTTCTAAGGCTCTATCCTGAACACCACTAGAAATCTGAGGATTAGAGTTGATTAGATTTACTTGCTCATTAAATTTAGCCATTACTTTTGTTCTCCATCAGTAATCTTTTTTAGGTTTTTAGCAATCTCTTGAAACTTGGGATTAGAAGAAGATTCAAGATAGTTCATTAATTTCCGATTCTCTTCTTCAGATCGTTTATAATAGTCATTCAGCATTAGAGATTGAATGTTCTGTCCAGTATCTTGTAACATTCGTTTATTCCATTTCTTAGAGGCATCAATAATAGATTTTTGTACCATTGGATCACGTTCATAGGCTAAGAATTTTTTAACCTGTGCGTTATAAGCTTCATCGAAAGGCACTCCTTGCGCCATTAATTCAAAAGCCCGACGACGCATAGTTTCATGAATATACTTACCGGCATCATCATACTCTTTCTCTAAATCCTTAAACTTCTGTTGAAGCATCCAGGCTTCTTTTTGTTCTTTTGTCTGAACTCCAAGAATCTGAGCAATAGCTTCTGCTGAAGTAGCTTGTTTATCTATTGGAATTCCATTAGTAGCAATTAGATAGCCAGTATTTTCAGCAACTCTATACTTCATCCAGTTAGTTCCACCGGCAGTTAACTCTACAATATCTAGAAGATAATCTGTCATATTCTCAGCGGTAACTCCTTCGGTTGTATATAACTGAGAAATATCACGGATAGCTCTTGGAATCTTACCAGAGGATTCATTTAGTAATGACCAGGAAGGTCCAGAAAAGAGTTGGACAATATTGTGATCAGATAATCCTTCTAGGAAATTTTGGATTGGAAATTTACCACCAATAGGTGAGAAGCGTTCACTAAGAGCTAACTGTGAATTTGTTCCGGTTAATTCACTAATTAGGTAGTTACCACCCCAATCAAGAAGACCCCCTTCAATAGCTACCCAAGCTTCATCTGGTAAATCATCACCAAACTCTTCCCTTAATTTCTTGACTGCTGTTGCTGCAACTGTACCAAAACCACCAAACATAGCCATATACATTCCGGCCATACGAACTTTTTCTGCATTAGTTAATGTTTTAGATGTTGTAAGTTGTAACAGAGCTTTGTGGGGAGCAGCAATAAACTGAAGAGGCATAGCCAGAATATTATTCTGATATTGAAAAGTGCCAGCTCTATTCATAGAGAAAGTGATTTCTCTAGTATCTGCTGCAACTTGTTCTTTAAAGAAACGAGAATTAGTGTCTAAATCAGGACGCATTCTTTTGAGGCGATCCCGCATAACAAGGTAGGACATAACTAAGTTATCTTGTTCACCAGAATCAAAACCTACTTTTCGCCCTGCTGCCGGAATAGCTTTTACTCCTGATTTAATTTGTCTAGTAGTTTGTTGCAACCTAGATTCAGTCATAGCTACATCAGCATGAGTAAAGACACCCTCAATAATTGTATTCTGATCAATAGAAGATAACAAACCAGATTCTTTAATATCAATTAGAAGTTGTTTATATTCCTCTGGTTTCATCATAGCCATCTTTGAACCAACAGCTACTACATGATCTTCTGGAATCCATCCTAATATCTTGGTACCAGTTCTAAAACTATTAACCCCCCATTTCACAGCAAGAGTTTGAGCAGACCAACGCCCAAATTCCAAGGGATTTAATAATTTAGGATTTATAGCTGGTAAAGTTAAAGCTTGTCCAAGACTTTGTACTACTCGTTGAGCTAACGGGTTTAAACTAATTAATAGGTGTGTGGCTAATCTACGACCCATATCTAAAGGCATTGTTTTCTTTAGTGTATCTTTAACTGCCTTAGCTACGCCACCACTGATTGGTTCTGCCAAAGAAGAAATAGCAATCATAGCATTTTGCCACATTCTTTGGTCATATCGAGCAGTCATTACTACACTCTCGAAATAATCAAAATGAGACCGAGCTTCTTTTAATCTCTTTAAATCTTCACTTCCCAAAGTAGCAGCATTTACTTTAGAACCAATTTCACCATAAGTTTGTGGAAAATTATATCCATGTAAATCTCCATATTTCTTAAGCCAAGTGCTTTGGAAAGTTTTAATAAAATCATCCATAGCAGCATGACGAGATAGAGATTTAACAAGTCTATGAAGACCAATTAAAGAATCTACATTCTCTGATCCGGGAAGAGGGTTTGCACCTCGGCTATATGAATGGGCCATGTTAGAAGAATGAATCTTAGCATCTTCAATAATAGAAGACACTTCTGTTCGTTCCCTTCTCCATTCATACTTACCAAATGGGTCTTCTTTTTGCAGTTCCTTAATTGCTTTTTCAGCTTCTTTTTTGGTATTAGCTGCGTGATGTGTAGTAGCAAATTCCTTTAATTTATTTGGATCAGTGATCTTTATTCCATCAACAGTAGCTTCTAAAGGAATACGTTGAACGAAATATGTGTTTTCTGCTGTGCGTGGTAGCCATCCTTTGATGTAAGGAAGAACATGGTCTGGTAATTCATTAGCAGTTGTTCCAGCTTTAGCTATTGCTTGTGTAAAAATATCATCCCCAACACGGATAGTTTCTCGTAGTTTTACTACTGTACCCCCAGCTTTGTATAATTCATCTAGTTGAGTTTTAGTAATTTCATCCACAGTATTAGTAGCAAAGTTCCACATCTTTCCAGAAGAGACTGCTTGTTGTGGCACCGCTTTAGCAAAGACAGCTTTATTACCAAACATAAATTGTTTTACGTTATCTGCTTCCATTGCTGCTTTTTTAGCAGTATTAGAGATTATATATTGCCAATCAGCAATACGACGATAAACATAATAACCTTTAATTCCAGCTTCTACTTCTTTATCAGTTAAACCCTGAGCACGAAGTTTAGCAGTAACTTCTGGAAGAGTCCAAGTCTTACCTAAATCTTCCCCTTCTTTTAAGAGAACATCTACATTCTGTCTTACTCTAACAGGGGCTTCTGCCAAATAACGATTAAGAGCTACTAAAGTATCTTTCTCAATTGTGAATTGACGATCAATTGCTCGGTGAGCTACATCTACTAATCTTTTATCATAAGCACTTTGGGCAAAAAGACTACGACCAATTCGATGCCTAGCAATCATAGTTAGAACATCATCTGTCCAACTAAAACCTGGAATCTTACCAATTGGGGTACGAATAGCCATTTCACCCCAAAGCATCAAATCCATAGGATTATAAGTATGTTGCCAAGAATGCTGAATAAAATATTTATCTGCTATTTTTACAGCAGTTGGTGTTCCTTCTACTTTAGAACCTTTTAACCAAAGATCAGCAGC
>CAZVNM010000024.1:0-1235 GCA_964628685.1 uncultured Bifidobacteriaceae bacterium | reverse complement strand
GTTTCACCAAGAGCTTGAGCTACTTGCCCAGAATCATCTACAATAGCAGAACCAGCTAAATTACCACCAACAGTTGGATTATGGGCAGCAGTAGTTCCTAAAGGACTCTTTGGGGAAATCTGTTTAGCCCTAGCCGCAGTTTTACCTGCAACAGCAATTAGAGCACCATCCATAATAAACATAGTATCATCAATGATTCGATCTAGCATAGTGTAATCTTCTGCTTCAACAAAAGATTGCATATACCGGAATCGCTCATAATCCATCATTGGTAATTGTTCTATTACCTTTCGAATCCTTTTAACAGCCTCTAATTTTTCTTTTGGGGGAAGAGATTTTAGATACTGACGTGTACTCTCAACTCCTTCTCCAGCAAATAAAGTATTAAATGTGTCCTTAAAGAAACTAAAATCTTTATTCTGAGCTGCTTGTGCAATTTGATTTGTTAAATAACCTTTTCTAGCGGAAGCAGCGACAGGTATAGCTCTAGTTAAGGGATTCAAAGCTAGTAGAGGAGCTAACCAAGGAGCAACATCAGCAAATACTTGCCAAGAACCCCCCGTTAAATCTTTTCCAAAATCATTTAGTTCTTTATCAATTTGTTCTGCTACCAATTCCTTTTCAAAGAAAGCAGATGTAAATGCATTAGGATCAGGAACAGTTCTAGGATACTGAGCAGCAATAAACTCAGCATAAGTGTCCCGAAGAGACTGATCCATTTCTCCAGTTGTATAGTAATATTGGAGAGCTTTTAGTTTAATATCTTTAGGTAAATTAGGGTCTTTAATAGTTTTTTGAATCACTGCCCTACGAACAAGATCAGTATCTTTGTTTGCCTGTTCAATTAACCCATTTACAAATTGAGAATCTCCTTGTTGTCTATACTCTTCCATAATCCGTTGGTAAGATTCAATGGGATTATTTCCTGAAAGAAGAGAAGCATAAGCAATATTATCCTGCTCTACTTGATTAAAAGTAGTCTTAGCAGAAAATTGTTCTGCTTCAAAATTATAAGTAGGTTTGTTTTGATCTTCAAATCGAAACATTATCGTTTCCAAGGAGTGGATTTATCAATTATAGGAGCTTGCGCTTGAGTATCAAAAAGAGTAGACATTCCTTTAGGCATTGTAGGAACAATCATCTTTTGTCCAAATCCCCCTACCATACCCCAAAGAGAAGCAGAAGATTGGGCATCAGCAGCTTTTTGATTTGCAGCAGAAGCTTGAGCAGCAAAA
>CAZVNM010000023.1:0-5109 GCA_964628685.1 uncultured Bifidobacteriaceae bacterium | reverse complement strand
AGAACGCGGCTCTCGACGACGCGCTACGGCGCAACAGGGGGAGGCGCTGGAGTGGTGAAGATTGCGGGGACGAAGATCAAAGGCTTCCGGCTCGACAAGAACGGGAAGCTTGTGCCGAACACGAAGCGTCTGAGCGTGTCGAAGCAGATCGCTCAACGGAAGTCGAAGAAGGTCAGCGTGAAGCGTAGAAGCCCATAACCCAACGAGGGAAGTCACATGAGAAAGTCCATCCTCGCGGTCGCGCTCGCGCTCACCGCTACTGCGGCCAACGCGGCCGATCTGCTCAAGCCGGCTGCGGCTCCGTCCGCTCCTGCTCCGATTGTCGAGGTCGAGAAGAACCCGTTCGCGGGCGCCTACATCGGCCTCAATGCCGGCTACTCGCAGCTCACCGATGATGATGATTTCTCCGGCTGGTCCGGTGGTGGCCAGATCGGTTTCAACACGGCGATCGGCAACGGCTTCGTCGCCGGCATCGAGCTTGACGGGTCTCTTTCCGGTGCCAACTTCAAGGCTGCGGACGACGAATACGCCGTCAAGATCGGCAACGACTGGATCATCTCCGCGCGTGGCCGTATCGGCTACGTCATCGGCGGCGTGATGCCGT
Organism: uncultured Bifidobacteriaceae bacterium; assembly: GCA_964628685.1. Lineage (GTDB taxonomy): Bacteria > Actinomycetota > Thermoleophilia > Miltoncostaeales > Miltoncostaeaceae > CALMEC01. The sequence goes on along the minus strand of CAZVNM010000023.1, from coordinate 4,505 downwards.
ATGCCACGGCCGGCATCGCGTGGGCGAAGTTCAGCGGCAAGGAAGTGGACCTCGAGGCAGAAACCACGGCCAGCCTCAACGACACCGTGCGCCTGTGGGTGATCGGCGGCGGCGTCGACTATGCGATCCCGAGCACCAATCTCGTCGCTGGCGTCGGGCTGCTTCACTACTTTGAAGACGGCATCGACGACGGCCTGACCACTGTGCGGGCCTCGCTATCGGTCAAGCTCAACTGATGCTCACCGACGACCTCAAGCGTCGCCTCGCCGTCTCCAGATCAGGAGGCGCGAGGCTCACCCCGGTTCCCAACAGCGTGTTGCGTCAGATCATCCACACTCTGGAGACACAGCATGCAGCAGTACAAAGTGCATCAGGTTCTCACGCTTTCGACGGAGACGGCTCGCCGCATCTACCAGCGTCACGGCGTCACCGCTGAGGCCCCGTCCTACACCGAGCGGCGGTTGATGGGCGGCGAGATCGTCGAGCGCATGCGTCGCGTCGCTCCGGGCTACGTCATGGTCCCGACTAACGCGGGCATTGTTCCGAGCGAGGTCAACGCCGAGGCAGGCAAGCCGATCGTGTTCAGGTCCATCGGAACCATCGACGGCTCCAGCATGGACCGGATGCGGGCCACGCCAGACGACGACAAGGTTCCGAAGAAGACGGTCGTGAGGAAGGGGGATCGCGTGCGGCTCACCACGATCAACATGGACGGAACTGTCATGAGGACCACCGGGACCAAGGCCATCGTGAAGCTTGACGGGAAATTCCTCGGTGGCGCGGTCAGTGTCCCGTTCGACACCCTGCACCTCCATCCTCCGTCTAGCTAGAGCGTGACGCGTGGCCCGGCGTCGGGCAAGAAAAAGGCCCGCAGGGGAAACCCTACGGGCCGAATTGTTTCCGACTGTGTTCATCAGTGCAGCGAAATCGCCACCTCTCTACCGACACGGTGTTTGGTCACGAACCCTGCGGCAACCGCTTTCGCAACACGCTTGCTCGCCTCGCTCTTGGTCACGCGCATCAGTGCAGCCACTTCGTCGTTGGTGAGCTGCGAGCGGCCTCGAAGAATCCTCCGCAGTTCCTCCAGCTCACGGTCGGAAACCGACGGCACCGTGGTATAATCCGAGGCGGAAACAGTGTCCGAAGGAGCGGAAACTGCCGAAACCTCGGGAACACTGTGTCGGAACGCAAATCCGAGCGACACGATAGAGCCGATCTCGAAAAAGAGCGTCCACAGGAACGGCTCGATCAGCATCAGGGCGGCTTGCGATTTGGCGCGGTCGAAGCCGAACAGGGCGGCAACCTCAGCCATCTTCGCTGACTTGGCTTCCACCGGCTTCTGCGGGCCAAGCTCGGCGATCTCCCGCTCCAGCGAAGCGATGGTGTTGCCGATGTCCGCTGCGTTGGTTTTCCAATCCTTGCAGCGGTTCAAGCAGCGCTCACCGGTCATTTCTTTTTCGACCATGCGGTATGCGTGCCGCTGGCGGTCCTTGGCGTCTGCCAGATCGGCCTTCTTGTCAGCAATGAGCTGGTTGCGCGCCTCGACCGACATCTTGTGCGTGTCGGTGGTCTCCGCCTGTCGCCCGACGCTCTGATAGACCACGAGGGCGGTGCCGGCCAAGAACAGCACGACGAAGCCTATGGCGGCAAGGACGTGCCCGATCCGCCAGGCCGAGGTCGCGAGATGCCCGGCCGCTATGGTGCCGAACACGGTGAGGATCGTGAGAACGTGGTACTGCGTCCACTGGTGATGGTCGGTCAGCGCGGCGCCCATGAGGATCACGAGGCCGCCGACTGTGAACGCCACGCCCGCGGTGATTGCGAGAATGCGTCCGGTGGTGATATTGGGTTGCATGGGTCTTTCTCCTGGTTAGCTCAGGGGTTGGATCAAGGCCCGCTTCCAGTGTTGGTAGCACTGGGGCGGGCCGCTTCAGCCTTTGAACTTCCACCCCGTCAGGGTGGCCTTCGCGGTACATTCCGTCCATGACGTTCGCTCTCCACAAGAGCCGCATGGATCACCTGGGATGACTAACTTCTGTGTCGCCCCGCAGTTGTTGCAACGGTAACGGATGTGCCAGTGGCCGTTGACCATACGCCGAATGCCAATGACGTAGAGCGCTGCAACTATTGGCACGACCAGCAGGATGATTGCTGTCTGGGGTAACTCCATTCTGTGTCTCCTATGAATGCCCGCTTCCAACACCGGGGCGGGCCGCTTACTCACTCGTGCTTGGCGCACGGCTGGAGGTTTTCCGTGACGCCACGAAAAACCCCACACGATGCGTCAGAATGGACGAATGGTCTGGCCGGTTCGGATGGCGCGGGCCACATCGAAGCGGTCATAACGGTCCTCGCCGTCGACGCTCACTCCGACATAAGCCTTCGTGGCCGCATCCCCGCGGTAAACAAGTTCCCGCAGGGCTCGGTCACGGTCGATCCGTACGAAGCCTTCAGCCTCGTAGCTCTTGGCAGCCCCTTGGGTGGTAGCGATGCCGATGGTGTACTCGTTGGCAAAGCCCCTTGGAGAGGCGTACCAGTAGGTGCGAGCGCGGTTCGGATGGTTCGTCATGGTCGTTTCTCCGCCCCTGAGGTTCCGCGAGGCGCCGGGTTGGCTGGCATCATCAGCGACCGGGAGCCATCCCGGCCGGACCCGCTCGTGCATAGCTTCGCACTTGGCGGGTTTCGCCTTGTTCCGGCTGTTTGGATGTCCCCTCGTCTCCGGCTTCCCGTTTCCCTTCTGGCGATCCTGTCGCTCTGCGGGGTATTGCGGGTCACTGCGTTCTTGTGGGGGCCAACTCAGTCCGTCGATGGCATTAACGTATTACAACTAATCAGGCAGGTCAATAGGGCTTGCAACTTTTTTTGTATCACGTAATATGTGGGCCATGACCAAGGCATTCGACAAAATATCGGCGGGTCTCAACGAGGCGTTGGACATGGCACGCAAGCGCGGTCGCCCGGCCATTCCTGACGATCAGAGGCGCAATATCGTGGCCATCCGGTTCGAGCCCGAGCTTATGGCCAAGATCGACGCGGCGGCAGCGGAACTCGGGATGAACCGTTCTCAGCTTGTCAGGGAGTCGGTTGCCGCACGCGTCAAGCGCATGGAGCGGAGGAAGTGATGCGCAATCCTTGACGATGCACCGCAAATCACGGATGATTCGCTCGTCCCACGAGTCACGGGAGACGGCCAAGGGTAGCGGCGCTCGTCAGTACGCCCGCGAATGACCCAGCCCGGCAGCAGAGATCACGCTCCCATGAGCCCTCTGAACTGCGAAAATCCCGGAGTGCGCGAACTACCTCAAAATATCGGGTAGTTGGGAATGACGGAGCCCCTACGCACCACAAGCGAGGCTCCGTTGGCCGCCTTACAGCAGTACGCCACTCACTGACGCGATACTGTCACCACGCGACTGAATCGATCATGAATGAGGACAGCGGCAGCAAAATGACCGCAGACGCCGACGTGCCGGATCACATCGAGGCTCTGGCCGATCTTCTCGACGCCGAGTGCATCGACATCCACGCCTCCTGCGTCATCGTCACGGACATGCTCAGGGACGCCATGGAGCGTCGCCTCGCCGGTCGCCTGACATCGGAGACCCTGCATTGACGGGGCGCCGCAAGCCTTACACCGCGCGCGGCATTTCTCGCGTCCCATGCGTCAAGTGTGGGAAGCCATCACAAGCGCAGTGGCGCATATGCGCTACCTCCATGTGGACGCCAGTGTGCGAAGCCTGCGACATCAAGATCAACCGCAAGATCGCAACATGGGCCTTCGGCAAGGAGACGGCGGATCGCCTGATCGAGGTTTACAAGGCCACGCCATGAACGAGACCGAGCACCTGATCCACCAGTCCGCCCGCGAGCTGCAGATCAACAGGGACGGGGACAACCCGGTGAGGACCGCAATCGACGGTCAGACCATCACGGCGACGTTCCGCAGCCGGCAAGGGGAGCACAAGGAAGTAGCCGTAACCGACGGCGCTCCGTTCTCTCTCATCCACCAGACGATGCAGGCCGCATGGAAGGGAAAGACCAGTGCTCAAGAGGCATGAGGCCGCAGCGCTGATTGAGGCCATGCTGGCCGACCGGAACGGCGGGGCCAAATCGGATGGCGGCTGCTGGCACTTCGGCAAGCAGGAACTGCGTAACTTGATGGACGCCATCTACGGCGGGCCTCCGCAGGCCGACGCTGAAGTCATCGGGTGGAAGTACAGGGGGCGTGTGCCCTTGGATGAGAATGGTGATCCGGATCGCGTGGCCTTGCTCTGTGTGCAGGTAGTTGAATGGGCGGCGGAACTTGGGTTCCATGCAACGGCAAGGCCAGCCGGGCAGGCTGTTGTGGCAACAATCATCAACGACGCAGGAAAAACGACTGACGTGCTGGTCGAGCAGTCATTCTCTTGGAAGGCCGTGGCGGACATGCTGAAGGCGGCGCGGAGAGGCGAGGCAAGTGCCTGAAATCATCTGGACCGACGAGAAGAAGGCCAAGGTGCAGGAAG
>CAZVNM010000022.1:0-5129 GCA_964628685.1 uncultured Bifidobacteriaceae bacterium | reverse complement strand
CACTACATCCGCAAGGCCGCGCTTGAGGTCAAGGCGCACAACCCAGCGGCAGACGTGTACGTCCCAGAAGAGCCTGAGTGGAAGGACGTGGTGGACGCAAAGACACTTTCGTTGTTGTCTGAATGCAGCAGCGAAAGCACGGCAGAACTCTATGCCGATGTATTCGAGGTGCTGGGCCAACGGCGGAGCGAGATCATCTTCCGTGCCGCTGACGCCTGGGCGGCAATCAACCGCGGGTGGCAGCATGATGCCAATGAGGCGCGCAAGGACGAGCTAGCCGCCCTGGGGGCAGATGTGTTGCGAATGGTGACGGAAGACCTGCGCAAGTTTGCCGAATTTGAATTGGAGCGCGAGAAATGAGCATGCCAGACATTCTCACTGTTGCCTTTGTTGTGTTCGCCGTGTTCGGCTGTGGCGTCATCTTGATGACGCTGCTTTCTGGGATCAATGAAGATGGAGGAAAAGATGAACATGAAGACGGTGGCTTCTGAAATGGAAGCAAGGCGTGACACATGGACGGCCATGCTCGTTGACATGGCCGTGCGAATGGACAAGAAGGCCGCGCCGTACTTCATGGCCAGCCAGGGCGTTCCAATGTCTGTGGCAAAGCGCGTGCTCCTGCGCCCTGAACAGCGGAGGGCGGCATGAACAACAGCAACTACAGCCTGCGTTTCCCAAGGACGTACCGCGAGGCCACTGGCACAGAGGCGCACTTTGAGGACGGCATCGACTGGGACCGCATCGTCGGCATCGTCGGTGCCATCGCCCTGGCATTCGTGATCGGCATGATTGTGGGGGCGGCATGAGAACGGGGCGGCCCATGACATGCGGGAGCGAGTGCGCGGTCTTCCGTTACCTGCGGGATCACGGCCCGGCAGAATCTACAGTAATCGCGGACGCCATCCACCGCGCCTGGAAACCCACCCTTGCCGCCCTCAACACCCTGCATGCCTGCGGCCTGATCCACGTCGCCGCGTGGCGCCCGGTCACTGTGGGCGGCGGCTGGCCCGCAAAAGTATGGGCGTTCGGTTACGGCGTGGACGCACCCAGGCCGCCGGCCAGGGACGCCAAGGCCATCCGCCGCGAGAGCTGGCACCGCCGCCGCGCCCATTTGGCGGAGCAGTACGGCGACGAGGTGGCGCGCAAGATCTTCCGCAGCCGCAACAACGGCGGAGCGGATCGCATCGTCATCGACGGCCGCACTGTGTACGAGCGCGGTAAGCCGTGTATCAAAGGAGCAGAAGCATGAACGCCATCACCAAGCAAGAAACCGCAGTTCCGGCCCTGGCCATGACCGAGCAGGAGCTGATGACCGTCCTGCAAAACAGTCTCTACCCAGGTGCGCAGCCTGAGTCGATCAAGTTGGTGATCGGCTACTGCAAAGCGGCAGGGCTTGACCCAATGCAGAAACCCGTCCATATCGTCCCCATCTGGGACAGCAAGGCCCGCGTGCTACGCGATGTCGTCATGCCCGGCATCGGCCTGTACCGTACCCAGGCCGCCCGGTGTGGGCAGTATGCCGGCGTAACCGAGCCAGAGTTTGGTCCGGATGTCCATGACAGTCTCGGCGGGCAGAACATCACGTACCCGTCCTGGTGCCGCGTCACCGTGAAGCGCCTCCTGCCAAACGGGCGGATCGCCGAGTTCACCGCAACGGAACGCTGGCTGGAGAACTACGCCCAGAAGGGCGGGCAGGATAAATCCATCGCCCCCAATGCCATGTGGACCCGCCGCCCCTATGCCCAGTTGGCCAAGTGTGCTGAGGCCCAGGCCCTGCGCAAGGCGTTCCCAGAGTTCGGCGCCCAGCCCACGGCGGACGAAATGGAGGGGCGCACCATTAACGAGGACGCGGAGGTGGTGCGTGGCGATGCCCAGCGCCAGCCTCCCCCCACTCCGGCTCTGCCGGAATGCCCGGCCGAGACCTTCGCCAAGAACCTGGCGAAGGTGACGCCGGCACTGCAAGCCGGCGAGAAAACACCGGAGCACGTCATTTCCGAGTTCAGGAAGAGATACACCATGTCAGAGGCCCAGATCCAGGCGATCAAGGATGCGGCCCAGGTGGTGGATGCCGAGTTTGTGCAGGCCATGGAAGCGGCCGAGGGGGCGGAATGAACACACGCCTGTTCGCCCCTCACGCATGCCCGTTTGCGGCTGGGGTGCGCGCCGTGTGTACGTGAGCCTGGCTGGCATGAATACGCACATCGGCAAAAAGCACCCAGGCATGCCGCTACTCAATCAGAAATGGAGACCAAAATGAAAGCCGAAACCCTGCAACTGCAACAAGGTAGCGCCGAGTGGCATGCCCACCGGGCCAAGCACTTCAACGCCAGCGACGCGGCCGCCATGCTTGGGATCTCCAAGTACAAGACGCGGCAGGAACTTCTACGCGAGAAGGCCACCGGCATCGTGCCTGAGGTGGACCCGCATACCAAGGCCCGCTTCGACCGTGGGCATGAGATCGAGTCCCTGGCGCGGACCTTTGCCGAAGAGTTCCTGGACCTGGACATCGACGCCCGCCTGGCTCCGTGCGTGTGTATGGCTGACGTGGATGGGCTTCCGCTGTCAGCATCGCTGGACGGCATGCACGGCAACATCACCTGGGAGTGCAAGACGCTGAATGCGGCCCTGGAAGATGCGCTCCACATCCAGAAGATCATCCCGGAAGAATACCGCCCTCAACTTGAGCAGGGATTGATGCTGTCCTGTGCAGATCGGTGCCTGTTCACGGCCAGTGACGGAACGCGAGATGGCACGCTATCACTGTGGTACGAATCCGACCCGGACCTGCGCCGCCGCATACTTGCCGGCTGGAAGCAGTTCGCCGAAGACCTGGCCAACTATCAACACGTATCAATCCCTAACGAATTGATAGGCGCAGAGCCGGAAAGCCTGCCGGCCCTGGTGGTACAGGTCGAAGGCCGCGTGGTGGCCACCAACATGGACGGTTTCAAGGCCGCCGCCGCCAAGTTCCTTGACCGCCTGCCTAACGCCGCCAGTCTGGAGACGGATCAGGACTTCGCCGACGCTGACAAGGCGGTGAAGGCATGCGAGGAAGCCGAGGACCGCATGAAGTTGGTCAAGGCCCAGGCCCAGGCCCAGGCCGTGGAGATCGATGAGGTATTCCGCGCCATGGATGACATTGCCGCCAGGATACGCAATGCCCGCCTGGCGCTGACCAAGGCCGTGACCAAGCGCAAGGATGATATTCGTTCCAACCTCGTCATGCAGGCCAACAAAGACCTGGCCGAGCACATCAAGAAGATGAATGCCAGCCTGGGTGGCGAGTGGATGCCAGTCGTGGACGGTGGTTTCGCAACGGCCATCAAGGGCAAGAAGACCCTGGCCGGACTGCGCGATGCCATCGACACGGCCATGGTCCAGGCCAAGATCGCGGCCAACGAAATGGCCGACACGATCCAGGTCAACCGCGACCACCTGACCAGTCAATACGCTGCATACGCAATCATGGCCCCTGACTTCAAAGCCATCTGCACCAAGGCACCGGAGGACTTCGCCGCCCTGCTGGCCATGCGCAAGCGTCAGCACGATGAAGTCGAGGCGGCGCGAATCGAGCAACAGCGGCAGATTGCCGAATTAGAACAACGGGCGAAAGCCAGTAGCGAAGACGTGAAGCCAGTACCGAACACACGCACGGAGGACGCTCCGGGGGCGGTCAGACGGGAAGACGAAGGAACGCAAGTAGCGCAGACGAGTAGCCCACCCGACAACGGCGCCACCGTGAAGCTTGGCGAGATCAACGCACGGCTTGGCTTTGTGATGACAGGTGAATTTCTTGCCACGCTTGGCTTCCATCCTCATTCTAGGGAAAAAAACGCCATGCTCTTCCGCGAGACCGACTTCCGTGCAATTTGCGCTGCAATTGTCGATCACGTTCGTGTGATTGCCGAATTGGGTAAACGGGCTGACGGGGAGAAACGAAATGATTGAACTGACAATCAAGCTGGATACAGACAAGGTTGAGGCAGCCGTGCGCGAAGCGTGGCAACGTGAATTCCGAACACCCGACGGGTACAGGGGCAATGACAGCGTTGGCGCGGGATGGCAGGAAGTAGTGCGCCAGGTGAAGGCCCACATCGAGACGCTCGACCTGAGCACCGCCATTGCTACGGCCGCAAAGGCGCGGCTTGCCGACGTGGTGGACGAGGTTGTGGCCAGCGTGCTGCGAGAGAAAGCCCGGCAGCGTGCCAAAGAGATGCTGCGCGACGGTACGTTGCTGAAGGAGGAAAAGAGATGAAACAGGTCTTGATATTCCACACCGGCGAGACAACATGTAGTGAGAAACCTTCCTATCCTGGGAGTTTGTGTCCGTTTGTTTACACTCGCAATTTCGGAACGCAGCCTGTTTGCCACCTGTACGGTGATGTACCGTTGGATCATGTTGATGGCTGGCTGCAACGCACGCCGGAGTGCATGGAAAACCATTGCGGTGCACATGAATTGGGGAAGGCAAATGGCTGAGGTTACAAAACTATATGACGGGGCTGGGGTCAATGGCTTCGTCAGGCGGAAAGATGGGTTTTGGTGGATTCGTGACGGCGCGCTTACATCCATGAGTAATGAGCAAGGAAAACGCCTTGAGCGCCTTGCTCATACTGTGTTCATCGAAGAAAGAACGCCGGCATTTTCAGAATGTATTGGCTATGTTTCGGCACGATTGAAGCACCAAGCCGCAGCACTCCTGTATTCGCTTGCAAAGCGGCTTGGATGACGGGTTAGCCGAGCACCCGAGGAAGCCCGGCACATCTGGAGAACAACTGACATGAGCAAAGACGAACAAGCCATCGAAGCCGAAATTCAAGCCAAGGGCCTCAACGCGCCGCGCCTCTCGCCCGAGAAAATCGACGCCGTGATTGCGGGCGAGGACTACCACGTCTTCCCCGGCACGACGCTGACGGTTGTGCTGCCTGAAGCCGCGCAACGGCTTCACCGTGACCGGCGAAAGCGCGGCAGCCAGCCAGGAGAACTTCGACGCGGAGCTGGGCCGGAAGATCGCCAGAAGCAACGCCCGCGACAAGATTTGGGCGCTCGAAGGCTATGCGCTGCGGGAACGCCTCGCGGCTTGATGTGGCAGCCGGCATGACGACGCGAGAACTCATGCCGGCTAACGC
>CAZVNM010000021.1:0-5778 GCA_964628685.1 uncultured Bifidobacteriaceae bacterium | reverse complement strand
GCGGTCTGTGACGCGACCTGGGTGGGTTCGCCCCGCCCCTAGTGCCTCGCGCGCCCGGCGCGCGAGGCACTAGGGGCGGGGCGACCTCCGCGATCCCGCCACGAAGTGCGACGGGCCGCCCCCTGGGGGACGGCCCGTTTCGCGTTGCCGGATGCTCCGGCCCGATGGCGACCGCGACTAGCCGGTCACCTTCGGCGGGATCCTGACGACTCCCGCCACACGCGCGAACGACGTGCACTGACGGTCGCTCGCCCTGTCGGCGTTGCCGGCGATGGCGTCCGCCGTGTTGCACAGCGTGACGCTGCGGGTGCCCGCCGCGCGCATCGTGACCCTGAGGGTCACGACCTGACCGGGCTGCATGTCACCGACCGTCCAGCGGACGACTCCGCGGAGGATCGTGACATTGACCGAGGCCGCCGGTGCTGCGGCGTGGCGTGCCCTGGCCTGCGCCAGCGCCTTGGTGAGCTGCCGCACCCGCGCGGTCGCCCTCACCTTCGCGGCGCCCTTGGCCGTGCGGGCGGTCGCCCTGGCCGTCGCCAGCGACCTGGTGAGCGCGTCGACCTTGGCGCGGGTGGCCGAGACGACCGGTGTCCCCACCAGCGTCATGCCACGCGGGATCGCGTCGCTCACCACCACGCCCGTCGCCACGTTCGCGCTCGTGTTGCGAACGCGGATCGTGTAGACGGCGTTGGCACCGACCCTCCCCTTCGCCGGACCCGACTTGTCCACCGCCAGTGCCGCACGCGGCGTCGGGGCGGGGGTCGCGATCGGGGTCGGGGTGCCCGCCGGAACGACCGGGGCCTCCACCGGGAACGTCGCCGTCGCGGTGTTGTTGCTCGGGTCGCTGTCACCCGGCACCGTGACCGTCGCCGTGTTGGGGACGGTCCGGCCCGCCATCGCCTGGGTGACGACGCGGGTGCCGGTGAACGTCACCCACTCACCCGGCGCGATCGCGACCGGGGCCGGCTGCACCAGGGTGAGTCCGGTGATGTCCGGGTCGGTCACCTGGATGGCGGCGACCGGGACGACCATCTGTCCCGTGTTGGTGACGGTGATGGCGTAGGTGATCACGTCGCCCACGCGGTAGGTGGACTGACCGTTGGTCACGGCCTTGGCGATGCCCACGTCGGTGGTGCACTCGAGCGGCGTGGTGACCGTCGAGGAGTCGTTGGCGGGGTTGCCGTCACCGATCTCCACCTGACCGCGCGTGATGTGCACGGTCGCGGTGTTCACGACCGGGGTGCCGCACATCGCCACCGTCACCGCCCGGCTGCCGCGGAACACCAGCTTCTCGCCGGGGGCGAGGAACTCCGCGGTCGCGTTGGTGGACGCGGCTGCGTCCAGGGTGAGCGTGACCTGCGGGTCGACGACGGTGATCTCGGCGAGCGGCACCGAGCTGCGCCCGGTGTTCTCGACCGTGACCGTGTAGTCGATCGTCTCGCCGGGTGCGTAGGACGCGCGGTCGGTCGTCTTGACAACGGCCAGATCCCGGAAGCGGTTGGTCACCTGGCAGATGACGTCGTCACCGGGTGCCAGCGTGAGCCGCCCGTTCGGCACCGGCGCGAATGCGTCGGCGGCGAGGGCCTCCTGCGGGGTGTCGACGTTGACGGCGCAGACCCACATCTCGCCGTCGTAACCGGCCGGACCGGACTCGCCGAGCGTGTACTCGACGCCCGCCCTCAGGGGCTGCGACGCCGTGGCGTCGCCGGAGCCGGTGTAGTTGGGGACGTCACCCTCACCGGTTGCGGTCAGCGTGAACTCGCCCGGTGTGGCACCGCCACCGTCCACCACCTTCTGCAGCAGCAGACGCGGTGCGATGTCGTCGTTGGTGATGGTGCACGTGGCCGACTGACCGTTGGCCAGGGTGATCTGCGACCCGTTCTGCGTACCGGAGCCGCTGCACACCCACGCACTGGCCGAGTAACCGGCCACGTTCGTCTCCGACAGCGTGTACGTGCCGGCGTTGACCAAACCGGTCGCACCGCCCGGACCGGACAGCGGGGTCGGACCCGCCGCCGACAGCGTGAAGTCCGTCTTGACGGCGGTGCCGCCGTTGTCGTTCACGACCACCTTGTCGAGCGTCAACGACGCCGGCAGGTCGGCGTTGGTGATGGTGCACGTGGCCGACTGACCATTGGCCAGGGTGATCCGCGAACCGCTCTGCGTCCCGGAGCCGGTGCACACCCACGCACTCGCCGAATAGCCTGGCACGTTCGACTCCGACAGCGTGAAGGTGTCGGCCCTGAGCGTCCCATCCGAATCCACCGGGCTCGTGCCCGAAAGATCGTTCGCTCCGGTGCCGTCAGCGGTCAGCGTGAAGTCCGCAACGGTCTTCGTACCGCCGTTGTCGTTGTTCACGACCTTGCGCAGCTTCAACGACGGCGCGATGTCGTCATTGGTGATGGTGCAGACCGCCGACTGACCGTTGGCCAGGGTGATCCGCGAACCGCTCTGCGTCCCGGAGCCGGTGCACACCCACGCGCTCGCCGAATAGCCGGGCACGTTCGACTCCGACAGCGTGAAGGTGTCAGCGCGGAGGGTCGGACCCGAGTCGACCGGGCTCGTGCCCGAAAGGTCGTTCGCTCCGGTGCCGTCGGCCGTCAGCGTGAAGTCCGCGACGGTCTTCGTACCGCCGTTGTCGTTCTTCACGACCTTGCGCAGCTTCAACGACGGCGCGATGTCGTCGTTGGTGATGGTGCACGTGGCCGACTGACCGTTGGCCAGGGTGATCTGCGACCCGTTCTGCGTACCGGAGCCGCTGCACACCCACGCACTGGCCGAGTAACCGGCCACGTTCGTCTCCGACAGCGTGTACGTGCCGGCGTTGACCAAACCGGTCGCACCGCCCGGACCGGACAGCGGGGTCGGACCCGCCGCCGACAGCGTGAAGTCCGTCTTGACGGCGGTGCCGCCGTTGTTGTTCACGACCACCTTGTCGAGCGTCAGCGACGCCCGCCTGGTGTTGGTGAACGTGCAGGTGACCGTCTCGCCGGCCTCGGCGCGGAACGTCGCCGTCCGCGTCGCAACGTTGCCGGTCGAGTTGGCGTCGTCACACGAGAGCGCGGTCAGGTCCCAGCCGGGGCCGCACCCTCGACCGACGTGTACGTCCCCGGTGCGACACTCGCGGTGAGCGTCCCACCGTTCGCGCTGATCGTCCCGCTCGGCGAACCGGTGAACGCGAACGAGCCCGTGCCGCCCACCATCGTCTTCTTGACGACGATCGTCGCGCGCTTGCGGTTCTTCACCGTGCATTTGACGACGTCGGTCTGACCGACCGCGAGGCTCCAGTTGAGGCCGTTCTGCGTGATGGCCACCGGCGTGTTGTTCTCACCCCTGACGCACGTGATGGCATCCAGGTCGTAGCCGGGCTTCTGGGTCTCGGTGAGCGTGATGTTGGAGCTGGTGCCGCTCGGCCGCCACTGGAACGTCACGGTGCTCGTCGCGTCGGTCGACCCCGTCCGGGTCGCCCCTGCGCCGGTCGGTGCGGGCTGGACCCAGCTCTGCAGTCCGGACGTGACGTTGCCGGTGAACTCCCAGCCGGCGCCGGCGTTGACGTAGCCGTTGCCGTCGTCGACCTGCTTGGTGACGGTGACCGAGCTGCGGCAGAGCTGCGTGACGACCTCGCGGAGCGTCGCGGCGAGGTTGGAGAAGTCGCTGACGGCGAAGACGTCGGTCGTCGAGATGTTGAACTGGGCGGTGGTGGTCGCGACGTCGGGGCCGCTCACCTGCACCAGTCGGTTGCGGCTGGTCGAGTTGTCGAGGGCCGCGCCGACGCCGACGGCCAGGATGTGGCTGCCCTGCGTCTTCACCGAGTTGGCCGCGGTGATGGCATTGGTGAGCGCGAGTCCGCTGCTCGAGGCGTTGGTCACGACGCCCATCGCCGTGTTGTAGGCGGTCGGGTCCCCGTCGGTGATGAAGACGACCAGCGGTGCGACGCCACCCGACGTGTTGAGCGCGCCGACCTCGTCCATCGCGTCCTGCCAGTTGGTCCACCCACCCGAGCCGGGGCCGGCGTATCGCTGGCCGAGCGGTGAGGCGGTGGTGCCGTCGATGTAGCCGTTGATGCCGTCGAGCACCGTTCCGGACGTCACGTTCGTGTAGTTGAACGCCCGTCGTGCCGTCGTGTCGAACTCCACGATGGCGAGCTGCGAACCGGTGTCGGCAAGTCCCGCCGCGAAGGCACGCGCGGCCGTCCGAACGTTCGACGTGTTGCTGGTGGAAGTCGTGATCGATCCCGACTCGTCCAGCACGAGGATGACCTTCGTGCCGCACTGCGGGTTGAAGTTGGGGTTGGCCACCGGAGTGGGCGTCTGGGCGTCCGCCCTCACCGCCCACGCCGCGATCGCGAGCGCGGCGAGCACCAGCGTGACCATGAATCGGCCGGCCCGGGGATGGGCCGCTGCGGGTCTCATGTTCGTCTCCCTTGACTGGATGACAGTTGGTGCGGGAGCCCGTCGTCTCGTACGCGGCCGTCTGCACCCTCGTGCGCCCAGTCCATCAGTCATCACAATTCGATAACACCCGCCAAATGGATAGAACACACTCGACGAAGGTCTAGGTTCTGCGGTCCAGCACGAGGATGTCGGGTTGGACGCGTGCACCGTCATGCTCATGTCGATGGTGAGCCCTTCTCGTGCACCGTCCGCGGAGGCGCATCTCGAGCCCGGCCGTTCGGCTCCCGTCCACCGGAGACCGTCGTCCCCGCCCGCTAGGTTGGACCGGTGATCGTCCACCTGATCGACGGGACCTACGAGCTCTTCCGCCACTTCTTCGCCGTGCCCCCACGCCGCGACGCCCAGGGGCGTGAGATGGGCGCGACGCGCGGCGTGGTGGAGAACGTCGCGCGGCTGCTCGAGTCGGGTGCGACGCACGTGGGCGTCGCGACCGACCACGTGATCGAGAGCTTCCGCAACAGGATCTTCACCGGCTACAAGACCGGCGCCGGCATCGACCCGGAGCTCCGCGCCCAGTTCGAACCGCTGGAGGACGCCCTGCGCGCGCTCGGCGTGGCGGTGTGGGCGATGGTCGAGCACGAGGCCGACGACGCCCTGGCGGCGGCCGCCGCCCACGCGGCCGGTGACACGGCCGTCGATCGCGTCCTCATCATGACGCCCGACAAGGACCTCGCCCAGTGCGTGCGCGATCCCGCGGTGGTGCAGGTGGACCGGCGCAGGAACGCCGAGATCGACGAGGCCGGCGTGCGCGCCAAGTTCGGCGTCGAGCCTGCGCAGATCCCCGACTATCTGGCGCTCGTGGGCGACAGCGCCGACGGACTGCCGGGCGTGCCGGGATTCGGCGCGAAGGGCACCGCCGCCGTGCTCGCCCGCTACGGGTCGATCGACGCGATCCCTGCCGACGGCGCCGACTGGGATGTGCCCGGCCTTCGGGGTGCCGCGCGGCTGGCGGCGAGCCTGACCGCCCACCGTGACCAGGCGCTGCGGGACCGTCACCTCGCGACGCTGGTCACCGAGGGGATCGACGTCGGAACCGTCGCATCGTGGCGCTGGACGGGACCCGGCGCCGGCCTGCCGGAGGCGGCGGACCGGCTGGGGCTGCCGGAGTTGCCGGACCGGATGGCGCGGCTGGCGACGATGCGCACGGCGGGCTGACCGCCGCCGTTGCACGGCGGCGGTCGTGCGATGGACGGGACGGTCCACACCGCTGAGCGACCGCGATGGTCCGAGCCGGGCTCGTCACCCGAACGGCCGCGAATCCGATGTCCGGGCGTCGTGGAAGTGGAGGATGACGGGATCGAACCGACGACCTCCGCCTTGCAAA
>CAZVNM010000020.1:3911-5781 GCA_964628685.1 uncultured Bifidobacteriaceae bacterium | reverse complement strand
CGGAGGCCAAGCCATGACCAGAGACGACGTTATCGAGCTGGCGAGAGAAGCCGGCGACGACGTGGACCATACGCTACCGTCTGATCTGGATTTTCTTGAGCGCTTCGCATCCATTGTTGCAGCAGCCGAGCGGGAGGCGTGCGCAGCAAAAATGGATGCGATCGCGCATCGGTGCCGGATGGAAGATTCCGATTGCGAACCGTTTGTCTATGCGGCTTTTGCTATCCGCTCACGAGGTAATCAATGACCCATGTTGTTTTCGACTGTGAATTGATTGGCTCTACCAAGCCGGTCTTTCTCGTCTGCACCAAAGAACTCGAAACCGGCACGACCAACGCGTTCTGGTTCCACAAGCGTGGACACATGAAGCAGCTCACGAAGATGCTGCTCGATCCGGGCTACACCTGGGTCGGTTTCAACAGCTACAAGTTCGACATTCCGCTCGTTGCTGCTGCTACTTGTGGTGTCGAGCCGATCATTCTGAAAGAGATGGCGCAGAAGATCATCGACGAAAACATCCAGCCGTGGATGCTTCCGAAGATGTTCGGTTTCGAAGAGCTGGAACTCGATCATATCGACCTCATTGAGACCGCTCCCGGTGTGATGGTCAGTCTCAAGACCTACGCCGGTCGCATGGGTGTCAAGACTATGATCGACATGCCGTTTGAACACGATCAGGACCTCACGCCCAAGCAGCACAAGATCGTCGAGACCTACTGCTTCAACGACATCGCCGTCACCGAAGAACTCTTCAAGCGGCTCAAGACCGAGATCGCACTCCGCGTTGATCTAGGTGAGCGGTACGGGCTAGAACTGCGCAGCAAGTCCGACGCACAAGTCGCTGAGGCAATCCTGAAGTCCCAGTGCAATCTCGGTCGTAAGGACAAGATCGTCCCGACCAGCGTGGATTACACCTGCCCAGACTTCATCGAAACGACGAACGAGCAGATCAACAGCATCATCGAGGAACTGGAGACGACGCGTTTCAAGATCAACCGTGCGAACGGCTCACCGGAAGTACCCGAGTTCCTGAAGGAAACAATCCGGCTCGGCTATGGCAACTACCAGATGGGTATCGGCGGTCTGCACAGCACACACGATACAAAGCTTTATGTGCGTGCCGAGGGCACCAAGCGCATTAGCGACTTTGACGCGGCCTCGTACTATCCGAACATCCTGATGAACGCGGGCTACATCCCGCACTTCGGCGGCAACAAGGGCGAGTTGTTCCTGAGCGTCTACGAAGATATCTACCGTGAACGGATGGAGGCTAAGCACGCAAGTAACAAGAAGGTGGCAAACAGTCTCAAGATTCTCTTGAACGGCACCTTCGGCAAACTCGGTAGCATCTACAGTGCATTCTACTCACCCGATCTGATGCTTGCTGTGACGATCACAGGTCAGATCAACCTGCTCACACTGATTGTTGAGCTGGAAGCCATCAAGGGTGTGCGTGTCATCTCGGCCAACACAGACGGCATCATGGTCGAGTACGACGAGAAGCACTATAAGCGCATCCTCAAGGTCTTCGAAAAGAACAGCAAGCGCACCGGGTTCGAATACGAAGAGACACCCTACCGCTGCGTGGCGATGAAAGACGTGAACAACTACATCGCCGTAACCACGGACAACAAAATCAAGTCCAAGGGTCTGTACGCCTCGGTCAATCCCGAGGAGAACCCGCTGTACCTGATGAAGAATCCGACGATGGAGGTGTGCAGCCTCGCTTGTCGTCTCTATCTGCTCGATGGGACATTGCCCGAAGTCACGGTGTACTCTGATGTTCGTAAGATCGAAGAGTTCGTGGCGATCCGCAACGTCAAAGGCGGTGGCGTGCAACATGAACACTACGAGACCGTCGACGACTGGG
>CAZVNM010000020.1:1974-3811 GCA_964628685.1 uncultured Bifidobacteriaceae bacterium | reverse complement strand
GGCGTCGGCGGTACGCCGTTTGGTCGCGTGGCGCGCTGGTACATGACCCTGGACAAGTTGCCTCCGATCACCTACGTGGGCAGCGGCAACATGGTGCCGAAGACCGAAGGGGCGCGTGTCTGCATGACACTGCCCGACGAGCTTCCGGCAGACCTGGACAAGAACTGGTACGTGCAGGAGGCGTACAACATGCTCAACGACATGGGTGTTGCGCTCTGAATCAACTCTGCTACAATTCGTACTCAAACAGGAGCAAAACGTGACACTTGGACAACTCATCGACCGACTCGACGACACGCGCGAAAAGAAGCGTAAGCTCAACGAGGAGATCAAGAAGCTCGACGCGCAGTACGGCGAGCTGGAAGAACAGATCAAAGAACGCCTTGCTGCTGAAGGCATGGACAAGGCGACCGGGAAGAAAGCAACCGTGTCACTTTCCGAAGAAGTGGTTGCAAACGTCAAGGACTGGGACGCCCTGTGCGCCTATGTCAAGAAGACGGGCTACTTCCACTTGTTCCAACGTCGGGTGAGCAACCCGGCTTTCCGTGAACTCGCTGCCAAGAAGCCTGTACCGGGCCTTGAACCGTTCACGAAAATCAACCTCGGCCTCACCCACCTCAAAGGAAACTGAAATGAGCCGTGTAGCAAAAGCCAAATCGACCGCTGTCGTCACCCAGGACTTCGCCAAGGAACTCGAAGACCTTCGCGGTCGCCTCGCTGCTCCGAGCGGTGACAAGATCAAGGTCGACAACAAGCAGTTCAAGCTGCCCAACGGCGACACCAGCGATCTGTTGACCGGCATCATCGTCGACTTCGTCTACTACAACGCGTACTACGACGCGGCGTTCGACCCGAACAACATCACGCCGCCCACGTGCTTCGCCATCCACCCCGATCCTTCCGGCGCCACCCCCAGCCCCAACAGCCCCGAAGTGCAGGACGCGTCGTGTCAGGTGTGCTGGGCCAACCAGTTCGGCTCTGCCGGCAAGGGAAAGGCGTGCCGCAACAGCATCCTGGTCGCCATGCTGCCGCCCGACGCTGACGAGAACACGCCGTTCATGCTGCTCAACGTCAGTCCTACCGGCCTCAAGTCGTTCAGCGGCTACCTGTCGAGCGTGATCCGCATGCAGCGCCCGCCGTACAGCATCACGACCGACGTGTTCTGCGATCCGGGTGTGAAGTACGACTCGCTGCGCTTCACGAACCCGCAGCCGCTCGACGACGAGATGATCGAACTCGTTCGCGCCCGTCGTGGCGAGGCTCGTGAGCGTCTGCTGGTCGAGCCGGATGTCTCGGCTGTCGCCGCAGCTAACGAAGCCAAGAAGCCTGCACCGAAAGGTCGACTGGCACCGGCCAAGCGTCGGACGGCTGCGTGATGAATGAGTGGCGCGTAAGCGAAGCGCTGATCTCTCTCCGTCGTCTGCTGGAAATCCTCCCGCAGATGACGGAGGAGGAGATTATTCGCGCCATCGCACTCGAAGAAGAAACCCACCGCAGGCAGTCGGTTCTAAAACTGCTGTATCGCCAAGCACGACGACTGTCGCGCAACAAACTGCATCAAGCCATCAACCAGGAGAAATGAAAATGGCCCGTAAGCCCTCTGCTGTCCTCACTGCCGCCGAAAAGAAAGACCTGCTTCGCGCCGCCAAGGTCGAACTGCGTGAAGCGAAAGCCGCCGCAGGCGAAGTTGCCAAGCGTGTGAAGGAAGTCGCCAAGGCCCGCAAGGAAGTCGTGAAACAATGGACGGCCGAAGACAAGGCGTTCGACAAGGAAGCTGTCGCCGCCGCGAAGAACATCGCCGCCCTGGAAGAGAAGGTCGCTGGTCTGGCCGCGTAAA
>CAZVNM010000020.1:0-1874 GCA_964628685.1 uncultured Bifidobacteriaceae bacterium | reverse complement strand
TGCAAGGCACCGTATTGCACATGCGGGCTGGGAAACCGGCACTCCAAGGCGCTCATCAGGGCGAGCGTAATGTGCTGAAGCCCTTTCCTCCACCCTCTACCGGCAGGCAGCAAAGAGGAAGCTGCGGGAAACCTGCCGGTAGAACCTACAAGGAAGGCGGCTGGCGCTCTAGGCAAGGGCGAAACAAGGATAGCCTAGTCGGTTCGAGTCCGACGATTCCAGCCGCCTTCCTTGTGGGTGAATGCGCAGACCGATGCGCGGACTGGAATGAACGCTTGACTACTCGACAGGCATGTCCATCGAAAGATGCACGGTGAACCAGTTGCAAGCTGTGTTGGGATCGGTTCCAACCACCCACATCTTCTCTTCAACAAACACGAGGTTCTTCAATGCGCCATCTCATGCTTGATCTAGAAACCCTCGGCACAACTCCAGGTTGTGTCGTTCTTTCAATCGGGGCTGTCGAGTTCGATCTCTACGGTATCAAAGGCGAGTTCCACGCACACATCGACGTAGACAGTTCGACCGCGCTCGGTCTGAAAGTCGACGCGCGCACTGTGATGTGGTGGCTCGATCAATCCAAGGAGGCTCAAAACGCGCTGCTACAAGCGGACACGTTCCCCATTCA
The DNA here is from genome assembly GCA_964628685.1 of uncultured Bifidobacteriaceae bacterium. Lineage (GTDB taxonomy): Bacteria > Actinomycetota > Thermoleophilia > Miltoncostaeales > Miltoncostaeaceae > CALMEC01. The sequence continues at coordinate 1,246 of CAZVNM010000020.1, read as the reverse complement.
CGACGTGCTCGATGCGTTCAGCGACACGTTCGACTGGAAAGATTTGAAAGTGTGGGCCAATGGCGCCAGCTTCGACTTTCCCATCCTCGAAGCCGTGTACAAGGCGGCACGTCGCAACGTGCCTTGGAAGTATTACAACCAGATGGACTTTCGCACGATGAAGAACCTTGTGCCGAATGACAGCTACGAGCTGTTGCGCGTTCGTCCTGGCACAGCGCATGACGCGCTCGACGACGCTCGTGCGCAGGCGTCGACCCTCATCAACATCATCAACTGGGCAAATGGGACACATTATGAGCAACGAATCGCAGCGTGAGTGGGTGCGGTGGGATGGTGAAGGAAAGCCGGCTTACACCGGAATGGTTGAAGTTGAGTATCGCGACGGTGAAAAAGAGATTGCCAAGGCCACTGCGTTCAGATGGAATCACATTGATAGTTACGTCGACATCGTTGCTTGGCGCCCGGCCGGGAGTGACTCTGAGAAAGTCGAAACCGCTCTCGACACGCAGATCGGTGGCGAACACTACAAGAAGTATGCCATCCAGCCGGTCGAGTTCATCACCAAGAACGAGCTGGGCTTTCTCGAAGGTTGTGTGATCAAGCGCATCTGTCGATACGAAAACAAGAACGGTCTCGAAGACCTCAAGAAAGCCAAGCATGAGATCGACCTTCTGATCGAACTGAAGTATGGCCGTCAAACCTGAGACCACGTTCTCGAAAGGTGTGCTCGCGCACATCCCCCGCAACGTGTACCACATGAAGAACAACAACCCGTACCTGGGTGGCGTACCTGATCTGTGGTTCTCTGGCAACTCTGCTGATCTGTGGGTAGAGGTGAAGTATCTGCCGCGCGTGCCCTGGCGCGACAGTGTGGTGCCGACCGAGCTGTTGAGCAAGTTGCAAGCTCAATGGCTTGAGCGCCGCCACAGAGAAGGCCGTCAGGTTGCCGTCATCATTGGCTGTCCTGACGGCGGGGTAGTTCTTCCGGGTATTACGTGGCAAGACGAAATCTCAGCAACAAGTTTCGTTGCGCGCATACAATCCCGGCCTGCGCTCGCTCAGTGGATCATCGAGCGGGTAAACACCAACACGAGGTAGGTTCATGCTGGTACATCTGACCACCGCTGCGAGAGTGGCGAGGATCGTGTACACGCTCGCTTCGGCCATCGCCGGTTTGTTCGCTCTTCTCTCCGGGCGGCGACATCGGTATCCTCGGCTCAGGCTTGTGTGATCCCAGCGGCGGGAG
>CAZVNM010000019.1:0-5965 GCA_964628685.1 uncultured Bifidobacteriaceae bacterium | reverse complement strand
GAGGGGCGAAAGCGGCGTTTCCATGGCGAAGCGCGAGCGTAGCGAAAAACGCGGAGGCTTTGCCAGCGGAAAAGCACACGCCGCCGCAGGACGGCTCTTGAGGGATCATCCCGCACACGCGGGCCGGGGACCGTCTCCGGGGAGAAGACGGTGAGCACAAGGTCACCCCGCCCCAAGAACCGCCCTGCGGCGGCGCAGCACCAGCCACACTCCACCGCACAGCATCAAAACCCCGCGCCCAGGCTCCGGCACTCCTGATCCATAAAGGTAAACTGGTGTGTTTGGAGTGGATTCAAAAGCGTAGCTGTTGAGCAGCACTGAATTGGTGAACACGCTGCCGATGTCGAACCAACCGTAGTGCCGGCCATCGACAGTCAAAAAAGAGTAGCCAAGGTAGCCGTGGTTTTGGTTTAGAAACGGACCACCGTTACCTCCGATCCCATCTCCAAAAGCAAGATTTGGCATGATGTTTCCTCCGATCCACCTGTAATGCACAATGGCCAGGAACTCAGAGGCAGGGATCAGCCGTGGGTTTGAATCAATGACAAGTGTGTCAAATTCACCGATCCAATTGCTCAAATTAGACACTGGCCCAAAATTTGGATCGAACAAGATTTCTGCGCCATTGAGCGGCGTCACATAGGTTGCAAAACTTGATCCGAACGTTCCCGGGGTGCCAAACCGCAGATCATTGATACCGTCAGAATTGACATCTATATCGCTGTAGCTGCCCAAGCCTACTTGATAGCTAGGGCCGAGAGTCACGAGAGTCAACGCGCCATGCGTGAGTGTGGTTAGTTGAAGCAACCAACCACACACAAACACAGCGGCCGACCCGTTCAGTCTCACGAGCCAACCTCCTTCACGCGGTAGAAGCGCCAATCCTCGGTGGAGCTGGCGGCAGTGACAGTCAGCGGCGTGAGTTCGCCTGTGGCGTCGATCTCGCCGGGCACGTCTGTCCAATTTATCATGTCCGTGCTCGTCTGAAGCTGATAACGCACACCCTTGATGCTGCGCCATTCGAGATAGTGCTGGTTGCCCGCGCGTTCGATGTCCGTGACTTCAAACTTGTCCTCCTTGCGCTCATGGTTGCCGGTGATTGCCAGCGAAAAGCGCTGAAAGGCGGGCTGTCCTGCTTGTGTCGCCACCAGCTCGTAGTTGGAGGAGCTTGTCTGCTTCTTTGCGACCCTGAGCGGCGTGGCCGGGTCACGCTTCACACGCACGATGTAGGTGCCGTTTGCCACCACGTTCGCTGCTGCGATACGCACCTGTTTGACGTTATTGCGGTCGTCGTCATTGCCCACGCCAGAAGCAGTGGCATTGGAGGAAGGGCTGGATGGATTCAGCAGCCAGGGGCCGATCACCGTGCTTGAAGGCGTGACGATTTCGACATCAACATCGTTGATAAGCATTGAGGTTGCTGGATCGAGGGAGAGCGTCGGAATGCCGCCGTTCTCATCCGCCACGGTGACGTTCTGATAGGCCGGGTCAGTGTAAGCCAGCGTGACGGCTAGATCCTCGCCTCCCTTGGCCTTCACCACATATTCGATGGTGCTGCCATCGTAGAGCACATTCTGCCTGATGAAGCTGCGCTTGCTGTCACTCACAAGTTGCCTATCCAGCAGTTCGGCTGCTCGCTTCGTATTCATCAAACCCCAGCCGAAAGTGTAATCCGGGCCTGGATTGCCAATGTCATCCGCCGTGGCGATAGCAAGCGTCTTCCAGGTCGATCCCCACAGCGGCAGTGCGCCGCGCAGATCGTTGATCTCTTGAAGCAGGTTCAAGGAGCCAGTGACAGCCGGGGCAGAAAAGCTCGTGCCGCTGACTGGATCGCGGGCGAAGACCGAGCCATCGGTGTAAATGTTGGTTGGAGGAGATGCAGGGTTGTGTTTTTTCTGGAACCTGACGGCATCAAAAAAGGCGTGGTTCACGTTGCCGGTGGCAGTGACAAAGTTCGGCCCCCCATGTTCCAAGACGATCCGGACGTTCCCTGGCGGAGCAGTGCCGCCAACCGTGAGTTGAAATGTCTTCTCCAAGAACTGGTCCACTGCAATCTCGCTTCCAGTTGCCGTGGATGTCTGTAGGAGGTTCGCGAACCCGTTCGTGTAAATCCTGACCCTGAACGTCGTCGCGGGGTCAGTGAATCCATTGAACCGGCCAATCCTAACGATAACTTCATAAGTTGTGTTTGCTTGAAGAGTCACGCCTGACAAGTCCTGATAGACCTGCGTGTTCTGCCCTGTGAGCGCGGCTGCATGGGTGCCGATGCCGGCAAAGTTAAACCCGCCGCTATATTGCAACCGGTAAACATAGGCAGCCCCGCCACTCTGGGGATTTTGCGTCCAATTCGTAGTCGTAGTGGTGCCGCCGCCCACGGCCAAACCTGCCGCCTCAAAGCTGGCGTTCTGCACCTGATATTGTTGGGCCAGCTCCAACTGGCTCGTGATCACGTTCACGCCGTCAGCCACCAAGTCGGGCTTGATACGCCCGTCATCCGTAGGGCCACGGCTGCTGAATGAAGCAATCGAGACCGACCCGCCGCTGTAGCCTCCAGACACCGCGTTGGATGCGCCAACTACCAGCGCATTTTTTGCGGAACTCCGGCCTGTGAGTGTGTCAAAGCCAGTTCCTCCTCCATCCACAGGATGCGAGGTCGAGCTGGTGTTGTACTGCGATGTGCTCGTGTTGAAAACCCAATGCATCTCACCTGACGCAGGCCCGGTGTCGGTGGCATCATTGCCAGAGGAGTAAACAGACAGATAATGAGGCGCAGCATAAGTCACCAAGTCCGCCTTGCGGGCGTCTGTGTTGTAAAAACCGAAGCGTTTGTCCTCTCCCGTGGTGTTTTCGCCGGTCCAGACCCATTGCAAGTTCGAGAACTCAGGAATGTAGGCCCAGCCGACATACTCGCCATAGGAATGGTTCGAAAGCTTCAGCCCCGCTGCTGCCGCCGCACTCGTTTCCGAGAAATCACCCGCTGCGGAATAGGCGTCAAGACTTGACTCAAAACTCATGCCTTTGGCACCCGACAAGACACCTGCGGCGGCCATAACACCGCCAACCTGGGAGGCGTGGCTGGTAATGAAGTTCTGCGCATCCGAGTCTCCACCAATGATGCGTGATGGTCCGCTGGCAGGATCAAACTCCACATGCGTGTAAAATGGCGCGCCATCCACCTCCCAAATGCCAATTGTGCGCCCAGTTCCCTTCACAAGAGGTGCTGCTGCCGATCCTCCCGGCCATAGCTCATCAGTCGAGATGGAATCCGCGCCCGCTACTGCGTGCGGGCCAATCAAAACAGGAATGCCCTTTTCATTCAGGCGCGGCACATAAAGCTTTCCTGACCGTATCAATTCCTTCACGGGTCCTTCGGGGATTCTTTGCGCGGCTTCCTGCTGCTGCTGCATTTCTTTGGGGGCGGCGCGCGCAGCTTGATCGATCAAGGCGTTCTTTTGCTGCTCTTCCCTTAGCCAGTCAGACTTCATCTCGGCAGGCAGCCTGCGTGCGGCTGTGGCCAGCCCTGCGGCAAGTTTCACCTGCAACTTTGCGAGACGCTCCGCTTCAATCCGGGTCTTCTCAGCCTCCTGCCGTGCCTTCTCCTCCGCGCTGACAAAAATCTCCCCCGGCTTGTTCGCTTTTGTCGGATCGGTGCCGTCGAGCATTTCCGTCCAGTTGTTGATGCCGTCGCCGTCGGGATCACCTTTCGGGTCGGTGGTAAAGGCGGGATATTTCTTCTCCCACGAGTCGTCGTAGCCGTTGCGCGGCTTGATGTCTTGATGCGCGTAGCGCTCGACGATGGCGCGCTTGGGTTTGACGGTTTCCGTTTGCGCTGAAATGAACCCCGCCGTGGTGACGAGGAACGTGCAGGCGAGGATGCCTGAGAATCTGGCTGTGTGGTTTGGTTTCATGGCGTTGGGAGTGAAGATTTTTGTCTTTGCTTTCAGGCCATAAAAGAGGGCGACGGTCTGTCGCTACCTCCGCTTCGGGTACTTCCAGGCACCCACTCGATCAGGCGCGGTGCAGACCGCGCCCCATGCGGGCGCGTCTCCCTTGTTGATCGAGTTGCGTTGGGCGGATTAGGGGAACCTGGAAGTTTCGAAGCGGCCCGCTGCCATCGCTGGCAGCACGCAAATTGGTTATGTCAGTTAGTGAAAATCAGTCGATAGGCAGTCAGTTAGGTGAATTACCCGCCCGTTTTACTGGAAAGCGCGCAGCGCCGCAATCAAATCTTCCGACACGCACACCCGCCGTGGCCCCGCCGCGCCCGGCGCGCAAAAAAAGCCAAAAATAAATCTCGCAAACGCGCCGCAAACCTGCGCAGCATCCAGGCCATGCCTCAGTCATTGATTTGGAACTCAGGTATGGCGTGGAACACGCCAGGAGTTTTCTGGTCAGGCACCGTGGCAAACCCAACCACCCCTCCGATGTCTGAAGCCAACAAAATCAGCCAAACCGTCAGCGCGCAAGACCGCGCCGACGTCCTCGCCGCCTTCGCCACCATCAAGGCCAAGCTGCCGTGGCTGCGCAACCTCACCCCCGCCCAGAGCAAACGCATGCCCACCCTGGGCACCGAGCGCGGCGGCATGGACGAAACCTTTGCCATGGAAATGGCCGCCCACCCCGAATTCGTCCCCGGCTTCATCGACATGGCCGAGCTCGCCAAAGACCGCGAACTCTGGCTCGCCCTCTCCGAATTCCTCGCCTGCGCCACCGAAAACCAGGCCGCCCTCCAGGACACCCAGCAGATCGTCGGCAGCGACATCTACGGCGCCTACCTCGCCTTCTACCAAAACGTCCGCCAGGCCGCCCGCCGCGCCATCGCCGGAGCCGAGGCCGTCTATCAGAACCTCCGCCGCTTCTTCCCCAGCGGCAGCGAGCCGCCCGCCCCCACACCCCCGGCTGGCTAAACGCAACGCCCGCCCTGCGCAGCCCACCAAAAAGAGGTGCTCATCGACCAAAAAGGGGTCCTCATCCACGTCCCGGACGGGGCTGCCGACCAAAAAGTGGTGCTCATCCACCAAAAAGTGGTCCTCATCCACGTCCGGAAGGGGTCCGCCGACCAAAAAGTGGTCCTCATCGACCAAAAAGTGGTCCTCATCCTCGTCCCGGACGGGTCCGCCGACCAAAAAGTGGTCGGCAACCTCGAAAAAGTGGTCGAACGCCCCGTCTTGGACGACCCCCCACCCCGTCCCGGACGACCCCCTCCGGCCTATTTTCTTCGTTTTTCCATAAAAACCATCCCATCGCTACGTCATGCCTCCCTTCGACCCCAACCTCCCCCAGCCCAACACCCCCGCCGACGCCAACCTCGTGCGCGGGCAGCTCACCAGCCTCCACGACCTCATCACGGCCATCCAGGCCGTCACCGCCGTGCAGGTCGATGGCGTCACCACCCTGCCAGCGGGCAGTCAGGCCAGCGTGAGCCTGCAACTCACCGGCAACACCCTGCACTTCACCTTTGGCATCCCTGAGGGCACGCCGGGCGCGCAAGGCGGCCCCGGACAGGACGGCGGCCCCGGCCCCATCGGCCCGCAGGGTCCGCCTTTTGCGCAGGCCGTCGTCGATGGCGTCACCACGCTGCCCGCAGGCAGCAATGCGAGTGTGACGGTGTCCTTTGATGGAACCAACGTGCGTTTTAACTTTGAGATTCCGCAGGGCAACGACGGCGCCACCGGTGCGACGGGCCAGCCCGGCGAGGTGACGCAGGCGGCGCTGGATTCCGCCATCAGCGGCACGAGCAGCAACACGAACGCGGTGGGCACGCTCGACACGCTCATGGCCGATCCCGATGACGAGGCGCTGCGTCAGAAGCTCAATGAGTTCATTCTGGCGGGCAGAAGATAAAGTTGCGTTGTTGCTGCGCAACAACGTCATCCCTGCTCCGTAGGAAGCGGGGCAACGTCGATCCACTACTCCCACTGGCTGCGCTGCACGCCGACGAGGCTCATGCTGAGGCCGATGGCGA
>CAZVNM010000018.1:0-7107 GCA_964628685.1 uncultured Bifidobacteriaceae bacterium | reverse complement strand
GTAGGAGTGGGGTTCATTGTAGTAGGAGTGGGGTTCATTGTAGTAGGAGTGGGGTTCATTGTAGTAGGCATATCCGCAAACGTAGGCGGGGTAAGGGTTTCGGGCATGGTCAAAAACCGTATTACTTCTATATAAGCTTCTTAATAGCTTATATACGGGTCCCCCTGTTTTAGGACAGGGGCCCCGGTGAAGGAAGGGGGGCCTGATGTACGCCCTCCCCGTGGTCACATAAGGAAGGCCCTAAGGGGGACAACCAATAAAGGGGAGTCCTACCATACCTGGTCCCGGACCTCCAGGGATACCTAAAAATAAGTAGCGGGAGCAACACGGGACCGGATGACGCAAAATAAAGCCCCGTGAGCCACTATCTCCCCGGCTGGTATATGATACCATAGGACAGGGGTAGAAAGTCCCGCACAAGCGACCGGAGGCCCCCAGGGGGCTATAAATCTCTACAACTTAATCAAAATTACAACGTATGCTAAGGTCCTTACACGTCCCGTCAAAATTGGGGATAATTTGTTATTTGGTAAACATAAAAATAATTGTATCTTTGTGCCAACAGATAACAAAGGTATGAGCATGGACCTGGCTACCCGATCAGCTACCGAACTATCCCCGGAGGTTGTAACCCCTCTTCCCATTGATGCCCTCCTAAGGGCCTTCCTCTCTTCCCAGGACGTGAAGCCCTCCAGCCGGGACCAATACCAGCGGACCATGAGGGCCTACCTGGCCTGGGTGGACCGGACCGGCTACAGCCTGGGGGATATTACCAGGGCTCACCTGATTGAGTATAAGGATACCCTCCTGGCTGAAGGTAAGAGCCCCTTAACCGTCAGCTCCTACATTACCAGCGTTAAGCGTTTCTATGAGTGGGCGGAGGCCATGAAATACTACCCCAACGTAGCGAGAGGGATCCGGGCCCCTCAGAGGAAGAGGGCCTACAGGAAGCAGCCCCTACAGGTCCCCCAGGGAGCGGATCTTCTGGCCTACTATCAGGGTAGGGCCCTGAGGGATTACGCTATAGTTAACCTCCTTCTCCGGACAGGTCTCCGGACCATAGAGATCAGCAGGGCGAACGTGGAGGACGTGACGTACAAAGGGGGCCAGCGGGTCCTCCTGGTATGGGGTAAGGGACGGACGGAGCGGGATGAATATGTAGTATTGACAGAGAAGGCATACCAGCCCATAGCGGCCTACCTGGCTACCCGTCCAGCGGCTAAACCAGCGGATCCGCTCTTCACCTCTGAGAGCAACAACAACAGCGGGGGCCGGATGACTACCAGGGCTATTAGCGGCCTGGTAAAGGAGGGGCTAAAGGCCATAGGACTGAGCGACCGAGCCTATACAGCGCATTCCCTCCGGCATACGGCTATAGTGAACGCACGGAGGGCCGGGGCTACCCAGGAACAGGCCCAGATGATGGCACGACACGCAAGCCCCGCTACTACCCAGATCTATGATGAATACTTCCGCATGGAGGACCGGCTGGCCAATAGTGCGGAGGCCCTGATGGATAACCTCTTCTAAGATGGGGATAAACTATACCAGACAACCCCGGAGGGCGATCCGGTGGGACCATAAGCCCCAGGAAGAGCCAGCCCCTCCTCCTTCCCCCGCTCCGGTGGTCCTGAGCCCTGAGGCGGTGGCCCTGCAAAAGCTGGCCGGGATCAATCCCCTGGTACTACATTTGGCCCAGGTCTTTGAGCTGGAGAGCGAGATGGGAGAACAATTGTACACAGATTAAGATAGGTAACCATGGTAAAAGAAAAAGCGAAAGAGTACATCAGGGCGGGGCTATCCGTACTGCCTACCAGGGAGGGGAAGGGGCCAGCCCTAAACACCTGGAAGCCCCTACAGCAGGACCGGCTGACAGAGGAGGAGCTGGACCAATTATACCAACAGGCCCCGATCAGGGAGGGAGCTGTAAAGGCGATCCATGCCCCCATAGGGATAGCCGTAATAACGGGGAAGGTCTCCGGGGATCTGGAGGTATTGGACGTGGATACCAAACACGACCAGACCGGGACCCTCTGGGAGGACCTCAGAGAGACGATCCGGGAGGCCCTGCCTGGGCTGTTAGACCGGACCCCTATAGTCACCACAGGGAGCGGGGGAAAGCATATCTACTACAGATGTGAGGAGATAGAAGGAAACCAAAAGCTGGCCCATAACGGGGACGGGGAGGATACCCTGGAGACCAGAGGGGATGGCGGCTATGTAGTGGCTCCTCCTACCCCAGGGTATTCCATAGAGAGCGGATCCCTTGCCGACATTCCCTACATCAGCCAGGAAGAGCGGACAACCCTCCTAAACATAGCCCGAAGCTTTGACCTGGCTCCTGTTAAGGTGGAGACCGTAGATCCTCCCCAGCGGACCAGCAGACCCCTACAGCGGGACGGATTAAGCCCCCTGGAGGATTACAATCAGCAGGGGGATGTAGTGGCCCTCCTGACCAGGCACGGCTACAGAGTGGTAGGCGGATCCGGGGACAGGGTCAAGCTCCTGAGACCGGGGAACCCCTCCAGCCCCTACAGCGGGGACTGGCACGAAGGGAAGCGGAAATTATGGCTCTGGTCCTCCACAGATCTACCCCCAGGGAGAGCCCTATCAGCCTCCGATGTTTACGCCTGTTTAGAGTGCAGCGGGGACATGAGGGAGGCAGCTCGCAGACTGAGAAGGGAGGGCTATGGATCCCCCCTTCCTACCAAAAACCAACAACCTACCCAGACCATGCCCCAGGCCCTTCCTACCCCTCCGGCGGATGTTTCGGAAATATCCGTAACTATTGTAAACATAAAAACGGGAGAAGGGGAGCCGGTGGACCTGGACAGAGTGAAGGACTCCCAAGGGATAGCCGGTAGCATATTGATAACCTCAGCCAGCGGGGGCCTGGATCCGGATCGGGTCATGGCGGTAGCGGACCGGGTCTCCGCCCTGGGGAGGCCTGTTTTCGTGAATGACGGAAGCGGGGATCGGCCTATATGGGAGTATATGCTGGAGGCCATTATAGCCAGCTACCCGGATCTGGGTCCCCTGGAAGAGGATGCCCTTCTGGGTGACGTGGTGGAGTATGGCCAGGGGCTGGATCCTCTGGACAAGGATAGGTACTTCAAGACGTTTACCAGCCTCCCGGACGTGGTGGCCATGGGGATAAAGGAGGAGACCCTCCATGTTGTAGAGGAGAAGCTGGCCACTACCAGGGCTGAAGAGAACCAGCGGAAGGAAGCCCTGGAGGCTGTAAGGAAGGCAAAGGAGGACCTAACTAAGGGTGAGCCCTCCGAGGTAATAGAAAGGCTCCAGGAGGCCCTGTATGAGGTCAAGAGCCAGGCGAAGGAAAGGGATATAGCAAAGCTCCTGGCCCCGATGACGGAGGCCGGTCTGAAGGAATGGTATCAGAACGTTCCGGAGGCAGTTGTGATCCAAGATCTCCGGCTCTATAAGCATGAGGGAGTATATAAAGACCCCGAACCTCTTACCCTGCCAGCGGGGGCCCTGACCGTAATAGCCGGAGGGACCGGACACGGGAAGACCACTATCCTCCTTAACCTGGCCCTCCGGATCCTGGAGCAGGAAGGTAGAGAGGTGGTATTCCTGAGCTATGAAGAAGCTAAGGAGCCATTAGCGAGGAAGTTCCTGGTAAGCTACATAGGGGAGCCTATATCGGAGAACAGCAGGAAAAGCGCAGAGGTCTATTTTAAGACCAACAGCGACAGCATGATAAAGCGGGAAAGGAGAAGTATCTTCCACAAAAAGCGTGAAGAGTTTTTCCGGAATTACATGGAGACAGGGCGGCTGATTGTGCAGGATGTAGACTATAAAGCAGAAGTCCTGGTAGGCACTATCCAGGGTATCTTAAAGCAGAAGCCACAGACCTCCGCTATCTTCATAGACTACATCCAGCTCCTGCAATTAGGGAACAAAAACCGATCCGGGACCAGGCAGGAAGAGCTGGCCAAGATATGCGAAGAGCTAAAAGTGATAAGTAAGAAGGCCCAAATCCCTATAGTCCTGGGGGCTCAGTTTAACCGAGAGGTGAACGCCCCGTGGAAGATGTCCCCTCTCAAGATCCGGGAGGCCGGGGATATAGAACACAGCGCAAGCCTGATCCTGGGGATATGGGATACGGGGAAGAGCTGGGGGGCCGGTGCGGATAAAGATCCGGACAGAGAGGAGTACGAAGGGAGGAAGTTTGCCTTCAGCCGATACCCAGGGACCCAGGGAGACCCTATGTACGTCAAGGTCCTAAAAAACAGGGAGGGCCAGGACGGGCTGGAGGCGTTCTATGAATTTGACAGGAACGCAGCTAAGATCCATGGGGTGGACGAGGCCGAAGCCGAGAGGCTGTTACAGCAATCAGGACCGAAGGCGAAGATGTGCCCCTCCTGTACGGCCATGATGAGCCTATCTGAAACGAAATGCCAACATTGCGGACACACGGAGAAGCCTAAAAAAGTAAGCACAAGAAAACGTAGGGGATAAGCCATGGGAAAAATCATAGCCTTCTGTAACCATAAGGGCGGGGTGGGTAAAACTACCAGCGCAGTTAACATAGGGGCAGCCATAGCGGAGAAGGGCTCCAGGGTCCTCCTGTTAGATCTGGATCCTCAGGCTAACCTGACCCTAAGCATGGGGCTGGAAGACCGGATCCCTAACACCTCCCAGCTCCTCCGGGGAGAAGGAAGACCCTCCCCTATCCCCATAGCTGACCGGCTGGACGGGATCCCCTCTTCCCTGGATCTTTCAGCCGTGGAGGGGGAGCTGAACCAACAGGATAAGGGGATCTACACCCTAAGGGAGGTCCTGAGGAAGGTAAAGGCCGACTACCACTACATCATAGTGGACTGCCCTCCTTCCCTGGGTATGCTGACCATTAACGCCCTGGCAGCGGCTGAGGAGGTAGTGATAACCCTACAGCCTCACTACCTGGCTACCAAGGGCCTTACCAAGATTATGGAGGTCCTCCAGCGGGTCCAGGCGAAGATTAACCGGGAGCTGACCCTGAGGGGGATCCTGGTCACCTTCTACGATGGCCGGAAGATCCTCCACAGGGATGTAGTGGAAGCCCTGGAGGAACGCTACCCCGATCTATTGATGAGGACCCGGATCCGGGAAAACATATCCCTGGCAGAGGCTCCGGCTGAGGGCCTGGATATATTCCGATATGCCCCCAACAGCAACGGGGCCCAGGATTACCGGGAAGCAGCGAGCGAACTAATTACCAAGTAAACACGATAAACCTAATAAAACTATGGGACGTTTCAAGAGCAATTTAGGCGAACTTCTGGGGGGATCCGCTCCGGATGACAAGAAAGCAAAGGGAAGGCCCAAAGGTTCCACTACCAGGGAAGCCTCCAAGGTCTCCGAGGTGGGATGTAAGGAAAACGAGACGAGGGCTACCTTCATCGTTAACGAGGACCTCCTGGACAAGCTGAAGGCTGTAGCGTATTGGGAGAGGGTCAAGATCAAGGAAGCCCTGGAGGAGGCCCTGGGGGACTATCTCAGTAAGAAGAACATAAAGGCCAGGCCGGAGAAGGAGCGGAGGAAGGAGCAGGAGGAGGCCCAGCGGAGGAAGAAGAGGAACACCGACAAGGTGGCCCGTTTACCAAAGTACTAACCTATCAAAAACGTAAGACCATGCCTAAGACAATCCAGGGGGTAACCCTGTACACGATCCCGGAGGCAGCTGAGGAGCTGGGAGTATCTACCAACAGCGTAAGGTCCTACCTGAGGAGCGGACGGCTGGCCGGGACCAGGATAGGGAGGCCGATCCTGATAACAGCGGAAGCCATTGCGGACCTGATCCGGGTGGTCCCCTCCTCCTCTACTTCCGAAAACATACCATTACAGAAGTAAAATAGACCCATGCCAAAGAAGAAGAAAGAAGACCCTAAGGGGTGGGAGGATATGGACCACCTGAGGGAGTGGGCAGGATCAGAGACCGGACCCATAGAGATAGCGGACCAGATAGCTGCAACGGGCCAGGAGATCAGGGAGGCGGTGAGCCGTGGAGCCTCTCCTGAGGAGGTGGTCAGGATCGCTAAGGAAGGGGTAAAGAAAGCCTATGAGGAGGCGAAGGCCCAATTTTCTCCCCGGAGGAGGCCTAAATTCAAGGTGGCGGGGTCCGTGCATGACAATATGACAAGCCCTTACACAAAGGAAGGACGGGTCCCTACCTTATTTGATGAGCTGGAGCCTGATAAGCAGAGGGTCCTCTTACCCTTTGCTGAAAAACTACGGAGTGAGCCATTTAAGAAGGGCCTAAGCGGACTATCAGCGGTACAGCAAAGGATCATAATGGTATTGGCCCAGCTCCTTTATGAAACCAGCCCAGACCCTAATAGGCCTTCTGGAAGTGGGTTACACGATGGATGGCCTACCCTTTATATGTCCCTATACCAATTGGCCAGGGAATGTAAAGGAGAGACCGGGACCAAGGGGGGGAGGGATACAGAGGAAATAAGGAAAGAGGTAATATCATTGGCACAAAGGGAATTTTTGCTAACCTGGCAGGAAGGTAGTAGAGGGAGGCGATCAGGGAGGCCTACTACCAAGACCAGGACGTTTGTAACATATGAGAAGGTAATCAAGGTAATTGGAGAGATTGAGGTAGAGCAGGACGATGATACCGGGGAGGTCCTATCAGAAACAAGAGATATACACATAGGCCTAAACCCGTTATTCGCTAAAGGAATAGCGGAATACTTCTATGAGTACCCTGGGGATCTAATGGCACGGCTGGAGGCCACTAAGGAGGGAAGGCGTATCCCCCAGGCTGTAGATGTACTTATCAGATACCTGAAGACCAAACAGGGGTACGGGAAGAAGAAAGGCGGGGGCACGATACCAGAGCGAATAGACAAGATTACCCTTTGTGAAAAACTCTACCCCAAGTGGGTGGCGGCTAAGAGAGTGGGGCAAGCCGTTGAGTACACACAGAGGGCCCTGGATCATGTGGTGAGAGCGGGCCTACTATCCGGCTATGAAGAGACCACAGGAGCCCAAGGGCAAGCGCAGTACATACTGACTATCCCGGCTACATGGGACAGCCTGTAGGAGTGGGGTTCATTGTAGTAGGAGTGGGGTTCATTGTAGTAGGAGTGGGGT
>CAZVNM010000017.1:0-8968 GCA_964628685.1 uncultured Bifidobacteriaceae bacterium | reverse complement strand
CAACCCGGCGCGCAGGAGTGCGCCATGACACTAGGAGCATCAAGTCATGGCAAACGCTTGGTATCGCAAAGGCGCAGAAAAAGTTCTTCTCGCGCAAGTCAACTTCGACACGGACACGATCAAGGCGCGTCTGGTCAAGAACACCTACGCGCAGAACCTGAGCACCGATGAGTTCATCTCGTCCGTAACTGCAATCACCGGATCGACGGACCAGACGCTCTCCAATACGTCCGTGACAGATGGTGTCTTCGACGCCGACGACATCACGTTCACCGCCGTCCCTGCCGGCGAAACCAGCGAAGGCGTGGTGATCTACAAGGACACAGGTGTCGCAGGAACCAGCCCGCTGTTGATGTACATCGACACCATCACCGGCTTTCCGCTCGCCACCAACGGCGGCAACGTCGTGATCCAATGGGATAACGGCGCGTACAAGATCGTTTCGCTGTGAGGTGAGTGATGGGCATGGTCGTTATTCCGCACAACGCTAGCCCGTACTTCGAGGTTTATGACGAATCGACGTTGCTGAAGGCCGTCGATTTTTCGCTTAAACCGGGCGCTAACCCGGGGGGAAACGGCACCAAAGCAGCGGTTTCGCCGAACGGTGGGTTGGTTGCTGTAGGTCACTTCAACTCACCGTACGTGGCGGTGTACAACACAACGACCTGGGCGAGAGTAACGCTTTCTGGGGGCAACCCTGCCGGGACGGTAAACGACGCGCACTTTTCACCTGATGGGTCGCTGCTTGCACTAGCACACAGCACCTCTCCGTTCCTTACCGTGTACAACACGGCCACCTGGACGAAAGTGACAATCACTGGCGGCAATCCGGAAGGGGCCGGAGAGTCGTGCCGGTTTTCGCCTTCCGGCGACCATCTTGCCGTTGGGCACGCAACATCTCCGTTCCTCACTGTATATGAGGTTTCCGGGTGGGCAAAGGTCGCCCTGCCGGCGACACCCGCTTCCACGACGCTTGGGGTTGACTGGCTTCCGTCCGGTGGGCTCATTGCTACAAACGGCACTCAGCTTCGCCTGTACAGCGCAGCCGACTGGTCCAGTGAGCTAAAACCAACAACGCCGCTTTCTTATTCCCCGCGCGACATTGAAGTCTCGCCGGACGGGACCGTTCTGATGTGCGCAAACTGGTCGCCAGTCGGCGGGCCGACACTCATCAGCCTTTCGGACTGGAGCATCGTGCCGTTCAACAGCACCCCGCCCCCTGGGGCTACAAGGTTCGCATTTATAGACGGGGGAGCAGGGTGCTTGTTCGTTTCAACAACCGCCAGCCCGTATCTTTTTAGGCTGGACATGGGCACGTTGGTCTTTTCCGGCGTGGTCGGTTCGACATATCTGTCAGACAGATGGATGCCGGCCGTTGGCGGTCCAGCGCTCAAGTTCTTGAAAACCAGCGCGGCCGATCCGGTTCGCGGGCCTGACGGCAACGCAATCAGCGGCGTAACCGTGCGCGCGCACCGAAGGAGCGACGGGGTTGTGCTCGGCAGCACAACAACCGCAGCGGACGGCTCCTACACGCTGGGGCCGTTCATGCTCGACCATGTGGAGGCGCAGGTTCTGTTCATGGACCCTGCGGCTGATCCACTCTACAACGACTTGGTTGTCCGAGCCATCCCGGCATGAGCTACGTTCGCCCCGACGCCGATGCGGTCACGGCCTCCTGGCAAGGAGAGACGGTCTACTCGCGGCCGAGCGCTGACGCTGTGGCGGGGCAGTGGCTCGTCACCTACAGTGCTTCGGGGTTTTCCTCCACAACCTTCGGGTCGCCGAACATCCTTGCTGGCGACACCCAAGTGGGCGACGCGGCGAGCCTCACCACGACTACGTTCGGCACCCATGACGGCGCGCAACTAAATCCCGCGATATCTGTTCAAGCAAGTCTGTTCGGCACGCACAGTATTGCCTTTTTCTCGCCTAGCATACCGTCCGCGCAATTCGGCACCCCGTCCGGTCAGTCCCTGCTGCGCGCACGCTCCCTGCTGGCAACGTCGCGCTTCGGCGCGCCGCTTGCACTCTTCGTCGATCGAACATGTGTGGTATCGGGCTTTGCGTCGAGCCTCGGCAGGCCATACGGCGGGCTATTCACTTCGGCCAGCTATGGGCGCGTCGTCAAGGCCGATCCCGCGCCTCGATCGGTGTTCGGGCAGCCCTCAAGCCCGGTGCTGCAAGCGCGCTCGGCAAGCGTGCTGCCGGCCTCGCGCTTCGGTGCGCCGTCCAAAGGCGCGGCACCGCTGTCCGCCTTCGGAAGCCATCGTTCGTTTTTCGTGCACCCCGCGTCCGGCGCCAACGTCACAGCGTTCGGCGCGCCAAGCGCGGCAAGCGGCCACGTCGCAGCCGCCGTCAATGCGGCACAGTTCGGCGCTCCAGGCGTTTCGCGCGAGCAATCAGTCGCTGCGACCAACAGGACGCGGTTCGGCATGCCAACGGCAGACATGACAGGCACGCACAAGACCTTCGGATTCTCACGCTCGTGGTTCGGCCATCCGCGAGCGCTGCGCGACATTTTAACGGCGAGCGGCTTCACTTCTTCCGCTTTCGGCGAGCAGACAAGCTACGAGGTGCATCGCGCCCTGCACATTCCGCCCGAGCACAAGTTCGGCACCCCACTCATGAAGCGAGTTGCGTAATGCTGACGTTCAAGAACTTCTCCGGCATCAACAACGTGATCCCTGCCGAGCGCCTTGGCGAAAGCGACCTCACGGTAGCAACGAACGTCGACATCGGCCTGACAGGCGAGGTGTCCCGCCGCGCGGGCTACGCTCGGATCAGCGAAGACGCCCACACGAATCTGTTTCAGGCAGACGGGTTCTTGCTGGCGACGGTCGGCCTGAACGGCGACCTCAAGAACCTCACGACGAACACCGTGCTGTATCCGAGCGTCGGGCACGATCGGGTGTGGTATTGCGCGCTGCCGGATGGGCGCGTCGCGTTCTCGAACGGCCTGATTTGCGGCCTCACGAATGGCGCAACCCGTTCAAGCTGGGGCGCTCCAACGCCGCCGAGCACCGGGGCGCTGACCGAAGTTGCCGGGGCGTTGATGCCTGGGCAGTACCGCTGGCAGATCACCTATGTGCGCCTGTCGGATGGGCGCGAGGGCGGGCCGGCGTATAGTGGGGCGCCGGTCCAGGTGGATTCTGGCGGCGTCTTTCTGTCCGGCCTTCCGACGCTCGCAGGGCACGAGATCAACGTCTACCTCACCAGCCAGGACAGCAGCGAGGCGTATTTCGCGGGGTCGACACCGGGTTCGATCTTCACGTTCGTCGGCAGCAACGCCGACCTCGTGCAGCCGTGCCGGACGGACTTCCACGAACCCGCCCCGGCCGGCCGGTGCCTTGCGGAGTGGCGCGGGCGCGTGCTGGTGGCCGTCGACAACGTGCTCTACGCCAGCGTGCCGAACAACCAGGAACTCTTCAACGTGCGCCGAGACTTCAAGCAGTTCGTCGACCCGATCACTGCAGTCGTGCCTGTGGACGACGGCATCTATGTCGGCACAACGAAAGAATTGGCGTTCATCGGCGGAGTTCAGTTCGACAACCTCGCCTATCGAAAGGTGGTGAACGGCCCGGTTGCGCTTGGCTCAGGCGTGGCGGTTCGTGGCGAACTCATCAAGCAGGGCGAAGGCGCGGGGCTTGGTAAGGCGATGGTCTGCATCGCAGACGGGCGCATCGTTGCTGGTTTCAATGGCGGAGGGATTGTCCGTATGACCGAAGGGCGCTACTACACGGATGTTGCGGAGGTATTCGCCTTCTTCCGCTCGAACAACGGCATCCCGCAGTACGTAGCGATTCCGCGATGAGCGCCTTGAACAACCGCCACTGGATCGAACAGGACGGCACGCCGATTACCGGGCGCACGCCGCCAGAGCTGCGCGTCTACGGCCCGGAGATGACGGGAGACCAGCAGGCGCAGGTTCGACACATCTACAAGCTGTTCACTGACGTGTGCCTAGTCGCGGTCGGCGATTATCAGGTGCGTCAGCGTGTCCTCGGTGACGGCACGCGCGTTCGCTGCACGTCATTCCGTGGTCGCGATGTGGTCGAGGTTTGGACTTCTGCGAGCGAGAAAGATGAGTTCTTCGGTGGCTTCCTGTTTCGACCGCAAGACGATTTCGGCAACAACAAGACGTTTTGGGGGAAGCCCATCACTACGCTCAACGCACCGCTGGGCACTGAATTCGGAGTCGATCCGACGTGCTGGCTTCGCACATTGATTAAAAAGAAGAACAGTCGCGCAAAAGACTCGTTCAAAGTCGAACGCTTTGTCAGCGATCAGTACGGTACTCTAGACTGGCAGGGGAAGGACGCAGAAACCGACGTGCTCTCCTGGAACGCGATGGATTTGGGGGTTTTCACGTTCAACACGGATGGAACCGCCGCCATCGTGCTGAATACCCCCAACCGCTACTTCGCCGGGGATGTGAGCGAACCTGACCTTTTGGTTTCCACGGTACGCAGGTACAACAGTTTCGGCACGGGTTCCAAGGTGTTTTCGCGCTTCTTGGAGATCGAGTCCTTCAGCGGTTACGTGTGTGGCGCCGCGAGGCACAAAGGCCGGCTACTTGCAGTAACGACGACGAAGCTCCCTTACCAAATGAACGCCGTGTTCTCGGTCGTCACAAAAGTTGGCGGGGCGGAGATCAACATTGGCAGCTACACGGTTCCAGCGCCCCACATCGTCACGCAGTGTTGGTACTTCAACCAGACGGGAAACAAGGCCCGGTCTGTTGCCCTCGGGAAGTATGGTGGATTTGCCATTGAGGTAACCATCGAAGAGAGCGCTGCGAACGCGTCGGGTTTTGTCGCGACATTCGCCGTTGTCGAAGGCTCGGAAGGTAGCGACTATGCGACGGAAGACACCATTGGCGAGTTTTTGAGCTACCAAGACACAAACCTTGCGGTCTCTGGATCAGGTACGCGAGTAGGGGGTGACGACCCGAATACAAAAGACATAGTTGCGTCTCTAAGCGGCACAGTAACCGTGGCCGATCAAGTAGTGTATGAAGCTGGCGGTTCGTTTTCAGAAAGCCCGTCGTTCGCAGTGGATTTTGTTGGAGATGTGCCCGTGTCGCTATGCGTTCGACAGTCGGGCGAATTTTGGGATGTATCGGGTAATGCGAGTTTTAACCACGCCGTCGGGGAGGTCGTGCCCGGCGTTGGGGCGGATTACACGCAGAAGTGGATACGTTCTGCAACAGCTACGATTGACGCCGACCGATTGTTTACGGCGCTCGTCATGCGAATCGGCGAGACGGAAGAGACCATTCCGCTCGGATCTAGGGCGATGGTACGCGACCGGATCACCGAGACAGCTGGCTTCGAACTGATGCAGCCGCTGTTCGGCGCAGCAACGCGTTCAGGGTCGTGCACGATCACAACCCGCTGGCGACGCGGGGACTACAAGCGGGTGTTAGATGTCGATCTGCGACGTAAGGCGATCTTGTTTTACAAAGAGGGCGCCGAAACGCAGTTCCGAGAGGCATCTACAACGCTGGATGGGCTAGGAAACGGCTCGTCCACCACCGCCTCGTTCACTGGTGATTCGATTGTCGTATCAACAGTGCTCGATGCGGCAACAATCGCCACGACGACAATTGGCGCAGAAACAAGCGGCGCAAGCAGAACTGGTTACGGTGGGTCGCTTGGGTGGGACGGCGGGACCTTGACGAACACGGTCACGGTAGACGGTTTCATTATTTCAGGGATGCCGCACAGCGGAGAGCTTTTTTGGGGGCCGGATAGCGGACTGATCTTACGGCGCATGGTCTCTGCGTTCTACAAGCCGGTGCTGCGCACAATGCGCGATCAACTGTTTCCCACGAACAACCCCTGGGTCACGGCGGGGGCCATAAGGACGTACTACGGCCAAGTGTGCTCGACGGGGATCATCGGTGACACAACCGACCACGTCGACGGGACACCAGAGAAGTTTTTCTCGCACATCAGCGACGCAGACGAACAGAACGCGAACGTGCTGGTTGAGATAGCAGGCAAAGACAGACCGTGGTTCTTCAAATTGGGGGTGGTATGACCATCGTAGTGAATACTCTGACTGGCTCGGTGAGCGAATACGCCACCTTCGACTTTGACTCGATCACCGAGACTCACGCTGGCGGCGCGACGGGCCTGTACACGCTCGGCGGCGACACGGATAATGGCGTCGCGATCGTTGCGGAAGTCATCACCGGCAAGCCGCTGTGGGACGACCAGCGCAAGAAGCGCATGGACATGGTGTGGCTGTCGATGAAGGGTGAGGGTGTGGCGGAGCTGATTGTCCGGGGTGAGAACGACGAGTGGCGCTACAACTTCCCCGTTCGCGCGAGCGGGCAGAGCCGCGCAAAGCCGGGACTCGGCATCCGCGAGAACTATCTGGCGTTCGGCGTCAGCAACCCAGGCGGCGAAGCCTTCACGATTGACCAGATCAGTGTCAGCGTCGCCCAATCGAATGCTAGGAGAGTGTGAAATGGCTACCGATATCTTTAACGCAAAAGCGAACCTGTTCAATGCCAAGGTGGAGACGTTCAATGCCCGGTTAAAAACCGTAAACGAGATGGTTTCCGAAACGATCGACACCAATGCCGCCGAGATCGACACGCGCGAGTCACCCAGCACGCTCAACCAGCAAAACACTTATAGTGAGCAATAAACATGGCAGGCCCGTACACCGAAGTCACACAGGCGTTCGAGGATGCGCGCAACTACGCGGACAACGCCACCGCGGCGATGTCGAGCTTCCTAACGGCACTGAACACGTCGATCTATTCACCGCCGACGATCAGCCTGAACTGGCAGAGCATCGCACCCCCGACGCTGCCGTCGATGCCGACCCCGCCCACGATGCCGACGATCAGTTTCACCGTTCCGGGCGGGCAGCCTGCGGACCTGAGCATCGCAGAGCCAACGATCAGCATCGACACCTTCAGCGAGGACGCGCCGACGCTCAACCTGCCGGCCGCGCCGGTGGTCTCGTATGGCGCGGCTCCCACAGTGCCCAGCGCGGGCACGGTCGCAATCCCCGCCGCCCCGGTCGTCGCGCTCCCGAGCGAGCCGACGTACCTGTCGCTGAACACCATCACGTTTGCAGGCGTCGATCTGCGCGAGGACTGGCTGACGAGCCTTGAGAACGTGCCGACGCTCACGCTGGCAAGCCCGACGCCGTATAGCTATGCGGCTGGCCCCGAGTACGCCTCGGCTCTGCTCGATGCACTCAAAGCCACTCTGCTGTCTCGCCTGAGCGGCGGAACGGGCCTTGACCCCGCTGTGGAGCAAGCGATCTGGGACCGGGCGCGCGACCGCGAAACCAAGCTGGCGCTGGGCAATGAAGCCGAGATTCAGCGTGCCTCAGAGGCACTAGGATTCTCCTTGCCGTCCGGGGTGATTGCGGCGCAGTTGCGCGAGGCGCAGCAGAACTACTACGACAAGTTGTCCGAGTTGAGCCGCGACGTGGCGATCAAGCAGGCCGAGCTGGAACAGGCGAACCTGAAAGACACAATCGCTTCGGGCATGCAGATGGAAGGCCAGCTCATCGACTACTCGTGGAAGCTGGAACAGCTCTCGTTCGACACCGCCAAGCAGTACGCCGACAACGCAATTCAGATCCACAATGCCGCCGTCGAGCAGTACCGGGCACTGCTGGCTTCCTACGAGACCTACTCGAACAACTACCGCACAATCATCGAAGGCGAGCTTGCCAAGGTCGAGGTGTACAAGGCCCAATTGCAAGGTGAGCAGTCGAAAGCTGACATCAATCGCACATTGGTGGAGCAGTACAAGGCGCGCATCGACGCGGGAATGTCCCAGGTCGAGATTTACCGTGCCCAGGTTGGCGCGGCACAGACGCTGGTGCAGCTTGAGCAGACCAAGATCAGCGCGGCGGCGGAGCAGGTTCGTGCCTACGTGGCCCAGGTCAACGCCGAGACTGCGAAGGTCGAAGCGTACAAGGCCCAGGTTCAGGCCGAATCGACCCTGGTCGACGTGTACAAGGCCAAGGCCGACGCCTTCAGCGCCAAGGTGAGCGCCCAAGCGGAAGAGGCTAAGGCGCAACTGGCGCGCTACAACGCTTACGTCCAGGCCAAAACATCGGAGTGGGACGCGTACCGGGTCAAGGTGCAGACCGAAGGTGAGCGCATCAAGGCGCTGGGCATCCAGAGCGGTGCGCTGCTGGATGGGTACAAAGCCGAAGCCTCGGCTGTCGAGGCGGAAGCCCGAATGTACTCGTCGCTGTGGGAGACCCAGCTCAAGGACTACGAGGCTGGGCAGCAGGCGATGTTGCAGACTGCGAAGATCAACGCCGACGTGGCGATCCAGACCAACAACGCGCGGCTCGACGCGTCCAAGGTCGGAGCGCAGATTTACGCCCAACTCGTGAGTTCGTCCTACGGCATGATCAACGCCAGCGCGAGCATCAGTGGCTCGGCCAGCAACAGCGTGAGTTACAGCTACGGCGGAGATGTGAGCGGCGAAGTGTCGCCGAAGACGACAGCCTGACTCTGATAGAATCTGCAGCGCGCGCGGCAGGTGACCAAGCAGCGGCAGCGCTCAACGCGGTCCATGCGTCGGCTCAGGTGGCGGGCAGGGGCGAGACGGCGTAAAACTCGCGCCCCCTGTAGGGCTGGCCCGCTCGCGGCTCGAACCGGAACATCCAGCCAGTTCGAGCCGTTTTTCATCGAGGGCCACCATGTACGGATTCAAGCCGGGCGCCAAGCCCCAGGAAAAGGCGCCGCAAGGCAAGAAGATCGAAGGTCCGGGCAACGGCACATCGGACAGCATCAAGACCGAGATCCCCAAGGGCAGCTACATCATGCCCGCGGACTCGACGCAGCAGATCGGGCCGAAGGCGCTAGGCAATCTCGGCGAGCCGGTTCCGGTCAACGTGAGCAACGGCGAATATCAGATGCCGCCTGAGCAGGTGCACGCCGTCGGCGTCCAGGCGCTCAACCAGATGCGCGACGCCACGC
>CAZVNM010000016.1:0-13277 GCA_964628685.1 uncultured Bifidobacteriaceae bacterium | reverse complement strand
GACAGGCACAGGCCGCTGGACCCCGACGCGGTTCACGATCGTGGCGGCGATGGCGTGCGTCGTCGTCGCCCTCGGCCTTTTGATCCACGAGGCGGTCACACCCAGGGGGCCGGCCGGGACGATCGTCCAGGCGGCATTGGGGTTGGTGGGGTTCGCCTTTACGGCGTTGGGGGTGGACCGGGCGACACGGGCGATCAGTCCGGCATCTCGACGGGATTCAACTCCGTCTGCATCGCCGCCTGCGTCCTCGTCGTCATCCTCTTCGCCACAGGAGCCATCAAATGAGCCGTGACCACGGCCTCGGCGACCGCGGCCGCCGGCGCCCCGACCTGAAGCGCCGCACCGACTTGACGCTCATCGCCCTCATCGTCTGCGGCTTCCTCTGCACCCTCGCCGGCGCCATCGTCGCGAGCATCATCACCGTCAACAACACCACCTCCCAGGTCCGTGAGGCGCAGGCTCACAACGACCGGGCGCAGGACCTGATCGTCCGTGAGGCGTGCATGGACAGACGCCGCCTGCAGCGCGAACACAACGCGCTCGTCAACGTCACCTCCACCGTCTTCCTCGAGGTCGCCCAGGAACGCCGGCGGATCGCCGCCGTCACCACGAACCCGGCGGCTCGGCGTGTCAGCCTCGCCGCGGCCGCCAGCTACACGGCGCGCGCCCGGCAGATCGCCGCGGTCCCGCTCAGCCGCTGCCGCTGACGGTCTAGATACGCTCGTCCGGCGGGGTATCAGTTATGTCACTGGGCGCGGATACGGTCGGTGTTGTCGACTTCCTCCGGACTGCCCAAGCGAGTGCGGCGGCCGCCATCAGGACGCTTGCAACTGCGACGACCGGCTGTCGTGCGTATATGCCGTAGGCAGTGACCGCCGACTTGCCATGATCGTACCCCTGGCATCCCGCTTTTTCTAGTCAACGGAGAAGTCGGTGTCGGATCGCAAACGGTCTGTCACGAGAGTGTCTCGTTGCTCGTGGCGATCCGGTGGGCTTGCTGCCGGCTGATCCCCACCACCTCGCCGATCACGACGACGGGATGCCCCTCCTCGCGGGCCTGCTTGATCAGCCGGTCCCGCTCGGCGAGCGCCTCCTCGGCCGCCTGGCGGGCCGCCCGCTCCTCACGTGCGGCACGGTGCAACGCCTCCAAGACGGACGCCATCACCACGCACCCACCCGGCGGCGGGGCGCGGCCCGCCCGCTGGAAGCGGACGGGGGCCGTGCCGAGGTAGTACGGGTGCGACGGGTCATCGCGCCCCCCGAATGTCGGTGATGTGTGACATCAGCGTCACGGTGATCGGGATCTCCGTCGGGTCGTGGCGGTAGTCCCAGTCGGTGACCTCCCAGCCGGTGGGGAGGGCGGCGTCGAGCTTGCGGCGCATGTCGTCACCGGCGGCCTCGTCCTGCTGGAGCTTCTCGATCTCGTAGACGCCGGCGGCCTCGTTCGCCCGGGCGTCGTGGTCGTCGTCGCTGTGGATGACGACGCGGCCGGTGCTGGCGTCGACGGTGCCGGTGAGGCTAATCTGGGTGGTGCTCATCAGGGTGTCCTCCTGGTGGGTGGGCCGTCACTGACTGATCCTCGGTGGCGGCCTTTTTCCTTACACCCACAGTCTGCCACGATCCCCCACCGCTGTCAAGCGCGCGCGACACGCTTAACAATAGGCTGGGGCTCTAGTACGTCGGCATCGGCCGCGGCCCACTCGACCACTTCCCTGCCGCTAGCCCGCGGTCGGGTTCCCGTCAGTCGACAGCGGCGATGATCCTGGGGATCCAGAGCTCACGGTCGGACCAGCTCATCAGGGAACCGACGCTGACGAGCAGTGACGCGACGTCGTCGTCAAGATCGTGGTCGTCGTTGACCACCGTGTAGAGCCGATGGCCATTGACCGAGCTGATGTCGGCGAACTTCGTGAAGATCGCTGAGACGCTCGTGAACTGTCGCGGATCGTTCAGCGGTTCGACGACCGTCTCTGTGGCCGGCAGGTAGACGGACGCACGGTAGACGTGGCCGCTCGCCCCGGCGATCGGCACCTTCCGCTCCGCGCCGACGTTGAGCAGTTCGAGTTGTGACGACACCTCGTTCTCGAACTGCTCCTGCGTCTTGGCGGGTCCGCGTCGACGCGGCGCGCTGTGCACCTCGTACGTGACCGTCGCGTCACGTGAGGCATTCGCGACGTCCCAGACGGCCTCGGGGATTCGGTCACGGTGCACGACCTTGCTGATCCGGCCGTTGACCCACTCAACACCGGCGGCGAGGCACATCGCCCTGGCGTACTGATCGAACTGCCTGCGCAGCGATGCCTTGCGGTCTGCGTACTGCATGAACCCGCAGCTATAGTCGGTGACCTCGAACGCGCCGTCATCACGTTCAGCCACCCAGACGACCACGCTGTCGCCGCTCGCGTAATACAGCGGCATGGTGCACGAGACACGGCCATCGGCCAGCTGGGCGCAGTCGATCTCCGTCGAGAGCCAGCATCGAAGGCGTTTCTGGATGGCGAGCTGTTCGGTAACGGTCACGGTAGACGCAGCTGCTCCGCAGCGATCGGTGTGGTCACACGCTGAAGGACATCAAGGTTGGCACGCTCCGCGAAGCGCCGCAAGAATTCTTCGAGATCCACGGTCCGCAGTCCTGCGAGTGCTTTCGCGCACCTGCAGCCGCACCCAGGCTGCCACCGATGCTCGTGCTCGTGATGATTGGAGTGCCGCCTGTAGCTCGCCGGGCAGTCTCGTGGGTTGGTGTGCCGGCCGGGGCGCGTATGCCACTGCAGCACCTCCTGGTTGTGCCACGATAGCTTCACCTTCCAGTTCCGCGGCACGGCGACGTTGACGACCACCGTGAGCGTCGCCTCGGTGATCGCCGTCTCGGCGAGCTCGACCGGAACGTGCCAGATGTGGATGTCAGCCGCGACCTTCTTGCTGGACCCGACTGGGACGCGCGGCTTCCACACCGCGAGCTGACCGCGGCGGCCGGCGGTCGCCTTCGCCGCCGACAGGAAGCGGCACACCCCATCCTGATCGAGGTCAGCAGCCACGCGAGGCACGCGCCTTGTCGGAAGCGCATGCCATCAGGGCATGAACCTCGCCGGCGCCCCGTTCGGCTCGCACACCATGCTGTACGCGGCGCCACGCACCAGGGCGCGCGCCGTGTTGCGCCCCGTGAGCCAGCACGGCGGACGCACGTCACTGCCGGCCCACGCCGACACCCAGCGATCAGACCCCGGCATCCGCATCAGGATCCCGACGCCGTTCGCCGCGCAGGCCAACGGGCCGCGTCCACTCCAGTAGATCCGGGCCCACCCCTTGTTGCCGCGCGCCACCTTGATGTTCACCGCCGGGTAGCAACGCTTCCTCGTGCCGAACACCTGCCGCAGGATCCCCGCGCGCTCCGCCGCGGTCGGGGAGCGCAAGCCCACCGCCTTGCCCGCCGGCACCGCGTACGGGTAGTACTCGATCTCGCGGTTCCAACCTGTCTGACACGCCCCGACGCCATCGGGGAACAGGTCCCGGCTGACGCGCGTACCCATCGCCCAGCACGGCTTCGCCTTCCCGGCGCCGCTCCGCCACACCTCGCTGTAGTGGACGTGCCCCGGGGCCCGTAGGAGCAACGTCGCCGCAGTCGTGCAGTCCGCCGTCTGCGGGTCCGCCGGGTTCGGCGCCTGGGTGATGACCGCCCATCCCGGGTCCACCGTGCTGATCGACACGACCGCCGCGGGCGCACACGCCGACCGGTTGTAGACGTCATCAACGATCATCGCGCGCTCCGCCTCGGTCGCCGGCCGCGCGCCCACCGCCGGCGCTGCGGCAACCAGGGCGACGACGAGCACGAGCAACGACCTCTTCACGGTTCCCTCCATCAGATGGAGGTGATGATGTTGGCGCGCTGCGCGTCGAACTCGTCCTGTGTGATCAGGCCCGCTTCGAGCATCCCCTGCAGCTTCCGGAGGCACTCCGCGGTGTCCGCCGGCTTCACGGATTGTTCCTCTCCCAGTACCCCTCCGGAGTGCACTCCCGGATGATTCCCTCATGGCGCGCCTGGAGACGCCGGTGCTGATTCAGTGCGTCACGGACCGACGCTTCGAACACCGTGAACTGGAGGTTCTTCCCCGCGGCGCGCGCCTCGTCCGTCGCTGAGCCGTACGCATCGACGGCCGGCACCATCTGCCGCACCGCCACGAGGCACTTCTTCGCGACGTCATCCTTCACGCCGTCGAGTTCCGTCCGCAGCAGGCGGACGTTCGTGTCGAGTCCGTCGAACGCGTCATCCGTGCACTTCGATGCTTCGGCGAGCTGCAGTGCCTCCATCAGCACACCGCACTTCTGTATGTCGTTCCCGAGCTGCTGATTCTCGTTGAGCAGCTCGCTCCACATCGTCATGTAGCTGGAGAACTCGCCGTCGCTCATCCTTCCGGTGTCGACGGCAGTCGGCGTTGTCGTCGCGGCGTCGTCCTTCTTCTCGTCGCCACTGCCACCGGCGATCGCCGCGATGACGATCAGCGCGACAACCCCACCGATCCCCCACTTCATCCACTTCTTCATCCTTCACTCCTTAGTGGTTCCGGCGTAGACTCCACGGCCCACATGGCTGACATGATGACAGACCGGCAGGCGATGATCGAGGCGGTGGACAGGCTGCTCACCCTCGCTGACCAGCTTCCCGCTTCTTCCGAGGTCGGTCGGGGGTTTCGGGCTCTGGCTCGAGACTGGCGGCGACTCGCTGAGCGAATGCCCTCCCAGTCGCCTCGATCTGATCGCCCAGGCTCATCCCGTCAGGGTCGCGCGGCATAGCCCACGCGTCGTCTGCAACGCCGCCGACCGGGAACGATAGGACGAACTCGCTGAGGCCCTGACGCTCCGCGTCCGGCAGATCCTCGAGGTACCAGGCGATCGCGTCAGTCAGGCTCACTGCGTATCCGCGTGCGAGTGATGCAATCCGCCACGGGTCTGGTTGGATGCCGTCCTCGGCGCGTTTGATCGCACGTTCGTGCATATCGGCGCGCTGGGCGATCGCCTTGATCGTCCACTCTGCGCCTTCACCGGCGTCTCGCACGGCCCGCAGTTGGTCGCCAAGTCTTGACATGGTGTCAGTGATATTGGCGTGCGGCTTGTCCGGCCACAACGACGCCGCGTATGGTCGCTGCGTATTGACAGTGTGTCCGGACGGTGGTAGCGTCACGGCATGTCGACCACCGGATCCGTGATCACGAAGGCGCGCACCTCCGCCGGCCTGTCCCAGGAGGCGCTCGCGCGACGGACAGGACTGAGTGCCCGCACGATCTTCCGGATCGAGCGCCGACTCTCGAGGCCGAACAGTCATCGGCGCCGGCACCGCAGCCGGGCTGACGCCCAGGGCGTTGGGTGCGACTGGTGGTGAGGAGACCCACGTGTTGACGGTCGCTGAGCTCGCAGCCCACGACCATTCGGCCGCCGCCGGCGCGATGGACGCCAACCAATCCCACGGTCACTCCGGGACGACAGCGGGGATGAACGGCAACCAGACGCACAGTCACTCCGGCACGACAGGCGGCATGAAGTCAGGAAACCCGCACCAGCACTACAGCCGGTTCCCGGACCCGGCGAAGGCCTTGTTCGTCGGTTCCGGCGGCCAGATGGCAGCACCCCTCGACTACATCACGGTCGCGACGGACGCCGCCGACGTCAACCACGGCCACGACTTCACGACGTCATCGGTGAACCTCGACCACGCCCACGGGTTTTCGACGTCGTCGGTGAACATCGACCACTCCCACCCGGTGACCGTCGCGTCGCGGGGTGGTGGGGCTGGGCACAACAACATGCCGCCGTTCCTCGCCTTGAACTGGATCGTGAAAGCAGGCATCCCCCGCGCCTAGCCCTCGGCAGGCGGACACCAGCCCAAGCCGCTAGATGGAACTGCATCAGACTCGGTCTCGGAGAAGACGTCGTTTTCACAATCAAGAGTGGGCGTCGCACGGCAAAGGCTTCGGGGTTCAGCCGGGAGCATGCCGCCACGCTTACCCATTTCGTTCCCGGAGTTCTTGGCGGGCGGCGTCCAACACATCCCGCACCTGGTCGTCAGTGAGGGCGGCGAGCATCTGCCGGACCGTCAACCCTGGATCCGGTTGCCGTCCCGTCGGGCGACGTAGACGGGCGGGTGGGACGCCGAGGATCCCGGCGAGCCGGGCGACCTCCTGCTGGGTGTACAGGGGCCGGCGACCCGCCTCCACCTCCGACACGGTGCGTTGCGACACGCCCCACGCCGTGGCGACGTCGGTTTGTTTGAGGCGTGCGCGTCGGCGGTAGTCCCGGACCGTGTCACCGAGATCGTGGCTGGCAGGCACGACAGGCCCGGTCACCGGACCGGGATCTCCGTCTCCTTGCCCTTGATGAGCAACCCGCACTTCACGACCGTCTTCCCGTCATCTACCTTGAACGAGTTCCAGAACTCGGTGGAGGCTCCGGCGGCGATGTCGTCGCTGCTCATGCTGTCCGCGAGTGACCGGTTTTTGTCGCCGTTGTCGTAGTACCGGACGGGGAGGACCTCTACCTTCCCGGCCGCGGTCCCATCGTTTCGGAGCTTCACGTTGACATCGACGTTCCCGACAACGGGGTCCTGCTTGCACCATGAACCATCCGCGACCACCTGGATGTCAGCACCTGCGCTGCTACCTGATCCGCAGCCACCTGCTGCGACGACCGCCAAGACGGCAGTTAGTGCAGCCTTCCCACGAGCGAACATGTGTTCAATCCTTCCGGGTTCGAGGTGGCGACCAGTGATGACCGCGAGGTGACCATGATGGACTGCGAGACGATCCCGCCGACGAGGCGCTGTTGATGGTGGCGCGCGACCTCACCGCAGTGATCGCCCGCATCGATGAGCAAGACCCTGCCCGAGACGTCGTCGTAGCAAAGGGGTTGTCATGGCCGACACTCCCGGGCGACGATGCGCTGCCGGCCAAGGGCCCGAATCGTTTCATTCCGGAGGGTGGTCAGTTCCTTGATCGCCGCGTCGTAGTGGTATTCGAGCCACAGGATTCGGGAGGCGCCGGCTGTGGTGTCGAGCGCCTCGAAGTCGCCGGCGAGGTCGTTGAGCGCGACGGCGCACCGGCCTTCCCGCGTGTCTGCGATCGCTAATGCCCGCTGGGCCATCCCGCCGATTGGCCTGTTGAAAGCGCCGAGGGCCTGTGCCATGCAGGACCGCAGACGAGCGAAGGTGGTGACTTTCCGGGGTGCTGTGCATGACCGCAGGATGCGGTTGATCATGGTCTGTGTAACTGCCCGGAATCGGCGGGTGTCGCGGCCGAACACCGCCCACTGTTTGACGGTCATTCGCATCGCCGCGGGGTTCGGGGCGTAGTCCGGGGGTGGTTGTGCTGTGGCTGCCGGCGCGGTGATCGTGACGACGGCGGCGGCGATGGCGAGGGCGGCGAGAGTCTTCACAAACCCGAACATGTGTTCTATCCTTCCCCGCCATCGAGGCGGTGCTCATCGAGGAGGAGCGACGTGATTGACGCGGTCAGGGAAGCGGACATGATGTCCGCACCAGATGCCCTCCAGGCAGCGTCGCGCGAGCTCACCCGGCTGCTTTCCCTCGTTGCGACCGACGACGACCATCACGTGATGGCGGTGGAGACGATGGGGCGGGTGGCGATTGCTCTGCGAGCGTGCGCTGAGCATCTTCGGCCGCACTGATGGCTCGAGCCGCTGCTTCCGCAGCCTCCTGATTGTCAGGGCCGCCGGCGTCGCTCAGCCCGAGTAGCCAATCGGCGGTCACTCCGGTCTCCTTGCAGAAGGCGAAGAGGGTGGTCGCCCGCGGGTCCGTCGTCTGGCCGCCCTCGATCGCCTGGACGGTCCTTGTGCGAGGACCGCCGTGCTCCTGCATCTTCGCGGCGACGTCTTCCTGGGTGAGCCCGGCGGCGAGCCGGGCAGTCAGGAAACGCTGCCGTAGCGCGGCGTGATCCACGCCGCTGATTGTCACTGTTGCGCGCGGACTCTGCCACGTGCCAAAGACCGCGCACATCTCATCACGTGGTGCTTGACACGCAGAGTATTGCGTGTAGAGTGGTGTGCATGACTCGGCTCGTGTTTTCACCGCAACGCCTCCGAAGCGCACGGATCACATCCCGGCAGACGCTTGAGCAGGCGGCAGCAACGGCAGGCGTGGCAGTCCGCACGCTGAGCCGCGCGGAGCTCGGTGAAGGCACACCTGGGGCGAATGTCCTGGGTGCACTCGCCGGCGTCTACGACGTGCCCGTGGACGAGTTTTTCCATGTGGACGACTGTGCCACCTCGGCGTCCGCCGGTGTGGAAACCGGCGACGGCCCCGAATCCGCGAAGAAGCGGGCCGCCGCCAAGTCACGAAGGAGCGTAACACCATGACCCGCCCAGTCAACCTCGACGCCGAGCGCCGCCGCCGCCGTGGCCGGCCCCTCACCCTCGGCGGAGAACTCGACGCCGCCTGCCTCGACCTCGTCGACGCCCGCTGCACCCTCATCGCCGCCATCGAAGTGGTCGCCGACCACCTCAGGTCCGCCGACCAGCACCTGCGCACCGTCCGCGGCGGTCTGACCCCGAAGGCGGCGTGACCATGCCCACGTACCAGCTGATCAGGACGCAGCGGATGCGGGTGACCGCCCCGTCCGCCCAGGACGCCGCCGCCATCGCCCGGGCGTTCCCCGCGTGGCGCAGTGACGACGTCCGCATCGACATGACCAGCGTCCCCTCGGGCCTGCCGTTTGGTGAGGTCACCCCGGAGGAGTGCGACGCCGAAGTGGATGCGTGGCACGACCACCAGGCCCAAGAGGTCCACCGCCACGCGTTCGGGGGTGCGGCATGACCCCGCCTCGCCGGGTCCTTGAGGAGATGGACCGCGAGTGGCGGGACCGCCGCCGTTGGCGTGACCAACTCGCACCAGGCCACCACCCCGACGGCGACAACCACCCCCACATCCCAGACACCCGACTCGACGAGATGATTGACCGGGCGGTGGACTGGATGGTCGTCACCATCATCATCCTCGTCGCCGTCATGGTGATCCGCGTCGCGTGGCAGGTGATCACATGACCACCATGGAGCGCTTCGAGCGGCTGGCCGCGTCCCCCCTGACGCGGCACTCGTCCCTCCGGTGGCGGGCGCACCTCATCACCCGCATGGAGGCGCGAGAGGCGATCGACCCGACGTGGCCCACCACCATCAAGCTGGCGCGCCGCCTCGGGGTCCCCGTCGACGCTGAGGCGGTGGCGGGATGACCGACACCACCACGAAGTACCGGAGCGTCACGAGCATCCTGTCCGGCGGCGTCCCGAAGCCCGCCCTCACCTATTGGGCGGCGAAGCGGGTAGCGGAGACCGCGGCCCGCGAGACCGACTGGCTCGACCTCGACGAGGTCGAAGCGATCGCCTGGTTGAAGGAGGCGCCGTGGCGTGAGGCGTCCGACGCCGCCGACCTCGGGTCCATGGTCCACTCCTACGTCGAGGCCGCGAACCTCGGGAAGGAGCTCCACTGGCCGCTCGAGGTGGAGAGCCATATGCGGTTGTTCGACCGGTGGGTCCGCGACCACCACGTCGAGTGGGAGGCGGCGGAGATGCCCGTCTACAACCGCACCCTCACCTATGCCGGCACGCTCGACGGGATCTGCACGGTCGACGGGGACCGGTACATCCTGGACGTGAAGACCGGGAAGGGCGTGTACCCGGAGGTCGCGTTGCAGATGGCGGCGTACGCGCACGCCGAGTTCTGCGTCCCCATCAGGAACCACCCAGGGGCCCGGCAGGTCACACCGCGCCGCGGCCGCCGCTGGTACGAGTGGCACGGCCCCGAGACGGACGAGCACCCGATCCCTGACGTCGTCGGCGGCCTGGTCGTTCACCTGCGCCCCGACGCGCTTCGCGTCATCCCCGTCGACGTCGGGGACGCCGCCTGGCTCGCGTTCCGTGCGGCGTGCGCCGTCGACCACTTCCAAACCATGGGGAAGGAGCTGCTCGGCGACCCGATCACCGAACTCACCAACGAAGGAGGTCACGGCGTGAGCGCCACCGACGGCCGCCACCAGCTGAAGGAGGCCGCATGAGCCCGATCCTCGACCTGCAGCTGCGGTTCCGTGAACTCGGCCGGATCCGGATGGGTGAGAAGGGCCCGAAGGGCGAGCCCCGCCGACTCGATCGGTTCCGCCTCACAAGCCCCAACCGCGGGCTCCTGGACCACGCCGCCGACCTGTACGGCGGAACGGTGCGGGAGTGGAAGGACGCCCCCACCCCCGGCCAGTACGAACTCATGACCGGCGCGGCGGTCCTGCCGATCGCGATCCCACCCGGACCGGAACCCGTGTCCCAATGGTACGAGCAGTGGAAGACCAGCGGATGCACCCACCGGTGCGACGGCGTCACGAACATGATCGACGACACACCGTGCGCCTGCGACCCGGACGACCGGGAGTGCAAGGCGACGACGAGGGTGAACGTCATCATCCCCGACCTCCCCGACGTCGGCGTGTGGCGCCTGGAGTCGCACGGGTGGAACGCGGCGATCGAGCTCCCAGGCACCATCCAGCTGATCCGTCAGGCGAGCGCCCGCAGCGTCATGCTCACCGGCCGGCTCCGGTTGGACCACCGCGTCCGGAAGGCCGCCGGCGAGACCCGCCGGTTCATCGTCCCGGTCATCGACCTGGACGTCACCATCAACCAGCTCACATCCGGCGACATCCCGCGCCCCGCGCTCACCGCCGGCGGCGCCAATCTCCCGGAGTCCACCCAGGCGACCCCCACTGTGCCTGCGGTGACACCCTCAGCCGACGGGCAGTCCTCACCATCGGCTGAGGGTGAGAAGACGATCACCGACGCGCAGCGCCGCCGCCTGTTCAAGCTCGCCGGCGACCACGGCGTCACCCGCGACGAGGTCCGCGAGATCGTCGCCAAGTACCGCGGCGACGGAAGCGACAGCACCGACATGCCCGTCACCGTCTACGACCTGGTGATCACCGACATCACCACTCGACCGAAGGCGGCGTGATGAGCGACCTGCTGCACAACCTCAGCCGGTGGGCGGACGACCAGGAGGCAACGGTCGCGATCACCCGCACCCGCAGCGGTGACAAGTGGAAGGCGTCCGCGTCGTTTCTGAACCCGAACGGGT
The DNA here is from genome assembly GCA_964628685.1 of uncultured Bifidobacteriaceae bacterium. Lineage (GTDB taxonomy): Bacteria > Actinomycetota > Thermoleophilia > Miltoncostaeales > Miltoncostaeaceae > CALMEC01. The sequence continues at coordinate 2,168 of CAZVNM010000016.1, read as the reverse complement.
GCACGTGGATCGGCCCGGCGGTCGCCGGCACACTGGAAGACACCGTCACGCGCCTGTGGGAGGCGATCACCAACGATGACGGCGAGGGAGTGGCGGCGTGAGCATGACCGTCACCGAGTCGACCGCAGTGAACGTCGTGCTCACCCACCTGCTCGGGCCGCTGGTGTGGATTCATACCGCGCCAACTGACGACCAGGTGCACGACGCCTTGGTCGTACTCGCGCGCAGTGCGAACAAGCGGCTGATGACCGGCTGGTCCGAGCGGACGGTCGCCGAGGCCCTGGAGCAGCGGCGATGAGGTGGGACACCGGGATCACCGCCCGCCTCGCCGCCGTCGTCGTGACGATCGGCGCCCTCGGTGTCGCCGCGGGCGCCCGAGTCGCCGAGGGGCAGGACCAGGCCGCACCGGCTGCGGCGGTGACCGCCCAGGACCTCCGCTTGCAGCTCGCCCGGGAGCGCCGCCACCATGCGCGCGAGCGGGCCCGCCTGACGCGCGCACTCCGCGCGGACGGTGACGTGTCGAGCGCCATCCGGGTGGCGAGCATCGTCTACCACGTCCCGGAACGCCAGCTCCGTGCCGTCGCGTTCTGCGAATCACGGCTGGACCCGCGGGCGAAGAACCCGAAGTCACCGGCGTCCGGGCTCATGCAGTTCTACCCGTCGACGTACGCCGGCACGCCGTTCCGGAGCGTGTCGCTGTGGAACCCGTACGCGAGCGCACTCGCCGCCGCGTGGCTCGTCCGGCAGGACGGAGGATGGAGGCAATGGGCATGCCGACCGTGACCACCCACGTCCACCACCAGGAGCTGCTCACCAAGGCGGACTGCCGGCGCCTCGGGTTGACGCGCGCCGACACCGACCGGATGTTCGACCGCGTCCCGCTCGTCACGCCACCAGACTCGCGGAAGGCGTACGTCAGGCGGGACGTCCTGGACGCGTGGCTCGACGCGCACACCACCCCGCCGTTCCCGACGAGGGAGGCGGCGTGAGCCCGCGCGCGTACATCGTGGAGCGCCGGGTGAAGGCGGGGAAGCGGTGGCACGTCCGGTGGAAGCCCCGCGGCGCCACCACCCCCGTCCACTGGGGCGCCTACCCGTCGAAGAAGCTCGCGGAGCGCGCCCGGGACTTCGTGAACGGTGAGCTCGCCGTCGGCCGGGTCCCGGACCCGACGGTGCTGGTCGAGCCGCCGCCAGCGGTGACAGTCCTCGCTGCGTTCGACGCGTTCACGGGCTCCTACCCATCCAGGAGCCGGTCACAGGAGAAGGTCCACAAGCAGGTCCGCGCGGCGATCGACGGGCACCAGCCGCTCGCAGGGTGCGTGGTCGAGCGCGTCACCCTCGCGACAGTTCAGGGGTGGATCAACCACCTCACCGCCAAGCCGCTGGCACCGTCGACCGTCCACCAGTACCTCGGCCCGCTCCGCCAAGCCCTCGACCACCAGGACCTCCCCCACCCCAACCCGGCCCGTGACCGCAGGCTCCGGCTGCCGCAACGCGTCGACGTGCAGCTCGAGCCGCCGTCGTGGCAGACGTTCCAGGCGATCCTCCAGTGCATCACCCCCCGCTACCGGGTGCACGTCGAGCTGCTCGAGCGGACCGGCATGCGGTTGGGGGAGCTCAGGTCCCTCACGTGGGGTGACGTCGACCTCGTCGGCCGGCGCATCAGGATCGCGTCAGGCAGGACGAAGGGCCGCACCGGCGGTCAGAGGTGGATCCCGCTGGTCGGGGACTGGCCCGCCCGTATCGCGGACCTGTGCCCGCCGGATGACCGGCGGCCGGACCGGCGCGTGTTCCCTGGCCTCGTCGTCCACACCCTCCGCAACGCGTTGGCGCGGGCGTGCACCGCCGCCGGCACCGCGAGCTACAGCCCCCATGACCTCAGGCACCGGTACATCAGCCTGCTGCTTCTCGCAGGCGTCGACGTCGCACTCACCGCGAGGATCGCTGGCCACAAGAAGCGGTCCGAGACCCTCGACACCTACGGCCACGTCCTCCTGGATGAACCCGCGTGGCGGCTCGCGGAGTTGCGGGCGGGTGTCTCCTGGGTGTCTGGACTGACCACCAACCACCCCACCGAACAGGAAAACCCCGCACAAGGCGGGGTTTCCGGTGAGGTGGAGGATACCGGGATCGAACCGGTGACCTTCGCGCTGCCAGCGCGACGCTCTC
>CAZVNM010000015.1:0-14265 GCA_964628685.1 uncultured Bifidobacteriaceae bacterium | reverse complement strand
GTGGAGGATACCGGGATCGAACCGGTGACCTTCGCGCTGCCAGCGCGACGCTCTCCCAGCTGAGCTAATCCCCCGGGGCGTCGGAACAGTATAGGACACCGCGGCCCGGGCCGCGAACGTCAGCCGCGATCCGCCGTGACCGCCTCTGCGGTGGTCTCGTCGGCCGCGTATTCCTCGATGGGGGCCTCGCGCCACAGGCGGTCCAGCCGGTAGAACTCGCGCGCCTCACGGGTGAAGATGTGGACGACCACGTCGATGTAGTCCATCAGGATCCACTCGCCCTCGCGGTCGCCCTCCGTCCGGCGGGCGAAGGCGCCGGTCTGTTCCTTGACGAGCTTGCGGACCTCGTCGGCGATCGCCTTGGTCTGGCGGGGTGTCTGACCGGTGGCGAGCACCATGTAGTCGGTGTAGGCCACGAGCTCGCGCATGTCGATGATCGCGATGTCCGAGGCCTTCTTGGAGTCGGCCGCCTCGGCGATGAGCTCGGCGAGCTCGTGCGTGTCGATCTGGGTGGCGTCGGTGATGGGGTCCCCGTCCGTCGTGTGTGCTCCGTCCGTCAAGTGTAGAGGCCCCGGTCGGCGATCATCCCGGCGACTCCCGCGGGCACGAGGTGGTCGACGGGCTGCCCGGCGCGCCGGCGCTCCCGGATGATGGTAGACGAGATGCCGATTTCGGGCATCTCGACGAGGTCGACCCTGCCGGGTGCCACGGTGTCTGCCACCTCCGACAGCGCGTCCAGGTCCGAATCGCCGCGGGCCACCACCGCCAGCCGTGCCATCGCGACGATCCGGTCGGGGTGCCGCCACCGGTCGAAGGCCAGCAGCTGGTCGGCGCCGATGATCCATGTGAAGGCGGCGTCGGGTTCGACGGCGGTCAGGTGCGTGAGGGTGTCGACCGTGTAGCTGGGGCCAGGGAGGTCGATCTCGACCCGTGACGCCGACAGGTGGGCATGGCGTTCGACGGCGTGCGCCACCATCGCCAGGCGCGTCTCGGGATCAACGGCGGGCGCCTCCCGGTGCGGCGGGCGCGCGGCCACCACCAGGCGCACCTCGTCCAGCCGCAGCTGCCATTGGCACTCGCGGGCGAGGATGACGTGGCCGAGGTGCGGCGGGTTGAACGTCCCGCCGAAGAGGCCGATCCTCCTGGGTCCCGTGCTCGTCGCCACCTCAGTCCACCAGCACGAACTGATCCCGGTGGATCACCTCGTCCGGGAGTCCCGGGGACCGGCTGCGCACCCGGGCGCTCGACATGCCGACGATGCTGCGCACCTCGTCGCCGCTCAGGCGGACGATGCCCTTGCCGATGATGGCGCCGTCGGGGTCGACCACGTCCACCGCGTCACCGGCGAGGAACGTGCCGTGGCAGGCGGTCACCCCCACCGCCAGGAGCGAGGTGCCGCGCGTGGAGAGGGCCTCGGCCGCGCCGGCGTCCACCGCGACGCGCCCCCGCACCGGCTTGGCGTACCGCAGCCACAGCTTGAACGCGGAGCGGGTGCGATCGCCCGCGGGGAACCGGGTGCCGACCGCCTGTCCCTGAAGGATCCGCACGACCACGCCGTCGATGGAGCCGTTGGCGATGACGGTCGGCACGGCCGACGCCGTCGCCATGGACGCCGACGCGATCTTGCTGGTGATGCCGCCGCGCCCCTGCGACGAGCCCGGCAGCACCGCGAGCTCCACGTCCTCGGGCGCCGTGCCGGCCGGCACGGCGCCGATCAGCGCGGGGCCGTCCGGGCCGGGGCCGTACAGGCCGTCGCGTTCGGTGAGGAGGATCAGCCGGTCGGCCGACAGCAGGATCGCGACCTGCGCCGCCAGCACGTCGTTGTCGCCGAAGGTGATGTCGTCGGTGGCGGTGGTGTCGTTTTCGTTGATGACCGGCACCACGCCCATCTCGAGCAGCCGCGTGAGGGTGTTGCGCGCGTTCACGTAGGTGTCGCGGCCCGCGAGGTCCCCGGAGGTCAGGAGCACCTGGGCGGCCACCACACCATGGTTGCCGAACGCGCGCAGGTAACGCTCGAAGAGCACCCCCTGCCCGACCGCGGACGCGGCCTGCAGGTCGGGCAGGGCGGTCGGCCGGGTGGTGATGCCCAGACGCGCGAGGCCGCAGGCGATCGCGGCGCTCGACACGAGCACGGGCCGAAAGCCCAGGCGCGAGGCGCGGACCAGGTCGTAGACGCGTGCCTCCAGGACGTCCTCGCGGAAGTCCCCGGCGGTGTCGACCAGCGTCGAGGTGCCGATCTTGACGACGACCACGCTCACCGTGTCGTCTCCGTGAAGCGGACGAGCAGCATGTCGCGCAGGGTGTCGATCCCCGCACCGGTCGTGGTGTCGACGGCCACGTCGGCGCCGGCGGGCGGATCACCCGCCACGTGTGTGGCCACCACGAGCTCCTGGGCGTCGGGGTTTCGGAACGGGGCGATGCCCGCGCGCACGAGGCGCAGACGCTCGGGGATCGACTCGGGTTCACGCCCGTCGACGCAGTGGATGATGACCGGCGTGCGCTCCAGCTGGCCCAGGCGGCCGTCGCGACGCGGCTCGCCCTGCTCGTCGACGCCCGGCAGGTCGGCGATGGTGAAGATGCGTCCGTAGTCGTCGGTCAGCGGCCCGAACGCCGGCTGACGGGTGGAGCGCGGGTACGGGGCCACGGGGGCCGCCGCACCGGTGAGGGCGTTGAGGACGGCGCTCTTGCCGGCGTTGGGCAGGCCGACGATCGCGGCGTCGAGCGGCAGGCGCAGTTCCATGACCAGCCAGGTCTCGTCGCCGGGTGTGCCGGGCACCGATTCGCGCGGCGCCTGATGGGTGGAGGACCGGAAGGCGAAGTTGCCGACGCCGCCCTCACCGCCGACCGCCACCTGGGCCCGGTCGCCGGGCGCGTCGAGGGTGGCGATCACCTCGTCGTCACGCAGGATGCGCGTGCCGACCGGGACCGCCAGCACCGCGTCGTCCCCGCTCTTGCCGTGGCGTCGCCGTCCGGCACCGGGCTGGCCGGGGCGCGCCTTGTGATGCACCGCCTGACGGTAGCGGGAGAGGTCGACCACCTCCGGATCGGCGATCACCACGACCGTCCCACCGTCGCCGCCGTTGCCGCCGTCCGGTCCGCCCTTGGGCGTGCGGGCCTCGCGCCGGAAGGAGACGCAGCCCCCTCCGCCGTGACCACCCTGGACGTGGATCTTGACCCGGTCGGTGAACGCCACCGGGACCCCCGATCAGTCGGAGGACGTCTCCGGGTGCACGAAGACGCGTCGGCCCTTCTGGCCGTTGGTGAACTCCACGCGGCCGGTGACGGTCGCGAAGATGGTGTGGTCGCGGCCGATCCCGGTGCCGTTGGCCGGCTTGAACTTCGTGCCGCGCTGACGCACGATGATCGAACCCGCCGGCACGCGCTGGCCGGCGAAGACCTTCACGCCGAGGCGCTGTGCCGCGGAGTCACGACCGTTGCGGCTGGAGCCGCCACCCTTCTTGTGTGCCATGCCGTGATCCCCCTCAGGCGGTGATGGAGTCGATCTTGATGCGCGACAGCCGTGAGCGGTGGCCGCGCTTCCTCTTGCTGTCCTTCTTGGGCCGGTAGGTGAACACCACGACCTTCTTGCCCAGCACGTGCTCCTCGACGACCGCGGTGACGGCACCGCCATCGGAGATGCCCGAGCCCTCGCCGACGGCCAGCACCGACGGCTCGAACGTGGCACCCTCATCGACCGCCAGACGGTCGACGAGCAGGGTCTCACCCTGACGCACACGGTATTGCTTGCCGCCGACGGCGATCACTGCGTAGTCCGGCATCACTGCTCCCGGTCGGAAACGAGGGCACCCGAGGTGGGCACGGCCGCGCATCATAGCAGCGGGCAGGCGCCCATTGCCGGACGGCGCGCAACGGGGGCGGTGTCGATGAATCAACGCACACCGGCACCGAGACGCGCCGTGGGGCGAGAGATGCTTCCCGGCCTGAAGCAGTTTGCGGGGCGCGCCTGAGTTCGCCGCCCGGGCGAACCCACGTGCCTGCCGTCAACGCTGCCGTAACGAACCGTCGACAGAGGTCGACCCAGAGTCGTGAACGTCTGATCCCGACCCGTCGAGGAACCGGGAAGAATCGCGGAAACGTCACACGGGACGCGACCGTCAGCGACAGATTCTGCCCGGCGGCCTCAGGCGGTCGCGGGGGCGCCGAAGGGCGCCGCCGCGTTCGCCGATCAGGCGAACCCACGTGCCTGCCGTCGTTGGCTTCCCTACCGCCGCGTCCACAGAGCTCGCCGCAGAGTCGTGAACGTCTGATCCCGCCCCGTCAGGAAACCGGGAAAAATCGCGGAACCGCCTCCCCGAACGCAACCGTCCGGCGAAAGATCCCCCCAAAGCCACAAAGGCGGTTGCGGGGGCGCCGAAGGGCGCACCCGCGTTCGCCGATCAGGCGAACCCACGTGCCTGCCGTCGTTGGCTTCTCTACGTGACCGACGACAGAGGTCGCCACCGAGTCGTGAACGTCTGATCCGGAACCGTCAGGGAACCGGGAAGAATCGCGGCACCGTCTCCGCGAACGCAACCGTCAGGCGAAAGATTCTTCCCGGCCTCAGGCGAACCCACGTGCCTGCCGTCAACGACTGCCGGTAAATGAACCGTCCACAGAGGTCGCCACCGAGTCGTGAACGTCTGATGGCGAACCGTCGGGGAACCGGGAAGAATCACGGAACCGCCGAACGCCCCGGAACCGTCAGCGAAAGATTCTTCCCGGCCTCAAGCCGGGTATCGGATCGACGTCGCCGCCCGGCCGGCCCGCGTGTTCTCGAACTCCGCGTTGAAGACATCGTCGGCCACGACGACCTGGTTGCGTCCCATGTCCTTCGCCCGGTAGAGGGCACGGTCGGCGTGTCGGATGAGGTCCTCCAGGGTCTCGAGGCCGTGGGAGACGCCGATGCTGACGGTCACGTGCAGCCGCACCCCCTCGGTCTCGACCGTGGTGGCCTCCACTGCCTCCCGCATCCGCTCGGCCACGACCCGCGCGGCGTCCAGGTTGGTGGACGGCATCAGGATCGCGAACTCCTCGCCCCCGAAGCGCGCCGCCATGTCGGTGGCCCGGGCGCGGGCGCGGATGACCCTGCCGATCTCGTTGATCACCGAGTCCCCGGCCAGGTGACCGTGTGCGTTGTTGACCTCCCGGAGGAAGTCGAGGTCGAGCATGGCGAGGGCGGTGGTGCCCTTGCCGCGCTTCACGAGGTCATCGCCGCGTTCCCAGAAGAACCTGGCGTTGTAGAGGCCGGTCTTCGGATCGGTCCAGCTCTCCTGCTCCAGCTTGGGGATCTGGAGTGCACGGGCGATCAGGATGAGGGGCAGCATCGCGAAGAGGCTCGACACCGGTGACACGTCCCACAGAAGCGCGATGGCCGCGCCGATGCAGAGCACCAGCGAGTCGAGCGACAGGTGCGTCAGGCTGAACAGGCGCGACTGGCGCAGGGTCTCACCCCGAGCGAGCTTGACGATCCCGGCGAGCGCCGCGTGGTTCATGAGGGTGAAGACGACGGTCGCCGTCGCCACGCGCAGTCCCCCGACGGCGCCCGTGACCGGACCGAACGAGATGATCCACTTGGCGACGAGCCCCGGCACCGCGTAGTTGGCCATGTTGAACAGCGGCATGTACCAGGGGAACTTCGCGTGGTGCCAGATGGGCAGGAACATCAGCACCGCGACCAGGCTCACCGCGGGCGCCGGCAGGGCGATGACCGCAGCGAACAGGAACGCCAGCGAGATGTCGTAGCCGAGCCGGGGGGACGCGTAGACCAGGAAGAGCTGCGCGAGGGAGGCACCGCACGTGAAGGCGGCGAGCGCCCACAGGTTGCCGACGTGCGGGTCCACCACGACCGCCACCGCCGTGGCGGCGATCGCGAGCGCGACGAACGAAAGCACGTAGACGTACGCGGCCCTCGAGAGTTTGGAGTCGGTCATCCGGTGATCGACCTATCGGCAGAGCATTGCGGGAACCTGAGTCTGCGGCCAACGCCGCATGCCACAACTCTGACACGCGCTGCGGGCGGGCGCGAGTGCCGCCCGAGGTCAGATCGCGTCCACCCGCACCGCTCCCGGCTCGAGGCCGCGATCGGGCTCCAGCCGCACGCGCTTGCCGGTCTCCGCCTCGATGTCGGTGACACCCGCGTCGCCGTCACCCGCCACCAGATCGAGCACCGACGGATTGACCGACACCGCGAATGCCGACTCAGACCGCGACTTCAGCACGCGTCGAATCTCCCGGTCGACGGTGACCGCGTGCGTCTCGACGCTGGGGATGATCCCGACGCCGGCGCAGGTCGGACACTCCTCGGTCATGATCTCGCGCGGACCGTCGCTGATGTTCTGGCGGGTCATCTCCACCAACCCGAGCGGGGAGATGTCGACGACGTACGCCTTCGCGCGGTCGCGTGAGAGCGCCGCCTCGAGCGCCTGCCGGACGGCGGTGCGGTTGCGCTGGTCGTTCATGTCGATGAAGTCGATGATGATCATGCCGCCGATGTCGCGCAGGCGCAGCTGGCGGACGACCTCCTCAGCGGCCTCCAGGTTGGTCTGGGTGATCGTCTCCTCGAGCGTCGTCTTGCCGCGGCCGACGTGACGTCCGCTGTTGACGTCGATGACCGTCATGGCCTCGGTGTCGTCGATGATCAGGTACCCGCCCGACTTGAGATCGGCGCGCCGTGAGAGCGTCGAGCGGATCGCACGGTCGACCCCGTAGCGTTCCATGAGGGGCGTCGGGTCGGTGTAGAAGCGGATGCGCTCCACGAGCTCCGGCGAGGTGCGGCGCAGGAAGTCCTGGATGCGCTGGTACTGGGCCTCGTCGTCCACGAGGACCTCGTCCACGTGGTCGCCGAACAGGTCGCGGATGACCTTGAGGGAGCGATCGGCCTCGCTGTAGAGGAGCCCCGGCGCACGCACCTGCTCCGCCCGCGCCTGAAGCGCCCGCCACAGCCGGCGGAGCGCCTCGACGTCGCGCTGCAGCTCGCGTTCGGTGACGCCGGCGGCCTGTGTGCGGACGATGAGCCCGCCCTCGCCCTGGGCGAGCGGCCTGCAGATTTTGCGCAGACGGTCGCGCTCCTCGTCGTCCAGCCGGCGGCTCACCCCCACCCCGTCGCCGAACGGCACGAACACCAGGAACCGGCCGGCCAGCGACAGCTGCATGGTGAGCCGGGCGCCCTTGGTGCCCATGGGGTCCTTGACCGCCTGCACCAGGATGTGGTCGCCCTTCTTCAGCAGGTCGCCGATCATCCGCTTGCTCTTGGGCACACCCATCGCCACGATCTCGTCGACGTGCAGGAAGCCGGCCTTCTCGATGCCGATGTCGACGAACGCCGCCTCCATCCCCGCGAGGACGTTCTCGACGCGTCCCTTCCACACGTGTCCCACCACCGATCGACGACCGCGGCGTTCGATGTGGCACTCGCTCACGCGGTCGCCCTCGGTGATGGCGACACGGGTCTCGAAGCGGTCCACCGACACCAGGATGCGGGTCTTCATCGCACACCCCCGGGGTGTGCGGCGGGCAGCGGCGGATGCGCGGCCGGGCGCTTCGGGCTCCGGTCGCGGGGGACGTCGACGGGTCGGGTCACGATTTGTCCTTGCGTTTCTTGAGCGCGCCGGAGATGGCGTTCGCCAGGCCGTCAAGCGGCATGTCGGCGCGATCACCGGCCTTGGTGAAATAGACGTGCGCGGCCTCGCCGACCGCGCGTGTTCCGGAGTAGGCGATGCCGGCCCGCATGGCGAACCCGGCGACCGGCACCGATGCGGTCACGCGGCGCGCGATGGCACGCCAGCCGAACGCGGCGGCCAGGACGCCGCCGATCTCGAGGCCGCGGCGCACGTCGAGGGGACGTCCGTGGGCGGCCGCCAGCTGCGAGACCATGCGCACCTGCAGGAGCGCGAGCACCGGCAGCTCGGCGCCGGGCACCAGCGCGGCCGCGCCGATCGCGCCCGCCTGGCGCGACGAGCCGGCGATGAGCGAGGCGGTGACGGCGTCGCGCATGACCGCGTGCTCCCGCGCCACGGCGATCGCCGCCTCGGACGACATCACGTCGGCGAGCGCCTGGCGGACCTCGTCGGCGTCGTCCAGCGCGACCACGTGCGCGAAGTCGGAGAGCTCGAGCGGAGGATGGGCGAGGAGCGCACGCTCCAGGTCCAGCCGGTCGCGCACGTCCTCACCGGTGATGACGACGAACACCACCCGCCCCTGACGCTTGGCGCGTGCCAGGACCGACGCGGCGAGCGACGGGTCGTGGCCCGGGACGACGACCGCGACGAGGGGTCCGGAGAACGCGTCGACGCCGTGGTCGCCCGGCCCGCCCAGGATGTGCCGCAGCCGCGCGGTCGCGACCGGGTCGCCGTCCAGCACGGTCAGCGAGCCGTCCTGGTCGTCGGCGGCCTCCACCTTGCGTACGGCGTTGACGAACGGCATGACCGCGCCCGCGCCCTTCTTCAGCGATCCGATGGCCCGCATCGGCGTCCTCCGTCGGTGTGGTCATGCACGAGCATCGTGCAATTCTGTCCGATCCGCCAGACGGCGGTCCGGGCGTCGCGGCGCGCGGCGCCTCACAGCGGCCCGCGCACGCTGCGCCGATGGATCCGCAGGAGGATCCCGACCGCCATGAGGCTCGTGAGCGTGTGGCTGCCGCCGTAGCTCATGAACGGCAGCGGGATGCCGGTGATGGGCATGATGCCCACGTTCATCCCGATGTTGACGAACACCTGGAAGGTCAGCATCGTGGCGATGCCGCCGGCGACCAGCTGTTCGAAGAACGTCGGCGCTCGCGCGGTGATGCGAAGCGCCCGCCAGATCACCAGGCCGAACACGAGGATGAGGATCGTCACCCCCACGAACCCGAACATCTCGGCGGCCGACGCGAAGATGAAGTCGGTGTGGTGCTCGGGCAGCAGGTCGTTGTTGACCTGGGTCGCCCCGTCGATGCCCTTGCCCGTCGCGCCGCCGTGGCCGACCGCGGTGCGCGCCTGGTTGGTCTGGAAGCCGCTGTCGGTGGGGTCGGCGCTCGAGTCGAGGAACGCCGTCAAACGCGCCATCTGGTAGTCCTGCAGCACGTGCACGCCGGCGGCGGGGAGCATCCACACCACGAGCGCCGCCAGCACGACCAGGGCACCGCCCGCCCATGCGAAGTACCGGGCGGGGATGCCCGCGAAGAAGAGGATCCCGACGGTGATGGCCGAGTAGACCAGCGAGGTCCCGAGGTCCGGCTGCACGAACACGATGAAGGTCGGCAGCAGGGCGATGCCGACGACGTAGACGACCGAACGCAGGTCCTCCACCTCCCCGTGCCGGTCGACGATCACACCCGCCAGGACGAGCGTCATCGCGATCTTCCCCACCTCCGAGGGCTGGAACTGGAAGATCCCCAGGTCGATCCACCGTGTGGATCCCCGCGCGGTGGTGCCGACGGCCAGGACCACCGTCACCGACGCGATGAGGGCGCCCCACACCGCGAGCGGTCGCCGCGCGAAGATGTCGAGATCGATCGCCATGGCGCCCGCCATGAGCCCGAGGCCGACGGCGACGTAGATCAGCTGGCGCGTCGCGAAGAACCCCGGGTCGTCGACGATGTCGCTCTTGGTGGCGAACGCGACCATCCGCAGCCCGAAGGCCGTGATCACGCCGACGGCGACGATCATCACCCAGTCGATGCGGGTCGCGATGCCGCGCACGCGCGAGACGGCCGCGGGTCGCGGTGTGGTGGTCGTGCTCAGTCCCCGCTCCCGGCCGGCGGCGCGCCGCTGCCGCAGTTCTCGGGGTCGACGTTCACCGCCACGGTGATCGCCTTGCAGGCGACCGGGGCGGCCACCTGACCGCCCAGGCCGGAGTATTCGATGACGACGGCGACCGCGTACTCGGGTTTGTCCGCCGGCGCGTAGCCCACGAACCAGGCGTGGTCGCGCTCCTGGCCGCTCTCGGCGGTGCCGGTCTTGCCGGCCACCAGCCCGCCCAGCCGGCCGAAGGTGTTGACGCCGGTGCCCTCGTAGTTGTTGGCGACGTCGTAGAGCCCGGCCCGGATCGGCTCGATCACCCCGGGGCGAATCGTGGGGATCTGCTTCTCGGGCTGCCCCTTGCGCAGGTCCGACAGCAGCGTGGTCGTGTTGGCGTCGTAGATCTTGCTGCCGATGGTGGGGGTCACCAGCCGGCCGCCGTTGAGGAGCGCACCGTAGGCGCGGACCATCTGGAGTGGCGTGGCCCGCAGCTCGCCCTGACCGACCGACATGTTGATGGTGTCGCCGCGGCGCCACTGGTCCCACGTCGTCGGCTGGGACGCCTTGAGGAGTCCGGGGTTGTTGGCCTTCCAGTGCCGGTCGGGAAGCACGCCGGCGCTCTCCCCCGGGATGAGGTCCGTGATGCCGGTGGGCGCCCCGAAGCCGAGCGACTTCGCCCAGAAGTAGAGCTTGTCGTGGCCGTTGATCTGATCGCGCTTGCTCGCCCGGTTGATCAGCTTCGCGCCCACCTGGTAGAAGAACGTGTCGCTCGACACGCGAAGCGCGCGCTGGATGGACATGTCGCCCTGTTCCATCTTCCGGAAGTTCCAGAACCGCGTGCCGAACAGGTCCGCGTACTTGCCGGAGCGCAGCGGCTCGTCGGCGGTGATCGCCCCGCTGTTGAGGGCGGCGACCGCCGTGATGGTCTTGAAGGTCGACGCCGGCGGGTAGGCCCAGACCGCGCGATTGAACATGGGTTCGCGCTTGTCGTTGATGGCCTTCGTCATGGCGCCGCGCTTGGCGCTTGCGAAGTCCTGCAGGTTGATCTGGGGGTAGGAGGCCATCGCGACGATCTCGCCGGTCCTGATGTCCATCACGACCCCGCCGCCGCCCTTGATCGACGTGCGCTCGACGGCGTCGCGCAGCGCCTGGGAGAGCTCCTTCTGCACCTTGTAGTCGATCGACGTGACCAGCACGGCACCCGGCTTGGCGGGGCGCTCGGACACGACGCCGCGCGCGGTGGGCTCGCCGGAGGCGTCCACCTCGACCTTCCGCTCGCCGTCGGTGCCCTTGAGGAAGTCCTGGTAGCGGGCCTCCAGGCCGTTGATGCCGACGATGGCGTCGTTGCGGTAGCCGCGCTGCCGGTACGACTCGGCCTGGTCGGCCGGGATCTGGCCCACCCATCCCAGCACGTGCGAGATGTTGAGCCCGTCGTCCACGTACGACCGGCGCTGGGTGCGCTCCAGCCGGACGCCCGGGAACTCGCCGATCCGCTCGTTCATCGCGTAGAAGAGCGGGTCCTCGGGGTCGATGTCGGCCTTCAGCACCACCGACTTGTACGGGGTGCGCTTCTTGCCGATGGCCATCAGCTGACGCAGCCGCTGGGGCTTCTCGTCCAGGGCCCGCGCCAGCTTGTTGAGGGTGAGCTCGCCCTGACGGGTGAGCCCGGCGTCGGGACCGGTGCCCTCGTAGAGGTCCTGCGGCAGCGCGACCACGTCCCATGCCAGCTTGCTCTGGGCCAGCGGGACCCCGTTGCGGTCGCGGATCTCTCCGCGCGGTGCCGGGATGTTGATGCTCCGCACGCTGTTGGCGCTCGCCTGCGCCTCGAGGCCGCTCGCGCCCACCACCTGCAGAAACCACAGCCGCAGGATCAGGATGCCGAAGAGCGCCAGGCTGATCGAGCCGAAGAGCGCGATGCGACGCGCGGTCTTCGGGGTGAGCGGGCTGCCGCCCAGACCACCCCCGCGCCCGGCCGGACGCGTGGGCTCGGTGATGCGCGGTGAGGTGCTCACCCCCGCATCATCCCCGGTTCGACGATCACGCGTTGGCCGAGCAGTCGCGGGGCGACCCACAGCGTGATGATCGTGATGATCGGCGCGAAGGCCATCTGGGGCAGGCAGATCTGCCCGATGAGGTCCCCGAACGGCAGACCGGTGCCCCGCAGCCGCTGCACGATGCCCACCCACAGCGGCACGAGGCCGGTCGCGGCGGTGCCGATGACGACCACCAGCCACCAGGGCGGTGGGTCGCCGCCGGCGAACCGCCCGCACCACGCCCCGATGACCACGCACGCCATCGCGACCACCCCCAGGGTGTCGCCCGGCAGCATGAGCTCCACCAGGATGCCGGCGGCGAACCCGCCGACCGCCCCCACGGTCGCGCCCCGGTGGATGCCGACGATCACGACCGCCACGACCATGACGTCGGGGATGGCGTGGAGCGTGCCGATCGACACGCGCTGCATCAGGACGACCTGGATCGCCACCGCGATGCCCAGGACGATCGCGGCCGACACCACGGGTCCGCCCAGCGACCGGCGTGTGGGCTCGTCCACGACCGGGGCCGTCATCCCCCGATCCCCGCCCGGCGCCTGGCCTCGGGGCTCTGCGGGACGAGGATCGTCAGGGTGTCCAGGTCGACCGGATCGCGAAACGGCGTCACCTGCACGGTCTGCGCGCCGCTGGGCTCGGCGTTGCCCACGTCGCTGACGGTGCCGATGAGAAGTCCCGGCGGATAGGGCGACGGCAGGCTGCTGGTGCCGGTGCCGAGGGTCACCACGTTCATCCGGTCCGCGACCGCGACCTTGGCCGGCACGCCCGTGAGCAGGAGCTGGCCGGTGGGCGTGGCCTTGAGGAGGCCGAGCGGCACGGTGGTGCCCTGGATGCGCGCGGCGACCGCCGTGGTCGGGTCGGTGATGAACGTGACGCGGCTGCCGGTGGCGTCGACCCGGGTCACGAGCCCCACCACCGCACCGAACGTCCGCTGTCCGGCGCCGGTGCTGGCCGGGACGAACACGAGCGAGTTGACGGTCAGCCCGTCCTGGCGACCCAGGTTGATCCGCGCGCGGCGCGTGGCCTCGAACGGCGGACGGCTGATGACGGTCGCGGTCTTCACCTGGTACCCGCCCGGCCCCTCGGTCTTCAGGAAGAGCTGCGCGTCCAGCTGCTCCTTGAGCTTGGCCGCGTCCTCCGCCGTCTGCTGGTTCTGGGACATCTGGGTGCGCAGCTGTTCGTTCTCGGTGCGAAGGTGGTCGCGTTCGCGCCGGGCGTCGCGCAGGTCGGCGAACCAGTTCCAGGCGTCGCGCACCGGCTTCACCGCCGCCGCGCCCACGTCCTGCACCGGGCTCACGATGTCGGTGACGGTCCCCTTGACGCTGTGCAGGAAGCCGTCCTCCCCCTCGCGGAAGAACGCCGTGAGCAGGAGGACGCAGACGATGAGGAGCCCCACCACCACGCCCCGTCGCACCATGATGCGCCGGCGCGAGACGCGGGTGGCCTGTCCGGGACGCGTGGAACGCGGCGTGCGGTCCGCGTCGGAGACGTCGTCGGTGATCTCCGGCTTCGGTCCGCGGCGGGTTCCGCGACCTCCGCGCAGCGCCGGCAGGGACGGCCGCCAGCGCGAGCGCGCCGGACGATCGGCGGCGCGTGCCGCGGGCTCGTCGTCGCGGCCGCCGGTCCGCGTCTCGTCCGGATCGAGGTACGCGCGCACCCGCTCCGACGGCTCGGAGAGCCCTCCCACACGGATCGTGCGGGTGGGACGACGGTCGGCGTCGCCGTCGGGGGCGTCATCGCCGGCCCGCGCAGGGCCGGGACGCCGATCGTCACCGCGCTCCTCGTCGGCACGCCCTCCGGACGTCGGGCTCGGGCCGTCCTCCGGCCGTACGTCCGGGCCGTGCTCGTCGCCGCTAATACCGGGGGCGCCTCGGTCGCTTGTTGGAGGTCGAGGACTTGCGCATGACCTCGAACTCCTCGAGGGCGCGACCGGACCCGACGGCCACGCAGGTGAGCGGCGATTCGGCCACGTGGATCGGCATCTCGGTCTCGCGCCGCAGACGCTCGTCGAGGCCCTGCAGCAGCGATCCGCCGCCGGCCAGCATGATGCCGCGGTCCATGATGTCGGACGCCAGCTCGGGCGGGGTCTTGTCGAGGGTGCTCTTCACGGCGTCGATGATCTGCTGCAACGGCTCCTCCAGGGCGATGCGCACATCCTCCGAAGAAAGCACGACCGTCTTGGGAAGACCAGTGATCATGTCACGACCGCGGATCTCGGCCTGGACCTCCTCGGCCAGCGGATACGCCGAGCCGATCTCGAGCTTGACCTCCTCGGCCGTCTGGGTGCCGATCATCAACTTGTGCTCGCGCTTGGTGTAGGCGATGATCGACTCGTCGAGCTCGTCGCCGCCGACGCGCACCGACTGGGCGACCACGATGCCGCCCAGGGAGATGACCGCCACCTCGCTGGTGCCACCGCCGATGTCGACAACCATGCTGCCGGTCGGCTCGGCCACCGGCAGGCCCGCCCCGATCGCCGCGGCCATCGGCTCCTCGAT
>CAZVNM010000014.1:0-14805 GCA_964628685.1 uncultured Bifidobacteriaceae bacterium | reverse complement strand
TGTATTTACGGCGGCTAGCTTCCCTGCTTGTCCCGTGTAGGCGGCTGGGGTGTCTGTAAGAGCGAGGAACGTAGATGAACCAGTACCACCACCGAGCACGTACTTGCCGTCAGCGTTCTTGGTCAGTCCTGATAAGTCAACGTCTCGAAGTGACTTGAGGAACGTGGCACCAGAACCACCAGCGTTCATTGGTGGGTACTTCGGCAGCAGGTCTTTAATGGTAGTTATCTGCTTTTCAGACAGCTCAAAGTCAGCACCTTTTTGTAGTATCTCAGTAACCGCTTCGTCGAGGTCTTTAAGTGCCTTGGCAGATAGCCGAGCATCACCTTCAAACGACTCAAGGAAATTAATCGCGTCAATCGCTACTTTACGAGCATCTACTTCCTCAGCGTCCTTGCCATCACGACCATCAACACCATCACGACCATCTCGATAGTCACGCCCTTTGACTGGAGTAGCTAATTTCAGTACCTCAGCAACAAAAGACCGCTTGTCTTGGTCGGTGTAGTAGTCAACTCCCTTTCGTGGCCTTGCAGCATCAAAGATGGCTTGAGTAATAGCGTTTACTTCCTCTGGTGTCCAGTAGTCAATACCCTTCTGTGGAGTATAGCCATCTTGCCCTTTAAACTTTAAAGCGCCATCTTCACCTATATTAAGTTGTAAGCTTGCTGGAGTTTCCTTACCTCTACGCAGATCGCGCAGTATCTTTTTAAGGTCGTTATTCATAGCTAGAATTGTACCGTATAAGTCTGATGTATATAAGTATTATTGACAGTTTAAGGGGAGGGTAGTAGGGTGGAGTGGTATGATAGGAATAATTATTACTTTTATAGTAGGTGTTATATTTGGCATTTTATGGGAGACACGTTGGCGGGTGTAACCTGAGTATAACTGCTATTGATGTGTGGTATATGGAATGGGCAATATTAGGTGGTCTAATAGCTTTCTTTTGGCAGGATATCAAGGCTTGGCTATGTCGGTAATAATTATAACACTAATACTGTTGTACATTATTTTCCGTCTGCCGAAGCTGTACGATTAGCCTGCTTCCAGATGTCTTCGAGTTGTGATTTGTAATTTTCTGGATAATAACCAAACTCATTTACATCATCCATAGCCCAACGAATGTCTTTGGCTTTAACCTTCAATTCATTCACTTTGAATGTTTTGTCACCATTACTTTCTGCGTGTTGTTTAGCGTATTTCTTTGAAAGAGTTACCCAATCTCCATAATTGAAGTCTGTACTTGGTGAGGCTCGATATATAGTAACCTCTGCTTCTGGATTACCTTTGATTTTCTTTAGAGCATTGATTGACTCAATATCTTCTGGAGTACCCCGACTACCGTACCATTGAGAGTACATATCAGACGGTATCATTTGCTCCCCATCTACTTTCTCAGTCAAGTCAAAAGCTCGCGGACCTTCTGTTGGTCTGTGAGAATAACCATAATCACTTGGCTCTGTTTTCGCCTTCAAAAACTCATCCAGCGTCTTACCCTTCGCTTCGTCTAGGAGATTAGTTGATGGGGTCACGCCCTTCGGAAAACCCTTTGGCACATTACCAACATACCCACCTTGCGACATTGCGGTGCCTTCTGGTATCATTTCTTTTGCAAATTGTTTTTCCGCATCAGTAAGCTCACCAACACCGCCCCATAGTCGAAGTGAAAAATCACTTGGAACATCGTCTATTAGGTCAAATGACCGGCGCAAGAATCGCTCTGGATTAGAAAGTTTACGTTTAAGTACTGAAAATGTACCAAGTGTTGCCCCTTTAGCGAATTGAGCTGGGTCAAGCGACAGGGCTGAACCAATAATATCTCCTGATGCAAAAGCTCCTGTATATTCAGGCAATCCACCACCAATTTGTCTAGCATCTTGTTGGAACTTGCGTACCAGATCGTTCTCAAGAGATTTTAGCGCGGCGTACTGTGAACGTGTTGCTTGATACTGAGCTCCAGTTGTTTCTTCGATAACATCATCCATTGATTCACGTATCAATTTTGAAGTCCCTGCGTATACTTTAGATGAAGCAGCATCGGAAGTACCAGCGAAAAATCCATTTACTGTATTCTCATTGAGAGATTTCACAAATCTTTCGGCTGTTTGCATGTCAACTTTTGTCGGGTCTTTGAAAATACTATCAAAGTCATTCAGAATTGATTTAACCGCATTTTTTTCCACACTAAGGACAGGAGCATCAAGCGCTTCAGCCATCTGCTTTCGTACAGCGGACAAGTCCAGTGTTGCTTTTTCGCCAGCTTTTTTTGCAATCGCAGTATATTCATCAAATATCTGTTTCCGTGCTTCGTTCCATGCTTGTAGTGTTGTCCCGTAAGATGCACTCTCTGGATTAAATGCGGCTTTTGTTCCATCGTCTAAAGTTACCGTCAACTTTGGTGCTCGTTGTTTTAGAACCTGCAAACCAGATACCTTCTCCGCTGTTTGCTTCAAAGCTACGCCACCAGACTTTTTCCCTTGTGTACCAAGTGCTTTATTTACTGAGTCATCAAGTGTCGGCCAGTATGTAGAACGAGCAATGCCACCAAGCGCACCAAGCCAAACCGAAAAGCCACCAGCGATCAGCGCTTCATTTTTTGTCTGTTCCAAGTCACCACCAGAACGCGTAAATGCAACTGCTCCAGTGCCAGCAGCTTCCGGTAGAAACCGTGCTGCCCCTTTTGCAAGTAATTGCGCCCCGCCCGTGGTTGGTACTTTAGAAGCTGCGGCACCAAGAATCTGCTGCCCTTTGGCAATTTTAGATGTCGGTAACATATACTGTGCAACCGTTCCCAAGAACTTTCCTGTACCCTGTCCTGGAGCATTAGCGGCAAGTGTTGTCTGTCGTATTTCTTCGGCTCGCGCGGGATCAAAAATAGAATCTCCTGTCTTGAATATAGATGGAGCAAGCCCACTGATGCGGGACTGAATACCACGACCTATTTGACCGATACCGAGAGCCGTTTCACCAACAGATTTTAGAGCACCAACACCAACACCCTTGGCAAATGTCCCAAATCCAGCAGCGAGTCCTTGCTTTGGCGCTTCTATTTCCTCATATTCTCCTTGTAAATCAGAAAGTTTAAGTGCCATATTAATCAAGTGGTTTACCTGTAGTTGGGTCTAATAATGTTTCACCATCAGTGGCCACTACCGCTTCTCGACCACCCTTTAGCCTTATGCGTTTGCCTGCATTTAATGGATTTGTACCTGCGGCTGCTCCAGCGATACCAGCAGTCTTACTCAAGACAACATCAATAGAACCATCTTGTCGTGACGGCATAGCATCCTTGTATGCCTGAACATCCTGATCTGAAAGCACACCAACGTCAAACAAACGTGCAATCTCTCGTGTTAATAGTGTACGTTGTGATTCAAAAGTAGCTACCTCTGGTCGTGTCTTTGATTCCCAGAATTTCAAACCTTGTATATAACCCTTTGAATCTTCCGGTATTGCCGACCAAGATTCGACAAGTGAATCTAATTTATTGACAATATATGTATTGGGATTAAATCCAACTTTTTGTAGTTCTGATGCAACTGTGGACTTCTGAGTTGGTGTCAAATCCTTCGTCTTCGCAAATCCCTGCATTACAGCTTTTGTGATGTCGCTTACTGGCAAGGCATCAATCTGTTCTGGGTTGCTAAAGTCAATTTGCGACACTGGAGTAACTGTTCCGTCGTTTGAAACGATTGCTTTTTCTCCCGTTTCGGTTGTTGTAAATTCTGCACCAAATGTGTCACCATAGGATTTAATTATTTTACCAGTTTGTGAATTTATAAGCATTTTGTTTCTACCGACATTTATAACCGATGTGGGAACATTTGGTTGAGCATTTATATTTTGTCTAGTTTTTATTTGTTGCAATCTCTGCGTCTCAAGATTCATCTTGGTTATCGGATCTTGTATGAAAGCACCACCAACACTCGCTACATCCTCTCTGCTAGTAGAGGACATAATCTGTGACAACGTAGCAGGTGTCGCTCCGTTCTGTTGTGCGAATAGGTATGACTGTAGCTTGAACTCCTCCAGTTGCTTGTCAGCTTCACGAGCGTCAGCAATCTTGGTCTTCACAATCTCATTGAGCTGTAGACGTGTCTCGGCTGCTTTCTGGTCTTCACGGCTGAGAAATGGTGAGATAGCGTTTAACTGTGCGGTGAGTAAGTTGGTCTCAGCTTCAAGGTCGCCATACTTATAGTCAAGCTTGGTATCAATGAGTTTGGTGGCAGCATTTATTTTACCAACGGTGGCTAGCTCTCGAATGGCGAGATTTGCTTTATCAAGATTAAAATCACGCTCTATTCTGTTAATGTTGCCCTCCATCGCAAAGGTGGAGACACCTTGCCGACGAGCTTCCGCTTGTATAGCACTATTGCGACGGGCTTCAAGTACATCAGCCTCACCACGAATTGACTCCAGCTCCGCTTCAAGCTCGGGAAGCATAGCCGCTTCTTTCATCTTGGTTGTTTCTAGCGCTCTATCTCTCGTCGATTGGATGTTAGCTAGTTGCTGGGTCATTAAAGACTCCGCAGTGTCCTCATACTGTCTCCCTTTTTCAGTTTGGTAGCCTGTCGCAATACCAAGGATTTTGTTTATTGTCTCCCTATCTTCCTCTGGAACCTGCGAAAGTATTGTCTCCCTTGCTATATCTTGTGAGGTTTTAGGAACAGCAGCAGTGCCAACTTTGGAAAGCTCTGTCGGCACTGGCGTTTTTTCTCTTACTGTTGGTATCGAAACCTTCGGCATTCCAATCATTTCAGCGTTGGCTGTAGATATCTTGATGTTCGGGTCTACTTTTTGCGCTGCGGTCACAATTTTTGCAGCTTGCGCTTTAATATCCGCTAATTGCTTGTCGAATGATGAGTTTGACGTTGTGGAAATAACTGGAGTAGAAGTTTTGGAAGTCGTTGGAGTAGAAGTTTTGGAAGTCGTTGGAGTAGAAGAGGAACTGCGCAAACTCGCCATACCAGCGCTTTTTGCCTCGTGGTACACCCCTGTCTTGGTGTTTTTATACCCCTTATCTGTTTTTATTAGCGCCATATTTTTATATTATAATTCTGAATCCGATTTGTTAGTTGTTTATATGACACTAGCGAGCACGTTCGAAACTCTTGGTGCTAATGATGTTGTCATAAATGGTCACGCCGACGCCTTCCATGATTATCTTGAACTGCGCCCAACCGGAGCTGGCATCTACCGACACAACTTTCTCAGTGCCAGCAAAAGTTGAGCCATCAATAACTTCCAAGGTTGTCCAGTTATCAATCTTCACCATTGAGGTATCACCTGATACGTAGAACGGACTCGCTGCATCAAGCGATATGGTGTACTGGAACCCTGACTTTGAGATGCTGGCAACATGAGCGATGAAGCCGGAGCTACCGCCAGCGATAACCTCAACTTCGTCGCCTACCTGTACAGTAGACATATCGTAGTAGTTATCTGCGGGCGCTGCCACCGTGGTAAAGGTGGTGCTATTGGTCCAAGTAATATAGTTGTCTGAAAGACTTGATGAGTTCGGCATAACGGGGAAGCGCAATCTGTCCTCGGTGCGGTACTTGACCGTTATCTTGTCACCATAATCAAGCGGCTTAAAGCGGAGATTTACGCTATTAAAAGCATCTTGAGTATTCTCTGCAAACATCTTGGGTGTCACAAAATACCCCAAGTTGCGTATCTTGTTACAGGTTTGCATGTAACGCCAGCGGCCTGTCGCCATAGCATTTGTATAGGTTTCTGTGGTAAGCCCGAACCGACCAAGCTGCGTGCTGTCAGTCTCGGTATTGTTGAGTATGATATTTGCACCAGATTTTCTGACCAGACCCTGACCGAAGTCTCGTTGTGAGATGAACCAGAGATCGAGTGATGTTACCCCTGTTACTGTACCGAGATCAATTGCCGTACCTGTCATTGCGTCTTCATACGTCTCTGCCAGCTTAAAAGTTGTATCCGATAACTTGATGACGTAATACCAACGACCGGTAATTATACCGACCACCGTAGTAGCTGAACTGTCAATGAACACTGGCGAACCAGTCGCTGGACAAGTAATGGTCGTTGTAATAATGTCCGTTACTGTATCTATGTCCCCAGACGACACGTTACTATCAGTAATGACTTCGGTATTAGTTGCCGAATATCGCTGGTATAGTCCAACTTTTGGGTCATAGCACCATGAGCTACCGATCATATTGGGCAGGAAGCGGTAATCGGAATCTTCTGTCTCTTGTGCGATATTCAAGTGAATGATATCCCCATCAACCACCATACCGCGACTGAACATGTTGCCGTAATCGTTACTAGCATCGCCCCAATTCACCCTCGAATAGTAAACAGGCAGCGCTGCTAGTTCGGTGAACCCTGAACCATTGAACTGGAGCAACCGACCGAGTGTATCCATGAGTGCCACTGAACTTTGGTACTTTCTTATCGCCTGTATGCCAAATGTACCGACACCATACGAACCATCGTTAGTAGTATTTATTCCAGTCCATACAAACATCATTGCCTCCCCATTCTTTACGTGACGAGTTGCAATATAGGCATAGTTACCATTAGTAGCGATTGAAAGGACACGGTAGTCTGCCGGAAGTGTCAGGGTAACAGCCACTGCCCAGCTGGAGTTCACTCTGGCTACCTTATTTCCAAGTCCGACAAGCACCGAGTTTTGATTAGGGAATACTTCTAGTACTGTTGGAGCACCAGTAATCGCCGCTGGCGTTCCTGAAATAGTTGTCCAAGTACCAGCGTTGTTGTATTTGATAGTCGCACCATCCGATACCACTTCTCTATCATTAAAAAATACACCGTCATTCTCCGCTCCTGGGGAGGGTGGTGTGGTGTCTGTGGCGGTTACATTAGTATATACGCTATATAGTTCTGTACGACTGTTTCTAAACAAGTCACCACCAACGAAATACACGCTCGAACTGTGGAACATGCTATGGAGTACATCAAAATCAGCATCGTCCGTTTCATCATAAAGACTTACTGTCGCGCTCGATAGCTTAATGTACCCCTCCTCGTCGAGGTCAATGTTGCGTGTCTGGTACAAGTTACCCTGCACCTCTGAGCTGTTTGGTTGTGAAAGCCGTCGGTCGGCTGATGGTATACGAAATGACATATTATGAAACTACTGTTGAGGTTACATAGCGCAAGTCTTTCACTGTCAGTCGGTCAATGCGCTTATTGTAGAGTGCTTGTAATAGTGCTTGTACACTCGCATCGTCGAGTGGTATCTGTATCTGCTGTTGGTTACGACGATTGACCTCACGCTTTAGCGACTCAAGTTCTTGCTTTAGCTGGTCAAATTCTTGGCGGGTTGGTTGCATACTAACGCCCCGATGGTTGTCGGGTTTTCATTACAATATTAACGTCACCATGTCGGCGGTTGGCGATCATCTCCAGTTGGTCTTTCAGTTTTTCAAGCTGTCCTTCGAGATCACTTTTATTGGCGAGCACCTTGGCGATAGCGTAGTCAAGTGCTGCACCAACAGAGAGGTAACGGTCAACTGTTTGAATAATATCTGGGGTATCTGTCGTGTCAGTGGTAGCAAAGTAGTCTGGCACCCCCTGATACCACCAAGTCAAGCCATTAGTGCTGGCATAGTTAGGCGCGGGGTACAGGTTCATAGTGTTGCCAGTCATCTCATAAAAACGTGGCTCACCATCGACATTCTCAAAGTCTCGAATGGAGTTCTTTATCTCTGACTTATCAAATGCTTCTAGTCGCTTGGAACTGCCGTCTGCCGTAAGGATCTCGACTCGAAGTATTTTGATGTGTGTCCGTGGAATAGTGTAGCCTTGCGTACCAGACACAAGGTTTTGTGAGTATATGGTCTCCGCCGACTGCCATGTGCCGTCAGTAAGGTATAAGTAGTTTTTTGCTTCCTCCCATCGGCGGTTAAGGTTACGAGTAAGGTCGGCTATAGGGTAAGTAGTACTGTTCGCTCCGACAAGAAAACGAGCATCTTCGACTAACCCTTGCTGGTACGTAGAATCTGAGAATTGCATGAGTCAATTATAGACTCATGCGCTATTTTTTATAGTTTTTTATGACACTTGTGAGCGCGTCAATCCATTCGTGCCCATGGTCTTTATACTGACACTCAGCAAGCACGTGCTGTTTGGCTTTTTGTCCAATTTCTCGGCGTAGTTTCTTGTCTATTATCAAATTCTCCAGCTTCTGTCGCCACTCGTTAACGTTCTTACATAAAACAGCTTCTTTTGCGTTATACGTATATGGGTATACATCGCTTGCTACTGTCGGGATTCCTTTAAGAGAGTACTCAAGGTATTTAATGTGTGACTTGCCACGGTTAAATACGTCATCTATAAGCGGGGCTAGTCCGATATCCCACCGCTGTGACATAAGGAGTTCAGGGAACTTGTCAAAGGCTGGCGTTCCAGCCTTAATCTCAAAGCGCATTTTATTCTTAATGCCATCAAAGAGCTTGTTTATCGAATCTCGACGCACGGTGCCGATAAGCTGCATTTCTAGATGAGGGTATTTGCTCATTAGAGCGTCAACCACAGGTAGGACCATCAGCAAATCTGAATCATGGGTAATAGAGCCGTGATAGCCAAGCATCACTTTGTGCTCATTCACCTTGTACTTGTCTCCAAAGAGTTCCGCATCGTTATAGTTTGGCAGCACATACGTTGGTATCGTCACATCAAAGAGCTGCTTCATGTATTTCTGATACGTTTCTTTAAGTGGCTCTGTCGATACAAAAAAGGCATCAGCAAAAGAAAGGTTCGTGGCGAGATATACGCGTTTCATGTTCCCTCGTGCATATGATTCATGCGCTGGATTGTCATCTCGTATAGAAAAAAGGTCATCATCGAGGTCATAAATCATCGGAATGTTGTTTTGTTCGCAAGCCACTTTTATATTCTTGGCTCCTTGGGGGTTGTCAATGTGTTTTGAGATAACAGCATCAAAGCCAGCAAAAAGCCTGCCGTACTCCGTTGGTACTATCTTGGTGAAGTTATTGCCTAGGTATACAAACTCATGTCCTAGGGCATTACAAACCTTTTGAGGAGCTATTAGCCTGTAGTACGTAACACCGCCGTAAGCGTTATGCTTTAAGCGGTATTCGTTCTGGGCGCAGTCAGTGGAAATGAGTAGTACTTTCACTTTATTTCTTTGAGAGACTTAATAGCATTTTCACGAAGGGTGCGATATACGTCGATGTAAGTGTACTCGTCTTGTCGTTCGACGTTGGAGAGAATACTTCCGTAGTATTCCTTTTTATATTTTGCAATCCAAGCAGCTCTTTTCTGATTCGTGAAGAATATCGTTACGTTAGTCTTTCCAATAGTGTCAGGGTAACGGTAGGTGATAGTTTCCTTCTCATCGAGTTTAAGTTTTTCTCGAATAATATCATCAGCAATCGCTTCAAAATATAAATCATTCATAGCTATATTTTATCAGTCATGACCTTCATCACTTCGGGGTCTTGGAACTTGGTAATCTTTCCACGGATGATTCCCTCCGCTTGCTCAATGGATCGATACGGATGCCCCATGCGGTCTGTGTACTTCTCTGAAAATGTCTCGTGTATCTCTTTAGACGGTACTGCAATCCCCATATACACCCCTTTGTAATAAATACCAGCAATATCGTCGGCATTAGGGTTCACCCGCACCTCAAGGTCTTGGTCAATCTCGTTTTTTATCTTCTTCTCAAAGTCTGTTGTTAGCATATTACATTATAGTAACACACAAAACACCGCCGTGAAGCGGTGCTTGTGGATTACTCCATCAATGGTTAGTTAGAACCGAAAGATGAAGCGGTCTTTAGTTCAATGAGCCATGCGCTATTGAGAACCTTTGCAACGAATGAAGCCTTCCAGCCAACTGTTGAGAACATGTTGAGTGGGTTAGAAGTATCACTGTCACTTGGGCGCTTGTAGATGATTTTTGGCTCTGAGTCAGAACCGATATCTACCATACCGTAAGCGTTCGCTCCGAAGACGTAGGTAGTGTAGATGTCTACGTTACCTGAACCGTCGTCAGCTGCAACAGTCTCGTTGTTAGTCTCGAAGAACTCAACACCGTGCAAACGTCCGAGAAGTCCGTTCTGGATGTTCTCAGTATTTGTGTAACGGTACGCGTCAAGCCATTCTGAGTCACCACGGAGATCTTGTGCTACTGATACTGGAACAATAGAGCGGAAGTAACCATTCTCGAAAGGCATTGCCTTGTTCTTCTTGAGAGTGAGTACCGACTTTCGTACTTCGTAACCGTCGATGATGTCAGTTGCGGTCACTGCTGAAACAGCCTTGCTGTTGACTACTTGTTCTGTACCACCTCCATCAAGTTCGTTCTTGATAAGGGTGTCGATAGTTTCACCAGCGTTTTGTGCATGAACGTCTACGTGTTCACGAAGACCTACGTCGATTGAAGTAGTCTCGTAAAGTGAACCAACCTTAGTCCAGTTACCGTATTCTGCAACAGTAGCAGAAACGATAGTTGAAGTCATGTCTACATCACTTGGGTTAGTAGCCTCTGTCAAAGGAGTAGTTGCTACTGCAAGTGGAGTCATGCGGTTAAAGTACACGGTCTTGCCAGAGTTGGTAGGAAGTGGTTTTACAACAGCTCCGATATCGTGCTTAAGCATAAGCTTTGCTCGTTCGAGGAAGCGCTTGTCGTAATAAATGCTCATGTGCTGGGTTAACCCAGTTGTAATTGATGCCATATTAAGGGTAAGTTTTTATTTAAGTAAGGTTCTTACCCCGTACTTATTATTTCTGGGGCAAGATTTTCTCAAGCTCTGATGCTGACATCTTACGCAAGTCGGCTTCTGAATACTTACGTGAGAAATCTGACATAGCGCCATCGGTATCTACCTGTGCTGCTTCTGCCTTTCTTTCTTCTCGCATGACATCGACTGCTTTCTTAACAAGTGGATTTGAGAGAGCCTTTAGCCCCCCTAGTTCCATTATCTTTGCAATCTCATCATCATTATATCCATCTACCTTAAGTGTGAGACGTTCAACGTCTGCGGTTGGGAATGCTTGTGATGTTTCCCCAGCGGTAGTGTTGCGAGCAGCTTCCTTGGCTACCTTCGCCTCTTCTTCCGCCTTTTTCAGTCGAGCGTACAGTTGTTTGTTTTTCTCTTGCAATTGTTCAACTGTAAGCGTTTCCGAATTATCGTTATCGGCTCCGTGAGATTCTTGAGAGTTCTCAAACTCAGTGTCGTATGACATGTGTTTTATTTATTTAATTGGTTAAAACTAACCAGACAATGCGCTTGAAAGCTCAAGTGCGAAAGCTGATGGTTATATTCTAGCGAAAGTTGCTAGATTCATTCATTTTATTGACACTAGTTTTTAGTAGTCGTACTTCAGAGAGGAAGTTAGAGAGCGCATCAGCGGTTAGTTTCCTACCCATTAGCTCTGCAAATACCTCATCACTTGTCTTGCCTTTTGTTTCAATCGAGCGAATATCAAGGAGTGGTTCGAGAAACTGATTGAGGAGCGCCTCGACAATTTTCCAGTCGGGGTCGGAGACAAACTTTTCGTGTATCCTTTGGAGGTCTTGCTTTGTGATTTCCATTGTGCGTATTGTTTAGGGGTCATGTTAAACAGTTGCCATTGATGCTGGTGCGCCTAGCGTTTTTGGTTGCTGGCGTTCTGTCACTTCTGAAATCATTTTATTAACATCAGTTTCTAGAAGTGCAGGGTCGAGCTTGGCGGTCTCCATCTTGCCCATCGCCATCTCTAGCTTGGCTGGGTTGATACCGATACGCTGGGCGTACTCACTAAAGAGTAGTTTGGCAAGTGGATTCTCCATAAGCTGCGGATTGGTTACAAGGTCAACCAATACGGCTTTAATGTTATTTGCCATCACGTTAGGATCTTCTTGTTCATTACCAATCTGAATATCAAACTCAAACTCTAAATCACCGTAGAGATTCTCCTTAATCTTCACAAAGCGTACGTTGCCAAACTTCGCTAGCTCGGTACGGGTAGAAAACTCTACCGCCATAAATTCTTCCTCTGATACAGCTTTTTCAGCTGAAAGAATTTTCTTAAACTTCGCTTCCTGTACCAGTGAGTCGTCAATGAGTTGGAGTACTGAGCTATCACCTGCATAGCGTAGGATATGCTCGGCAGTCATGTCTTTTAGCGCTTGCTCTAGTACAAGGTCTGTAAAGAAATCCTGTAGCCAGTTGGTGACGTTCTGCCGCTTGAATAAGAAAACAGAGACGGAGTTATTTTGCTGAATGATGGCGTTAGTAGCAGGAGTAGAGGTCGGAAGCTGTCCACCTGTTACAAGGTCATTAGCGAATGAGATGCGGTCTGCCATAGCGAGATAACTATTCTCCTCATTGGCAAACGCTGACAAGTTACGCTCCTCGTTAACGATTGGATTGATACCGGACTTGCTTTTTACTACCGTACCATTAGTGAGGTCAGTGAGTACGTTAGATACGATAGTGTTGTCACTGGTTTGGAATAGGTGAATTGAGCTAATCTCCATTGATACACGCTGCTGGTTCTTCACCTCGTTGACACGCTCTTGAATTGGGAACAAATCTTCAACAACACCAACACCAAGCCAACGCCCTTCGGTCTTGCTGTAGTGAATATCACGGAATGGATACTCTTTCTTCCACTGTACCTTAAACAGCACTTCACCATTCTCGTAAGTTTCACTCTCAATGTTCGATGTTGAGTATGGTTCGGCAACAATGAACAGTGACCGCACCATCTCTTTCGACTTGCCGCCAAACTCGCTCATTGGCACCTCACCAAAGCGCTCGTAGACTTCATAGTATGGTGTCGAACGGACTGAGGTTAGTGACACACCGTCTTCGTATGACTCAGCGCTTGACTCATTCAAGCCGTCTTCTTCTTTACGACGAATGATACGCTCAATAGCGTCACCATCCCAGCCATCTTTCACCTTGTCTCTCAGTTGTGAAGCGGTGAGATTGTGCTTGATTGTAATAAAACGTGAGTCACTGATGGTTTCGACAGTCGGGTCGAGGAACAATCGGCGTAAGTCCATCAGCTTGGCACCTTTCTTGGTCTTACGAATGACAGCTGAACCATAGCCAGTGAACTGGTCAGCCATTTTATTAAGTAGTATGTCGAACTTGTTTTTCTTTATCCAGTGCTGCAATTCTTTCTCTAGGAATAGCGTCGAGAACTCTGACTTTGGATTGGTCGGTCGGAGTTTAATATCCTTGGTATCAATATCAAAGAAACGTGCGACAGCTTCTTTGCGGAACTTTACAATGTTGAAAAATATCTTTTCTTTTCCTTCAAAAAGGTTAGAACCATCGAACTGAGAGTTTAGGTATTTGTGAATACGCTTGATGGTATCGTACTGGTTGAATGAGTAGCCATCAACCACTTCGATTGAGTTGTAAATAAAGTCATCCACTTCGTTGCGGATGGTGTCGAAAATAGATTTGTACATGCTGCTATTCTACTTAAAACTACGGTCACGCTGGCGATTTTGTGACACTTGGTACGACATAAGCTCGTTGTAATCTTGCACATCTGTGACAGCCCAATAGCGCAGACAATCAGCGCCATGAGAGTTTTCATCGTGTCGTGGGTTTGTTTTCCAAATACCACGAGACTCATCCCACTCTTTCGTATACCGTGAGATACGCTTCAAAAACTTCTGTACATTTGGATTATCTTCAAACCATAGGGAAGCGAAACGAAACTTCACAATATCAATTCCTTCATGTACCGAGGATGCTTTTATAATGTTGTACTCTATCCCATTGTCTTGCGCTATCTCATAGCGTGAACGAGTAGCACTAAAGTCTTTTACTGCCATGTCGTGCGGTGCGTAATGCTCGGCATAGATATAAGGTTTATTTTTTAGTAAACGAAGACCGTCATGCAATCCTTCATTATCTTTCAGCTCCTCATAGTCGATAACCGCCCACGAATTGACACGCTTTTGCATAAAGAGCATGGCGTAATTCTCACCCTTTCCTAGGTCACACCATGTATATACGGGGTCAAGTGGGTTATACAGACCAATTCTGATTCGGTTTTCTTGTCGTGCTTTATCAAGCTGCACTTTATAGTACGCGCCCTCCACTCCAAAGCCCTCCCATGAGCCATCCCGCCATGCTCGGCGGAGCTCTGGGTCGGTAATACTCTCGATCATCTTGACGTACTTCGGGTCACGCTCCATCAAGATTGGATTGTCGTCAAGCGTCGATGGTATGAATACTCTCGAAAGACCACTATCAGGGTCGGTTACTGCTATCACTTCATGTGGTCTGTCTGGAATGTTCCACCTATCCTTCACCCACTCATGACCAGGTCCGTCGGGGTTAGTGGTGCAAAATATCTGCGAAGCAATTCCAGGTACAGTCGAACGATTAGACGCTCGTAACTTTTCATAGTCACCCTCACGCGAGATGTGTGTGAGCTCCTCAATAAGCATCTTCTGATACTCATGGCCTTGATACTTTTGGTACGCATCCTTGTCAGCAAGGTGTCCTGTCTTAATTCGTGCCCCACTAGGAAATGTAAATGTATCGCCAACTAACTTACCGCCAGCGTTAAAATAGAACCGCTGTGCTCGGTCTAGCCAATCGGACAGGTCAGTAAAGTTCTTACGAATGACAAGTGCCCGATAGCCAGGCTTATCAATATCGTATAACAACCACGCTTGCCCTGTGTCGGTCTTTCCGCCACCACGAGCACCACCAAAGAGTATCTCGTCTTCGGTTCTAGCTAGGGCTATCGCTTGTTTCGGTTGTGGTTGCCACTGGATTAACATTATTTTTAGGTGGGAGGATTACTACACCGAGCTGTT
>CAZVNM010000013.1:0-18460 GCA_964628685.1 uncultured Bifidobacteriaceae bacterium | reverse complement strand
CGACGAAACCCCCGCAGATGCAGGGGTTTCACGTGAAGTGGAGGATACCGGGATCTAAGCGGTGGCCCCTCTAGCTACAGGGCGCACCGCGCAACGACAGGCCCGGAACGTGCCGGGGACGGCATCTAGGCGTCGCATCCGGGTGTCCCCTGGGTGTCTGGCCGCATGGGTCTGGTGGGGCCAGTGATCGCCCTGTACCCGACGATCGCGATCGCGCGCGGCGACAGCCACGTCGACCAGTGCGCCCGGTGCGGGTGCCTCGTCTGCCATGAGGCGACCAGCTCGCTCGGCCAGTGCCCCGCGTGCGGACAAGGCCAGTGGTGGCGTGAAGAGCGCCTCCCTGGTCGGCCCGTTCGTCGTCGCCGACCACAAACGCAGGGAGCACGCACCGTGACCGAGGTGATCGACATGGTCCGGTACGCATTCGGCCGGCCGTTCCGCACCCGCCTGGTCGTCCGCATCGTCCAGGACGCATGGCCGGTCCTCACCCCACAGGACCGTGACGAGATCCGCCAAGCGGTCGCCGACTACCTGCGCGTCACCGGCGGGTGGGGACGGCGTCACGACCCATGGATCAGGTTGCTCGCCTGGATCGGTGAGCACGAAGACCGCGCCACCGTGCGCACAACGAAAGGAACCCACTGATGAGCGAC
Organism: uncultured Bifidobacteriaceae bacterium; assembly: GCA_964628685.1. Taxonomy (GTDB): domain Bacteria; phylum Actinomycetota; class Thermoleophilia; order Miltoncostaeales; family Miltoncostaeaceae; genus CALMEC01. The sequence continues at coordinate 17,807 of CAZVNM010000013.1, read as the reverse complement.
CAGCTCACCCTCCTCGAGGTCGATGGCCACACTGTCGATCGGCTCGTCATCAAGTTCTCAGGCAGCGTCGAGCTCGACCTTGGTGACGACACCGATGTGGAGATGTACCAGCAGCTGCTGCTCGGCGGCCGCGCCGCGTTCCTCGTCTACGGCGACATCGCTGCGAAGGCCACCGCGTTCAAACCGGCGACCGACGACAAGCCGTCGGAGGTCACCAGAACCGCGACCATGAAGGTCGACAGCCTCGGTGACAACGCCGTCGAGCAGCTGCGGGAAATCCTCACCCGGGACGGCATGACCGCGACGTTCCACCAGTTGGGCCGCGAGCCCGTCACGGTCGGGTGACCGTCGTGACCGTCACCCAGCAGCCCGGCGGCCCGCTGCGCCAAGCCAACCGCGTTCGCGGGCGTCGGGCACGCCTCAAGAAGCGGTGGCACACCGACCGTCACGGCGCGTACCAGGAGTTCGCAGACATCGTGTGGGAACAGCCGGAGTGGATCGCGTCGATGCTCATCGCCGACCTGATCGACGCCCTCCCGCAGATGGGGCCCGTCCGTCGGGACGTCACGATCCGGCGTCTCATGGTCCGTGGCCACGTCCCGGTGAACGAGCTCACCGTCCGTGAGGCGAAGAGCCTCACCGACTGGGCGCGCGCCGGTGGGGGTGTGCCGTGACCCGCGACCTGCTCGCCGACCACCACCGGTGGGAAGCCGCCTGGATCGCGTGGGCGGATCTGCGTCGCCGCTTCAACCCGTGGCTCGAAGCCTTCGGCGTGAAGGTGCGGCCGTGACCCCGTACATCGTGTTCGCCATCCTCGCCGCCGCCGGCACCACCGCTGTCGCCGCCGGGATGCATCACCCGGCGTGGGAGTGCCCCGCCTGCGGCCGGGTGAACGACGACCGCACCGACCTGTGCAGCCGCTGCGGGGACGTCAGGCCATGACCGTCGACCGCCTGTCGCTCGAAGTGCCTGGCCCGCCGCGCGGGAAGGGCCGCCCACGGTTCACCCGCAACGGCCGCCCCTACACGCCCGCCGACACCATCGACGCGGAGGACAGGGTGCGGACCGCGTGGGAACTCGCAGGCAGGCCACGGCTCCCGGACGGGGCGTTCACACTCCACGTCGACGTCCACGTCAAGCGGCCGAAGGACCACCGGCTGCGTGACGGCACACTGTCCGCCGCCGGCCGCCGCGCCGTCTTCCCGACCAGCCGGCCGGACCTCGACAACGTCGTCAAGCTCATCGCCGACGCCCTCAACGGGTTGGCGTGGCACGACGACGCCCACGCCGTCAACATCACCGCGACCCGTCTGTGGTCGCCGGACGACACGCCACGCATCCACGTGGAGGCGTACACGCTGCAGTGCCAGGGGGAGGCGGCGTGACACCGATCCGCCCGGAGAACCGGAGCCGGTACCCGGATGACTGGCAGGCGATCAGCCGTGCCATCCGCAGCCGTGCCGGCGGCCGGTGTGAATGCAAGGGGGAATGCGGCCGCGGCCACGACAGCCGCTGCCACGCCACAGGCGGCATGGTCCTCCCGCACGGGTCGGTCGTCGTCCTCACCGTCGCACACCTCGACCACACACCCGAGAACAACGACCCCACCAACCTGCGCGCCATGTGCCAGGCCTGCCACCTCGCCTACGACCGCGACCACCACGCCGCCACCCGCGCAGCCACCCGGCGCGCCGCCATCCAGGCATCCGGCCAGCTCACCCTCGGGGAGACAGACGCATGACCGCAGGATTCCCCGCCGACTGGAAACCGGTTGACCACCTGCGCCACGCACTCGACCAGGCCCTCGAGCTCGTCGCTGGTGCCGGTGGCCTCGTCCCACCCGCGGTCGCCGATCACATCACCACCGCACGCGCCCTGGTCGACGACCAGGAGCAGGAGCTCGAGCTGGTCACCCGACTGCTCATCGACGCACAGGAGAAGGAGGACGCCTGATGGCGTGGATCAAGCTTGACGACGGCTTCATGGAGCACGAGAAGGTCGTGACGCTCCGCGGCCACCGCGGCGGGAAGGACGCGATCATTGCCCACCTGGAGGCGATGTGCTGGGCAAGCCGCGGCGAACCGAAGTCACGGCGCCGCACTCACGGCCACATCCCCGCCGGTGTCGCACCCAGCCTCGGCGCAACCCCACGCATAGCAGGGCTTCTCGAGTCCGCAGGCCTGTGGGACCGCAACGGCGACGGCTGGTACATCCACGACTGGCAGGACTACCAGCGGGCCGACACGACCGCAGCTGAACGCAAACGCCGGCAACGTGACCGGGACGCCAACGATGCGTGACGTCACGCCAATGTCACGCGTGACACGTCGTGACAGTCACACGCATGTCACGCGTGACGCGCTTGTGACCTCACGCGGGCGGGCGCGCGCGCGTGACGCGCGCACCGCTGCGCGCGCGTTCCCCATCCCCATCCCCATCCCATACAGCAACAGCACACACACGCATCGCCGTACGTCCACGTCGCGGGCGCGCGCGCGACGCGGCCCCATCGACGCCACCCCAACCCGCCCACACCACACGCGGTCGAGCGGCGGGTGCGAGAGCGAGGACACCAGATGACCGACGACCAAACCCGCGAACGCGCCGCCGAACTCGACCGCCTCGGCCGCCTCTGGCCCAACGGATGGACACGGGCGATGGCAGCCGAATACCAACTCGCCCTCTCAGACCTCACCCCACGTGAACTCAGATGGGCGATCAGCCGGGCAGCGAAGGACCGCACCACCCGCCCCATGCCCGCCCAACTCCGCGACATCCTGGCGAGCGCCAAGCTCGAGCACGAAGCGGCACGCGCAGCCGACGACCACGCCCAGGAACGCAGGGCCCGCGGCGAGGGGCAAGGCTGCCCGACGTGCCGGCACGAAGGCACCACCCAGGCCAACCGACCAGGCTGGGTGAACGGCTCCGACACGCTCGTCCACTGCCCAGTCCACAACACGTGCTGGCGCGGACAGCTGCCAGACCGCCACGACCAGGCGGACGAGCCCATCGACCCCGACGTCTGGCGCGCGAACGCGTTGGCCGGCGCCTACGGCGAGACGGTGAAGCGCATCGCCGAGGCCGGGGCGACACCCGCGACCGCAGCCCGAGCCCTCACCGCCGCACCATCCGATGACGAGATGCGCGACCGCCGGCGACTCGCCCACAACCTCCGCCAACTCGGCGCGACCACCGACACGGAAGGCGCCGCATGACTGACGACGAGTTCGACGCGGTCGCGCGCGAGGTGCTCACCCCCCGTCAGCTCGAGGTGTGGCGCCTCTACACGCGAGGACTGTCCCAGCGTGACATTGCGCTCGCGCTGCGCATCGACCGGGCCACCGTCCGCCACCACCTCGAAGCCGCCACCCGCCGCATATCTGCCGACACCGAAGGAGACGCGTCGTGAGCGACCGAAGCATGGTGATCATCTTCGTGATGTGCGGAGTGCTTGTTGCTCTGCCGATTGCGCTCGCGATCGCGAACGATCTGGTGACGCTCATGGCGGACGCGTGGCGCGAGTACGTCGCCACAATCCGCAGGATCACCGGAACCAGGCGGCGACAGTGAGCCGAGGCCGCGCACTCCTCCGCCGCTTCCGCGCCAACCAGCAAGCCGCCGACCAGTTGGCCGACGCCGCATCCGCATCCACCGCGAAGAGCGGGAAACTCCACTCCCGCCGCAGCGGTGAAGGCGACCCCGCACGGATGCGCGGCATCCCCATCCAAGGAGCCCGCGGCGTCCCCGGAACAATGCGCGGCACCCGCCCCGACGCCTGGATCGACCAGCTACCAGACGACGAGGAGTAGCCTCACCGCATGGCCAACGACGACACACTCACGCGATGATCACCGAGATGCCGCCGACGGTGATCGACGACGAGCCCGTGTTCACCAACGACTCGCAGTTCGACCAGTGGGTCGGGGACATCATGTGCGTCGAGGTCTGTCCAGGACGTGACCGGTGGCACGTGACGATCTTCTACAACACCGACGGGTTCACGGAGCCACTCACCGAGGACATGGTCACCGGCCTTCGATCCGCGTACGACGCGGCGCACGAGTTCATCGCCACGACCACCATCGACCGTGATGCCCTGTACGCACGACTCGTAGCTGAGTGGCAGGACCGCTGCGCCGCTCTCGCACGCATGTATGAGGAACGAGACGTACAGCGTGAGGCCGACCCCTTCATCCGGCAAGTCGACGACTCGTGACGTCCGCCGCGGTGCGCTAACCTACGGAGCGTCACGGTAGCCACGGCCCGTGACGTGGACGGGAACCCACACATACCCCACCCGCCCACCCGCCCATGCGCTAGCTGTCACAACTCACCCGCCCAACCAGGCGGGTTTTCTTATGCCCGGCAAGCCAGGAGACCCACGCAACACGAAGCGGTGGCAGCGCATCCGCGCCCACGTCTTCAAGCGAGACGGCCACGCCTGCACCAACTGCGGCCGCACCGGACGGCTCGGCGCACACCACATCCAGCCGCGCGCATGGGACGACCCCGCCTACTACGACGAGACGAACCTGACCAGCCTTTGCCCACGCTGCCACCACCACGCCGACCTCGAGACCGGCGCCGCAGGCCGCGGCGGCCGGCGAGGACGGAAGGGGGGGCGGGTCGAATCTCTACGCCTTGGGGGCGACGGGCCCGGGGGACTGTTTGCTCTCTCCCCGCGGGAAATTCATTCGAGGTGCTGGTGATGGCCTCGCTTGGTGTCGGTGTGACGAGAAGTGTGGGTGCCCTGGTGAAGGACCTGCGTGCCGCGGGGTCGGTGGATGCTGCGGCAGCGGTGGCGTTGGCTCGCGAGATCGATGCCGGCGAGGCCGGTGGCGCGGGTCTCGCAGCGTGCGTGAAGCAGCTCGTGTTCCTCACCGACCGGATGCGTGAGGCCGCGGCCGAGACCAAGCAGCCGGTGTCGACGTTGGATGAGATCGCGGCGCGCAGGGCGGCGCGGAAGGTGGCCGGCGGGTGACGACGCAGGTGGCTGCGTGGATGCCGCGGGTGTGGTCGGCGCCGGACCATGTCCGGTCGTCCGGCCAGGACGCCATCGACCTGGCTGAGTCCGCCGGCCTGATCCTGGATCCGTGGCAGGCGTTTGTCCTGGAGCACGCCCTGGGGGAGCGGGATGATGGGAAGTGGTCGGCGTTCGAAGTTGGGGTGATGGTCCCCCGACAGAACGGGAAGGGCGCGATCATCGAAGCGCTCACCTTGGCGGGCCTGTTTCTGTTCGATGAGCGGTTGATCATCCATTCGGCGCACCTGTTTGACACGTCGATGGAAGCGATGCGCCGGCTGCTCGAGCTGATCGAGTCCACGCCGGAGCTCGAGCAGCGGGTGAAGCGTGTCGCGCGGGCGAATGGGCAGGAGGGCGTCGAGTTGAAGGGCGGGCAGCGTGTCCGGTTCCGGGCCCGCACGAAGTCAGGTGGCCGTGGCCTCACCGGTGACAGGTTGTTCCTGGACGAGGCGATGTATCTGCCGGCGGCGGCGATCGCCGCCCTGATCCCGACCCTCAGTGCCCGGCCGAACCCGCAGGTCGTGTACACGGGGTCGGCTGTCGACCGGGTGGAGAACCCGGATGGCGTGACGTTCGCGAGGTTGCGCGAGCGCGGTGTCGATGGCGGTGACCCGTCTGCCGCGTGGTTCGAGTGGTCGCTGCCGGCCGGCGCGCCGGAGGACGTCCCCGCGGATGTCGCGGCGGACCCGGTGTCATGGCGGATCGCGAACCCGGCGGCCGGCGCCAGGATCGCTGAGGAGCACATCGCGAACGAGCTGCGGTCACTGGACGCCAGGTCGTTCGCCGTCGAGCGCCTCGGCGTCGGGGATTGGCCGAGGACGGACATGCCGACCGCCGCGGTGATCGACCCGGCGGTGTGGCACGCCCTGTTCGACGAAGAGTCGCAAGCGATGGATCCCGTGTGGTTCGGGTTTGACGTGTCCCCGACCCGCAGCTGGGCGACCGTCGCAGCCGCCGGGTTCCGTGACGACGGCCTGGTGCACGCCGAGGTCGTCGACCGGCGGCCCGGCGCCGGGTGGCTGGCCGGACGTATCCAGGAGCTCGCCGCCCGGCACAAGCCGGCTGGTGTCGTGTGTGACCGTGCGGGTCAGACCGCTGGCTCGGTGGAGGAATTGGAGCGCGCCGGCGTGAAGGTGACGACGACGGATCACCGTGGGATGGTGCGGGCGTGCGGCGACTTCTACGACCTGGTGGTGGACGGCCGGTTGCGTCACCTCGGCGGAGAACCGCTGGATGCGGCAGTGCGCGGCGCAGTGAAGCGTGACCTGGGGGATGCGTGGGCGTGGAACCGGCGTTCGTCGTCGGTGGACATCACGCCGCTGGTGGCGGTGACGTTGGCGGCGGGGCATGTGAACGAGCCGAAGGTCCGGCGACCGACTGTGACGGTGCTCTGACAGATGCGTCTCCTCGACTTCTTCCGGCCCCCGGCGGGTGGCCCGCTCGCCCCTGCCTTGAAGCAGGCGGACATGGAGAAGAAGGCGGTCACCGTCGTGTACCGCGACGTCGTTGTGAACCACGCGGACCCCGGCATCGAGTGGCTGTGGCGGCGCGCAGGGTACGCGGAGATGTACCGGTCCCAGATCTGGGTGACCGTCGTCGTGAACAAGCTCGCCCGCGGCATCGCACGCCTCCCGCTGAAGGTGTACCGCGACGTCGGTGAAGAGCGCATGCGGGTGCGGTCCGGTGGGCTCGTCGACCTGATCGACGCGCCGGCCCCAGGATGGTTCCCGTTCCGGTTGAAGGAGGCGACGGTCGCCGACCTGCTCGTGCACGGAAACGCCCTGTGGCGCATCCGCCGGCCGCGTGCCGGGGCGACACCCACAGGCCTCAACGTCGTGCCGTGGGAACGCGTCACGGTCAACAAGACCGCTGACGTTTTCACCATCAGGCACGAAGGCCGGACGGAGCGGGTGATGGCCGGCGACGTCGTGCACTTCCGGTGGTGGTCGACGGGTGGCGCGCCGGACGGCATGTCCCCGTTGGAGCCGCTGCGGAACACGTTGGAGCTCGAGCATGAGGCGTCGACCGCGGCGCTCGGCGGTTTCCGCAACAAGATGCGGCCCGGCGGGGCCCTCGAGACCGACCGGACGTTGGAACCGGACCAGAAGCAGGAGCTGCGCGATGAGATCGACCTCGCGTATGTCGGTGCTGCGAACAGTGGCCGGCCGATGCTTCTCGACAACGGCCTCAAGTGGGTGAGCCACTCGCAGACGAACGAGGCGGCGCAGCTCGTCGAGCACCGCAAGCTCACACGGGAGGAGGTCGCCGCCGCCCTCGACATCCCGCCGCCGCTGATCGGGATCCTCGACAAGGCGACGTTCAGCAACATCTCGGAGCAGCACCGGATGCTGTACATGGACACGATGGGCCCGCCGTTGGCGCTGCTCGAGGAGACGATCCAGGCGCAGCTGATCCGCCAGGTCCCGGAGTGGGACGGCGTGTTCTGTGAGTTCGACCTCGCCGAGGTGATGAAGGGCGACGTCAAGGAACGGTCGGAGGCGTACCAGCGGTACCTGCAGTCCGGGGTGATGACCCCGAACGAGCTGCGCCGTCTGGAGAACCTTCCGCCCGTCGCTGATCCGCGCGCGGACGCGCTGCTGCTTCCGCTCAACATGCAGGCCGTCCACCCGGACCTGCCGGCCCAGGAGGAGGCCACGAATGCCGACTGACGTGAAGCACCTGCCCGTGCAGGTGAAGGCCGCCGACACGCCGGGAAGGTTCACCGCGGTCGTCTCGGTGTTCGGGAACGTCGACTCGTACGGCGACATCGTCGCCCGCGGCGCGTTCGCCCGGACCCTTGAGGAACGCGGCCTGCCGCCGGTGTGCTGGATGCACCACATGGGGATCCCGCCGATCGGTGTGGCCGTCTCCGCGGACGAGACCGACGAGGGCCTCGAGGTGACCGCCGACTTGTTCATCGACGATGACGCCGCCCACGACGTCGCCCGCCAGGTGTGGACGTCCCTGAAACGCGGCGCGATCCGGGAGTTCTCGTTCGGGTTCCGTGTCATCGAGGCGCACATGGAGACGATCGACGGTGAAGATGTTCGTGTCCTCACGGACGTTGACCTGTTCGAAGTGTCGCCCGTGTGGGTCGGCGCGAACCCAGCGACAAGGCTCGTCGCCGTGAAGGCGACAGACACCGGAGGACTCAACCTCGAGTTCACCTCCGACGACGCCGCGGCCGACACCGGCCCGGCGCCCCAGGACACCACCCCGCCGGCGGAACCCGTCGACGCGACCCAGGTGGCCATCAACGACGAGCGCGCAGCCCTGCTGCTCGCCCAGCCCTACCAACACCAGGAGGTAACGACATGAGCCTGCGCGACGACGTTCGCAAGGCCGCCGAGCAGAAGAAGGCTGAGGCCGCGCAGGCATGGGCCGCCTTCTCGAAGCGACGCGACGAGGCGAAGGCCTCACTCACCGTGGAGGAAATCCAGAAGGAGGACTCCCCCGTCTTCAAGGAGCTCCACGACCTCAACCAGGCGTACGGCCTGGTCGCCGACGAGGCCAAGCGCCTCGAGGAGCGGTTCCTCACCCTCGTCGAGATGGACGACGGACCCGCCGACGACCCGGAGCGCAAGCAGTCCCCGGACGTCGACATGAAGTCGTTCGGTGAGCGGTACACCGGTGCGACCGGGTACAAGGCCCTGATCGACCAGGGGCTCGCCGGATCGACCGCCGCGTTCAAGGGCGAGTCCGTCCTCGTCGCCGACAAGATGGAGACGAAGGCGACGCTCACCAGCGGCGCGACGAGCGCCGGGGCGTTCATCACCCCGGACCGCAAGCCGCCGCAGGACCCCATCACCATGCCGCTCGCCCTCACGAGCAAGATCATCGTGTCGACGACGGACTCCAACATGGTGGAGTACGTCCAGGAGACCGCGTTCACCAACAACGCCGCGGAGACGGCGGAGGGCGCAACTAAGCCGGAGTCGGAGCTCGCGTTCGCCGTCATCCAGTCCCCGGTGCAGACGATCGCGCACTGGATCCCGATCACCCGGCAGGCGATGGGTGACGCCGGCCAGATCGAGGGGTACGTCAACGGCCGCCTGCAGTTCGGCCTCCGGGAGCGCGTCGAGAAGCAGGTCGCCAACGGCACGGGTGCCGCACCGGACCTGCGCGGCATCCTCAACACCGTCGGGATCCTCACCCAGGCGAAGGGCACCGACCCCACCCCGGACGCGATCCTGAAGGCGATCACGAAGATCCGCCTCGGGTTCAGCGAGCCGAACGCCGTGATCCTGCACCCCAACGACTGGCAGGACGTCCGGCTGCTGAAGGACACCACCGGCCAGTACCTGTTCGGCCCGCCCAGCCAGGCCGGCCCGTCCACCATCTGGGGTGTCCCGTTCGAAGCGACCGCCGCCGTCCCGGAGAACACCGGGCTCGTCGGGGACTTCACCCAGGCGGAGCTGTGGATCCGCGACGGCATCCGCGTGCTCATCAGCGACTCGCACGCCGACTTCTTCGTAAAGAACATGGTCGTGCTGCTCGCCGAGATGCGCGCCGCGTTCGGCGTCCACCGTCCCGCCGCGTTCTGCACCGTCACCGGAATCTGAGAAGGAGGCTGAGGGATGGCTGTGAAGCGCTACAAGGAGCACGTCTGGGGTGTGGACGACCTCGGCCGTGACGTCCTCCTGCACGCCGCCGGAGACCTCGTCGTCGTCCCCGACGACCAGGCCGACGACGACACGGACGCCGAGGAGAAGGCCGTCACCAGGCGGCGCACCAAGGCGGTCCGCAACCAGGAGGACAAGGCGGGCTGATGCCTGTCGAGCTGTGCACCGTCCAGGAGGTCGAGCAGGCGACAGCCGCCGACCTCACCTCCTGGACGGAGGAACGCGTCACCCACATGATCCGGGCGGCGTCCGCCGCCGCCCTCAAGTACACGGGCCGCGCATGGACCGATCAGGACGTCCCCGACGACGCGCGTGAAGCTGTCGTCGACACGGTCGTCCGGTGGCTCGCCGCGTCACCATCAGGCACCAGGCCGGACGACGAGATCGGCGACCCTGGTTACGCGACCGCCCTGTCGGCCCGCGCCCGGATGCTGCTCAAGCCGCACGTCAAGGCGTCGATCCTCGCGAGCGCCCACGGACTGGACGAGGTGCCGTGAACGTCCGAGTCCTGATCGGCACCCCCGATGTCCTCGAGGTGGAGAGGATCGCGGACCGCCTCCGTGACCTGCGGCCCGCGTTCGGCCGGGTCGTCGAAGCGTTCCACGCCAGGGAGCGCCAGATGTTCCAGAACCGCGGTGACCGCCGGTGGCCGCCGCTGAAGCGATCCACCCTTCTGCTGAAGCGCCGCCGGGGCCTCGACCGCCGCGTCCTCGTCGCATCCGGCGCGCTGCGCGCGTCCCTGACGTCGTCGACGGCATCAGGGTCCGTGGTGAAGATGACGGCGACCAGGGTGGAGGCCGGCACCAGCCTGCCGCACGCCAGGTGGGCTCGGCACCGCCGGCCACTGATCCGTGTCAGGCCGAAGGACCGCAAGCAGTTCGGTCAGCTCATCGGCCGATACGCCACAGAGGGACGGTGACGGTGCCTGTCGACCCCGTCTTCGGTGAGATCGTCACCGGCGCCGACGTGGACAACGCCGTCCTCTCCACGCTGCACGACCTCCTCGGCTACTACCTCGACGAGGTTTCCGCCCAGGCAGGCGTCGCACCGATCACCCACCCGAGGACGTGGGGATCCAGACAGTCCACGAACCGGCTCACGGAGGACCGGTACCCGTCGGTCACGGTCGTCACCCAGGGCGTCGACCTCGAGCGCAGCGTCGACGATGACGACGAGGTGGTCGGCGGGGTGTGGCTGGCGAGCGTCGTGGCCCGCGTCAACGCGAAGGGCACGGATGACGCGCGTCACCTGGTGATGCGGTACGCCGCCGCGATCCGCCAGTGCATCACGCAGCACGGGATGCTCGGCGGCCGCGCCGACTGGTCGGAGGCGGTGGAGGAGACATACGACCTGGAGGACGACGACAGCCAGCGTGTCGTCGCCGCCTGCCAGGTGGATTTCCGGGTGTCGATGGACCGCATCGGCAACCGGTTTGGTGGCCCGTCCGGGCCGCCGCCGTGGGCGCCGGCGCCGCTGGTGACCAGGCACGAGGAACACGTCAACCCGATGGAGGCCTGATGACGCTCGTCGTCAACACCGCCCGGTTCCCCATCGACCTGGGGGGCCAGTTCCTGGCGCCGGGTCGCGCGGCGGAGCTCACGGCGAAGCAGGAGGAGAACGCCAAGCGCGGCGGCCACGGCCGCCGCGTCAACAAGAAGCCCGCCACCCCACCGAAGCAGGGTGGCGGGAAGGGAGGTAAGGCATGAGCACCACGGCTCCAGGACCAGACGTCCAGATCCGTGACTTCCCGTCCCGGTCGAGCCTGCCCGTCGGGGTGTCGAGGGCGTTCATGCCCGGCCTCACCGACCGCGGCGTCACCGACCGGCCGGTGAAGATCCAGTCCCTCGGCCAGTTCGTCACGCAGTTCGGGGCCAGGCAGTCCGACAGCCCCCTGTTCGACGCCGTCGACGGGTTCTTCCGCGCCGGCGGGGCGGAGGCGTGGATCAGCCGCGTCACCGGCCCCAACCCGGTCTCCTCGACCGTGATCCTCAACGACTCCGGAGCGACCCCGTCCCTCACCGTCTCCGCCCGGTCCGCCGGCGCGTGGGGCAACAACCTCGCCGTCGAGGTCACGGCATCCGGCGGATCGTTCACCATCATCGTGAAGGTCGCCGGCGTCGAGACGGAGCGGTCACCAGCGCTCACCACCGTCGTCGACGCCGTTGCGTGGGCGGACCGGTACAGCAACCTCGTCACCCTGTCGGCCGCCGGTGCGAACCCCCCGGCCGCCGCGGCGGCGACCGCCCTCACCGGCGGGACCGACGACCGTGCCGCCGCCACCGACACCGAGTGGGGTGTCGCCCTCGACCGGTTCACCAGGGACCTCGGACTCGGCCAGGTCCTCGCACCCGGTCGCACTACCGACGACGCCCACCACCTGGTGATGGCGCACGCCGAGACGTTCAAGCGCGCCGCGTTCCTCGACGCCGTCCACACCGACAACGTCACCGCCCTCACCGCCCAGGCGGCCGCCCACCGGCCGATGTCGTCGGCACGCGACTCGTTCCTGTTCGCGATGTGGCCGACGTTCAGCGGCGTGCAGGGCATCGGCACGCGACTCATCCCGCCGTCCGCGGCGCCCAGAAGGTGATCCTCCGTGAGCTGCGCACCGAGTTCGGTGGGTCCGCGAAGGCGCAGGCCACGAACATCGACCGGCTGAAGGTCATCGGCGGGAACGCAGCCGAATGGATCGGCGGGAAACTCGTCCCCGCCCTGGAGAAGTCCACCCGGTACGGCGTCGGGTTCATCCAGTGGGTCACCGGCTCGTCGACGAGCGCCCAGACCCTGCGTATCGCGCTACAGGTCCTGCTACCAGCCCTGACCGCCATGTTCGTCGTCACGAAGCTCGTCGCGATGTACCGGGCCCTCACCGCCGGTCAGATCGCCCTGAACATCGCGATGCGCGCCAACCCCGTCGCCCTCGTCGTCACCGCGATCGTTGCGTTGGGCGCCGGCCTGGTCGTCGCGTACAAACGGTCGGCGACGTTCCGGGCTGTGGCCCGCTCTGCGTTCGGTGCGGCGCGGACCGGTGCGATCGCCGTCAGGGACGCCGTCGGGTGGGTCGTCGACAAGATCCAGTCCGTCATCGAGCGGCTCGAGCGGATGGCGGTCCGTGTCAAGTCGATCACCACCATGCTCCCTGGCCAGACCGCCGAGTGGAACATCGCGGGGCAGGCGCAAGCCGCCCAGAACCTTGGAGGAGCGTTCGCCGGACGTGCCACTGGCGGCCGGGTGCAGCCGTGGGAGCGGGCCACCCTGGTCGGTGAACGCGGCCCGGAGCTCGTCACGCTTCCGCCCGGGTCGCAGGTCACGACAGCACGGGCGACCAGGCAGATGCAGCCCCGTGACCTGCGCGTGATCGTCCCAGTCGTCGTCGACGGCCGCGAGGTCGCCCGCGCCGTTGCCCGCGTGAACCTCGCTGACGAGGCGCGCGTCTGATGGCCTTCATCACCCTACACGCGACCACCCCGCCGATCAGGTTGCAGGTCAGGGCGACCGGCGACCTCGTGCAGATGGCCGACATCACCGGCGGGTGGCAGGAGATCACCAGGCCCCGGCGGGGCGCGGCGACACGGTGGGACGGGTACCCGGCGGAGAAGCTCACGATCCCCGGGATGTTCGACGGCCTCACAGGACGCGTCAGCGTCGAGCCGTTGATCGCGCAGCTCGAGCGGCTCGCGAAGCCAGCGGGGACACTGCCGCCTCCGGAGCTCACCGTCACGGGGGAGGTGGTTCCCGCCGCCGCCCGCCGGCAGAAGTGGGTGATCCAGCAGATCCAGTGGGCCGACAAGATCGTCCGGCCCGACGGCGCCCGCGTCCGGCAGGTGTTCACCATCGACCTGATCGAGCCGTCGGAACCGGATCTGCGGTTGCGGGTGAAGCAGCAGAAGCCGACCGGCACGCGCCTCGTTCCCGGCGGCAAGAAGGACACGCTGGAGAAGATCGCGGTGCGCCACCTCAAGAACAAGGGCAGGGCGAAGGAGCTCCTGCGTCTGAACGCGTGGGCGCGGACGACGACCCGTGTGTTCGGGAAGGCCGTGAAAGTGCGGGTGCCTCGTGCCTAAGACCGCGGTACCGACGCCGCGCGGCACACGCCTGTTCGCGGCGTCCGCAGTGTTGCGTGGGTTCTCGGCGTTCCCGGTCGCCCGGCAGCTCGCGCAGACGATCGCCCTCACCAGTGCGTCGGACACCGCGATGATCGAGGAGGCGATCACCGCCGGCCGGTTCGAGTCGACGGTGCAGCGCGCATCGACCGTCGTCATCGACCTGCTCGACCCCGACGGGAAACTCCTCAACAGCCGGCTCTGCACGCAGGCGTCGTCCCTCACGATCGCCAGCCGGGCGTACGACCTCGTCCGCGTGTCGAGCGGGACCGACGATGTCCGCACCCTCACGTTCGAGCCGGCGGCGGTCGGTGTGCTGCGACGCCGCAAGGGCCGGCGGGTGTGGAAGTCCGGGACGGTGTCCCGTCTGCAGGCGATGCAGGCGATGTGCCGTGAGTCGAACGTCCGGCTCTGGACGCCGCGGACCGCACCGACTCCGGTGCGTCGCCAGAAGCCGGCAGCCAGTCCGGCTGCGCCGGTGGAGACACCCGGGTTCGGGAAGGGTGCCCGCGTCACGGTGAAGCGTGTCGCGGCGACGCAGGCGCAGCGGAAGGTCCTCGACCAGGTGCTCGCCGCGGCGTGGCGGTACACCGCCCGGTACCCGGCGGACGTCCGGCGCCTCGGCCTCGTCATGACGGTGATGGCCATCACCCAGGAATCCACCGTCAAGTACGACGCGACCCCGGACAAGTACGGGTCGTACGGCTGGTTCCAGCAGACGCCGCCCGCGTACAAGAACATGATGGACATCGACCTCGCGACCCGGGACTTCCTGTTCAACGCTCCAGAGCGCCCGGCAGCGTTCGAGGTGCTGCTGAAGCACAGGGACCGGTCCCTCGGCTGGTGCATCTCCGAGGCGCAACGCGACTACACGTGGCGTCGCAACGGCGGACCGCCGCAGGGCAAGGACTTCGACCAGTGGCGCACGGAAGCCGAACGCACCGTCCAGACGTGGCTCGGAGGCGTGAAGGTCACCGACACCCCGAGGGTCGCGCTCGCATCGAAACGCGGGCCGTACGAACGGGAAGCCGGGGAGTCGTCGTGGGACGCCCTCTCCCGCCTCGCCGAGGAGATCCAACTCCGGTGCTTCGAACAGGCCGGTGGCCTCGTCATCAGCGACGACCTGTCCCTGATGGCCCGGCAACCCGACATCCTCGTCACCCCCACGGAGCCGTGGCTGCTGGACTTCACGTTCGACCACGACCCCGGGCTCCCAGCCGCGGAGGCCAGGGTCGAAGGGATGTTCGACGCGACCCGGATCATGCACGGCCGGTCGTGCGACGTCGCCGGGTACGGTGCCGCCGACGGCCGGTGGCTCATCAGCGACGTCACCCAGGGCCTGTTCGACGTGACCGGTGAGATCACCCTCACCCGCCCGCAACCAGTCCTCCCGGAACCCGAGACGACATCCACGGTCACGGACCGCGCGCGTCCCGCGATCACCCGTACCAACACCACGATGGGATCTGCGCTCGCCGCCGGCGCGGACGCCGGCGTGATCGTCGGCGCAGTGTTCGCCGAGGCACTCGCGATCAGCAACGAAGGCAAGGGGTACGGGGCATCAGCACACGGCGCCGGCGGGTGGGCGGCATCCCGCCGCGCACCGAGCCAAGACTGCTCGAGCAGCACGAGCCTCGCCCTGCACGCCGCCGGACTGATGGCCGGCCAATCAGGCGTCAAGGTCAGCGACTTCTTCCTCAAGTGGGGGCGGCCGGGAAAGGGCCGACTGTTCACCGTGTGGGTGAAACGCGGCACCGGCAGCAACGGCCACGTGTGGATTGAGTTCCACCACCTCCCCGGCCGGTACGCCCGGTTCGACACCGGCGGCCACTCCCCGATCCGCGGCGCCCGCGTCGTCTACTACCCCATCAAGGACATGAGCCCGTACGTCCCTCGACACTGGCCAGGGTGCTGATGCCCGCGCAGATCGACTTCCCGTTCCGCTTCGACCGGCGCGGCCAAGTCGTCGTCGTCGAGCAGGACACCCCGGAGGAACTCGCCGCCGGCGTCGCGGTCGTCCTCGTCACCTCCCCAGGTGACCGGTGGGAACGCCCGGACTTCGGGGCCGGCGACCCCGCCTTCCGGAAACCCGCGGACGTCCGGCAGGTGATCATCGACGCCGCCCGCCACGTCGAACGCGCCGACGTCGACATCGTCCAGGAGGAGTTCATCGACATGGTTGAACAGCGCATCCGGGTGGAGGTCGAATAGATGAGCGACGGATACACGGAGCTCGAGTTCACCGTCGACGAACAGGACCTCGCCCAAACCGGGTTCGACGTGATGGCCGCCGGCAACCCCGGGTGGGAACCCCATCCGGAGGCCATGGCGACCTGGCTCATTGAGACGGCGGCAGCCATCACGTCCGCGGGGGTGGAGGTCGCGAACCTCATCCCCGACCGGATCTTCCACCGGTGGATCGAGCAGCACGCCGGCATCCCGCCGATGGCCGGAACACCAGCCGCCCTCACTACCACGTGGACGTTCCGGGACGCCGCCGGCTACACGGTACCGGCCGGCACGCTCCTATCGGTCGTGAACCCCGCCGGGGACCCCATCGAGTTCCAGACCACGCAGGACATCACGTGCCCCGCCGGTGACACCGTCGTCGCAAACCAGGTGATCAGCACCGTCGACGCGACCGGCGATGTCAACGGCCTGACCCCCGCACCAGGTGACGTGCAGATCGCCGAACCGATGGACTACGTCACCAGCGTCGAACCGGTCGGGGTGACGTCGGGTGGTAGCGACCCGGAGACCGAGCAGGCGTACCTGGACCGCGGTACCAGGCGCCTCAGACTCAGCGGCGGGGCCCTCGTCCTCGGCCCGGACTACGTCGCCGCCGCCGAAGAGGTCATTGGGGTGGAGCGCGCCGTCGCCCTGAACGGCTTCATCCCACCGAACCTCACCAACCAGGAGCGCGCCGTGACGGTCGCCGTCCACGGGCCTGGTGGCGTGGCGTGCAGCACCGCGGTGAAGAACCAGGTGGACGCGGTGCTGCAGGCGCGACGGGAGGTGAACTTCGTCATCAACGTCATCGACCCCGACTTCAACCCGATCGACGTCACCGTCACGGCCGTCGCGTACGAGGGGTACGACCCAGCCACCGTGCAAGCCCTCGTCGACGCCGCGCTCCGCGAGTTCCTGAGCCCCGGATTGTGGCCGCGGGTGCCGGTGGAGCTCGGCCAGTCGTGGATGAACCGCACCACCATCCGGTACTTCGACGTGGTCGCCGCCGTCGACCAGGTGATCGGCGTCGACTACATCACCAGCCTGCAGGTCAACGGCGGGACCAGCGACGTCAACCTGACCGGTGTCGCACCCCTCCCCACCCCAGACGCCATCAACGTGACGGTCACAGCGCCATGAGCGCCCGCCCCACCGTGCACCGCGTCACCGAGCGGGCGTACGAGCGTGTCGCGGCGATCGCGCAGAACGACCCGCGCCTCACCCAGCTCGAGCACCTGGACGCGGACCGCGACTGGGCGCTATTGCGGATGCTCGACGCGATGCTCGCCCCCCTCCGCCAGCTGGACGCAGTGATGGGCGGTCAGGGTGACAACGAAGGGTGGGAGGTCGTCATGGACGTCGACACCTGCCCGGCGGAGCACCTCGGATGGCTCGCCCAGTTCCACGGCGTCCAGCTGCGTCCCGGTCTGAGCGATCAGCAGCAGCGCGAGTGGGTGCGCGACGGGTGGGGCATCAACCGCGGCACCCCGGCGGCGATCCGCGCCGCCGTGCAAACCACCCTGACCGGCACGAGGAACGTCGACATCTACGAACGCGCGGGCGGCGCGTACCGGCTGCTCGTCACGACGTGGACGTCCCAGACCCCGGACCCCGCCGCCACGGAATCAGCGCTTCGCGCAGCAGTCCCCGCAGGCCTCGTCGTCACGTTCGAAACGCGGGTCGGCCAGAACTACGAGAAGCCCGCCGGGTGGACGTATGGCAACAGTCGGGACGCGTGGCCCACCTACCAGCAGAGAAAGGACGCCACCTGATGGCGACATTCACGGCTCGACTCGGACTCCGCCAACCATCGCTCAGCGACCAGGACGA
>CAZVNM010000012.1:2317-18997 GCA_964628685.1 uncultured Bifidobacteriaceae bacterium | reverse complement strand
GGGCCACGACCGCGCTGGTGCCTGAACCGACCTGCGAGGCGAAGTCGCCGATCTGGAACCCCAAGTTTTGCAACTGAGCTGTGGTCTGGCGAGAGATGCCACCCGTTCTGTTCATGGCTCGGCCGACATTCTCCAGGCTCGCCGCGCTCTTGGCTGCGTTCCTGTCGATCCCGGAGAGGGCGGCGCTCACCTTCTTCTCGGTCGCATTGCCGAGGCGAACCAGCCGCGCCTCGGCCTTCGCCATTTCGCGCTCCATCCGCCCGAGAGAGACAGCGAGCTCGATGTTCATGTCAGCCATCAGCAGGCCCCTCGAAACCGACGATGCCCATCTCGCGCAACTCGTCTTCGCTCAGATCACCGCCGCCGCCGCGGACCTTCCAGCCGCGCTCCGCGGCCACACCGTCCATGCACGCCATAAGCTCCCAGACGGTCATCCGGTCGACTTCACGGGGCGGGAAGCCCATGCGGGCGCCTAGGGCGTAGAAGCCGCTGAACTTCCACTTTCGTTCTGGTGTGGCGTCGGACCGCCCGCCGGCGAAGGCTCCCCCGCCGGGTCATCCCCGGGCGGGACCAGGGAGAACGCCAGCACGGCAAGAGCCGGCACTTTGAACTCGAGGAGCGGAGTGCGGTCGAAGGCATCCTGCACCAGCTTGGTCGCCGTCGCACGATCCATGCCGGCGCCGATCAGTCCGAAGCGCAGCACCTCGAACAGATCATCGACTCTCCAGATGCCCATGCGGATGCGCTGCAAGATGAGCTCCGGGCCGGCATCGCACTTGTCCTGCACCGCTCGAAGCTCACCAAGTCCCAGCCGGAACGGGTGGTCCCCGCCCGGCCAGACCACATCATGGACCAGCATCAGGCCACCTTGGCGGTTCGCGTCGGCGTGCCGTCGAAGGCCATCTCGATGGCGGCCGTAACCTTCTGCCCCTTCGTCCGCACGTTGCTGAAAGAGGTCAGATAGGCCGGCCCCTGCTCATACTGCGGGTCGCCGACGAGCACCGCGTCATGTCCGAGGCGGATGTTCTTGGTGTCTCCGCTGTAGAGCCAGTCGCTCAGCGTCGCATGCGACTGCGCCGCGAACACGCCGTCCGCCGAGACCGTCACATCGATGGTGCGGAGAGCGCGCTCGGTCTTGAGCGGCAGGCTTTCGTCCTCGCAATCCTCGGGCACTTCGGTCGTGTCATAGGTCGCGCTGCGGTTGATGGTGATACCCACAAGACCGCAAATCTTGGTCCAGGTGGTTCCGTCCTCACTGATTTCGAGCGTCATCTGCTCGAACTTCTCGGTAACAGGGGCAGCCATTTAGAGCCCTCCTTTCGGGCATGAAAAGCCGCCCGAAAGGCGGCTGGTGGTCCCGGCCCAGCGGCGGGGGGTTACTTCTTCTCGGGATCGGCCTTGGTGGCCTCGCCCTTGCCGTCCACGCGCGTCGCGGCCCCAGCCTCGACGGCATAGGCGATGAACGACTCGGGGAAAGATTGCGGCTCCTTGCCTGCCTTCGCGTAGAAGCCGACGCGACCAGGGATCGGCGTGTAGCCGACATCCTTGTGGAAGATCGCCTTTGCCATGGTCATGCCTCCCTGATGGCCTTGCGGATCGCTCGATAGATGCGCCCGGCCACACGCTTCCTCAGCGCACGGTAGCTGGGCCAGAAAAACGGATTGGCGGCAGACCGCTTCGTCCCGAACTCGACCCACGACGCATAGGGCCGGCCCTTCTCGTCCTTCGCTGTGGCGTAGATCGTCAGACGCAGCGCCGCGACCTCATTGCCGGCGCGCTTGCCGCCCTTGATCGTCGTGACTGTGAACGAACCTGCCGGTGCATCGCCCCAGGTCCACCCGATGCTGGCGCGCAGTTGCCCATCGTCCACGGGGACAAGGCGCTGCATCATCGCCACCATCTCGTCGGCGCCTTGCTCCATCGCCGCCGCCGCAGCGAGGCGGATGCGAGCCGGCATCTTGTCCATGCGGGCTCGGAACTCAGGTGTTATGCTCGCCATGTCACCTCAGGAGGAGCCCATGCGCCTGATCGCTGCGCTATGCCTTGCTGCGGCACCGGCCGCCGCACAAACACCTATCTGGCACCTGCAAGCCTACTTCCCGCCTCAAAGCCACACGGCCACGGCGATCTCCGGCACTCTCGCGGTCGGTAATCAGGTCATGTTCTTCGGTCCCTCGAAACCAGTCAGGACGCAATCGCTCGGCCTGATCTGGCGGGATTGGGACGGCATCCGGGGTAGGGAAACAGCCGAGCTGTTCCGCCTTTCTCGCGACCCTGGCGCCCTTCTGAATGGAAACACGCTTTGCGGCGATCGAAACGCAACCTACGCCGCGATCTACGAAACCCGCGAAGGGTTGGGGATGAGCGTGTTCAGCGGGAACGAGTTTCCGTCCGACCACACCGACCCGCGCCTCTGCGGAACGTTCTACTACTACGCCGACTAGCCCTCGACCGCGGCCTCGACCATCAGCACTGCGTGAACCGTCACGCCGTCCGGGTCATCCATGACACGCGGCGGCTGCACCATCAGCGGATGCATCGTCACCTCGGCCGTGTCAGCCCAGCCCTTGAGCGCGCGACGAACCTTTTGCGCGAGGTCGGCCGCCTTCAGCTTGTTCGATGCCCGATCCCACAGGTCGATCTGAACCACCCATTCGTCCGCATCGATGCACTCGGCATCATCCTCGACGCCGTAGATCGCCCCGATCGTCGCATAGGGGAGGACCGTGCCCTCGTTCGCCTTGTCGAACACGCGGCCGCCAAGCTCTGGCACTTCGGCCACGATGCGCTCGAGGATGATCTGGCCGAGACGGCGAATGTCGGTCACGCGCCACTCTCCGCCAGAACCTCGAGGAACGCGCTGCCCTCGGTGGGCCGCGGGTCCTCGCGCATCTCATACACGCGCTCGATGCCCGTCCGGTCCCGCACCACCGCCCGCCACTCGCTCGTCACGGCGCGCGCCGCGGCGCTGTTTCGGATCGTCAGGATGGCCGGCGACCGGGACGCCATCCGCGCCTGCATCACGCTCTCGCCGCCGCGCAGGTGCCGGACATGCGCCCATGCTTCGAACTCGGTCTGCCAGCCTTGATGCAGTTGCCCGTCCTCGTCGCGCTGCTGCACAGGAGACTGGAAGCGCGTGAGGGTCGATAAATCTCCGGGCTGCATCAGCAATACATCCTCCGATGCAGCGCCATAAGCGCCGTGGCCCCCAGCGGAAGCTCCTTGACCACGTCGGTCGTGGCCGAGCGGTTCTCATACCATTGCGCCACCAGAAGATGCATGGCCTGTTGCAGGTCTTCCGGCATGTCCCGTCCCGCCGTGAAGCGGATTGCCACCAGCCCCGCCGGCCATTCGGGCGCCGTGAATACCCCGCCATCCAGAGCGGCACCGGGGATTGCCTCGCCCGCCCCGTCCAGCGCCGACACAAGGCCAGTTACAGGGCGCAGATCGGGCGCATAGCTACGCGTCACGGCGCCGATGGCCTCCCACTCCTGCGCGCCGTAGAGATTGCCTGTTTCCTGCTGGACGCGCCGGTGCGCCGCGTCGATCAGGCGCTGGATCACCAGGTCCTCGTCGTCATGCAGGACGCGCAAGTTTTCCTTCGCCTCGATCACGTTGATGGACGGGACGGGCGGCGTCACTAACGTCAGGATCATGCCGCGCCTCGATTCACCAAGGCACGCATCTCACGACCGGCGTCTGTGGTCAGGACCAACTCGTCACCGTCCCTGTAGAGCGCAGCAACGCCCTCGCCCGGAGCGCCCTTGTCCCCCTTCTCGCCTTGTGTGCCAACGCCGTCTCTGCCGGGCATGCCGCGCTCGCCCCGCTCCCCACGACTGCCGCGCGAGGCCAGAAGCTGCCACCCACCGCCGGGGCAGGGGCCGGGCGCATCCTTGACCGCCACGAAGGACGATCCCCCAAGGGCCACCACGTCAAGCTCGGCATAATCGGCATCGGCGTCGTAGGTGCCGCGCAGGACGATGCTGCGCCCCGGGGGGCCTTGCTCGCCATCTACGCCGTCGCGACCGTCCACGCCATCCTTGCCGTCCTGCGGCAGCGGGATTGCCGCAAGGAACTCTGCCACCTGAGCCTGAAGCTTGGGCAGGACCTCTTCCAGCGCCACACTGCGGCCATCCATACCGGGTTCGCCCTGCGCCCCCGGCTCGCCGTCCTTGCCATCGACGCCGTCGCGGCCATCCTTGCCGTCAACGCCGTCCTTGCCGTCCAGACCCGGTGCCCCTCGCTCGCCATCCTGCCCGTCACGACCGTCAATGCCGTCTCGGCCGTCCTTGCCATCCTTCCCCGGCTCTCCGGGCGGCCCCTGTTCGCCGTCCTTGCCGTCGCGACCGTCCACACCGTCGCGGCCGTCCCGCACCTCTGCCAGCCGCGCTGCCACTACCTCGCGCAACTCGATCACCAGCGCATCCCGCTGCTGCCTTGCCTCCGCCAGATCAGCGCGAAGCTCGGCCACCACGGCGTCACGCTCGGCGCGGAACACGTCCAGTTGCTGCCGGAATCCTGCCTCAACATCGCGGACGATATGGCCGAGCGCGCGGGCCAGCGCGTCAGTGGTAGCTGCGTGCATGGGCCATCACCTGTCGGCTCAGTTCTTCGGCGTCGATCTCAGGCTCTGGCGCAGGAAGCTGAGGCGGCGCTGGAGCAGGCTCCTGCCACGACAGCGGCACCACCTGCTGCTGGACGCGCGGCTCCTTGCCGTGACCGCCAGGGACCGCCGGAAGCTCCTCAAGGGCGCGCGCTTCGTCTGGGCTGTAGATGCCGCCCTGAACGCCGCGGGCGAGCCCCTCGATCCGATCCTTGAACGCCGACCGCAGAAGTGCGGACGTGTCCAGCTCGAGGTATTCGTCGGGCATCCCGCGCAGCCCGAACAACTGCCCGAACGCCTCTTCGACGTGGTTGAGGCAGAACCCCAATCCTGACGCGATCCACTGCTGCATCAGCGCCTCGGTCGAGGCATATGGCGTGTCGCCGACCCCGAGGATTTGCAGCGGCACCCGATAGGCCAGCGCGATCCGCTGATCGCTCATCTTCAGCGTCTCGGCCAGTTGAGCGTCCTGCGCCGTCGCGCCGATCTTTTCGGGCTTCGTGCCCCACGCGAGGATCGGGGTGCCGCCGCGCCCCTCGCCGCGGGTCTGCGCGTCCCACGCGGCCCGTAATTCCATGATCTGCTCTTTCGTCATCTTCTCGGGCGAGGTCAGAACGAAAGAAGGCTGCGCCCGGTTCTGGAAGAACGCGATCTGCTGTTGCAGCAGCACGTCCCCCGCCGCCACGTCCAAGGCCGCCGCCATGATCGGACTTTCGCCCTTGAGCGGGTGGCGCGGCGTGTGCAGACGCACATGCAGCACGTCGCGGGCCGGAACCAAGAGCCGGCCGCCAAAGCGGCGCTCGGCCAGTTCGTTGCCCGCCAGATCGTAAAACGCCTCGCCACCATCGGCGACCCGAACGGCGCATTGACGCGCCGGCATCAGGTGCAGTTCGCTGATCTCGAAGCGGTCGTTCCGCACCGCCAAGGCATAGGCGTTGCCTTCGGTATAAAGGTCTCGCACCGTGTTGAGCATGAAGTCGGACATGCTCTGGTAACTGTTCGGACGGCGCATGATGCGCGACAGGGCCGAGTTGGTGACGCGCTCGCGGCCACCGTCAGATTGACGGCGCCAGTGGTCGCCGGGGCACATCGCAGCCGTCTGCGAGTAGGCAGAAACGCAAGCCTCGACCATCGCCGAGGCGTTCGCCACACCGCGCGGGCTCATGCCCAACTGCCAGAAGTTCCAGGGCGTGCCCGCCGGCAGCCAGCCGCCGGACACAGGAAGCGTGTAAGGACCGTCCCGGTATTCGCCTTCCGCAGCTTTCGCCCGGAACGGCGCAAGGACGCGGGACAGAAGGCCCATATCAGTCGGTCTTCGCCTGACGGGTCTTGTAGGCAGCCGGCTTGTCAGCCGACACGTCCTTTTCCTCCGCCTCTTTCTTGCCCTTCCCCTTCTCGTCGTCGGGGGTATCCGTCACGCCGGTTTCCCCGCGCTTGATCGCATCAAGCTGCGCCTGCGTCGGCGTCGGCTGCGGGTCTTCTTCGATCTTCGCCATGATGGCCTCCGCTCAAGGGGGCGGGCCGTGAAGCCCGCCCCAGGATGTTACCAGGTCACGCTCTCGGCGAACGCGACCGAGCCCGTGCGGCGCATCGCCCAGTTCATGTCCAGGATCATCCGCAGCGCGATGCTGTCAGTCTGGAACATGGACCGGACCGGCGCCGCCACGACGTTCGGCGTGCCCGCCGTGCCGATCTGCGCCGGGGTGGTATCCTCCATGTGCAGCGTCGCCTGATCCGACACGTCGAAGCGCGGCTCATCGCCGGTCGCCGTGAAGAAGTCGGCGGCGTCCACCAGAAGGATGGTCCCGGCGGTGACGTTGGCGGACTGGATGACCGGGTAGCCATTCAGCATCCCGCGCTCCATGCCGGCGGCGAAGGTGAAGTCGCCGCCGTCGTTCTGGGTCAGCGAAATCGCCAGCGCCTGAACCGGGTTCATGATGAACAC
The DNA here is from genome assembly GCA_964628685.1 of uncultured Bifidobacteriaceae bacterium. Classification (GTDB taxonomy): domain Bacteria; phylum Actinomycetota; class Thermoleophilia; order Miltoncostaeales; family Miltoncostaeaceae; genus CALMEC01. The sequence continues at coordinate 12,449 of CAZVNM010000012.1, read as the reverse complement.
GGGCGCGCGCAGGTTGCCCTTCGAGGACGTGATGAGCGCCCCGACCAGAGCCTTCAGGTCGCCGACCAGCGCAGCAAAGCCGCCGCCAGTCGTGGCGGTCAGACCCGTCACGCCGTTGCGAAGACCGGCCGGGCGAGTGGTCGATGCCGCCGTGTTGTCCAGCAGGATCGTGTCGATCGCCTGAGCCGTGTCATCGCGGATCGCTTCGCGCAGGATCGCCTCGATGGAAGGCGTCGAGTGCTCTGCAATTTCACGGGTGAAGGTCGTGATGACCGCCATCTTCTTCGGCGTCAGGGTGGTCGAGGTGAAAGCGCCCTGACGAACCGGGATCGGCGCACCCTGAGCCACGAACGAACCGGCGAGCGACGTGCCGGTGTTGCGCGACGGGATGGACACGATACCGTTGCGGCCGAAGCTGAACTCGCCGCCACGCGCCCGCAGAGCCGGATAGACCGACGCGCCCATCAGCGACTCCATGAAGTCCAGAACCGAAGTCTGGACCAGCTCCGCAGCCCAGCCGGTCGTGGTCGTGGTCGCGGGGGCAGTCGCCGCCTTGGTAACGACATCCAGCATGGTCTTGACGGTCTCGTCCTCACCGTAGCGACCGACCATCACGTCAAAGGCCGAGCGCCGCTCGACATGAGCCAGAAGCTGGCACACCGCCGAACGGATCATGGCGTCCTTGGGGTCCGACTTCTTCGCCACCTTGGCGAAGGGCTGAACCGCCTTGCTCAGCGGCTCGGCCGGCGCTGCGGTCTTGGCGGCCAGCGCGGCCTCCGCGCGCTTCAGCGCGTCGAGCGCAGACGCCTTCTGCTCGATCCGCGCCGACATCTCATCGGTGACGATGGGATCGGCGTCATCCTCGGCCAGGTGCGCGGTCAGGGCATCCTTCTCGCGGATGAGGTCTTCCTGCGCATTCTCGATGCGCTTGCTCAGTGTGGTAGACATTGCCGCTTCCTTTCGTGCTTGCGGCTTCAAAGCGGCATTCTCGCCAGACGGACCCGAGCGCACCGGGCGGCCTTCTTCGGCTTTCTCGCCAAAGGCCATTCGGATCGTTTCGGGGGAAAGATGCAGCGACTTGGCAACCGCCAGTGCCGCAGGGTTGGCGGGCACGGAAACCAGCGAGGTCTCCAGTAGCTCCTGCCGCCGGAAGCGGACGCCCCCGGATTTCATCGGCTCGTGCTCGACCGGCTTGAAGCCGACCGACACAGCCTTGAGAATGCGCTGCTCGACCAGGCGCCGCAGCTCGTCAATCCGGGCGGACGTTCCCTCGGCCGCGAACTTGAGACGGCCCAGCAGCTTGTTTCCCTCGACGCGAACATCCTCCCACGTCCCAATGGGGAACGTGCTATCGTGGCCGAAAAGAGCGATGTTGTTCTTGCGGAACCAGGACAGGTCCCATCCCTCGGCCTCGATCACGTCGCCGTAGCGGTCCACCGTGTCATCGCTGAGGACAAAGGTCAGGTCGTCGGACACCTCGGCGGTGCCGACCTTCCGGGTAATGGTCATAGGTTGTCTCCCGTCAGGCGATCATGCCTGCCACGTCGAGCGGCGCCGCCATCACCGGGTTCCGGCTCATCACCGTCACCGCGTCGAAAAGCGCCATCGCCGGGTCGATCTTCGCGTCACCGGCATTCGCCTTCGTCGCCCGGATCGCGGTAGCGGTCGGCTCGATCTTGATGTTGCCGACGCACCACGCCATCAGCGCCGACCCGTCATGCCAGAGCGTGCCGTTGATCAGCTTCCGCTCGGCCGTCTTGATCGCGTTCATCATCGCGTAGCCCTGCGGCGCCCCGATGACCTTGCCGTTCTCAGGCGTCACCCCAACCTCGGCCAGGGCGTCGATCATCTCGCCTAACCCCGCCGGGTCAGCCGCCACCGATGCCAACAGGCCCCGCTGGTCGATGTCCTGCACGATCTCCGCAATCGCCCGAACGTCGCCCAACTCGTCGCCGACGATGGTCAGCGTCCCTTCGCGCTCGAAGTCCCTGAGCCGCGGGGCAATGCTCTTGCGGCGGTCCAGCACGCCCTCGTGGCACCAAGCATGATGCCAGGCGAGCCAGTCCTTCGTCTCTCGATCCCGGCCAAGGACAGCCACCCCGAACAGGTCGTCGGCGCCGCCGCCGTCCAGCCCTACTACGACGACCTCGCTGCGGTCCAACACCGCCTCAAGGCTCAACCCCTCGCGCGCCCGGCGCGGCCAGTAGTCGGCCCCCGGCCAGCGGTTGGCCCGGAGGTTCATGCCGATCTCGACGTTCAGATGCTTGGCTAGGAACGTCGCTCGGGTGCTGGCGTCCTTCGCCAGCTCTTTGCCCATCTCCCGCTCCAGCCACTCCTGGCTGACCGACCGCCCGAGGTTCGGGTTCGTGACATAGAAGTTGGCCGGGTCCATGTAGGCTTCGCTGTCCAGCATCGCCTGCGGGAACTCGTAGATCACCGGAAGGAACTTGCGGTCCTCGATCCTTCCGTCCCGCACGTCGCGGGCATAATCCAGCTTGTCCTTGAACACGCCAGCCGGCGGCGCATCCGATTGCGTCGTCAGGTAGACCACGAAGCCCTCGGGGCGGGACACCATGCCGCCCGTCGCCTCGCGGAGCATCGCGTCGGCGTTCGGCCGCTTCCCGAATACCCAAAGCTCATCGACCAGCACCCGCCCGGCCTTCTTGCCCGACACCGTGTCCGTGTCGGCGGCAACGACCTTCAGGACCGCCTTCGTGGTCCGGTGCGTGATCGTCCGGTAGTGGTCCTGCACATGCAGCAGGTCGTTCAACTCACGGTCGGCGCGAACCATCGCGGCGGCCGGCTTGAAGCTGTTGCCTGCCACCTCGATTGTCGGCGCCAGGATCAGCAGCTCGTCTTCCTGTCGCCACCCCACGATCAGGGCCGTGAGCATGATGCCCGCTGCAATGGTGGACTTCGTGTTCTTCTTGGCGATGGCGAGGAAGAACTCGCTGATCAGTTGCTGCCCTGTCTCGGGATCGTTCGCCCCGAAGATCGCCGCTACGAAGTCAAACACCCAAGGCGCCGAGACTTCCCCGAAGGTCGGCTGCCCCGGCAGGTCTGGCACCCGCAGTGCCTTGAACACCGACAGCGCATGTTCCGCCTCATCGGGGAACAGCGGATCGAATGGGATCAGGCTGCGCCGATCAACGATCCTCTCCGACCAGTCGGGGCAAGCCGTGGTCCACTCAGGCATCAGCCGTTACTGACCGCCAAGCGCGGCCCGCCGCGAGGCGCGAACTTGCCGCTGCTCGCCACTTCCTCGGCCGCCGCCTGCCGCTGCTCCTTCTTGCCGGGCTGAACGTCAGACGCGCGTAGGTGGACATAGGGTGCCGCAGCCATTGCCATGCGGTCGCGCCGGATCGGGTCTTGGTCGTCGTCGTTCATCACGTCGAGCATGTATTCCAGCGGGGTCTTCCCGCCGAGGGACTTGCGCGGCCTGTTCGCCGCCGCCTCGTTCTTCACAGCCGGGACGCTGCCAGCCTCCTTGCGAGGGCGGCCAGCGCCAGGGCGGGCACCACCTCGAGCCATTTCAGCACCTTTGATTTTTCTGATATTCGGGTGCCGGATTTCAAACCGGCCGGAAATTACTTGCGCGTAAGGGGCGCGCGGGTCCGCGGAAGGCGAGCCATCCAGTTTCCTGCCATGCCCCCCCCCTATCCAAACAAGAGTGTTTGCCCCATCGGCGTCGCGCCCTTGCTGGAGTTGCACGCTCTGCACGCGCACTGAGTGTTTCGGTAGGTGTGGTCTCCCCCTTTCGAGAGAGGCAGGATGTGGTCGAGTTCTGGCGCACGAGGGTGAGTGCTACCCCGCTTGCTTTTGTGAACGCGAACGCCGCATAGCTGACATCGCCATCCGTCCCGCTCGAACACCGCCCGAGGGGACACGCACTCCCTCACATCGGCCCTGTGCCTGCGCGCGTTCCGCGTCTGGTTATCAACGACCCGCCTGCACCTCTCGGAGCAGTAGACGCCGCCTCGCTGGCGGGGCTGGAAACTCTCGCCACAACCGCCGCAACTTCTCGTCCCTATATCCGCATGAAGCTCTCGCGTCGCCTTGCTCTGAAAGAACGCATCCCGGCACTTCTTGGTGCAGAAGTTGCCTTCATCGCGAAGTCGATAGGTCCTGAACGCTGCACCGCAGTGCGCGCAGTCCACTGCGTTCTTCTTCTGCTTCGGCCGGCCTTTCGCTGCACTTGGCCTATTGCGCCTCAGACCTAATGCCAGCCGCTCCTTGCTAAGGGCGGTCTGTGTGTTCGCTCTGGTGGTCCGGCAGGCCTCAGAGCATGTCGCCCTGCTCCTGCCCGGCCCTCGACGCTTATAGGTGAATTGCGCGCCGCACTGTGAGCAAGTAGAAGTTATCTCAGCCATCCTCGATCCTTACACGATCGTATATGGTCAGGGCCGGGGCGGTGTTCGTAGCACCATCTCGGCCCGCTTATCCTACCTAAACCCCTGACGTATTTCAAGTTTAGCCTTAGCTGAGTTATGGCAACTGGCACAAAGCGCCTGCAAGTTGTCCAGACTCCAAAATAGGTCGGGGCTCCCCTTGTGGGGGGTTTTATGATCGGCCACCAACTTCGACGTGTCCGGCTCCGTGCGCCCGCACATCTGGCACATGAACAGGTCGCGCCTCAGAACCGACCAACGAAGGCGTTGCCAGCGCGCGGTGTTATACCATGCGCGCCACGGGTTCACCTTGCGGCGGTGTGCCGTCCTGCCCGCTTCGTCCTTGGGTGCCGACAGCGCCGGCCGCATCGCCGTGACGCGTGGCGCCATACGTGGAAGGCGGCTCATGCCCTGCGCCTCTGCTTGCGATGCCGGTGCCAGAGCTGCAGGGCGACCGTGATGGTAACGCCCTCCTGGCGGGCGTAAGCAGCGAGGCGGGAGTAGATGCCGGCGGTATCCTCGATCGTGAGGATGGTGGGCGGCTGCACGGCACGCGGGACGCGGGCGACCTGGTTGTTGCCGGGTGCGCGAGCTACCGCCATCACCCCTCCACCAGGAAGCCAATGCTACGGCCACAGCGCCAGATCATCTCACCGTCAGGGGCGAGCAGCCCGGTGGGCTGGTCCTCGCTCCACGACCCGTCGTCGTAGACCTCGATGTCCTTGGTCTCGTCGGGCCAGTCGTCGTCGCAGGCCCTCGTCCGTGACGGACGCGTGGTGTAGCGCGGCATCAGTAGACCAGCCTCCGGTTGAGGGCGCGGCCCGCGACCGGCATCCAGCCGTGGGCGGCGAGAATCCGATCCAGCTCGGCGATGCGGTCGAGGGCGCGCTGCAGGCGATCGTCGGCCGTGCACATCACTCGTCTTCTCCCTCGTCCTCAAGCCCCTGCACCGCCACATGCGACAGGGTGACGCCCGCAGGCAGGATCACGGCGCGCAGGCCAATGGATTGCAGGTCCGAAAGGATGCGCTCGCGCTCACGCTCGGTCAGGGGATGGTCGGTCTCGACGACGGCTGCACCGTGCTGCGGCGTCAGGTCCATGGCGTCACCCCCGAATGCAAAAGCCCCGCCGGTGAGGGCGAGGCTCAGGGTAGCGCGGCGCTCTGGCGTTCTTGACGCTCTGGCGCTCCACACGGTCGGGACCGTGGCGCTGCCGGCAGTAGCGCACAGCTTGCCCCATTTGTCAACCCTGCCGTGTCAGCTCGTTGCGCAGGCTCCGCATCGCCCGCACGAAGCGATGACCCTCGGTCGTCACCTTGCCATCCCGCATCGGATCGGACAACCCGCGCAGCACGCGCCGGATCACCCTGCGCTCGCCCTGCGTCAGGGCCGCCATGTAGCCTCTCCACCGCGCCTGCGCCTCGCTGGCGTCCCTATGCTTCTCGTCCTCGGTGCGCAGGTCCGGCTTGTCGTCTGGCCGTGCCTCGAACGCCTCTGGCATCAGCTCCAGCTTGGCGGTCTTGGCGAAGCGCGGCCGACCGATCACGTGGCGGCACCAGGCGGCGTCCGCCTTATCCATCGGGTCGAATATCGCCCAAAGCGCGAGGGCCTCGTCCTTGTCCTTCGCCTTCGCCGCGATGGCCTGCCCGCAGGGATGCTCATACATCGGCAGGAGGAAGTCCCCGACCGTCTGCCCGGCCATCTGGCGGACGCGGGCGGCCATCACCACGGCGCGCGGGTCTTCTGCGCACCTGTGCCGGCGCACCTCGACATGCTGCTGCTCGTCCCTGCGCAGGTCTTCCATGGCTGCCCTCCGATTGCGCGCCTCGGCCTTCTGCCGCTTGGTCTTCGCCATCACTGCCCCTCGTCCCTTGCTGCCAGTTCCAGAGCCAGCGGGCCCGGCCTCGTCCGCGCCAGCCATTCGGTGTGTGCCTTGAGGGCCAAGGCCGCTAGGTTGACCAGATCGCCCGGCGCCACGAGCGGGATCGCTTGGCCGTCGAGCCATGCGACCAGTCCCGCCTCTGCGGTGATGGCGTAGGTGGCGGCGCTCATCAGCCGCGCTCCATGATCGCCGCGATGGGTCGCGCTGGCTGATTCGCGTATTTCCCGCCGGCGTAGTCACCCGCCTCCGCCAGTTCGTGGAAATGCACCTGCGCGATCCCGCTGCCGGCCGGGATGTGCACCGGCTCGGTGCCGTGGAAGCCGATTTCGAGCGTCAGCCAGCCGCCCCAGCCCGGTTCGGCCGTGGTGCCAGCCCAGACGTTGACGCCCTGCCTGGCCCAAGTCGACTTGTGGCCCATGATGGCGAGCAGATGCCGTGGCACCTCGAAACGCTCCACGGTCGACGCGATGGCGAAGCGGCCGATGGTGCACTTGCCGTCGACCTCCACGAAGCCGTGGAACGCTTTCATGGCCGTGGATCGGTGGCGGGTGATCGACATGGTGTCGAAGAACCGCACCGGGTCCGGTGGCGTGAACCGGATCTCCTGCTGCACCCGCACGTCGATGCCAGCTTCCGCCAGGCCGAAGCTGACGCCATACTCCCGACGCTTCTCGGGGATCATGGGGTCGAGGGGTGCCGCCCTGAGCAGGGCCTGGCCGTTCAAGATCATGCCGACCTCCGAAGCATATCCGTCCGCATCCGCGAGACATGGGACGGGTGCAGGCCGGTGGCCGCGGCAACTTCGCGGGTACTGACGCCAGCAGCGATCATCTCCAGCGCCCGCTTGCCGGCATCCGTGATCGTCATGCCCAGCCCGGCCTTCGACGCCTGGGCGGGCGGCATCCCGCGTCTGTGGCCCTGCAAGAGGGCATCGTCCTTCATGACTTTGCCGACGACGGCCTCCATGTCCGGGTGCCAGTGCTGGCTGTAGGCCACCGCGAATGCGGCAGCGGTGATGCGCTCGGTGATGGTCATGCCGCGGTTCTCCTCTTGGCGTCGGCAGTCATCAGCGCTGCCAGCAGCTTGTCTCCGCGCCCGGCGCGGACTGCCTTCTGGGCGGTCCTCGGGCTCATGCCGACCGACCGCGCGAACGCCGCGATGGACGGCCACGAGCGCCCTGCGATGCGGATAGGCCGCGTTCGAGGTGGGCGCGAGTTGCCATGGCGGCCTCGGCCGAGGCCGAGGCGGTCCAGGTGCCCGTGGGTGCGCAGGTGGCTCGATACGGTCCCCTCGGCCACGCCCGCGGCCTCGGCCACGGCACGCTGTCCGGTGTAGGTCTTGCCGCGCCAGAGGTAGATGCTCGGTCTGGTCAAAGCCCCGCCTCCATCCAGTGCGCCACCAGCGCCTCGGCAAAGGTCTCGCCGCTCCTGGCGCAGCGCCGCTCCAGCGCGTCCATGCGGGCGTCGGAGAGCGCCTGCACCGCGCTCTCGACGTTGCCCATCTCCAGCCCGCGCCAGCGCACCGCGGCACGTGTGCGGCCCCGCTTGTGCACCTTGCGATCCTCAGCCAGAGGCCGGCGCACGCTGGTGACATGGAGACCGGTGGCCGCGGCGATCTCGGCCGGCGTGTATCCCTTCGCGGCCTGCTCGCGTATCCAGGCGACGCGCTCCTGCACGACGCCCTGGTTCTTCACGGCGTAGAGGCGGCCGCGGAAGCGTTCCGGGGCGACCAGCCGGGGGAGTTCGGCAGCCTCTGCGATGATCTGGGCGACGGTCAAAGCGCGTCCTCCTTCGTCTTGAACCGGGCGTCGCTCTCGAATTGCGAGTAGGTCATTCCGAACTCGTGAAAGCGCAGCTTCATGTGCCCGCGGCCGAAGCCGTAGAGCTGCGTGTTGCGGACCTTCCACGTCAGAACCTGGACGTATTCTTCGCCGTCCTCGGCCTCCGCCTGATGAACGGAAATGCCGAGCGCTGGCTTGTTGAAGAACGCCGCGCTGTCCGCGATGTCGTATCCGGTCGGCGCGCGGGGCTTGCCCTCGGTCATCATCTTCCGGGGATGCGCGACCACGCAGATGTGCGTGTCGTATTGCTCGGCCCACACCCTGATCTGTTGCAGGGCGAAGTTGATGTAGGCGGTCATGCTCTCGCCGGGCTCAGGCATATGCTCAAGCTCGTTCCACGGGTCGATGATGATGAGCTTGCACTCGTCGCGGACGGCGAGCGCGCGAACCGTCTGGCGCAGCCATTCGAGGTTGTGCTGCGTTTCGTCGAACCTACGGTGAACGATGCGGAAGTGCGCGTCGAGAAACTGGACGCATTCACGCCGGGCGGTTTCGTCCAGCCGATCCCACGGGGCTTTCGAGTGCAGTCGGGCAAGCTGGTCGCGCACCTGGTAGGGATGCGTCTCGAAGGCCATGATCCCGACCTTGACCTGCTCATTCTCCGCAACATGATAAGCCGCGAAGGTCATAAACGTGGACTTGCCCGCGCCCGGGGTGCCGGTGGCGACGGACATGGCGCCGACCTCGAAGGCCACGCCGAAGTCATAGGGGCGCATCCCGAGTTTCAGCACCCGCCTGTCCGGCATCGGCGGCAGGTCGGAAATGCCGGTGATGAACCCGCCGGGCGGGTCGAGGCGCTTGGCGCGGGTGAGGCAATCAGCCAGCTTCCCCTCGCCGAAGTTCACCAGCACGTCGTTCGCGTCCTTGCACCCCTCGGGCCAGGTGGCGAACCGCACGTCGCATCCGTCGAGGATGTTGGCGACCGTCTTGGGCAGGCTGCGGCCGGCGGCATCGTCGTCACCGGCCACGATGACGTAGGATGCAGCGCGAAGCTGGGCCTCGGCGTCGAGGATGACCTGGCGCTTGCCGCCGTCCTCGGTCCAGCCATCGGGCAGGCTCACCGCCCGCAGGTAGCCCGCCTGCATCACGCTCAGGGCGTCGATCTCGCCCTCGGTGATGACCACGGGACCGTCGCCTTCGCGCAGGCAGTCGTCGTTGTAGAGGCTGCGGCTGATGCCCTGCGATGACCGCCAATCCTTGCGGGATGTTCCGCGAAATTTCCACGCATAAGGCTTCCCGTCCCGGCGGTATGGGAATGCGATAGCCTCCCCCAACTGATCGTGCGCGACCGCCTTGACGCCCATGTGGACCAGCAAGGCCCCATCAAGCTTTCGGTGTTCAGTAAGATACTGGATCGGGTCGGCCACTATATCAGCCTCCCGTGATTCTCGTGGTATCCGTAGACCCGCTCCGCAGCGAGCCGAGCGTTCTTCGCATCGTCCAGTGTGTGGAAATACCCCAAGGACTTAGCCTTGCCCTCGTGGTAAATGCGTGCTGCGTAAAGGCCAGAAGCCTTGTGCAGATACACGCCCATCGCGCCCTGCTGATTCCCACGCCAACCCTTGTTCCGAAGATTCTCTGCCCTGGTGACGCAGCGCAGATTGCGAGCCGCGTTGTTTGTTCGGCTGCCATCTACATGGTCTACATCACCGTCAGGCCAGCGACCCGAGATAATCATCCATGCAACCCGGTGCGCGAGCAGTTCAACGCCGTTGAACGTTCCCTTAAGGTATCCGTTCTTCATCTGAGTGGCGAACGCAGGGTTGCCAGCGTTTTTTGCGTTCCATACGGAAAACGCCCGTCTAGTTTTGAAATGCTCTACGGGACGATGAAGCCATACGAGAGCGCCCGTTTCCGCGTTGTAGGACAGGGCCTCCCGCAAGTGCTCGACGTGCACGAGCTTGGCCCCCGCATTGTGCTGATTGGTCCGGGCGGCGCTCATCGGTAAACCTCCTGCCGCCCGATTGTCCGCAATGATGGCAGTGCCACACGATCCCGTCCGGCTTCCGGCTGACGCTCAGAC
>CAZVNM010000012.1:0-2217 GCA_964628685.1 uncultured Bifidobacteriaceae bacterium | reverse complement strand
CCGCAATGATGGCAGTGCCACACGATCCCGTCCGGCTTCCGGCTGACGCTCAGACACGGGTCGGATTTCTTGCGCCGTGCCGGGCTGCATTCCGGGCACGGGCATCGCGCCTCGTCCCCGCGCCACCGCAGCGGCCCGATCCCGGCCGCCATCAGGATTTCCGCCTCGGTCGGCATCCGCGATCTCCTTCAGCGCCTGCCAGCGTTCCATGCCCTGCTCACGGGCTGCGGCGGTCTCTGCGGCGAAGCGGGTCATGCCGCCGTCGAACTCGCAAATTGCCGCCCGTTCCTCGAACTGGTCCCGGTTCATGCGTATTCCCTCACCCAGCCGTCGAAGGGGCTGACGAAGACCTGCTTGATGCCGTCAGGGGTGACGCGGGTGTCGCCGGATTTGGGCTGCTTCGATTTCTTCCCGCCGCTGAGGACCGCCGCGATGTAGGGCACCGGGTCGCCAGTGCCCGCCTTCTGCGCATCCCGCAGGGCCGCCAGCACCGGCTGAGGGTCGCCAGCATCCTTGAGCCACTTGCCGAGGATCGCCCTCGGGTTCTTCTGCCCGCTGGCCGACAGGAAGGGGACTCCGAAGTCCCAGACCGCCTTGTTGATGGGGTCAACATCAACCGCCCGAAGGGTCGGCGCGGAAGCGCCCTCCGAAGGAGGAATATTGTTTACTTGTTCTTTAGTGGGTTGCAGTTGGGTTGCAGTTGGGTCGGAGGCTGGGTTGGCTCGGTCCTGACTGTCCTGATATTTGTCATAGTTACATACGGTTATGATGGTCCGGCCGTGGGTTGCCCCTTGGTGCAGTTTCAGTTCGATGGCGTGTTCGGCTTCAAGGGCCTTGAGGAAGGTCCGAAGGGCCGTCCTGCCCATGCCAGTGGCGGCCTCGATCTGGCGCTGCGACACGCAGACCTGCCCCCGCGCGAGTTCGATGATGTCCTTGCCGATGCGGAACTTAGTGGGCTTCCATGCCGCGTGGTGGAGTATCCACATCCACACGCCGACGCGCTGGGCATCACCGGCGAACAGCGGGCTCTCCCAAATCTGGCGGTAACTGCAAATCCATCCGCTCATTTGCGAACCTCCTCGATGCCGCTCGGGCGGCTGACGCATACAGCGTATTCCCCGTGAATCGTTTTCGATGCGTCTGTGTAGGCTGCGGCCGCCTCTAATTCAGTTGGGAATGAACCAAGATGGGTCAGCTTCCCTCGCGCACGGATGGTTGCGCGCCACTTACCGGTAGTGGATGAGAAGTGAACCCCTTTGTAGCGCGAAGTTTTCCCAATAAAACCAGGGCGGTTCATCATGTTTTGACTGCGTGTTGCCTCTCGAAGGTTTGCAAGGCAGTTATTGCTAGGATTTCCGTCTATGTGGTCGATTTCAACCTTTGGCCACGATCCCGTCACTAATGCCCAGATAACTCTATGAGCCATCATGCTATTGTTGAATATAGATCCAATCTTATAGCCACGCCTGTTCGAAGGAGTGAACGCCTCCTTGCCTGCGAACATAGAGTTGAACCTACGGCACAGGTATTCAGGGGGCTGCTTGCGATCTAAGCCTGCATACATGTCAGGGCTTCTAGGAAGCCAAAATAGCCTCCCGGTCTCCGGCTCATATCGGAGCAGTTGACGTAGAAGGGCTGGATGCAGTAGCTCAGTCTGAGCCATTGTCGGACCTCTCACTCAGGTTCGCTATGGTAGGGGTCGGATCGCTCGCCAAAGCGTCCGGCCCCGCCTCGTTTTCATGGCACGATTTCGCTCTACTAACAAGCGATTGCGCCACGCTTCCCACGTGCTGCCACGTATCTTCCGTGCCGCCGAACCAGTGCTCCAGGCACTCCTCGACGTCTTGCACCGACCGCACCACGGCGGCGCGGAAGCCCTGCGCCGTCAGATGCTCGCGCACGGCCTTCTGCGCGTCCGTCTCCCGCCCGCCCTCAGCCTTGATCTCGAAAAACATCGCCTCGCCGTCATGCAGGACCACCAAGTCGGGGAAGCCGGGGGCCATTCCCATGCGCTTCTGCTTGGCGATCTGGCGGGCGACGGCCTGACCGCGCAGGCCGGTCTCGTTGGCGCTGTGGTGGATCAGGGCGCGCGGGAAGCGCAGGCGCAGGTAGGCCAGCACGGCCATGTGCACTTGCCCCTCGCGGTCAGTCCATGCGCGCGTCATGCCGCGGCCTCGCGCAGCGCGTGGGCGCTCATGCCGCGTCCTCCCGGATGCC
>CAZVNM010000011.1:0-30135 GCA_964628685.1 uncultured Bifidobacteriaceae bacterium | reverse complement strand
GGTTCGCCTGGGCGGCGAACTCAGGCGGCGCCCTTCGGCGCCCCCGCAACCGCCTCTCGTTCGGCTCGGACCGATCCGGCTCGGATCTTTCGTTGACGGTATTGCAGCCGGGGACGATTTCGCGATCCTCCCCGGTTCCTGGGTGCGGCGGGAACCTTCGGTTCGGCGCCGGACCTGTGATGAGGGCGTTCTGTGGCACGACTCTCGGTCGACCTCTGTCGACGATTGGTTTACCGGCAGTCGTTGACGGCAGGCACGTGGGTTCGCCTGGGCGGCGAACGCGGGGGCGCCCTTCGGCGCCCCCGCAACCGCCTTTCGGATCTTGGACCCCACTCCGGCTCGGATGTTCCTTGTCACCGTTCTCGCGCAAGCCTGGTGCCTGACACTTAACTTGCGTCGGTGTCAGCCAGACCTGCCGGCAACCGTGGGTGTCACGTTCTGGGGGACGACTCTGACGCGACCTCTGTCGACGATTGATGTACCTGCAATCGTCGACGGCAGGCACGTGGGTTCGCCTGGGCGGCGAACTCAGGCGGCGCCCTTCGGCGCCCCCGCGACCGCCTCTCGATCGGCCTCGAGGATCTCGAGGTCCTGATCGCCGACCTGCGTCAGGCCCTTGACGCGGTGAGGCCGGCGGACTGACGCCGCGGTCCGCTCCGTCGGAGCGGCGTCACGGACCGACGGGATAGTGGCTCGTGATCGCGATCCTGTTCCACGCGTTCATGACGACTGCCAGCCAGACGACAGCGGACTCCTGCTCGGTGGTGAGGGCGCCATCGTCCCACGACCGCCGCTCGGGCACGTCGAGCCGGGTGACATCTTCGGCGATCGCGAGCGCGGCCCGCTCGGCGGCCGAGAAGTACTGCGACTCCCACCACGCCGCGACCACTGCGAGCCTGTCCGTCGTCTCGCCCGCGGCGAGCGCGTCGCGCGTGTGAAGGCGCAGGCAGAAGGCGCAGCCGTTCAGCTGTGAGACCCGGATCCTGACCAGCTCGACCAGGAGCGGGTCGAGACCGGCGTCGGCAACTGCTCCGGCCACCGCGGCGTCGACCGCCACCTGTGCCCGGTAGACCTTGGGGTGCACCCGGGAGATGTCGACGGCGTCACCCACCCGGCGTCACATCCCCGCCGCACGCTGGTGTGCGGGGCTCCGCGACGCCACGGCGTTCAGCACGCCGGCCACGAAGATCACGAGGGCGACCGGCCAGCCCCATACGGCGTTGGCCGCCGCGGCCGCCACGACGAACATCGCCACCCGTCCCGCGGTCCCCACCGCGCACGGCAGCCGCACCGGGGCCCGGGGCGCGAACAGGAGCCCCCACACCACGGCGAAGGCGAGGGGCGCGGCGACGGCGAGCACGATCCGCCAGGCCCCGTCCCCGGTGCGCCACCCCCACACGGCGAGCACCACCATCGCGGCGATCTCGGCCACGAAGGCGACGACGTCCAGCGGGCCGATGCCGCCGTGCGTCCGGTCATGTGATTCGGTGTCGTTCAGGATGCGAGCACCGGTCGGATGGCGTCGAGCACGCTCATGTCCTCGATGGTGGACGGGATGTGCGGGGTCTCGCCGTCGGCGATCTCCCGCATGGTCTTGCGCAGGATCTTGCCGGAACGCGTCTTGGGCAGGGCGGGCACGATGTCGATGCGGTTGAGCGACGCAACCGCGCCCACCTCGGACCGCACCCGCTGCACGCAAGCCCTCACGATGTCGTCGGGCGCATCGTCGACACCGCTCCGCACCACCACGAACCCACGCGGCACCTGCCCCTTCATCGGGTCGTTCACGCCGATGACGCAGCATTCCGCCACCGCCTCGTGACCCGCGAGCGCCGCCTCCAGCTCACCGGTCGACAGACGGTGGCCCGCGACGTTGATCACGTCGTCGATGCGGCCCATGATGAAGAGGTAGCCGTCCTCGTCCAGGTAACCGCCGTCGCCGGTGAGGTAGTACCCGTCGTAGTCGCGCAGGTACCCGTCGACGTACCGGGGGTGGTTGCCCCAGATGGTCTGGAGCGTGCCGGGCGGAAGCGGCAGGCGGATGCAGACGGCACCCTCGGCGTGGTGCGGGAGGGGCATGGCGGCCTCGTCGAGGATCTCCACCCGGTAGCCGGGTGACGGCACCGTCGGCGACCCCGGCTTGATCGGCAGCTTCTGAATGCCGCACGGGTTGGATGCGATCGGCCAGCCGGTCTCGGTCTGCCACTAGTTGTCGATGACCGGCTTGCCGAGCTTCCACGTGGCCCAGTGGTACGTGTCGGGGTCCAGTCGCTCACCGGCCAGATAGAGCTTGCGGAGCTTCGACAGGTCGTAGCGTTCGATCAGCGCCCCGTCCGGATCGTCGCGACGGATCGCGCGGATGGCGGTGGGCGCCGTGAACATGCTGGACGCCCTGTACTCCGACGCCACCCGCCAGAAGGTGCCGGCGTCCGGCACCCCGACCGGCTTGCCCTCGAACAGGACGGTCGTCGCCCCGATGAGAAGCGGGCCGTAGACGATGTAGGAGTGGCCCACCACCCAGCCGACATCGCTGGCAGTGAACATGACCTCGCCCGGGTTCATCAGATAGACGTTGGGCATCGTCCACGCCAGCGACACGGCGCCGCCGCCGCAGTCGCGAACGATCCCCTTGGGCCGTCCAGTGGTGCCCGACGTGTAGAGGATGTAGAGGGGGTCGGTGGCCTCCACGTCGACGCACGCCGCCGGTGCGGCGTCGCGCACCGCGTCGTTCCAGTCGATGTCGCGCCCGTCGATCATCGGCGCCTCGGCCTGCTCGCGCTGAAACACGATCACCCGCTCGGGGGGATGCTCGGCGCGCCGGATGGCCTCGTCCAGCATCGGCTTGTACTCCACCACGCGACTCGGCTCGATGCCGCACGACGCCGAGACCACGACCTTCGGGGTCGCGTCGTCGATGCGCGACACGAGCTCCATCGCCGCGAAGCCCCCGAACACCACGGAGTGGATGGCCCCCAGGCGCGCGGTGGCGAGCATCGCGACGATGGCCTGGGGGATCATCGGCATGTAGATCAGCACGCGGTCGCCGGCTCCGACGCCCAGGTCCCGCAGGGCACCCGCGAACGTCGCGACCTCGGTCAGGAGCTCGGCATACGTGACGGTGCGCTTCGTGTCCGTCACCGGTGAGTCGTAGAGGATCGCCGGCTGGTCACCGCGTCCCGCCGCCACGTGGCGGTCGAGCGCGTTGTGGCAGACGTTCAGGCGGCCACCGGGAAACCAGCGGTGAAACGGTGCGTCGGAGCTGTCGAGGATCCGCTCCGGACGCGTCGACCAGTCGATGAGGTCGGCGGCCTCACCCCAGAATCCCTCCGGATCCGTGACCGACCGCCGGTATGCCTCCGCGTAGGGGCCGTCGGGGAGATGGGCGAAGGCGTTGGTCACGGCGGCCTCCCGGCAACTGGTGAGTCCGACGACAATACGCCCACCGGGGGCTCGGCACCACGGGTGCGTGACCGGTTCACGCACGGGACCCGCAACCACCCGGCCGTGCCGCGGTGCCGGCGGATGGCGGATTCACGTCACCGGCGCCGTGGTTCGACGGATGCAAGCGCCGCCGAACACCCTCCGCCACGCCTGAGGACGTGCGACGATCGTGCGTCCCGCGCGGGGTGACGGAGTTCACGTCGCAGCACCCGGGGGATCGGGGCGGGGATTATGGTCCCGCCATGAACCGGTTCCTCCTCCTCTGCACGACGGCGATCGGGTGCGGTGTGGTGGCCGCCGTCCCGGCGCACGCCCGCCCGAACCTCCATGGCACCGTGACCATCGAATCGACGGGAAGCAGGACGTTCGACGCCGGGTACGGCGCGCAGACCGAGCGCTCGAGCGGTGCGGCGACGTTCACGCTTCCCGGTGCGATTGGGTTCCGGCCGTCGAACTCGCTCGTGGACGCGGCGTGGACGTCCATGACGACCACGGCCGTCACGAGCTACGACTTCGCGGCCCACAACGACTACCAGCAGTACTGCCGATTCGAGCAGTACGCCGGAAGGATGGTCTCGACCGACACCCTCTTCGACCTCGCGCCCACGGGACAGGACCGCTATCTGGGCCGCGCAGTCGTCCGCGATCTGACGCCGTCGCCCGTCGCCACGCCGGCCCTCGCCGAGGTGCGGTCCGGTGAGTGCGGCGAGCCGGGTGAACCCCGCACACGGGACGTCACGCACCGGCCGACCAATCAGGGATCGATGCTCGCACCGGGATGCGGCAGCGCGAGCATGCGCATCCCGTCGCTCGTCCTTCGACGCGGCCGCGACGGGATCTGGCGGAGCGAGGGCAGCCTGTCGCGGACCGTGGAGGGCTGCAACCACACGATCACCCTTCGCTGGAACCTGCGTTCGACGCGTCCGTCTGACGAGTGCCGGCTGCCGGGTGTCCGGATGGTGCGCGGTCGGACGGTCGCCGCGGCCCGCACGATCCTCCGGCGGGGCGGCTTCGGCACATCCATCGTCGTCAAGCGGCGATCCCGACTTGCGATCCCGCGTGGACGCGTCGTGACCGTGGGTGCCGCGGGGCGGTACGACCGCTGCGGCGCGCGGCCGGTCCTGTACGTGAAGGCCTGACCGATCGGCGGCGTGCGGATGCCGTCACAGCGCCGCCGCCGGATGCCCGATCGGCCGCGCGTTCACCGTGCGTCCCGCTCCACACCGCCATCGTGTCGAGACGGGCGCCCCCGGTGACGCGTGCGCATCCGGCCGCGCAGGGGCAAGCGCGTCGCGTGCACCGATCGGTCGCGACCGACCGGGGGTGAGCACCGGCCGGGCACCCGCGTTCCGAACGGCTGCGGATGTCCGACCGCTGCAGATCCGTGTGACGCATAAATGCGTCACATTGACGGAATCATCGCCGTCCAGCGAGCCGGTGCCCGCTGGACGGCGACAGGACCTCAACCCTCCTCGGCGGGTGTCTCCTCTGCCGGGGGCGTCTCCTCGGTGGCCTTGCGGCGCACGGTGCGGCGGCGCTTGGGCTTTTCCTCCTCGGCCGGTGCCTCCTCCGCGGCGGGCTTCTCGGCGGGGGTCTCGGCCTCGGCGGCCGCTGCGGCCTCGGCCTCGGCGGCACGCTCGGCCGCGGTTTTGCGGCGCGTGGTGGTGGTGGTGCGGCGTGTGGCGGTGCGGCGCTTGGGCTTTTCCTCCTCGGCCGGTGCCTCCTCCGCGACGGGCTCCTCGGCGGGTGTCTCCTCTGCCGGGGGCGTCTCCTCGGTGGCCTTGCGGCGCACGGTGCGGCGGCGCTTGGGCTTTTCCTCCTCGGCCGGTGCCTCCTCCGCGGCGGGCTTCTCGGCGGGGGTCTCGGCCTCGGCGGCCGCTGCGGCCTCGGCCTCGGCGGCACGCTCGGCCGCGGTTTTGCGGCGCGTGGTGGTGGTGCGGCGTGTGGCGGTGCGGCGCTTGGGCTTTTCCTCCTCGGCGGGGGGCTCCTCCGCGGCCGGCTCCTCGGCGGGCTTCTCGTCCGCCGGTGCCTCCTCGGCGGCCGGCTCCTCGGCGGCGGGCGGCAGAACGGTTCCGCGCTTCACCCGACTGCGGCGCGCGGGCTTCTTCTCCTCCTCCGCGGGTGCCTCCTCGGCCGCGGGTGCCTCGGCGGCCGCGGCATCGTCTGTGACGAGCTCCAGCGTCTTGGCCTCGGGGGCGAGCTCCTCCGCCACGGCCTCCAGATCGCTCGCATCCGGCTCGGGGACGGACGACAGCGCCTTGCGTCGGCGTCGCGATCCACGGGTGGGCGGCTCGGTCGCCTCGGGCTCCGGCTCGGCGTCGGCCGCCATGAGCACGTCCTCATAGGTGATCGGCTGATCGAGCGGCGGCATCTCCGGCTCGCGGTCCGGCACCTGCCACTCGAAGACCTCGGCGACCGTGTCAATCGCCTCGGCGTCCGCGGACGACTCGTCGTCGGTGGACGTGGCGGCGTCGTCGGTGTCGGTCGACGAGCTCTCGGAGCTCCGCCTGCGGCGGCGACGTCGCCGGCCCTCGCTGATCTCGACCGGCGGCTCGTCGCTGACGCTCGGCCAGCCGGACGTCGCACCGGGGTCGGCGTCGGTCAGCTCCACCAGGTAGGTGCCGCTCTTGGCGTCCGTCACGAGTCGGACGACGCCCTTGGACTGCGCGTCCTCCAGGAACTTGGAGAAGGTGCTGAACCCGATGTCCGACTCGCTGAACGCCGGGTCGCGGCGACGCATGGAGTCCTTGACGGCGCTTGCCTGCGGGTGCTCGTCGCCCTCGCGCTGGCGTGCGGTGAGCGTCTCGCGAAGCAGGCTCAGGGCGTCGGGGCGCACACCCTCGGCGATGCGGGCGGTCGCCTTCTTGGCCATGCTGTCGTAGAAGTAGAAGACGTCGCAGTTGGCGATCAGCAGCGCCGCGGCCGAGGCCTCGTCGCGGCCGACGCCGATCACCTGCTTGTTGAGCTCGCGCAGCTTGCCGATGAGCGGTGTGAAGTCGCTGTCGCCCGACACGATCACGAAGGTCGTGACGTGCGAGCGGGTGTAGGCGATCTCCATGGCGTCCACTGCCATCTTGATGTCCGCGCGGTTCTTGGCACCCTCGCGCGCCGACGGCATCTCGATGAGCTCGAGACCGGCGTTCATCAGCTCGCGCCGTGCGTCGCGGTAGCGACTCCAGTCCGCGTAGGCGCGCTTGACGACCACGCGCCCCTTCTCGGCCAGGCGGTCCAGCACCAGATGGATGTCGAACTCACCGCGGTTGCGCGCGCCGGGGCGCGCCATGTTCTCGATGTCGACGAGCACCGCAAGTGCGGGCTCGTTCTCGAATCCGGCCAATTGTCCTCCGAAGTCTCGGGTCGCCCGTGGGCGACGGTCATGCGGCTTCTGCCAGTGCACCGCCCGTGGGCAGCGCGAAACCAGCGTATCAGCGCATCGCGGGGGAACGTCGACCCACCGTCACCGCCGACGCTGTGAGGTCCGTCGCCGTCCGCGCCCCGCGGGGTTGAGGTCGGCGTAGTCCGCGCCGATGCCACCTCATCGGATCCCGTCCGGAAGGCCTCCCGTGAAACCCATCCGCCACCGTCATCTGATCGCGGCCGCCGCGCTCGTCGCATGCGCCGTCGCCGTCCCGGCGACCGCGCAGACCGACCCCGCCGCCGAGTACGCGACCGCCCGCGCCGACCTCCTCGGCAAGCAGCACCGCTCCCGACTGACCGTCGCCATCACCACGAAGGTCGGCAGGACGACCGGCCGGCAGGACATCGCCGTGAGCGAAGTGGTCACCGGACCGGCCACCTTCTCGGCGGGCGGGCTGAAGCCGGCGAACCTGCTGGACCGGGCGGTCCGCGTCGTCGGGATCGGCACCCGCTACACGGCGGTGGAGCGCGACGGCACGGCGTACGTCGGCACACCGAAGGCGCGCCTGCAGACGCTGCTCTCGCCGCAGAGCGTGCTGCGGCTTCCCGAGGCGACGATGCTCGGCAACCACGAACAGGTCCCGCCCAGCATCGCCGGGACGCGGCGGTACGTCGTGGATCTCAACGCGGACGCCGCGCGGGTCGCGCTGAACGCGCTGCTTGTGGACGATGCCGCGTCGCGGTTGGGCGGCGCCTCGCAGATCCGCACCGCGACGCTTCAGTACTCGGTGGACCAGACCACCGGTGCCATCGTGCGGACCGGGTTCGTCCTCGTGGCCGTGGTCCCGAAGAAGTCGCTGTCGCTCGTGCCCGACCTGTGGCTCACCGGCGACGTCACGGGGCTCACGTACACGGTGCGCGCCACGTACGTGCCGGCGCCGGGCGGTGCGCCCGTCACGATCACCGCGCCCCCCAAGGCGATCAACCTGGACGCCATCGCATACGACACCGAGGCGCGTTCGCTGCTGCGACGGGGTGCGACGGCCATGGAGAACCACTATCTCCTCAACAAGACGTTCGGCACCGCGACACCCGCCAAGCTCCGGCTGCGCGCCCCGCAGATCGAGTTCACCGTCGGCGGCAACGGCCTTGCCCTGAAGCGCCGCATCGGTCTGACCGACGTGAACGGCGGGCACGGGTACCAGCTTCGCACCACCAGCCGCACCGGACGCGTCTACACCTACCGTCGCGATGCGATCGGCCAGGTGGAGCGCACCTGCCGCACCCGCGCCGGCAAGAGCTGCGGCACCTGGTGATCCATCCCACAGGCTGAGGGCGGCGGACCGGGACGTGGACGCGGTCCGGCCGGTGACGGACGGGTGGACGGGACGGTGCGAAACCGTGACCGCGACGCGGCGTTCACCGTGGTCCGGGCCCGTCGGATGTCGACGTCCAACACGTATGTGCGGCCGTCGTCCCGCCATGGTGCGGAGGGGGACGCCGCACGCCGGACACAGGTAGACTGCTTCGGCATTTTGCACGGGTGCGGGGGTGCCGCACACAACCAGAAAAAAGGACGGTCCATGGCGACGAAGGCGAAGCAGGGGTCGGAGGGAACGGCCGCCCAGGACACCATCACGGTGACCGACAACAGGACCGGCAAGACCTATGAGTTTCCCGTCGAGAACGGCACCATCAAGGCCACGGACCTGCGGAGCATCAAGGTCTCGGACGACGACTTCGGCCTGATGACCTACGACCCGGCGTTCATGAACACCGCGTCGTGCAAGAGCGAGATCACCTTCATCGACGGCGACGTCGGGATCCTGCGGTATCGCGGCTATCCCATCGAGCAGCTTGCGGAGAAGTCCAGCTTCACCGAGGTGTGTTACCTGCTCATCCACGGTGAGCTCCCCACCGAGGCGCAGCTCGACGAGTGGAACCAGTGGATCAAGGCCCACGTGTTCGTCGACGAGAGCATCCGCGACGTCATCGGCGCCTTCCGTCACGACGCGCACCCCATGGCCGTCCTGCAGGCGGCCGTCGGCGGCCTCTCGACGCTGTACCCGGAGTCCAAGGACCTCACCGACGCCGACCAGCGGATGAAGGACATGGTCCGCCTCATCGCCAAGACGCCGACGCTCGGCGCCTGGGCCTTCCGTCGCAACATGGGCCGGGCGCTCCTCAACCCCGACCCCTCGATGAGCTACGCCGAGAACATCCTCCACATGTTCTTCGACCAGTCGGGTGTCGAGTACAACTTCGACGAGACGATCATCCGCGCGCTCGACGTCCTGCTCATCCTGCACGCTGATCACGAGCAGAACTGCTCCACCAGCTCGGTACGCGCGGTCGGTTCGTCCGAGACCGACGTCTTCCAGGCCGCATCGGCCGGCGTCGCCGCCCTCTACGGCCCGCTGCACGGCGGCGCCAACGAGGCCGTGCTGCGCATGCTCCGTCGCATCGGCGACGTGAAGAACGTCCCGGACTTCGTGAAGGGCGTGAAGAACCGCGAAGAGCTCCTCATGGGCTTCGGTCACCGCGTCTACAAGAACTACGACCCGCGGGCCAAGATCGTGCACGAGCTCGCCCACCAGGTCTTCGAGATCACCGGCGTCAACCCGGCGCTCGAGATCGCGGTCGCCCTCGAGAAGATCGCCCTCGAGGACGAGTTCTTCGTGGAGCGCAAGCTGTACCCCAACGTCGACTTCTACTCGGGTCTCATCTACGAGGCGCTGCAGCTGCCGGCCGAGATGTTCACGGTCATGTTCGCCATGGGCCGCATGCCCGGCTGGCTCGCCCAGTGGAACGAGATGCTGGACGACAAGGACCAGAAGATCGCCCGCCCGCGGCAGATCTACCTCGGGTCCGACGAGCGCGACTTCGTGGAGATGGGTAAGCGGAAGTAGCCGGCTCGGATCTTTCGTTGGAGGATCGCCTGCCGTGACGGTTCGGCGATCCTCCCCGGTTCCTGGGTGCGGCGGGAACCTTCGGTTCAGCGCCGGACCTGTGACGGCCGCGTTCTGGGGGACGACTTTCGGTCGACCTCTGTGCGACGGTCCGTTTACCGGCAGTCGTTGACGGCAGGCACGTGGGTTCGCCTGAACGGCGAACGCGGAGGCGCCCTTCGGCGCCCCCGCAACCGCCTCTCGTTCGGCTCAGCCGATCCGGCTCGGATCTGTCGTCGACGGGACCCCAACCCTGACGGTTCGGCGATCCTCCCCGGTTCCTGGGTGCGGCGGGAACTTTCGGTTCAGCGCCGGACCTGTGCCGGTCACGTTCTGGGGGTCGACTCTCGGTCGACCTCTGTGTGACGGTTCGTTTACCGGCAGTCGTTGACGGCAGGCACGTGGGTTCGCCTGTGCGGCGAACGCGGCGGCGCCCTTCGGCGCCCCCGCAACCGCCTTTTGAGACCTCCGGCTCGGATCTTTCGTTGCCGGGGTCGTTGTTCTTGATGGGTCGGCGATCCTCCCCGGCATTCTGAATGCGGCGGGAACCTTCGGTTCAGCGCCGGACCTGTCACGCATTCGTCCTGGGGGACGACTCTGCGTCGACCTCTGTCGACGATCCGTTTACCGGCAGTCGCTGACGGCAGGCACGTGGTTCGCCTGGGCGGCGAACGCGGCGGCGCCCTTCGGAGCCATCCGGCTCGGATCTCTCGTTGACGGTTTCGCAGCCGGGGAAGTTTTCGCGATCCTCCCCGGTCCCTGGGTGCGGCGCGTGCCCCTTCGGGGGTCGCGCTGAACCTGTGACGGTCACGTTGTGGCAGGCGACGCTCGGTCGACCTCTGTCGACGTTCGGTTTACCCAAGCGAACGACGGCAGGCACGTGAGTTCGCCTGGTCGGCGAACTCGGGAGCGCCCTTCGGAGCCATCCGGCTCGGATCTCTCGTTGACGGTTTCGCAGCCGGGGACGATTTCGCGATCCTCCCCGGTTCCTGGGTGCGGCGTGGAACCTTCGATTCAGCGCCGGACCTGTGACGCGTCCGTTCCGTGAGACGACTCTGCGGCGACCTCTGTCGACGGTGCGCTTACCGGCAGTCGTTGACGGCAGGCACGTGAGTTCGCCTGGACGGCGAACGCAGGGGCGCCCTTCGGCGCCCCCGCAACCGCCTGGGCCGGCCTCCGGCCGCGCCCGGGTCGCTGCAGGATCGCGCCGTCGCCCGCTAGGCTTTCGCGCATGACTGATCCGCAGAAACCGAACCCGACGGACGA
This sequence comes from uncultured Bifidobacteriaceae bacterium, assembly GCA_964628685.1. GTDB lineage: Bacteria > Actinomycetota > Thermoleophilia > Miltoncostaeales > Miltoncostaeaceae > CALMEC01. Next base: position 19,123 of record CAZVNM010000011.1, on the reverse strand, counting down.
CCTCAAGCGCACCATGCGCGAGGTCGGCAACGAGATCGCCAAGCTCCTCGACCAGGCGCGCCTCCTCGCCCGTGACACTGCGAAGGATGCGGGGGACTGGTCGCGCAACTTCGTCGGCGGTGGCGGCGAAGGTGGGACCGACGACGTCTTCCACCAGATCGAGCGGCTGGGAGATCTGCGCGAAAAGGGCCTCATCACCGACGACGAGTTCCAGACCAAGAAGACCGAACTCCTCAAGAAGATCGCATGAGCGAGAAGGACGCGTGGAACGCGTTCATCGAGCAGATCGAGCCGCACGTCTCACCGGAGTGGATGCGGCAGGCGCGTGAGCACGGCGACCAGGGGTGGATCCGCCTGATCGCGCTGGTCGACGTGCAGAACACCCTCTGCAGTCCGCAGATCGTCGAGAAGGTCGCGATGACGATGTCCGACCTGGCCGACGGCCGCTCGTCCGACGCGGACGGGTGGCAGGCCCTGCTGGGGCAGGCACTCGAGCGGCGCATCGAGCTCCTTCACCGCATCGAGGAGGCGGCGACGGAGATCCTGTCACCGGAACTGCACCAGCTGTACCTGCGGTCGGCCACGCCGATCCCGCAGCCCATGTGAGCACAGTCAACCCAGATCATCGAGGAACGCGCGACGCATGAACGAACCGGTACGAGTTGGCGGTGGGATGAACAGGTCCTGGATCATCGGCGGGATCGTCGCCGCCGTGGTCCTGGTGTCGGTGCTGGTCGCGGTCTCGATCGCGGGCGGCGACAAGGGTGACGGCGACATCGCCGGCGTCAACGACGTCAACACCCTGCTCGAGGGCATCCCGCAGGAGGGCCTCATGCTCGGCCAGAAGAACGCGCCGGTCACCATCGTGGAGTTCGCCGAGCCGCAGTGCCCCAACTGCAAGCAGGCATCCGTCCAGATCATCCCGGACCTCATCGAGCGCTACGTGAAGACGGGTGAGGCGCGGCTGCAGCTGAGCCCGCTGGTGTTCCTGCAGCCGACCAGCGACTCGGATCGCGCCGCCAAGGCCATCATCGCGGCCGGTGAGCAGGGCAAGGCCTGGCACTTCACCGAGGTGCTCTACAAGAACCAGGGATCCGAGGGCTCCGGTTGGATCAGCGAGGGCTTCGTCAACGACGTCGCCGCGGCCGTCGGAATCGACAAGGCTGCGTTCGACACCGCACGCAAGGGTGACGTCGCCACGAAGGGCGTCGACGATGCCCGCAAGCTCGCCGAGGCCAACGACGTGCAGGGCACCCCGTCCTTCCTCGTGCGTGACGCGAAGGGCACCAAGCAGGTGACGGTGCAGGACTTCAGCCCGGCCGGCTTCGACGCGGCTGTGGCGGCGGTGAAGTAGGTCGGCCTTTCGGCCGGAGTTCTTGAGGCGGTTGCGGGGGCGCCGAAGGGCGCCGCCTGAGTTCGCCGTCCAGGCGGACTCACGTGCCTGCCGTCAACGACTGCCGTAACCCACCATCAACAGAGGTCGACTCAGAGTCGTCCCTAAGAACGCAACACCCGTAGTTGCCGGCAGGTCTGGCTGACACCGACGCAAGTTACGTGTCAGGCACCAGGCTTGCGCGAGAACGGTGACAAGGAACACCCGAGCCGGAACTCCGAGCCACCGAAGGCGGTTGCGGGGGCGCCGAAGGGCGCCGCCTGAGTTCGCCGACCAGGCGAACCCACGTGCCTGCCGTCGACGCCTGCCGTAACGAACCATCGACAGAGGTCGAGCCAAAGTCGTCCCCCAGAACGTGACCCGTCACAGGTCCGGCGCCTGAACCGAAGGTTCTCCGCCGCCCCCTGGAACCGGGGAGGATCGCCGAACCGTCAAGAACGACGGCCGCGTCGACGAAAGATCCGAGCCGGCCTCCCGAGCCGGTTGCTATTCGCCCAATCGCCGCAGCACCGACGGCGGGTAGAGCCCCCGCAGGATCCCGCCCCGCGCCCGCATCTCGGTCAGGTCCACGATGGCGAGCGCGCCCTTCTTGAACTCCATGTCGCCGCCGGCGATCAGATCCGACGTGACGAGCGACATGTCCGGCTGGTGGCCGCAGACGAGCACCGCCTCCGAATCGGGGTGCTCGAAGAGCACGTCCAGGAGGCCGTCCACCTCCATCCCGGGCCGCAGACGCTCGTCGGTCTGCATCCGCACACCGATGGCCTCCGACACGATCTGGGCGGTCTCGTCACAGCGTGCGAGGGGGCTCGCGAGCACCAGGTCGAACGCCACCCCGAGGTGCTGGATGCCGCGGGCCTCGCGGATCATCCGGCGTCGTCCCTCCTCGGTGAGCACGCGGGACTCGTCGCGGTATCCGTTGGCCGCGCTCGCATCCTCGGCGACCCCGTGACGGAGAAGGCCCAGGATCACGGTCGGCTCGGCTGGTCACACATCATTCCGGCAAGGATCGCCCTTCTCGCCGCCGGCGTCAACCCGCGGGACTCGGTGGCCGGCGACCGTGCGGCGGAGGCGACTCGACGCCGGAGGAAGGAATAGCCTCCGCTCGATGTTCCGTCGCCGCACCAATCGGCCCGCCATACCGGAGAAGCCACCGGCGAACCCGTCCAAGACGATCGCCATCGGCTTCGCCCTGATGATCCTCATCGGGGCGTTCCTCCTGATGCTGCCGGCCGCGAAGGCCGGACCGGGCCACGCCACCTTCCTTGAGGCGCTCTTCACGTCGACGTCGGCGATCTGCGTGACCGGTCTGGTGGTGGTGGACACCGCCACCTACTGGAGCCCGTTCGGGCAGGCCATCGTTATGTCGCTCATCCAGATCGGCGGGCTCGGCATCATCACCGGCGCGTCGCTCCTGTTCCTGGCGGTCTCCAGACGCATCGGCCTTCGCAACCGGATGCTGGCGCGGCAGGAACGCGGATCGGTGAACCTGGGCGACGTCAAGAACGTCGTGGTGGCGGTCATCGCGTTCAGCGTGCTGTTCGAGGTGATCGGCGCGATCATCCTGACGATCCGATTCTGGTTCGACGAGGGGCGCGGCTTCGGGAACGCCGTCTGGCATGGGGTCTTCCACTCCATCTCGGCGTTCAACAACGGTGGGTTCGCGCTCTTCTCGGACAACATGATGGGCTACTTCGATGACCTGACGCTCACGCTCACGCTGGCGTTCCTGGTCGTCTTCGGCGGCCTGGGGTTCCCGGTCTGGTTGGAGTTGCGCAACCGGTGGCGCACGCCGAGACGGTGGAGCCTGCACACCAAGCTGACGCTCGTCACGACGGCCGCCTTCCTCGTCGTTGGATGGTTGCTGGTGCTGACCATCGAATGGGGCAACGACAGGACGCTCGGCCCGATGACCGTGAGCCAGAAGGCGGTGGCCGCGTTCTTCGCCTCGTCGGTGTCGCGCACCGCCGGCTTCAACTCAATCGACTACGGGTCGGTGCACGATGAGACCCTGCTCGTGACCGACATGCTCATGTACGCGGGCGGTGGCAGCGGCTCCACCGCGGGTGGCATCAAGGTCACCACGTTCGCCCTGCTGGTGATGATGATGGTCGCCGAGTTCCGCGGTCGGCGGGACACCACGGCCTTCGGGCGGCGGGTGGCGGGCACCATTCAGCGTCAGGCGCTCACCATCGCGTTCGTGGCCGGCAACCTCATCGTCCTGGGCTCCGGCCTCCTGATGTGGTCCGACGGCGTGCGGTTCGCGGACGCCGCGTTCGAGGTGGTGTCGGCCACCGGCACGGTCGGGCTCTCCACCGGCATCACACCGCATCTCAGCAGCTTCGCCGACTCGGTCCTGATCGCGCTGATGTACCTTGGGCGGATCGGCCCGCTTACCCTGGCCGTCGCCCTGATCCTGCGACAGCACCCCAAGCGTTTCCGGTACCCGGAGGAAAGGCCGCTCGTTGGTTAGAGAAGAGATCCTCGTCGTCGGACTCGGTCGCTTCGGTCGCGCACTCGCCCGGACCCTGGTAGAGCTGGGTCACCAGGTGATGGCGGTCGACAGCGACGCCGAGGCCGTGCAGGCTGCCACGCGCGATCTGCAGCATGTGGTGCAGGTCGACGCGACCGACTTCGAGGCCATGCGGGACCTGGGCGCCGCCGACTTCGAGACCGCGGTCATCGCGATCGGATCCGGCATCGAGGCCAGCATCATCGCCACGTACGTCCTGGTGGACCTGCGGATTCCCCGCATCTGGGCCAAGGCGATCACCTCGTCGCACGGATCGATCCTGGAACGCGTGGGGGCGCACAGGGTCGTCTTCCCCGAGCGCGACATGGGCATCCGGCTGGCGCACACGCTCACCGGGCGCACCATCGACTACCTGGAGCTGGACGAGAACTTCGCCCTTGTGGAGACGGAGGCCCCCCGGGAGGTGCTGGGCAAGCCGCTCGCCCAGGCGGAGATCCGCAAGCGGTGGGGCTGCACGGTCGTCGCGGTCAAGCAGGCGGACGGGATGTTCACGTACGCGACCCCGGACACCGTGCTGCAGTCGGGTGACATCCTGGTGGTGGCCGGTGAGCCGCGCCGGGCCGAGGAGTTCGCCTCGCTCGACTGAGCGGGCCGCGCATCGAGACAAGGAGACAGATGGGAATCCTGGACGGCAAGACCGCCCTGATCGTGGGTGTGGCCAACAAGCGCAGCATCGCGTGGGCGATCGCCCAGCGTCTGGCGGACGAGGGCGCGACCTGCGCGTTCACCTACCAGAACGAGCGGGTGGCCGGTGAGGTCGAGAAGCTGGCCGCGACGCTTCCGTCGCACGGTCCCATCCTGCCCCTGGACGTGCAGGACGACGCGCAGCTGGACGCCGCGGTGGACGGTGCCGCGGAGGGACTCGGCGGGCTGGACATCCTGGTGCACGCGGTGGCCTTCGCCCGGTCCGAGGACCTGGGCGGGCGGTTCGTCGAGACCGACCGGGACGGCTTCGAGATGGCGGTGGACATCTCGGCGTACTCGCTGGCCGCGCTCGCACGCCGGGCCGAACCCCACATGGCCGCGCGCGGTGGCGGGTCGGTGATGGCCCTCAGCTACATCGCCGCCGAGCGCGCCGTGCCGGGCTACAACGTCATGGGCGTCGCCAAGTCGACCCTCGAGTCGATCGTGCGGTACCTCGCCTGGGACCTGGGCGACACGCAGATCCGGGTGAACGCCATCTCGGCGGGACCCGTCCGCACCCTCGCCGCGCGGTCCATCCCCGGGTTCATCGAGATGGCCGACCGGGCCGCCGAGCGGTCACCGCTTCGCCGGTCGATCACGTCCGACGAGGTGGCCGGCGCGGCGCTCTTCTTGGCCTCGCCGCTGTCGACCGGCGTCACGGGGCACGTCCTGTACGTGGACGCCGGCTATCACGCCGTCAGCGTCTGAGCTGATCCCGGGGGCGGGCGGTCCGGTGTGCCGTCGCCGCTATCGTTCGCGCACGTTCACGAGTCGTGACCCGGGAGGGGTTCGGTGACGCAGTTCGGCATCTCGCTGTTGGCGGCGCTCGGCGTGCTGGCGCAGGTCGCCATCGTCGTCATCCTGATCGCCCTCGTCGCCTCGGCCGTGAGCGCGGGGGGCCGTCGTGCGTTCCAGCCGCTTCTGTCCGCGGTGGGTCGCTCCGGCGCGTGGCTTGCGTGGGTGGCCGCGCTGGTCGCCACCCTGGGAAGCCTCTTCCTCTCCGAGGTCGCGCACTTCGCCCCGTGCCACCTGTGCTGGTGGCAGCGGTACTTCATGTACCCGCTGGTGATCGTGCTGATCGCCGTCGCCCTGATGCGGCGCTGGTGGCTCACCCTGGCGGCCATCGTGATCCCGGTCATCGGCGGGGCCATCAGCGCGCGCCACATCTGGATCGAGCTGAATCCCAGCGCCGAGACCGCACAGTGCCGTCGCGGCGTCTCGTGCGCGTTCAAGTGGATCGACGAGTTCGGCTACATCACGATCCCGGTGCTGGCCGGGACCGCGTTCCTGCTCATCATTGTGTTGCTGGCCATCACCGGCGTGCGTCAGCTGCGGGAGGCGCGTGGGTCGCGCGCCGCCGAGGTGACGGCGCGCGGGGAGGGTGAGCCGCCGGCCTGACCCGGCCGGCCGGCGCCTACTCGGGCTGCGGCACCACCCGCAGGTACGGCTTGGGCGCGGTCCACCCGTCGGGGAAGAGCTCGCGGGCCTCCTCGTCGCTGACGGCCGACCCGATGATGACGTCCTCACCCTGGGTCCAGTTGGCGGGCGTCGCCACCCGGTGCTGGGCGGTCAGCTGCAGGCTGTCCACCACGCGCAGGATCTCGTCGAAGTTGCGGCCGGTGGAGGCGGGGTAGGTGAGCGTCAGCTTCACCCTCTTGTCGGGGCCGATCACGAACACCGACCGCACCGTGAGGGTGTCGTCGGCGTTGGGGTGCACCATGTCGTAGAGGTCCGAGACCGTGCGGTCGGCGTCGGCGATGATCGGGAAGTCGACCTCGGCGCCCTGCGTCTCGGCGATGTCGGCCTCCCACCGCGCGTGGTCGTCGAGGGCGTCGACGGAGAGCCCGATCGTCTTGACGTCCCGGCGGTCGAACTCGTCCCGCATCTTCGCCACCTGCCCCAGCTCGGTCGTGCACACCGGGGTGAAGTCCTTGGGGTGGCTGAAGAGGATGCCCCACGAGTCGCCGAGCCACTCGTGGAACGAGATGTCCCCCTGGGTGGTGGCGGCGGTGAAGTCCGGGGCGAGGTCTCCAAGGCGAAGGGCCATGTGGGCGGGCTCCTGATCGATCGTTCGGGTTCGAAGGAGCCGCCATGGTATTGCAGACCCGGCACAACCCGTCCGGGTACCCGATCCGACCGAGGGTGAACCCGACGCGGGTCGCCGCGCGACGACTCTCACATCCGCCGGCGGATGGGCGTTTGCCCGCGGGGGTGTCGGGAACGATCCCCGTGCGCCACATCCGGTCCCCTCCCAACCCCCCGACGGGACCGCGTGGGGCGCCTCGCGAAGCCAAATGACAGGGGAGAACCCGATGTCTGTGAACGAATTCACGGCCGATCGTCTCGAGGGGCGGAAGGTCGTCTCCAGTGACGGAGAGAAGGTCGGGAAGGTCGACGGTGTGCTCACCGACGACAGGGGTATGCCGCAGTACCTGGAGATCAAGACCGGGTGGTTCGGTTCGAAGCGCCACGCCGTGCCCATCCAGCAGGTGCAGGGGTCGTTGGAGGACGACGGTGACCTCGTGGTCCCGTACACCAAGGAGCAGTTGGAGAACGCCCCGACGCTCGACGACCACGAGGACCTCGACTACGAGCGCGAGCAGAACGTCGGTCGCCACTATGGCGTGCCGGTTCGCGAGTGGGACGACACCCGCGATCGCTGGCTGCCCGAGGAGGACCTCTCCCGCGGACCGACGCCCGAGACCCGTCACCCGGCCGGCGGCCTGGACTCGCCCGCGGACACCACGCAGGGCCCCACGCCCGAGACCCGGGCCGCGGAGCGCCTGGCCGGTCGTGACGACGCCGCCGCCGGTCAGCCGGAGTCGGATCCCAGGACCCGCCACGGCGGGGTCGGCCCCGGCGACGCCCACGGGGTCCATCACGACGACCGCCACGACGACGTGCATGATCGCCGGTACGACGAGCGTCACAGTCGCACGGTCGAGGGCGGCGCCGTCCCGGGTGGCCGCGTGGACGACCGGTCCGACCGCGGCCTGCGCGATGACCGGGACGGGGCACGCGACCCGCGTCCGGCGGACGCCGAGCGTCTGGAGCACGAGCGGGCCCGTGAGGGTGCGTACGAGGACGGCTCCCGCGGTGGGTACGACGACGACACCGCCGGCACCCGCGAGCCGAGCCGCCGGCGTCTGCGTCGCTGGGACCGGGAGGTCGCCCGCGACGACCAGTCCGGCAGTGACGTGCCGCCGGTGCGCTGACGTCGCAGACGGTGGATCTGGCGGTGGGGGTCGTCCGACGGGCGGCCCTCACCGCCGCGGCGTCAGCCGGCGCCCCCACCGGGCGCTGTGATGCGTGCGACCCCAGGCTGGGCCGGGGTCGCTGAGAGGCGGGAGTGACGGGACTCGAACCCGCGGCCTCCGGATTGACAGTCCGGTGCTCTAACCAAGCTGAGCTACACCCCCGCAATCGGCACGTGGCATGGGCGGTGACAGATTTGAACTGCCGGCCCCCTGCTTGTAAGGCAGGTGCTCTACCGCTGAGCTAACCGCCCGCTCGCGCGCCGGAGAAGGATAGCAGCATCGTCACATCGGATGGCCCGTTCGCAGCGGGAACGCCCGGTGACGGTGGATCGTGCGCGCTCGTGTAACAAAATCGGCGCCCGTGGCCACCAGATGGGTATGGCCGTCACGTCGTTCCGCAGATCGCGCCGTCCCGTCCGCCCGCTGACTCCCGGGCGGATCGTGTCGGTGGGGTCGCGACGGCCACGCCGTCCGGGGGATCACGGGGTCATGTCGCTCAGGAGGATGGCGGCTCCGGGGTGGCCGTCGTCACGATCGACCCCCGCGGACCCCCGGACGGTGCGTGTCGCTCGTGGGGCGGGGCGATGAGGATCCTCCGCGGACCGGGCGCCACACCCGCGGTGCGGTGGCGTCGTCCGGTCGAGGCCGCCCGGGGTGGCGTCGTCGCCCGGCTCGGCGCGGCGCCGCATCCGCGCGCCGAGGTTCCCGTCGCGTTCACCGCACGGCGTCGGATGCCCGCGACCGACCCCGACTCCCCGCTGCCGGCGGTCTACGACCCCGTCCACGACGAGTGGGTCTGACGTGCCGGACGCACGGATCATGCATCTCGGGCTCGGCGCACCCCCGGTCTGGTTGCGGCGTCGGTCGTCGGCGGACGACGACGGGGCATCCCCACCGGAGGCGCAGGCGGTCACGTTCGTGGTGGCGGGTGATGCCCCCGTCCTCGTGGACGGCATGCGCCAGTGGTTGGCCCGCCGGCCCGGCTGGCGCGTCGTGGCGTCGTGTCGACGGATCGCGGATCTGGCCGAGGTCATGGCCCACCGCAGCCCCGACGTCCTGGTGGTGGTGGCGACCCACCGGGCGCACCTCCCGTCGGGCGAGATCCGGGCGCGGTGTGGGCGGATGCTCGTGGTGTCGGCCGACGTCGACCCCCTCACCGAGGCGGCGCTCCTTCGTGAGGGTGCCGACGCGGTGGTGTCCATCCACGCCGACCGCGATGAGCTCGTCGGCGTGGTGGAGGGGTTGATGGCGGGGCGTTCGGCGGTGAGCACCGACGCCATGCGCATCGCTCTGGACGCGATCGGCCGACCCGGGCTGACCGTGCGCCAGGTCGAGGTGCTGGAGCTCTTCGCCATGGGGTACTCCACGGCCCAGATCGCCACGCAGCTTTCGCTGTCGGCCAATACGGTCAAGACGCACCTGCGCCAGATCGCCGAGCGGGTCGGGGTTTCGGGGCAGCGAGCGCTCGCGCTGCAGGCCAGGCGGGTCCTGCGGTGGGAGGGGGGTCGTGATGACGCGCCGACGGATGGGTGAGCCGCAGATCACCCGCGGGGTGATGGTGCGGCCGCAGACGACGGGGTTACGGTTCGTGTGGGGCTCATGCCCCCACACACACCCCGCATCACGAGGACAAGATGACCAAGCGCACGATCGTGACCCTCGCGGTCGCCGGTTTGGCGATCGCGGCAACGTCGGCGACGGCGGCGCCCCCGGGCTCCGTCGCCCCACCCACCGCGCCAATCCCGGCCGCCCCACCCATTCCGGCCGCCCAGCCCACCCCACCGGCTCCACCCGTTCAACCCGATCAGTCGGCCGAGCAGTCGGCACCGGCCCGGTACGGCACGGAGACGATCCCGACCGCGGAGGCCTTCGACCGTGGTCTCAGCTGCACGCTGACCGACGCGGGCGTCAGCTGCTACGACAGTCAATCGGAGGCGGCCGCCGCCGCGACCGGTACCACCCGGCTGGGCACCACCCAGACCACGGTGATGCGCGCGCTCGCCAGCTGTGCGCCCGCGATGGCGCTCTACGACGGCACCCACTTCACCGGGTCCACCTTCTACATCGGGGTCCAGAGCGCCTGGATCAACCTGACCCAATACCACTTCAGCAACCGCGCATCGTCGTGGAGCACCGGCTGCGCCGGCGGCTACCTGGCCAACGGCGAGTACGGTGGGGGAGCCCGCATCGGCATGCCGGCGTACCGATCGGCCGCGACAATGGGAACGTTCAACAACCTGGCGTCCAGCGTCTACCGCTGCCCCTGCTGAGACGGGGTGCGCACGCGGGAGTTCCGTCATCGGGGACGAATTCGTACCACCTGAATGGGTGCCGCTGATGCCTCCCTGCTGCGCGACCACCGCAACGGTCTGCCCGGCGCCGCCGACGAACTGGCGCGCCGGGCACTCCGCATCGCCCTTCGCACCGCGACGGGCATGCTGCGCGACCGCGAGCTGGCGGCCGACGTGGCACAGGAGACCGCCATCGACGTGCTGCGCGGCGTGCGTCGGCTCAACGACCCGGGCGCGCTCGACGCCTGGATCCATCGCATCGCCGTCCGGAATGCCCTTCGCGCGGTGCGGCGTCACCGCGATCGGGGGCGGCGCGAGCGGCCGCTCGACGACCTGCCGGCCTCCCTCGAGGCCGACCCCACCGCACCGGCTGCGCTCGAGGTGGTCGAGCGCGGTGATCTGGCCGACGCCGTGCGCTCGGCGCTCCTCACCCTTCCCCCAAAGCAGCGGATGGCGCTGGTGCTGAGACACGTGCACGACATGTCCTACGAGCAGATCGCCGCGGCGATGGGTGAGCGCACCGGCACCGTCGGCGTGCTCATCTCGCGCGCCCGCGCGGCACTTCGCGCCGTCGATGCGGTGGCCGCGCTCAACCCCGGGCGGTCGAAGGAGGACGGGTGAACGACATCGACCCGCTGGACGAGCGCCTCACCCTGGCGTTCACCGACGTCCGCGACATCGAGCCCACCGACCGACAGGTGCGGACGGCCGTCGCGGCCGCATCGCAACCCCGTCTCGGAGGCGTCGGCGTGCGGCGCGCGGTGGGCATCGGCGCGGCGTCGCTCACCGTGGCCACGGCGACGGCGTTCGCGGTGCCGCAGTCGCGCGAGGCGATCCTCGACGCGGCCGGGGCGTTCGGCGACTTCCTGACCGGTGGCGGTGACCCACCCGGCGACCCCCTTGCACCGGGTGAGCGTGCCGGCGTGCTCAACTGGTTCTACGGCTCGGACACGACAACGGGCAACGTCATCGCCGAGGCCGGCGGGGTCAGGATCATCGCCTACCGTCAGGCGGGGACCGACCTGCCGTGCATCGAATGGGGCCTGGTCGCCTCCGAGTGTCGACGAGACCACGAGTGGTCTCAACTCCTGAACGAGCAGGTCGTCTACGCGCCGGCGATCGTCGCCACCCAGCCTCGACCCGACGGGATCCCGCTCGTCGGCATCGCGGCCGATCGGGTCACGTCGGCACGGGTCGAGTACGCGGACGGATCACTGACCGCGCCGGTGCCCGTCGACCACGGGTTCATCGTCTTTGCCGACCCGGCCAGGCGTCCCGTGCGGCTGATCGCCCGGGACGCGGGCGGAACGGTCCTTGCGACGCTCGATGTAAGTCGCTACCAGTGGACGTTCCCGGGTCGTCTCAACCCATAGTGTGGAATCACACCAAAAAGGTGTAATAAACGGCCGCCGTCCCTCCCCCAGGGAGGTGAACATCACGAAGCCGTGAACTGGAGCAGTTGGATGGAGCGTTTCACACCCCGACCCCGTCCGCACAACTTCACCGACCACGAAGTGGAGGTGCTGACGCGCGTCGCAATGGGCCAATCGGTCCCCGAGATCGCGCGCGATCTGTTGACACCCGTGCCCGAGGTCAACATCGTCATCGCGATGATCTGCTCGATGCTGGGCGTCGCGGGACGCACCGACGCGGTGGCGGAGGGCTTTCGTCGCGGCATCATCACCTCCGAGCGCATCGACGCGGTGCGGGCGGCCCGCCGTCGGAGTACGGGGTCCGATGGCCGGTGGTTCGGTTCGAGACCCGACGGCTCCAAGGTGGAGGGCTGAGCGGGCTCTGTGCGGGCGTGCTGACCCGATGGGGTGCGCTCGTCGTGCTCGCGGCGGCCCTCGTGGGATGCGGTGGCGGTCCGGCGGCACGGGACGCCGGGATCGGCGGCCGCTGAGGGACTGACCCCCAGACTGCCGTCAGCGACGGGTCGGGACTGCGCCACGTTGAAAAGGAGGCGGCCGCGACTCGGTCGCGGCTCGGCCTCACCTCACCCGCCGAGTGCACTGACGAGGGCTGAGTCACCCGGCGCCGTAGGATTCCGTCCGTGGAACGGTTTCAGGATGGTGGGCGCGCGCTCTGGGAGATGCGCGGCAACTATTTGGTCGTCTGTCCTCGATGCGGTGCGCTGGCGGAAGTCACATCGCAGCGCGGCCTTTCGTGCACCGGCTGCAGCTTGGTGCGCCGACCAGGAACGGCCTGGTTCGGGACATCGAGCGGGTTCGCCAAGCGCCGATGTGGTCACTGCGGCGTGTGGCTGTCCGAGCGCGTGCCGTGGGAGCCGCGCGGCGGAACCGTCCTCCTCAACTGCGCGTGTGGCGCAGTGAGCGAGGCATCTATCAGCTGGTGCCCCAGCGCTGAGGACGTGGGCCGCGACCCCGTGCTGGGATGTGATCTCTTCCTACGCGCAACTGTGCGCGGTCACGTCCTCTGGGCGTGGAACCAGGAGCACCTCTCGTTTCTGAAGGGCTTCGTCAGCGCGACGCTCCGTGAACGAGAGCCCAACCGCAATGGCTCGCTGGCGAGCAGACTCCCGGTGTGGATGACGTCGGCGAAGAACCGGGACGCCGTCGTCGCGGCGATCGACGCTCTGGAGCGCCGGCTGGCCAGCGCCCGACAGTCGCGGTGACTCGACGGCCTCCACGAAGGCGGAGACTGAGTACCCCCAACGGGATTCGAACCCGTGCCGCCGGCGTGAAAGGCCGGTGTCCTGGACCACTAGACGATGGGGGCGCGGCCGACAATGATAGACGCCCGGTCGCGAACGGGTCAGCGCAGCACGCTGAAGCCCGAGCCGCCCTCCACGGGCACCTCGGTCACCTCGACATCGTCCACGCGCGCCGCCGGTGGGCCCTCGCGCAGGACGACGACCATCGCCGCCACGGCCTCCGGGCGACCCTCCACCTCGGCCTCCACGGTTCCGTCCGGGCGGTTTCGCACCCAGCCGGCCACGCCAAGACGCTCGGCCTCGATGCGCGTCGACTCGCGGAACCAGACGCCCTGCACCCGGCCGCGCACGACGGCGTGCCGGCGGATGACGTCGTCGCCGCTCAGGTCCGCACCGGCTCGACGCGGCTGCGGACGAGGTCGTTGCATGCGGCGACGACCTCCTGCACCGCGGGCGTGTGGATGTCGAACTCCGCGATTCCCTGCACCGCGCGCACCGGCGCGACCTCCAGGTAGCTCGACATCAGGAACGCCCCGTCCACCTCGGCCAGGTCGTCGATGCGCATGGCGCGCGTGGTGCTGGGCACCGCCTCCATCGCCAGACGTCGGGTGATCGAGTCGAGCACCCCCAGGTCGAGCGGGGGGAAGACCAGCGTGTCGCCCTCCAGCCAGCCGAAGGCGGTGGTGGGGCCCTCCAGGATCGTACGGTCGTCCGCGTCGAAGCACAGCGCGTCGTGCGCGCCCTCGTTCTTCGCCATGCGAATGGCGCGCATGTTAGACGCGTAGGAGAGCGTCTTCACGCCGACGAGCAGCGGCGTCACCCGGTTGGCGACCGGGTGGAGCGATGCCCCGTCCGGGAACGCCGGCAACGGTTCCTCGCGCCAGATGACGTGTCCCCCACGGGTGAGGATCAGCCGCACGCCGCACGTGTCGGCGTTGACCGCCTCGCAGAACTCCGCCATCTCGCTGCGAAGCCGCGGCAGGTCGACCGGGATCTCGGTCCCCTCGCCGGATCGCGCCAGCCGCTCCAGGTGCAGCTCGGGGGTGCGCGGCACACGGTCGTAGAACCGGATGCCCTCGAAGATCCCGTCGCCCCGGATGAGGCCGTCGTCCATCCCCACGGGGAGGCCGTCCCCATCGGAGACGACCTCGCCGTCCAGCATCACCGCGTACGTGTCAGCCATGGGTTCACGGTAGCAGCGGGTGGGGTCCGGCCCGGGTGGAGGAGCACCCGGGCCGGAGGACCCGCGGTCAGTTGACCGCGGAGATCCGGTCGGTGGCCGTGGGCGTGTACGGGCTGTTGGCCTCCAGGTACGTCGCCAGGGCGTCGATGTCGAGCCCGCCGATGTACTTGTCGGTGCCCCTGGCCAGGGTGGCGAACCCGTCACCGCCGTCGGAGAGGAACGAGTTGACGACCACGCGGTAGGTCGCGGCCGGGTCGATCGGCGTCGGCGCGGTGGCCGGGTCGCCGTCGGCGTCCACCATCACCGATCCGGGCACCAGCGCATCGGTCGCGGCCTGATTCGCCAGGGTGCGGTCCCACGTGTAGGTGATGCCCGACACCTGCAGGATCTTGTTGAACGACTCGTTGGGGCCGTTCCACTGCTCGTTCAGCACGTCCATGATCTGACGGCCGGTCAGGTCCATCGAGACCACGTAGTTGTTGAACGGCTGCACGGTGAAGGCGGCGCCGAACGTGACGTTGCCGGCGGCGTCCTCGACCAGGTCGGCGCGGATGCCGCCCGGGTTCATCAGCGCGATGACCGGCTTCACGCCGCCAGGCCGGATGACCGACGTGTCGGCCCGCTGGGAGTCGGCGATCAGGTTGCCGAGCGGGGAGTCCATCCCGTTGGGGTCCTGGGTGCGGCTGAGGCCGTTGACCGTGTCCACCGGGTCGAAGCGTCCGATGACGCGGTTGGCGATCGGCGTGATCAGGTCGGCGTAGCGCGTGATGAGCGCGGTGAGCGCCGGGGCGGCGGCCGTGTCGGTGTTGGTGACGATCACGTTCGTCGCGGTCGCCGTGGGACGGATCACGTCCTTCGTGCGCCGGTCGATCGTCAGCTGGATGTTCGTGACGATGCGGCCGATGGACGAGGCGCTCGTGACGAGGCGCGGGTTGCCGTTCGGGTCCTGCACGACGCAGTTGTACGCCTGGTGCGTGTGGCCGGTGACGACCACGTCGATGGCGGGATCGAGCTTCCTGGCGATGTCGATGCCCGGGCCCTTCACGTCGGCGCAGCCGTTGTACTGCGTCGCGTCACCCGGCGTGCCGCCCTCGTGCACCAGCACGACGATGCTGCGCACACCCTGGGCGCGGAGCTTCGGCACGAGCGCGTTGGCGGTCGCGACCTCGTTGGTGAAGGTCAGCCCCTCGACGCCCGACTTGGTCACGATGTTGGGCGTGTTCTCCAGCGTCATGCCGATGAACGCGACCTTGGCGGGACCGTACTTCTTGATCACGTAGGACGGGAAGACGGTGCGCTTGGTCCCGGTGTAGAAGGCGTTGGCCGACAGGTACTGGAACGTCGCGCCGGTGAAGGGTCGCGACGGGTCGGGGCAGGAGTTGCGGTTGTTCGCCCCGTCGCCGTCGTCGATGCAGCCGCCGTTCTGCTTGCGAAGGAGCTCGCGGTGACCGGCGTCGAACTCGTGGTTACCGACCGAGGCGATGTCCAGGCCGACCGCGTTCATGGCCTCGATGGAGGGCTCGTCGTAGAAGGCCGCCGAGAGCAGCGGCGTCGCGCCGATCATGTCGCCGGCGGCGACGGTCACGGTGTGGGCGCCGCGCGCCTTCGCGGCCGCGCGCAGGCGGTCGAGGTGGGTCGCGAGGTACTCGACGCCACCTGCGGGTACGTTGCCGGCGGGGGTGGCGATGCGGCCCGACGAGGAGGTGGCGGGCACCTTCTCAAGCTGCCCGTGGAAGTCGTTGATCGCGAGGATGTCGAGCCTGATCGGGGCGGGTCCGGGCTTCGCGTGTCCCGGCGGGGTCTTGCCTGGCTTCCCCGGCTTCGCGTGCCAGGGCGGGGTCTTGCCTGGCTTCCCCGGCTTCGCGTGCCAGGGCGGGGTCTTGCCTGGCTTCCCCGGCTTCGCGAGACCCGGCGGGGTCTTGCCCGGCTTGCCCGGCTTCGCGACGGCGACCGTGCCGACGGCTCCGAGGCAGGTGGTTGCGGCGAGGGCGCCGAGCGCCGCCCGCCGGCTGAGACGGATTCGCATGTGGTGGCTCCTGGTGGCGAGTCGGATGGGAGCGAACGGTGCGAACCTAACGGCGCGTTCCCGGCACCGAGGCGGCCATCTGGCGGCCACCCGGTGTCAGGTCGGTGACACGCCGCGCCCGGGGGTGCCGTCCGTCACCGTCGATGCGTCCTGTAGCGTCGATCGCCGGTTCGGCGTGAGGAGTTGATCGTGGCGGTCCTCATCGGTGCATGAGCGCGTGGACGTGGGCGTCGCATCGTCGGGCGACCCGTTCGCGGCGGCACGGCCGCCACGCAGACGCGCCCAGACCGATGTCTACCTCGCCGTCGCCGCCGGCGGTGCGATCGGCGGGGGACTGCGCCACCTCTGCGGGCGGCTCGCGGCCCACGTCGACGTCGACCACATGGTGATGACCGCGCTCGTCAACGTGGTGGGATCGCTGCTTCTCGGCGTGCTGATCGCGCTCCTCGCGCTGCGCCCGGCCACACGTCTCACCAGACCGTTCCTCGCCACCGGCGTGCTGGGCGGCTTCACCACCTTCTCGGCTGCGCAGCTCGACCTGCACGACCTCATCGCCGACGGGCGCACCCTCGCGGTCGCGGCGCTTCTCATCGCCACCCCCGTCGCCGCCCTCGTGGCGGCCTGGTCCGGCCACGCGCTCGTGCGACGGCTCACCATCCGGAGGACCCAATGAAACAGCGTGGCCCAGCGCGTCGACTCACGGTGATGATCGGCGAATCGGATCAGTGGAACCGCCGCCCGCTGTTTTCGGAGATCGTCCATCGCGCGTACGCCGCGGGGCTTGCGGGTGCGACGGTCCTGCGCGGCATCGAGTCGTTCGGCGCCGGTGACCGGGTGCACACCTCCCGCATCCTCAGCCTGTCGGAGGACCTGCCGGTCGCGGTGGTCATCGTGGACACGGCGGAGCGGATCGCGGCGTTCCTCCCCCAGCTGGACGAGATCGTGGTCGAGGGTCTCGTCACGCTGGAGGACGTCGAGGTCATCCGGTACACGGCGGACGGGGCGGAGTGAGCGCGCTCCTTCTCGCCATGGGCGGCGCCGCGGTGGGCGCGCCGCTTCGGTACCTGACCGACCGCATGGTGCAGGCGCGACGCGACAGCGTCTTCCCGTGGGGCACGTTCACCGTGAACGTGGTCGGCTCGCTCATCATGGGCGTGGTCATCGGCGCCACCGACGACCCCACGCTCCGGGCCCTCCTCGCGGTCGGGTTCTGCGGAGGACTCACCACCTATTCCACGTTCTCGTTCGAGACGATGCGCCTCGTCGAGGACGGCTCGCGCGGCTACGCGTTCGCCAACGTGCTGGGATCGCTGGTGGCCGGCCTGGTCGCCCTGACGGTCGGTCTTCGCCTGGGCGCGGTCCTGGGCGGCTGACCCGCCGGCTCACCCACCGTCCGGCCGGCGGGTCATCACCAGGGCCACGATGCGCCCGTCGCCGCGCAGCGACAGGCGGTTGACACCCGCCTCGCCCGTCGTCGTCGCGCCGTCCGCCATGATCTCCACGTACCCGGGCGTGACCCGCACGCGGGCCGCACCGGTCGTCCCGTCGTCGGGCTCCGTGCCGGGGAAGAGCCCGCGCACGCACCCCGTCACCGTGTTGCGCTCGGGGTCGCTCCAGCCGCACCGGTCGAGCTCACGGTCGAGTGCCCGCACCGCGGCCGGATCGTGGGCACGCTGCGGAGCGGGGCGACGCTCGGCGGACGGGCGCTGCGATGGGTCGGTTCGTCGGCTGGGTTCGCGTGGCACGGCGGTCCTCGTCGGCGGGAAGAACGGGTACCGGTAATGAGCACGCGCGGGCGCTGTGGATACATGCCGCCGTCCGAACGTGGTGATGTCCGACCCGCGGGTCATAGTTCGTTGCGAGCGCTACGAGACCGGTCGCGCGAAGGTGGCCGGGAACATCCCACGACCCGCACGGGTGCTTCGGCTGCGAGGGTGCCCGACATCGATGATCGACCGGGAGGGGTCACCGTCATGACCGCAAACAGCACGATCTTCTTCATCGGCCTCGCGCCATTCGTCGCCGCGTTCGTCGGGGTCGTCGGTCTGCTCCTTCACAGTCGCAGGCCGCCGGAGACCCTGCGCACGGGTGTGCTCGACATCACGCTCAAGGACCTCCGCCGTCAGCGCCGGCGGTTCGTGCGCGAGCTCGAGATGGAGCAGGGTGCGTCGATCACCGCGCTCGCCGCCGAGTTCGCCCCCGGCATCGGCCGCCTGGCCGCCGACGCGCCGGCCGCCGGGGCCGACCCCGGCTACCTGCGCGACGCCGCCTAGCCCTCCGCGTCGATCTCGGCGTCCAGCTCCCGGATGGAACGGTCGAAGAACGGATCGTCCGCGCGGCGGTAGAGGTGACGCACGATCCGGCGTGAGTCGACCACGACCTCGTCGCCGTCCACGAGCACCGGCACCAGCCGCTGACCGCTCAGACGCTCCAGCTCGTTGCGCTCCTCCCGCGCGTAGGGCACCTCCACCAGCTCCACCTGGGCGCCCACGTTCTCGATCGCCTGTCGCGCGGCCGCGCACCAGGGGCACTTCCATCGGTGGTACAGACGCATCGCCATCGCAGCTCCCGCGGTCGTTGTCCTCGGATCATAGGCGCTGCCGGTCCCGATGGTCACCGCCGCGGTGGGGCATGGGTCACCTCGTGCGCGCCGCGGACCTGATGGGCATCCGCGCCCGGGTAGGGTCGGGACGGACGGGGATGCGGAAGGTGGAATTCGATGCGTGAGTGGTTCGGCAGTGCGCGACGTCGGTGGATCGCCGCGGTGGCCGCCAGCGTGGCCGTCATCGCACCGGTCTGGCTGGTCATGATGATCGGCGGTGCCGCTGCGGCCGGGGAGGACGCGTGCACCATGGGCCTGCCCGACCGACGGATCCGCTTCTGGCCGCCGGGCATCGTCGGGGACTGCCCCGAGGGCGGCACCAGGGACCTGATCACGGCCGGGGAGCTCGTCTTCGAGACCGTCTTCATGCTGGCGTTCGCGGTGGCGATGGCCGCCATCGTGGCCGCGCTCATCCGCCGATGGGTGGAGCGGCGCCCGCTCATCGACGCGGACTGACCCCGGCGGCCCCAACCCGAGTGG
>CAZVNM010000010.1:0-35341 GCA_964628685.1 uncultured Bifidobacteriaceae bacterium | reverse complement strand
GGGTTCGCCTGGGCGGCGAACGCGGCGGCGCCCTTCGGCGCCCCCGCAACCGCCTCATGTGGATCCGGCTCGGACATCCGGCTCGGATCTTTCGGTTGACGGGGCCGTTGTTCTTGATGGGTCGGCGATCCTCCCCGGTTCCAGGGTGCGGCGGGGAACCTTCGGTTCCAGGCGCCGGACCTGTGACGGTCACGTTCCTTGGCACGACTCTCGGTCGACCTCTGTCGACGATCCGTTACGGAAGCCAACGACGGCAGGCACGTGAGTTCGCCTGATCGGCGAACGCGGCGGCGCCCTTCGGCGCCCCCGCAACCGCCTTCGGTGGGTCCCGGCTCGGACATCCGGCTCGGATCTTTCGGTCGACGCTCGCGCTACCTCGATGGGGGCGCGATCCTCCCCGGTTCCTGGGTGCGGCGGGGAACCTTCGGTTCAGCGCCGGACCTGTGACGCAGGCGTTCTGGGGGACGACTCTGGTTCGACCGCTGTCGACGGTTCGTTTACCGGCAGTCGTTGACGGCAGGCACGTGAGTTCGCCTGGACGGCGAACTCAGGCGGCGCCCTTCGGCGCCCCCGCAACCGCCTTCGGTGGCTCGAAGTTCCGGCTCGCGTCTTTCCTTGTCACCGTTCTCGCGCAAGCCTGGTGCCTGACACTTAACTTGCGTCGGTATCAGCCAGACCTGGCCGGCAACTACGGGTGTCGCGTTCTTGGGGACGACGCTGGGTCGACCTCGGTCGATGGGTCGGTTACCGGCAGTCGTTGACGACAGGCCCGTGAGCTCGCCTGATCGGCGAACTCAGGCGGCGAAGCGACGCCGCGCACGCGCCCGGCGCTTGGCGGCCTCGGCCTCGCGATCCTTGGCGGGCGCCGCCGTGGTGAGCCCCTCCAGCAGGCGCACCGTGGCGGCCTCGATCTCGCTGACGGCCGTCTCGAACGCCCGCTCGTTGGCGCGCGACGGGCTGTTGTAACCGCTCACCTTCCGCACGTATTGGAGCGCGGCCTCGTGGATCTCGCCGCGCGTCGCCGGCGGCTCGAAGTTGAACAGCGCCCGGATGTTGCGGCACATGGAATCACCTCCTGCGTGGTCGCACCGACCCTATCGCGGCGATGTGGGCTCCGACACCCCCGCCTGCCGGCCTCAGTTCGGTTCCCGGCCGTCCGTGCGCGGGGTGCCGCCACCCGCGGTGGTGTCGGCGGTGAGTTCCAGAACCGACAGATCGGGAGGCTCGTCGCAGCGCTGATCGAGCGTCGACCGGAACGCCGACCAGGTCGCAAGCGACGAGAAGCGTCCCGGCCGATCGGTCTGCACGAGTTCCACGAAGCTGCGGCCGTCCTCGCGCCGATGGGTCGTCCAGCGCACTCCGTCGAGCGTGCTCCGGCGAAGCTCCTCGTGCACGGCCTCCAAGAGCTCGAGGTGCTCGGCGACGTGCTCCGGCCGCACTCGGTAGGTGATCAGGACATGCATCACGACACCGTTCCGGACCCGTGCCATGGGCCCTCCAGCTCGGCGCCATCGGGCGCGGGGGCGGGCAGAGGTGGAGCGTCGATGCGGGTGAGGCCCTGCATGATGAGCTGCACGTAGCGGCGCCGCAGCGCTGCGGTGCGATCCGCATCGGGAAATCGCAGGGCGCCGACCTGGGTCGCCAGGAGCGTGAGGTCCGCCCCGGTGACATCGGGGCGGATCAGCCCCTCGTCGATCCCACGTCCGACCAGCGTCGCCATGTCGGCGTTGGCCCGTCGTGCCAGGTCGAACTGCTCCCGGGTCGGGGTGAACGTGCCGAGGAGCTCGGTCATGCGAAGCGTGCCCGACCCGGCGTACCAGTCGATGAAGTCGCGGATGGCGCCGACCCGGTCGGGTGCATCGAGCGCGGCCGAGACGCGCGCGGCGATGTCCCGGAGTCCACGGTCGCACACCGCCCGCAGGAGGCTCTCGCGGTCACGGTACCGACGGTAAAGCGACGCCTGACCCACACCCGCGGCACGACTGACCGCGGACATGGGGGCGGCGGGATCGCCGCTCAACACCACGAGGGCCGTACGGAGGATCCGCTCGTCGTTGCGTCGAGCCTCGGCAACCCGTCCTCGAATCGGTTCGTCGACCATGCCTCCACAATATCGGACAAGAACTGTCCGGAGTCGCTAGTCTCGAACGGACAACTTTTCTCCGATCAAAGGACGACCCGTGATCAGGATCGGCATCATCGTCGGAAGCACGCGCCCCGGACGCCGGGGACTACCGATCGCCGAGTGGGTGCACGCGTGCGCGAGGGAGCGAACCGATCTCGACGCGCGGCTCGTCGACCTCGAGGACCACGACCTGCCCAACCTCGTCGAGCCGGTCCCGGCGATGGCGGGGAGGTATCTTCGGCCGCAGACCCGGGCGTGGTCCGACGTGATCGCCGGGCTGGACGGATTCGTGCTGGTCACGCCGGAGTACAACCACGGCACTTCAGGGGCGCTCAAGAACGCCCTCGATCACCTGTACGCGGAGTGGACGGACAAGGCCGTCGGTTTCGTCTCGTACGGAATGGAGGGCGGGCAGCGCGCGGTGGAGCAGCTCCGCCTGGTCACGGCGGAGTTGCAGCTGGCGGCCGTACGTAGACAGGTCGGCATCTCCCTGCCGACGGACTTCGTCGGAGACGCCTTCAGCCCACCGGCCGAACGACGGGCCGATCTCGACGGCATGTTGGACCAACTGGTCCGCTGGACGACGGCCATGCGCGCGCTGCGCCGAAGCGAATCGACCAGCCCCGGCGACGATGCGCACGCTCCGCAGCCGCCGGCCACCCCGCGCGGCTCCCAGGGGGCCCCACGTCCCGCGCTCCATCGGAGCGACCGGGCGGCGCTGGCGGCAGTCCACGAGTTCACCGCGACGCTGCAGGCCGGCCTCGACCGCGGCGACGCGGATGTCTACGACAGCCGTTTCGGCGCCGACGTGCTCTGGGGGAGCCCGTACGGCGACGTCGTCGACGGCATCCACGATCTCCTCCCGATCCACCGCCGACTGATGGGGTCCGGCGCGGCACCGCCGTCACGCTTCGAGCTGGTGGGCTGGCGTGCGCCGCTGCCGGGCGTCGTGGTCGCCCAGATCCGTCGTCGCGCCCTCGCCCCCGACGGGTTCTCGGAGGTCGCCCTCTACACTCTCGTCGAGCGCGGCGGACGATGGTGGCTGGCGGCCGCACAGAACACCCCCATCACCGCGAAGCCCACGCCGGGGGTCGGACAGACCGCGCCCTGATGGTCACCGCGGGTCACTCTCGGTCCAAACATGGCGGGGCCTCACCTCGCCGCCTTCACCAACGGACTGCTATCGGAGTTCCACGACGATGCGTGGCTGCAGTTGCCGTGGTGACGCCCGTCCGAACAGACGAGGTCGCTCCTCTGCGTCGCAGGTGGCGCCAGGCACTTCATGCCACCCCGCCGACGAGCACCCGACGCACGGATCCGGAGAGAGCCCGACCCACGGCACCCGCGATCTCAGACCCCATCCCGACCGCGCAAGAGCTCCGGCACCGCGTCGCGCACCGCCTGGTCCACCGGGAACATCGGCGAGACGAGGACCGTGTCGCCCTCCCGTGCCAGATCCAGGGCCCGGGCAACCGCCCCGGCGATGTCGTCCTCCGGCGGCGTGGCGCACTCCAATCGCGCGAACACCCGGCCGGCGGGACCGAACGGGACGACCGCGCGCGCAACCCGTCCCGCCAGAGCCACCGTCTCGGCGAGCGCCGCGCGCTCGTCGGTGGAGTCGTGCACGGCCACCCCGCCGATGCGGTTCATTCCACCGGTGACGAGGATGATCCGACCCGCCGGGCACGCACGAAGCGCCGACGCGGTCTTGGTCGGGGTGGCGGACATGGAGTCGTCGATCCGGACGATCCCGCCGGCCTGCGAGATCTCCGCCATGCGATGGGGCGGCGCCGGCGCAGACGCGAGCCCCGTCATCACCGACTCCGGGTCGACACCACACGCGACGGCGGCCGCACATGCCGCGAGCACCGCGTCGGGATGCGCCCAGCGCGGCCGGCGGTCCCAGGCGCCGATCACGACCTCGTCGCCATCCACCGTGACGGCGCGGATCACATCCTCGTCCACCCACACGCCGGCGCCGGATGGGCGCGCGGGTCCGAACGTGAGGTCCGGGGTGCGGTCGGAGGGGTTGACGCCGTCGGGCGTGACGATCACCCGCGATCGCTCCAGCAGGCGAGCCTTGGCCGCGACGTACCGCTCCACCGAACCGTGCAGCTCGATGTGGTCCGGCCACAGGTTGGTCAGGAGACCCACCTCCGCACCGGGCCAGCCGTCCATGTGGCACAGGTGGGTGCTCGTCAGCTCGGCCACAAGCCACGCATCGTCACCACCGCGCACACCCACAAGGGAGTGGTTGGGCCAGGCGTTGTCGGCGCGGACGCCGGACGCCATCACG
Source organism: uncultured Bifidobacteriaceae bacterium (assembly GCA_964628685.1). Lineage (GTDB taxonomy): Bacteria > Actinomycetota > Thermoleophilia > Miltoncostaeales > Miltoncostaeaceae > CALMEC01. Next base: position 30,920 of record CAZVNM010000010.1, on the reverse strand, counting down.
ACATGCGCACCCGCCGCGCGCAGCACCGACGCGACCAGGTGGCACACCGTGGTCTTGCCGGCGGTGCCGGTGACCGCGAGCACGCGACCGTCGAACCGCCTCAGGACGAGCTCGGCGAGCACGGTCACCCGTGCACCGCCCCGACGGGCGGCGACCACATGTGGGGCGGTCTCGGCCGTCCACTCGTCCACCACCAGGAGATCCCCGGGATCCGGCGGGGGGACGTCGGCGGGCGTCGCCGCAGCGACCACGGGAACGCCGTCCTCCACGAGACGCCCGGCGGCAGCGGCGGCATCGGCGTGATCACCCACGACGACCGCCCTGGTGCACTCAGCCATGGCGCGAGCGTACCCCGCCACCAGGCACGGACGCGAGTCGGCGTGCCAGCATGCCGCACGTGGCGACCGAGACGGCCATCTTCGATTTCTACGGAACCCTCGTCCGCCCGGCGACCCCCACGCGAACCCTGACGGGGCTCCTCGAGGCGCTGGGCGTGGCCATCACCCCGGAGGTCGCCGAGCGCTGGCACATCGACACCCTGGACGGCGTGGAACACGAGGACGCCAGCGTCGACGCGGAGGCCTACACCGCCTGGGAGGAATCCCGCTGGAGCGGCATGCTGCGCGACTGCGGCGTCACCGACGAGCGCGTGGCACCGCTCATCGACGCCGTGCGGTTCCAGGTGCGGTCGTTCCAGGTGGCCGCCTTCCCTGAGACGGGGGACGTGCTGCGTGAGATCCGTGATCGCGGCATCCGGATCGGGATCTGCTCCAATTGGCACTGGGACCTGGACCCCTACCTGGAGCAGGCGGAGATCACGGACCTGGTGGATGTGGCCCTCACATCCGCGCGGCTGGGTGCCCGCAAGGACCACCCGCTCATCTACCGCCGCACCCTCGAGGCCATGGACGCCGACCCCGCCACCGTCACGTTCGTGGGCGACTCGTGGCGCCCCGATGTGATCGGTCCCCTCGAGGCCGGCGTCCGGCTCGCGGTGCACGTGGTGCGATCGCCCGACGCGCCGCAGCCCGAACTGCCCGACGGCGCGGCCCGGGTGCGTGACCTCACCGGGGTTCTCCCGCTCCTTTGAGCGACGCGCAACAGCAGGAGACGCCGCGCCGGGCCCTGTCGCTCCTGGTGTTCGTGGGCGGAGCATGCTCGCTTGGCACCGAGATGGCGGGCGCTCGCCTGCTGGCGCCGCACTTCGGCACGTCCAACCTGATCTGGGCGAACGTCATCGGCCTCTTCCTGCTCTACCTCTCCGTCGGGTACTGGCTGGGCGGGAAGCTCGCCGACCGCAACCCCAGCGCCGGTGCCCTGGCCCGCGTGGTGCTGGGCGCCGCCGTCACGATCGCGGTGCTGCCGTTCGTCGCGAAGCCCCTCTTCTCGCTCGCGACCAACGCGTTCCAGGGTGTGAGCGCAGGCGGCTTCGTCGCCTCGTTCTTCGGGACGATGCTGCTGTTCGCGCTGCCGGTGACCGCGCTCGGCACCATCTCCCCCTGGAGCATCCGGCTGGCGGTGCGCGACGTGTCCGAGGCCGGCACGGTGGCCGGACGGCTGTACGCGCTGAGCACCGTCGGATCCCTGGTGGGGACCTTCCTCCCGGTGCTGATCCTCGTGCCGTGGATCGGCACGCAGCGCACCATCATCGCCACCGCGGCGGTGCTGGCGCTTGCCACCCTGCCGCTCCTTCCCCGCCGGGCGATCGCCGTGCCGATCCTCCTGGCCGCCGCCCTGGCGGTGCCGCCCGGTGTCACGAAGACGACCGACAACGGGCGCCTGCTCTACGAGGGTGAGTCGCGGTATCAGTACGTGCAGGTCGTGGAGCGCCCCGACGGCGACCGTGTGCTGCACCTGAACGAGGGCTGGGCGATCCACTCCGTCCTCCCCGCGCGCGGGTTCCTGACCCACGGCTACTGGGACGCCTTCCTCACGCTGCCGATCCTGAGCGGACGACCGGACGGACGGGTCGCGGTGCTCGGCAACGCCGGCGGCACCATCGGCAACCTGTACGAGGAGGTGTGGCCGGACGCACCCATGGACGGCGTCGAGATCGACCCGCTCGTGAGCGACGTGGGACGCAGGTTCCTGGGGATGGACAACCCGCGGATGCAGATTCACACCGCCGACGCGCGGGTCTGGATCCAGACGGCGCCCGACGGGTACGACGGCATGGTGATCGACGCCTATCGTCAGCCGTACATCCCGTTCCAGCTGGTCTCGCGTGAGTTCTTCACCCAGGTGCGCGATCGCATGAGCCCCAACGGGGTCGTCGCCATCAACATCGGAACGCCGCCGGGACAGACCCGCGCGGTGGACATGATCTCGGCGACGATGCGGGACGTCTTCCCCACCGTGCTCGAGACCCGGTACGACGAGTTCAACTCGGTCGTGTTCGCGTTCCGCAACGAGACCGACCCCGGTGAGGTGCGCCGTCTGCTGAGCGCCGCCACGGGGCCGGCGGCGACGGCCGCACGGCGGGTCGCATCCGACCTCACCGAGGTCCGGCCCGGCGGCACGGTGCTGACCGACGACCATGCCCCCATCGAATGGATCACCGACATGGCGCTCGTCTCGTACCTGCAGGAGGGTGCACCGGGGGCCTCGGGACGCTGACGCGGACTTGCGCGGAACGTCGGTCATGCCGACACTAGGGGGACCCCCCGCGTTCGATGACCGCTCGAGATCCAAACACGTCACTGTCCGGCGACGGCTGGACCAACTCCGACGGCCGCATCCGACGGTTGCAGCGGCTGCAGATCATCGTGCTCGCGCTCGTCTGCATCGGCAGCGTCACCCTGATCGGTCTGCTCGGCAACAACCTCATGGACAGCGCCGCCGACCAGTCCCGAACCGGTGAGCAGCTCAACACCCTGATGGAGATCCGCGACGTGATGGTCGCCCAGGAGGCGGCCATCTGGCGAAGCCGCGCGAAGGGATCACCGCTCCCCCTCAGTGATTTCGCGACAAGCTACGGCCACTTCCGCGAGGGGGCGCTGCGCATGGCCGACGAGCACGCGGGCGGTGACGGACCCGACGTGACCCGCGCGCGGGAGCGGGTGCTGTCCGCCGTCCGGGACATCGACGCCATCACCGCCCGCCTCGTGACCAGCGGCATCGACGACGCCAGGATCGACGCCGCGCTGCGCGCCACCGACGAGCCGGCCGACGAGCTGCGCGCCGGCATGCGCGAGTGGATCCAGGCGGCCGCCGAGGCGATCCGCTCGGCAAACGACTCGGCACGCAGGCAGTCGACCCGGCTCGTGTGGTCGCTCACGACCCTCGCCGGCCTGATCCTCGCCGGCGGCGTCATCCTGACCTCGCGGCTCGACCGGACGCGGGCGCGACTGGTCGCGATCCTCGAGCGCAGCGAGGAGCGCTTCCGCTCGCTTGTGCAGCATTCGAGCGACGCCGTGCTCGTCACCGATCCCGCCGGGTCGATCCGGTACGCCTCCCATGCGGCCGAGCGCCTGTTCGGCCACACGCCCAACGAGCTGATGGGTCGCCCGCTGTCGGATCTCGTCCACCCTGACGACGACGGGCCGATGTCGCGGCAGGCCGGCGAGGGCCTGGACGCGATCACCACGGGGGCGCCCATCACCTGGATCGCCCGACGGGCGGACGGTTCCCCGGTGTTCCTCGAAAGCGTCGCGTCCGACCGGACCGACGACGAGATGATCGGCGGTGTGGTGCTGAACAACCGTGATGTGACCGACCGCCGCGAGATGGAGCTCACGCTCGAGCATCGCGCCTTCCACGACAGCCTGACCGACCTGCCCAACCGTGAGCTCTTTGCCGACCGGGTGGACCACGCCCTCGCATTGATGCGCCGAAGCGGCGGGATGATCGCGGTGCTCCTGCTCGACCTGGACGACTTCAAGACGGTCAACGACAGCCTCGGTCATGCGGCGGGCGACGCCCTGCTGGTCGAGGTGGCCGACCGTCTGCGCGCCACGCTTCGGGAGGAGGACACGCCGGCCCGGCTGGGCGGCGACGAGTTCGCGGTCCTCATCGAGTCGTGCGGCAGTCCCGCCGAGGTGCAGCGCCTCGCCGACCGCATCGGGCGCGCCATCCGCGAACCCATGCATGTGGAGGGACACACGCTGGCGACGCGCGCCAGCATCGGCATCAGGATCAGCGACAACCCCACCACCGGTGCCGCCGAGATCCTCCGTGACGCCGACGTGGCGATGTACGCGGCCAAGGGACGGGGCGGGTCGGGGTCGTCCCTGTTCGACCCCGAGATGAACGCGCAGGCCGGCGACCGCCTGGCGCTGATCACCGATCTCGACCACGCGATCGAACGCGGCGAGCTGGAGCTGCACTACCAGCCGGCGATCGACATCCGGACGCGACGCATCCGCGTGGTGGAGGCACTCGTCCGCTGGCAGCGACCGGGGCACGGGTGCGTCCGCCCCGATGTCTTCATCCCGCTGGCCGAGGAGACCGGGCAGATCATCGACATCGGCCGGTGGGTCCTGGAGGGCGCGATCGCACAGATGGCGGACTGGAACCGGCGCCTGCCGACCTCGACGTCGATGCGGATCGCGGTGAACGTCTCGGTGCGGCAGCTGGAGAACCCGACGTTCGCCGACATGGTCTTCGACACCCTGCGGCGACACGGGATGTCGGCGGACCGGTTGCTCCTTGAGGTGACCGAGCACGCACTCGCCCGCAACCACGAGATGGTGCTCGCGAACCTCCACACGGTCAGGGGCGAGGGCGTGCAGATCGCGGTCGACGACTTCGGCACCGGGTACTCGTCGCTCGCCTATCTCGCCGAACTGCCCATCGACGTCGTCAAGATCGACCGGACGTTCGTCGCCGACCTGCGGGCGGGACGGCGAAGCTCGCGGCTGGCGGAGACCATCATCCGCATCGGGCAGTCCCTCAACCTGCTGACCGTCGCGGAGGGGGTGGAGGACGAGATGGAGCTCGACATCCTCCGCGGCCTCGGCTGTCGTCATGCGCAGGGTTACCTCATCAGCCCGCCGACGACACCCGACCGTCTGGAGTCGAGCATCGCCACCGGAACGACGGGGACGGCCCTGGCGGGCACGACCGAGGGCTGATGCACCGTCGCCAGCGGCGTCTGCCACGATGCCATGGTCACACGTCGCGGAGGTCGCGGATGTCGCACGAGGGGACCATCACGGTGCGGGGCACGGCGAGCCGGCGCGTCACACCGGACATCGCGGTCTGGTCGGTGGTCGTGGAGGGTCATGCCCGCACCGAGCGCGAGGTGTTCGGCCAGTGTTCCGATCGCCTGAACACCCTGTTCACGACCCTGCGCGATTCGGCGACGACCGCCGAGATCGCCACCCGACCGATCCATGTCTGGCCGGAATGGAGCGACACCGGCGGACGTCGCATCGGTTATCAGGGGCGCGGCACGGTGGTGATCCGCGGGCCGATCGATGAGGCGGCCAGGCTGGGACAGCTCGCGCTCGATTCCGGTGTCCCGCGCGTGGACGGGCCGGACTACGTCGTCGGCGAGCTCGTTCGGATCCAGGACGAGCTGGCAGGTGAGGCGGTGGTGGCCGCGAGGGCGCGTGCCATGCGGATGGCCGAGGCGGCGGGACGGACGCTGGGTCCGGTCGTCGGGATCACCGACGAGGGGGTGCAGACGAGCATCTCCCACGAGGCCTTCGGCATGAGGACGATGGCGATGCGCGATGCGACCGCCGATGTGTCGGCACCGCCATCCGCGCCCGAGATGGAGGACATCCAGACCACCGCCGTGGTGACCTTCGCGTTGACCTGAGCTTCCTCCGCGTGGCCAACGGGCCACCGGAGGGGCGGCGGACGTCGCGTCGCCACCGGGGCCCCACGAGCGTCGAGGTCGGGAGCTCGCCACCTGGGCGACGGGGACCGGTGTCAGGGGTGCACGGGTCCGCTCGAGCACCGCACGCCCGCTGATGGGCGTGCTGCCGGCCCCGCCGCCGACCGCCCGCACCGGCCACCCCGCACGGAACCATCCGATCGAACGTCCCACACCGTTCAATTGGAAGGAAGACGCGCACCTTCCGACACGAAGCCGTGACAAACGCCGCGCCCCACGTGACACACCACCGACCGCCCGGCACCCGCCACCGACCGCCCCGCCGGCCACCCACCCCGAACCATCCAATCGAACGTCCCACACCGTTCAATCGGAAGGAAGACGACCGTCTTCCGACACGAAGGCGTGACGAACGCCGCGTCCCACGTGACACACCACACCGTCCCCCGCACCCGACCGCCGCCCTGCACCGGCCACCCACCCCGAACCATCCAATCGAACGTCCCGCACCGTTCAATCGGAAGGAAGACGCGCACCTTCCGACACGAAGCCGTGACCAACGCCGCAGCCCATGTGACACCTGAATCCGGTCCAGCGGCGAGATCTCATGCGGCACCGGACGGCCTCGGGCGTGCCGGTTGTGGCCCTCGCGCGGCGTCACCCATCCGTCTCGACGGTTCCCGGGGTCCCCTCACCGGCACCCACGCGTCCGGTTCCCGGAGGACGCAGCACCGCGAACTGATCGGTCACCGTCAGCTCCGGTGCGGCGAAGCGGAACACCGCCGCGGGCCGGCCGCCCTCGGTCCCGGGCCGACGCCGTTCGCCGGTCGGAACCAGCTCTCCCCGCCGTACGAGCACCCGCTGGAGGTTGGTCGCCGAGACATCGTGGCCGAGTGCCGCGGTGTAGATGGCGCGCAGCTCCGAGATCGTGAACGTCGGCGGCGAGAGGGCGAACCCGATGTTGGTGTAGGAGAGCTTGCCGCGCAGGCGCTCGCGGCCGGTGATCATGATCTCCTGGTGGTCGAACGCCATCGGCGGATGCCCCTCCACCGGGTGCCACTCGGTGTCGTCGGGGATCTCCGGATCGAGGTCACTCGCAACAACACCCAGGTACGCGGTCAGGACCTGCCACTCGGTCGGGTGGCGATCGGGCCGGCTCCAGGTGCCCAGCTGTTCCAGATGCGCCACCTCCCGGATGTCGACCTTCGTCGCCAGGTGGCGGCGGATGGAGTCCTCGAGGCTCTCGTCGGGGCCCAGATACCCGCCGGGAAGCGCCCATTCACCGGCGTACGGGTCCTTGCCGCGACGCCACACGAGCACCTGCAGTGCCCCGTCGCGCACCTGGAAGACGGCGGCCGTGGAAACATGGCTGGGTGCGGGGAAGTATCGCTCTGGTAAACTGGTCATCGTGTTTTCGCCTCTTAGTCGCAAACTAAACGGTGGGCTCACCGATCGCAACCCCGACGTCATCGTGGTGGGGACCGGCATCGCCGGTCTGCAGACCGCGCTGGCGGCGGCGGACGAGGGTGCACAGGTGCTGCTCATCAGCGCCGGCGCCGTGGACCACTCCAACAGCCTGCGTGCCCAGGGTGGCATCGCGGCGGCGGTCGGGCCGGACGACGACATCACGCTGCACGAACAGGACACGCACACGGCGGGACGCGGCATCTGCCGCCCCAGCGCCGTCCGGATGCTGGTGGCCGATGCACCCGCGCGCATCGACGAACTGCGCCGACGCGGTGTCGAGTTCGAGGACGACCTGGGCCTCGAGGGTGGTCACTCGCGCAACCGCATCGTCCACGCGGGCGGCGCCTCCACCGGCGCCCACGTCGCGCGTGCCCTCGCCACGGCCGCCATCGGCAACCCCGACATCGAGATCCGCACGGGCCTGCGCGTGCGCGGCCTGTGGGCCGAGGGCGGCGAGTGCTTCGGGGTGCTCACCGGCGAGGGGGCGATCACGGCACGCGCCACGGTCCTTGCGACCGGCGGCGCGGGCGGGCTCTGGGCCCACACGACCAACGCCCCCACCGCAACCGGTGGCGGCATCGCCGCCGCCTACCGGGTGGGTGCGGAGATCGCCGACATGGAGCTCATCCAGTTTCACCCCACGACGCTCGCCGGGTCGTCACTGCTCCTGACCGAGGCGCTTCGCGGCGCGGGCGCCGTGCTGCTGAACGCGGATGGAGAACGCTTCGTCGACGAGCTCTCGCCGCGCGACGTCGTCTCGCGCGCCATCGACGCCGAGGCTGGGCAGGTCACGCTCGACCTGCGCGACATCGACCGCTCGCGGTTCGCTGAGCTCATGGCGCTCGTGACCGAGGAGTCCGGCATCGACCCGGCCACGACGCCGGTGCCGGTCTCCCCCGCAGCGCACTACTTCATCGGGGGCATCGTCACCGATCTGGACGGGCGGTCCAATATCGACCGGCTCTACGCTGCCGGCGAATGCACCACCACGGGCGTGCACGGCGCCAACCGCCTGGCGTCCAACTCGCTGCTCGAGTGCCTCGTCTTCGGCCGACGCGCGGGAATCGCCACCACGACCCACGACCCGGTGCGGCCGCCCGCGACCGTTCCGGACGCCCCGACCCTCGAGCCGCCGCCGGACCAGGAGTTGAAGGACGCGCTGTGGCGCGACGCCGGCCTCGTCCGAAATGCCGACGGGCTCCGCTCACTCATGAGCGCGTCGCACACGGTCGTCCGCCTCATCGCGGAGGCGGGGCTCATCCGTGAGGAGAGCCGCGGGGTGCACCACCGCGAGGACTTCCCCGAGCAGCACGAGGCGTTCGCCCGCCACATCGTGCAGCGCCTCGACCACGACCCGGAGCTTGTGGAATGGGAATGACCGCAGCACACATCCTCGACCCGGCGGCGATCGATCCGATCGTCGATCTGGCGCTCGCCGAGGACCTGGGGTCGGGCGACGCCACCGGGGACTCCACCATCCCCGCCGAGACGACGTGCAGCGCCGAGATCCTGATCAAGGCCCCCGGCGTCGTGGCCGGTATGGCCGTCGTGCCCGCCGTGTTCGCCAGGATCGACCCGGCCGTGCGGGTCGAGATCCGTGTGGCCGACGGCACGCGGGTGGACGAGGTTCCGACCGTTCTGGCCGACATCAGCGGGCCGGCCCGTGCGGTGCTTGCGGGTGAGCGCACCGCGCTCAACCTTCTGGGGCGACTGTGCGGTGTCGCGACGCTCACCCGCCGCTACGTCGACGCGGTCGACGGCACCGGCGCCCGCATCCTCGACACGCGCAAGACGATGCCCGGGATGCGTCTGCTCGACAAGTACGCGGTGGCGTGCGGCGGCGGTGTGAACCACCGGATCGGCCTGTACGACGCCATCCTCATCAAGGACAACCACATCCAGATCGCCGGCGGCGTCCGTCCGGCGATCGAGGCGGCGCGGGCCGCCCATCCGGACCTCGAGCTCACCGTCGAGGTGGAACACGAGGACCAGCTGCGCGAGGCCCTGGACTGCCGGGCGCAGCGGATCATGCTGGACAACATGTCGCCCGAGCGCATGCGCGCGGCGGTGCGGCTGGTCGACGGACGCGCCGAGGTGGAGGCCTCGGGCGGCATCACCATCGACAACGTGCGCGAGGTCGCACAGACCGGCGTCGACGTCATCTCGATCGGCGCGATCACCCACTCGGCCCTTTGGCTCGACGTCTCACTGGAGGTTCGATGACAACCGCGGAGATCACCCTGATGCAGGAGGAGGTCCGCGCGCTCGCACAGGAGCGGGGCGCGGTGCTGATCGCCCACAACTACCAGCTGCCCGAGGTGCAGGATGTGGCCGACTACGTCGGCGACTCGCTGGGGCTCGCCCGCCAGGCGGCGGCCACCGACGCCGAGGCCATTGTCTTCTGCGGCGTGCATTTCATGGCCGAGACGGCGAGCATCCTCTCGCCGGAGAAGACGGTGCTGCTTCCCGACCTGGGCGCGGGCTGTTCACTGGCCGACTCCATCACCGCCGACCAGCTGCGTGCGTGGAAAGCGCAGCACCCCGGCGCTGTGGTCGTGAGCTACGTCAACACCAGCGCCGAGGTGAAGGCCGAGAGCGACTACTGCTGCACGAGCGGCAACGCGAAGGCCATTGTGGAGTCGGTTCCGGAGGGGCGGGAGATCCTCTTCCTGCCGGACCAGTTCCTCGGAATGTGGGTGGAGCGCATCACCGGCCGCAGGCTCACCAAGTGGCTCGGTGAGTGCCATGTGCACGCCGCGATGCACCCGGACGAGATCGACGAGGCGCGGGAGCGTCACCCCGACGCGGAGCTCCTCGTGCACCCGGAGTGCGGCTGCGCCAGCAAGTGCATGGCCTTCGCCGACAACCGGACCCACATCCTCTCGACCGAGGGCATGGTCAACTTCGCCAAGGCCTCGCCGGCGGAGACGTTCCTGGTGGCCACCGAGAACGGCATCATCCACCGGTTGAACAAGGACGCTCCCGGTAAGAACTTCGAGGCCATCTCCGAGAAGAACATCTGCAAGTACATGAAGATGATCACGCTCGAGAAGGTCCGCGACGCGCTGCGCGACTGGAAGTACGAGGTGCGGGTGCCGAAGGAGATCGCCGACCGGGCGCGCCTGTCGATCGAGCGCATGGTGGCCATCGGGTGAGGTTCCGTGGGCGCGCGGTTCCTGCGTTCCCGCCGCCCACCGAACGCGGCCGCACCGCGCGGCACGACACGACGCGTGCGGCGTGACGATCACGGGCCCCGGCGACGCCTGGGCCCGAAGTCGTCCTCGTCACGTCGCCACCGCTCCGGATCGGAGATCATCCGGCTCCAGGGGACGAGGTAGTCGTAGCCCGTCGCCCCTTTGAGGCTCCACCGCGACCGCGCCGGGGGCCTGTAGGTCGCGCCGCGGAGGTCGCCCGCCGGCGCGACCCGCCCCGCCGATTGGTCGACGTCGTGGGCGGCCCCGTGCCACTCGTCCGCGGCGTCGTCTCGACCCAGCCAGCGGGCCTCCCGGAACCAGCGCCGCATGGTCTGCACCGACGGGGCCGCCGCCACATCATCCGCGTGGCGGCGGCGCAGGTCATCGATGACGTCCCCCGGGGCCTCCGCCGCAGCGAACCGCCGCTCGGCCTCCCTGCGAAGACCCGGCCAGCTGTAGCTTCCCGGCCGCTCGACCGCCGGCGGACGGCGTCCGTAGCGTCGCCGATGGGCGACGAGGGCGCGCAGACGGGTCGCGGTGGCGACGCCGTGGGCGCGCCACGCCCGTTCAAGGTGCGCGGTGAAGTCCCTGCCGCCGCGCCGCGCGAGGTATCGAAGACCGCGGTGGTCACGACAGAGCTGCACCACGACCCCATGGGTGAGGTGAAAGCCCGCGACGCGTCGGCGCCCACCGCAGATCGCGCAGACGGTGTCTCCGGCCGAGGGAGCCCCCGGCAGGTCGGCCGTCGCCACCACCGACGGACCCGCCGCATCATCCGCGGCCGCAGCGTCCCGATCGGCGGGCAGGGAACCGGAACGGCGGCGCCGTCCCGATGCCCGCATGCGTCGACGTGATCCCATGCAGGAATCGTCGCCGACGGACCCGTCACATCTCCAGCCCTCTTCCCCACGATTGCGTGCCAGATCCGTTACGTCTTCCTCCCAATTGAACGCCACGTCTCATGCAAGTGGATTTCTCCCGCCGGGGGCGGGGAGTCGGAGGTCGCCAGATTGGCGTTCGGGCGTACGAATCGGGAGCGCACGGGGGGTGGTGGCTGGGGCGGTTCGGGAAGGCGCGTCCGGCTAGACATTCGCCGGGTGTCGGAGGTCCCTGGGCGGTCCGAGCAGATGGGACCGCGAGCAACCGCGTTCACCCAGTGACGGTCCGGTGACCATCCTGTCGCCTACGGGGGGAGAATCCGCTCGATGGTCGAATGCGCGTCTGGCCGATCACCCCGTCCCGGGGCGGCTTGGCTAATTTTCGAAGCGATCACACCGCGCGAGGAGACACGATGTCGTACGACCCGATCGACACGATCAACTGGATGCTGGCAGGCGTACGCGACTGCGTGCACAGCGACACCGTCCTCGGCGCCAACGGCAAGCCGAAGAAGAAGACCAAGGCCCAGGCCACCGAGGACATGATCCGCTTCTCGACGCTCTGCGAGCTCCTCTGGAACCTGGAAGGCCGGCCGGGCGACCTGGGCGACTACACCCAGCAGCACCTGACCGTCTGAACCTCACAACGCCGGCGGGAGCGTCGCACACGCCGAACACGACCGGTGACCAACGCGGGACGCGGCGGGCCTCCCGGCCCTATCGCCGCCCGACGCTCTGCGAACTCCTCTGGAACCTCGAAGGCCGGCCGGGCGACCTGGGCGACGACACCCAGCAGCACCTCAACGCCTGACCTTCACAATGCCGGCACCGGGCGGCCTCACACGCGACTGACACGCGGAGATCGCTGCACGCGACCGGCGGACCTCCCGACCTCGCGACACCCGAGCAAGCGAGCAAGCGATCCGCTTCTCGACGCTCTGCGAGCTCTTTCGGACCCTGGAAGGGCGACCCTGGGCGACGACACCCAGCACCACATCAACGTCTGACCACTCCTCACACCGGAACCGGCAGGGTCACACACACCGAACACGACGGGGATCCCCGCACGCGACCGGCGGATCTCCGAACCGTCAGCCCCAGCGGCAGCTGAACGCCCGACCCCGTCGCCGGCACCCGAGGCGCCACACCCGACCGGGCACGGACGGAGGCGTCCGCACGAGACGCGACGGACGTCCGAACGCCGTCGATCCGAGGACCATTGAGCCGACCGACCTGAGCGACCACACCCAGCAGCCCCTGAAGGTCTGCCGCCTACAACGCGGCACCGGCGGCGTCACACGCGCCCACCCACGAACGGAGACCCGCAGGCAAACGCGGGCCACGGGCGCCCGCCCGTCACCTCACCCCGCGACGACCAGCGTCGACGCGTCAGCCGCCGCCGGCCTGAGCGACGACCTGGCGCTTCACCCGCGCCAGGATCGCACCCATACCTCGCATCCGCAGCGGCGAGATCAGCTCGTTGAGCCCCATGCCGGTAAAGAAGTCCGCCGGCGTGTCGAGCACCTCGTCCACCGTGCCACCGGACAGGCCGGCCTCGAGAACACCCGCATAGCCACGCGTGGTCGGCGCCTCGGGCGGCGCATCGAAATGCAGCGTCACGCGCCGATCATCATCGACGTTGGCCACGACGAAGAACGGCGTCTGACACTCGTGCACCTGCTCGAGCTCATCCCGCGCCATGCCCTCCGGCAGCGGCTTCAACCCGTTGGCGAAGTCGAGGAGGATCGGGAGGCGCATCTCCTTCGGCGCCTCCGCGAACTCCTCGATGATCTCCTGAAGCTCAGCCCTCACGGACGGACAGGATAGCCGGGCTTCTCGATCGGGACCCGCACCGAGTTGCCCCACTCGCACCACGAGCCGTCGTAGTTGCGGACCTTCTCGAACCCGAGCAGGTGCGTCAGCACGAACCAGGTGTGGCTCGAACGCTCGCCGATGCGGCAGTAGGCGATGACGTCGTCCTCCGGCTTGAGCCCGATCTCGGTCTCGTAGATGCCGCGCAGCTCGGCGGCCGACTTGAACGAGCCGTCGTCGTTGGCGGCACGCTTCCACGGCACGCTGGCCGCCGTCGGGATGTGGCCGGCGCGCAGCACGCCCTCCTGCGGGTAGTCCGGCATGTGGGTGACCTCGCCGCTGTACTCACCGGGCGAACGCACGTCCACCAGCGGACCCCGCTTCGCGCCGATGTGGTCGAGGACGTCCTCCTTGAAGGCGCGGATCGTCTCGTCGTCACGCTCCAGACGCGGGTACTCGGTGCGCTCACGCGTCGGTACGTCGGTCGTCATCGGGCGCCCCTCGGCCACCCACTTCTGGCGCCCGCCGTCCATCAGCCGCACGTCGGCGTGGCCGAAGAGGCTGCAGACCCACATCGCGTAGGCCGCCCACCAGTTGAAGTTGTCGCCGTAGAACACGATGGTCGTGTCGGGGGTGATGCCCTTGGACGACATCAGCTCGGCGAACGCGTCGGCGTCCACGTAGTCGCGCGCCACCGGATCGTTCAGGTCCGCGTGCCAGTCGATCTTGACGGCACCGGGGATGTGACCGGTCTCGTAGAGGAGGACGTCCTCGTCGGACTCGGCGATGACCACGTTGGGATCATCCAGGTGGTCGGCCACCCAACCGGTGGTGACGAGCCGCTCGGGGTGGGCGTATTCGGCGAGCTTGGGATCCGGATCGTTCTCGACAGCCATGGGCGCTTCCGCGGTCCTTTCAGTTGCGTGGGACGGGAATCACCATAACACCTTGGAAATTACGGTGTTTGGTCGGCGTCGCCCGTCGGCTCGTGGTCGGGGCAGTCCACGCGAAGGTCACCGGGACCGAGCTCGCGGTCGTAGAAGACGCAGCGGTGACGGTCGGGTCCTGCGGCGTCCTCGCGGAAGTAGCCGCACGTGGGACACATGCGGGCGACCGCCACCAGACCCTCGCGATGGAGCTCCGCCAGGAGCCCCAGGAGAAAGCCGAGCGCGCGCTCCTTGTCCTTCTCCTTGACCGTGCGAAGCAGGTACTGCGCGCGTCCCTGCCACGCGTCGGCCGAGTCGGCCACGTCGTGTCCGACCGGGGTCAGCACGATGCGAACGCCCCTGCCGTCGACCGGATCCGCGCTGCGCTCGACGAGCCCCTTCCGTTCGAGGGTGCTGATGGCGTCAGACACCGTCGCCCCCGTCACGTCCAGCTCGGTGGCCAGGTTGCTCACGCGCCGACGCTCCGGCGGATCGGTGCGCAGCCGCAGGAGAAGCTGCAGTTGCGTGGGGGTCAGCCCGTGCGCACGCGCCACGTGGGACATCTGGAGACGCATGACGTGCCCCAGGCGATCGATGGCGGCGACGAGCTTGGGGTCGACGCCCTCGCGCGCCCCCAACGGAAGGGGGAGCGTCCGTCCGGATCGGCGGCTCATCGCGCGGCGGGGGAGTTCGTCATCACCCGGAGGAGGCTAGTACAGCATCGGCGGGGCGGCTCTCGGACATGGTCACACCAACGCGACGCCGGGCGCTTCTTTCCCGTTCCTTGGCGAACCCCACCGCACGCGACGCGCGACGACCTCCGCCCCACCGCGCGCGGACCCGGACCCGCGACGACGGTCCACACTGGCGGTGGACCGGGTGGATGCGGGACGCCCGTCGGCGGCCGCATCCCCGCGACGTCTATCGCGCCACGGTCCCCACCACCGGCCGGGCGCGGCCGCCCCCCACCTCGGACCAGGCAATCAGGCCGGCCGACATCAGAAGCAGCAGCATCGCGGCCAGCACCGGCCACACCGTCAGCTCCTCCAGCTTCTGGATCGACGCGAGCGCCGTGCCGATGTCGCTGTAGACGCGCACCAGGTCGTCCTTCGTCGTCGACTGCGTGAAGACGCCACCGGTGCGGTTGGCAAGCGTCGACAGGATCTCGGTCGGCGAGAGCTGCCCCGGACGCGCGGGGTCGTTGCCGAGGAGGACGGTGTAGATCGGCACCTTCATGTCATTCGCACGCTGAGCCGCCGCCAGCGGGTCGGACCCGAACGAGTTGTCACCGTCGGTGAGGAGCAGGATGCGCGCCGACGACGTCGCGGCCTGCGGCGACAGGTTCCTCAGCACGCCCGACGCCTCCACCGCCTGCAGCGACGCCTGCACGGCGTCGCCGATCGCGGTGCCGACCCCGATCGGCAGGTTCTTCAGCGCATCGCGCACCTGCTGGCGCTCGGTGGTCGCCGCCACGCGCACACGTGCGCCGGCGTCGAACGTGACCAGGCCGATCGCCGCGTCCTTGGGCGCCGCGTCCAGGAAGCGGTTGGCGGCGTCCACCGCGGCACCCAGCCGCGTCGGGCTGATGTCGCTCTTCTCCATCGACTTGGACGTGTCGATGGCGAGCATCACCGTGCTGCGCTTCTCCTTGCTCTCCTGCTCCATCGCGGGACGCGCCATCGCGACGATGCCGAAGCCCGCGGCCAGCACCGCCAGGGCGGCGGCGACGGCGCGAAACGTCCGCACGCGGCGCGGCGGGGCGATGTCGAGGAGCGCCGGGTCGGCGTACGCCGCACCCGCGCGGCGCCGGTCACGGCCCCATGCGACCAGGAGCGCGACGAGCACCGGGAGGAGGAGCAGGGCCCAGAGCCACTTCGGATCGCGCCACGTCATGGCAGCCTCGTCCCGAATCGCCAGGCGCTCGCCCCGGCCATGATGAGCAGGAGCACCGCGATGCCGGCGGGGATATTGGTGACCTCCTCGCGCACGGTGGTGGTCCCGATGATCGATCCGAGCTTTTCGTAGACGGCGCTCAGGCCGTCGGCGTCGGTCGCCTCGTAGGACTCAGCCCCCGTGGACTCGGCGAGGGCCTTGAGCGCCTCGGGGTTGGGCGGAACCGGCCGCCCGTTTGGCAGCACGCCGTCCGCGGTGCCGAGCGCGACGGTCGCGACCGGCACGCCGGCCTGCAGCGCCGCCTCGGCCGCCGTCTCGTTGGTGCGACCCGTGGTGCTGTCACCGTCCGACAGGAGGAGCAGTCGCGCCCCCTGCAGCTTGTCGGCGCCGTTCTGCACCTGGCGCATCGCGTCGATGGACGTGAAGATGGCCTCGCCGATGGCCGTGGCGCCGTCCGCCCGCAGGGTCTCCACCGACGAGCGGAACGCCGCGCGATCCGTGGTCGGCGGCAGGAGGAGCGTCGGCACCCCCGAGAAGCTCACCAGCCCCAGCTGGTACTGGCGAGGGACCCGCTCGGCGAACCTGAGCGCCGCGTCCTGCGCCGCGCGCAGGCGGTAGGGCTTGACGTCGTCGGCCGCCATCGATCCGGAGACGTCGATGGCCAGCATGATCGTCGCCTGCTCGCGCGGCACCTGGCGATCGGCCTCCGGACGCGCGGCGGCGAACGTGAACGCGCCGAACGCCAGGAGCGCCAGGACGGCCGGCAGGTAGGTGCGCAGCCGGGGGCGGCTCGCGGCTGCGACGAGCACGTCGACGTCTGGAAACGGCACCGCGTGGCGCGACACCCGGCGCCGGTACGCGATGTACGCGAGCACGGCGAGCGGGATGAGCAGGAGCGCGAGGAGGACGAGCGGCCACTTGAAGGTCATGACGACGACCTCCGCATCGGGGCCGGCCGGCGAAGCGCAACCGTCATGGGAAGCACCCAGTCCACGTCGGTCGACGCGACCAGGTGACGTGCGCCGACGCGCCGGAACATGGATTCGCGCTCACGGTCGCGCTCTGCCGACAGCCGCCGAAAGCGCTCCTGGAAGCGTGGGTCGGCCGTGTCGACCAGCACGCGCCGGCCCGACTCGACGTCACGCAGCGTGACGGGTCCCATGACCGGCAGATCCCGCTCGCGCGGGTCGCGCAGCTCGATCAGGATGAGCTCGTGGCGCCGGCTGACCACGCCGAGGGCCTGCTCCAGGCCGTCCTGCATGGGGAAGTCCGAGACGATCACGAGAAGTCCGCGGTGGCGCAGCACCCGGCCCATGCCGGTGATGGCCGCGACCAGGTCCATGCGCTCGCCGGTCTGCACCGTGGGCACCCGGTCCATGAGCGCCAGGCTCGCCACCAGCCCGCGACGGTCGCCGCGCGGGGGGAGGATGGCGTCCAGCTTGCCGGTGCCCGACACGGCGACGCCCAACCGGTCACCGCGGCGACGCAGGACGACGCCCAGGCCGGCAAGGACCTCCTGCGCCAGGTCGCGCTTGGTGGTGCGCACCGACCCGAACGCCATGGACGGCGAGACGTCCACCAGCGCCCAGGCGGTGAGCACCGGCTCCAGCTCGGGCACGCGCACCATCGGCTCGCCCATGCGCGCCGTCAGCGGCCAGTCGAGCCAGCGCACGTCGTCGCCGGGTTCGTACGCCCGCGTCAGCGTGTGATCGCCGCCGGGGCCGGGCCGACGACCGCGGCGCTCCCCCTGGAGGAGCCCGTCGAGTCGCCGCCCGACGCGCAGTTCGACGCGTCGGAGGACGGCCTCAGGCGACTGAACGACCGGTTCCAAGTTCCACGTGGGGTTGGGGGATTGCCTGGAGGATCGCGTCGAGCACCTGGTCCGGGTTGACGTCGGCGGCGAGCGCCTCGTAGCTGAGGATCACGCGGTGACGCAGGCAGTCGAGGTAGAGGGCGTGCACGTCCTCGGGAAGGACGTAGTTGCGTCCGCGCATGACGGCGAGCGCCTTGGCGCCGCGGATGATGGAGAGCGATGCGCGCGGCGAGCCGCCCATGTCGAGGTACGGCGACAGGTGGCCCAGTCCCTCCGAGCCGGGGTTGCGGGTGGCGGTGACCAGCCGCACGGCGTAGGCGCGGACGCGATGGTCGACGAAGACCGCGTCGGTCAGCGCCTGCAGGCTCACCAGCTCCTCGGGCGACATGAGCTCGCGCACCACCGGCGGCTCCGACGCCATGCGCCGGACGATCTCCTCCTCGTCCTCCTGGCTGGGGTAGTCGACGATGAGCTTCATGGCGAAGCGGTCGAGCTGGGCCTCGGGCAGGGCGTACACGCCCTCGCTCTCCACCGGGTTCTGGGTGGCGAGCACGAAGAACGGTTTGGGCACCGCGTGGGTCTCACCGGCGATGGAGGCGTGGCCCTCGGCCATGACCTCCAGCAGCGCCGACTGCACCTTGGCGGGCGCGCGGTTGACCTCGTCCGCGAGGACGAAGTTGGCGAACACCGGGCCCAGGCGCGTGGCGAAGTCGCCGGAGCGATCGAGCACCTGGCCGCCCACCACGTCGGACGGCACCAGGTCGGGGGTGAACTGGATGCGCGCGAACCTGCCGCCGGCGACGCGGGCGACGGTCTCGAGCGTCAGCGTCTTCGCAAGCCCCGGGACACCCTCCAGCAGCACGTGTCCGCGTGACAGGAGCGCGACGATGATGCGGTCGAGGAGCCGGTCCTGGCCGACGACCACGCGACGCAGCTCGTAGAGCACGGTTTCGAGTCGCTCGCGTGTGGATTGTTCCGGCGCCGGGCCGGTGCGTTGCTCGAACATCGGGTTCCTTTCGCGCTGGCGCGGCTGGTCAGCTGACGCGTGCGAGCATCGCACGCACACGGGTGGACGGCACCGCGAAACCGATGCCGACGTTGCCCTCCACGGGGCTTCGGATGGACGTGGGGATGCCGAGCAGTCGACCCTGGAGGTCGAAGAGCCCGCCACCCGAGTTGCCGGGGTTGACCGGCGCGTCGAACTGGATGAGCGGCTGGCCCCGCTCCTGACGGAACGCGCTGACGACGCCGGCCGTCACCGTGTTCTGCAGACCGAACGGGCTGCCCACCGCGAAGACCGACGTGCCGGACTGCGGTGCACCGGCGGCGTCGTCGGCCAGCGTCACCCCGGGCCCGGCGGATGTCACCGGCCGCAGGATGGCGAGATCCTCGCTCTCCTCACGGGCGACGACGGTCGCCTGGATGCTCTCCTTGGTCGCCGTGCGGATCTCCACGCGGTCGGCGCCCTGCACGACGTGGTTGTTGGTCACGATCAGCCCGGACGGCTGCACGATGACGCCGCTCCCCTGGCTTCCGGTGAAGTACCCGCGCACACGCACCTCGACCACCGACGACTGGACGTCGGCGATCGCCTGCTTCAGCTCCGCCTCACCGCCGCCGGTCGGCGCGCTGATGGGCGTGTTGGGGTCGGCGGGGCGGTCGTTCTGCTCGGTCACGAGGCGGGCCGAACCGGCGCCGACGAGCGCGGCGGTGAGGATGACCGCGACCCCGGTGACGAAGGTCCGGTTGCTCGGACCGCCGGCGCGGCGGCGCGGCTCGTGCGCCCTGGGCGGTGGCGTCTCGGCGGTGAACGGCCGGTCGATCGGCCGGGTCAGGTCCGGCCGCTCCGGCGCCCGCGTCGCCGCGATCGTGGGGAGCTCGTCCGTCTGGGCCGGCCGCGGCGCGAGCGGCGGGAGTTCGCCGTCGTGACGGGGCCTGCGTGGGGGGATCGGGGGGAGTTCGTTGGGCACAGCAACAGTTGTACCGTTGAATTCCAAGAATTATCAGTGAATTCGATTGTCAGACGGTGAAGATGGCCGCGTCGAGCGGCGCCGATCGGCGATCTCAGTGAGGTGCTCGGCCAGCGAATCGGCGAGTTTGGCCCGCTGCACGGCCCGTCCGGCCTTGATGCGCAGGCGGTCCAGACGTGCGAGCGCGTCCGGATCCGGATCGATCATCTCGGCCACCGCCTCCTCCATGCGCGCCAGGCGGTCGGCCAGGTCGCGCACCCGGCGCCATTCGTCGTCCGCGACGCCGAAGGTGCCGTCCTCGGATGGGGGTTGACGGTCGTCCGAACTCACCCGCGCAGGGTAGCGGGGCGGTCCGCCGGCCGGGCGCGGATAGCATCGGACCGGTGACCGACCGCACGTACACCCTGCTGCGACACGGCCAGAGCACGTACAACGTGCGCGGCCTGCTCAACGGCGATCCGTCGGTCACGGTGCGTCTGACCGACGTCGGGCGCGGCCAGTGTGTCGTGGCGCGCGACCGGCTGGCGGACGCGCCCGTGGAGCTTGCGGTCCACACGCGGTTCGGCCGGACGATCGAGACGCTCGGGATCGTGATGGAGGGACGCGACGTCCCGGTGACGGTGTACCCGGAGCTCGACGACGTGGTGCTGGGCGTCTTCGAGGGCGCGCCGATCCGCGACTACCGCGCGTGGCGGCGCGACCACACCCCGGCGGACCGTCCGTCCGGCGGCGGCGAGAGTCGTCTGGACGTGCTCGCGCGGTACGCGGCGGGGTTCGAGCGACTCCTCACCGAGACCGCGCGCCACGCGGTGGTGGTTGCGCACGATCTGCCCATCCGCTTCCTGCAGAACGCCGTCAACCGCGACGACCCGCTGGAGGGCCCGATCACCGGGGTGCCGAACGCGGTCCCGTTCACGTTCTCGGACGCCGAGGTGCGACGCGGCGTGGCGGCCATGCGCGCCCGCATCGCGGAAGAGTGAGGCGGCGGTCGACTAGCCCAGCAGGTCGCGGTGGCGTTCGGCGTAGGCCCGCACCGCGTCAAGCACCGGCGCGGTGTCGCGGCCGGCGCGCGTGAGGGTGTAGCGCACGCTCACGGGTGGCCCCGGCTCGACGGTGCGCTCGGCGAGCCCACGCTCGCAGAACTCCTTCAGCCGCGTGTTGAGGGCCGCGTCGGTGATGCCCGGGGCGGCGCGGCGGATGTCCGAGAAGCGCTCGGCGCCCCCCATCATCGCCTGCAGAACGGCGCCCGCCCATGCGCGACCCAGCACGCCCATGGCGTCCTCGATCGCGGTGCAGTGCGTGCCGTCACCGTGCCCGCCCGGTTGCGGGGTTCCTCGTTTCGCGCTGGCCGCTCGTGTTGCCATGGGCTGATGATAGCAGAGTTACAATTCAAGTCATTGCTACTTGTGTCCGATGAGTCGCTATGATATTCATATTGCCGTGGCCGGAGGAGCCGGCCCCGGAGAAGGCCCGGAGGAGGGCGAGCATGCAATTCGGAATCTTCAGCGTCGGCGACGTCACCACCGATCCCACCACCGGTCGCACACCGACCGAGCACGAGCGCATCCTCGCGCAGGTGGAGATCGCCAAGAAGGCCGACGAGGTCGGTCTGGACGTGGTCGCCGTCGGCCAGCACCACAACCCGCCCTTCGTGGCGTCGTCACCCACCACCACGATGGCCTGGATCGCGGCGCAGACCGAGCGGATCGTGCTGTCCACCGCCACCACGCTCATCACGACCACCGACCCGGTGCGCATCGCCGAGGACTACGGCACGCTCCAGCACCTCACCGAGGGGCGCATGGACCTGATGCTGGGTCGCGGCAACACGGGTCCCGTCTACCCGTGGTTCGGCAAGGACATCCGTGAGGGCATCGCCCTCGCCATCGAGAACTACGCGCTCCTGCACCGCCTGTGGCACGAGGACGTCGTGGACTGGGAGGGACGCTTCCGCACGCCGCTCCACGGGTTCACCGCGACGCCGCGACCGCTGGACGACATCGCGCCCTTCGTCTGGCACGGGTCCATCCGCAGCCCGGAGATCGCCGAGCAGGCGGCCTTCTACGGCGACGGCTTCTTCCACAACCACATCTTCTGGCCCAAGGAGCACACCGAGCGCATGGTGCGCCTCTACCGCGAGCGCTACGCCCACTACGGGCACGGCACGCCGCAGCAGGCCATCGTCGGGCTGGGCGGCCAGGTGTTCATGCGCCCAAACAGCCAGGACGCGGTGCGCGAGTTCCGCCCCTACTTCGACAGCGCGCCGGTCTACGGCGGCGGCCCCAGCCTCGAGGACTTCTCGAAGATGACGCCGCTCACCGTCGGAAGCCCCGAGCAGGTCATCGAGCGCACGCTCTCGTTCCGCGAGTACGTGGGCGACTACCAGCGTCAGATGTTCCTCATCGACCACGCCGGCCTGCCGCTCGCGACCGTGCTGGAGCAGGTGGAGATGCTGGGTGAGCTCGTCGTCCCGGTGCTGCGCCGTGAGTTCGCAATCGGTCGCGGCGCCGATGTGCCGGACGCACCCACCCACGCCTCGCGGGTGGCCGCCGCACGCGCCGCCGGCGAGATCGACGACGCGCCCGGTGAAGGCACCCCGGCCACCGACAAGTGGACCGGCACCCGCGCCGAGGACGGCAACACCCTGTCCGGGGCCGAGCGATGAGCGCCCGTCGCATCGTCGCCGTCTCCGGCGGGGCGCGCACGCCGTCGTCCACCCGCCAGCTCGCGGGCGAGCTGGCGGACGCGGCCGCGAACGTCCTCGGAGAGCGGGGCATCACCGTCGAGATCGACCACATCGAGCTGCGGACCCTGGGACACGACATGGTCGACGCCCTGACGGTCGGCTTCCCGTCGCAAACCCTCGCCGATGCGATGGCGAGGGTGTCGTCGGCCGACGCCGTCATCG
Source organism: uncultured Bifidobacteriaceae bacterium (assembly GCA_964628685.1). Lineage (GTDB taxonomy): Bacteria > Actinomycetota > Thermoleophilia > Miltoncostaeales > Miltoncostaeaceae > CALMEC01. The sequence continues at coordinate 8,277 of CAZVNM010000010.1, read as the reverse complement.
TCGCCACACCCGTCTTCTCGGCCTCCTACAGTGGACTCTTCAAGCTCTTTTTCGACCTGCTCGAGCCGGGTGCGCTGGAGGGCATGCCGATGGTCCTCGCCGCCACCGGCGGCACGGAGCGCCACTCGCTCATGACCGAGCACGCGATGCGGCCGCTGTTCGCCTACCTGCGGGCGCGACCGCTCCCGACGACGGTGTTCGCCGCCACGTCGGACTTCGGTGGGGACGGCGCCGCGGCCCTCGGTGAGCGGGTGGCCCGGTCGGCCGTCGAGCTGGCCGACACGCTCACGACGCCCGGCGAGTCGGCGCGCCCGGCCGTCAAGGACCCGTTCGCCGAGGTCACACCGTTCGAGCAGCTCCTGCGCGGCGCCGGCTGAGGCGCTCGTCCTCCCAATGCGCGCGGGTCGGACCGGTGCTCACACGAGCGCCGAACCGGCCCCGCGACGCGAATCACAATAAATACCGCTGTCTTTCTTGACTTTATGGTCACCGGTGCCGATAATCACCGTGCAACGGGGCGGTTCGCCCCGGTGGTCCGGAATCGGAGGACGCACGTGAGCAGCGATCGGCACGACACGCCCAACCCAGGCCGAGCCCCGCAGCGGGCACGGATGGCGGGTGGGTCGATGTCGTGTCCGCCGCTCATCGCGATCACGGGCGGGTACGACCGCGCAACCCGCAGCGACGACTGGACCGGTGAGGCTCTGTTCGTGCCGGGTGACTACACCCGCGCGGTCGAGGCCGCCGGGGCGATCCCGCTGGTGATCCCACCCAGCACCGGAGCGCTGGGGCATCCGGAGGCCCTCCTGGCCGCGGTCGACGGCGTGCTCATCACCGGTGGCTGGGACATCGCACCGGAGCATTACGGTCAGGACCGCCATCCCGAGACCGAGGCCGCCGACCCCGAGCGCGACCGGCTGGAGCTCGCCCTGACGCGCGGCGCCATCGAGCGTGACATCCCGGTCCTCGGAATCTGCCGCGGCATGCAGCTCATCAACATCGTGACCGGGGGCACGCTGCACCAGCACCTGCCCGAGGTCGTCGGCCACCACGACCACCGCGGCCGCGACGCGACCTTCGACCGCAACCGCCACGACGTGCGGCTGCAGTCGCGGTCCCTCGTGGCGACGCACGAGGCCACCACGGTGCTGCACGCCGCGTCGCACCACCACCAGGGGATCGACGCCCTGGGCGACGGCCTGACGGTCACGGGGTGGGCGCAGGACGGCGTGACCGAGGCGGTCGAGCTGGACGACCACCCATTCGCGCTGGGGGTCCAGTGGCACCCGGAGGTCGACCGACGCTCACCGCTGGTGCACGCGCTGGTCACCGCGGCAACCGGTCGCCGGAACCGCGGCCGCGGTACCGGGGTCGCGTCACTCGCCCACGCCTGAGGTCCGGGGGCGCGGACCGTTCAGCCGGTCCGCGCCACCGCCGCCGGTCCATGATGGGCGGCGTTCGGTGGTCGACTCGAGCGCCGCCGTGGAATGCCGTGCGACGTGCCGGGCACGGGGTCGCCTCCGACCGTGCACGGCGGAGACGTCGGCTCACTCGATGCCCGGCAGCCCCTGGGACTCGTCGTCCCCGCGCGGTTCCTTCGCCGCGCCTGACTCTCCGCCCTCGGTACCGGAGCTGCTGACCGCGACCTTCCGGCGCCTGCGCCGGCGACGCCGCTTGCGCGACGGGCTCTCGGGCGTGGGCTGCGCCGAGGCGGCCGGCGCCTCGTCGGTGGACGCCGCGTCGTCCGCATCCCCATGGTGCTCCGAGCTCTCGTGGCCGCCGTCCTGAGCGGTGCCCTCTCCGTTGACCGCGGCCGTCGACATGCGACGACGACGTCGGCGACGGCGTGAGCGGCTCTCCCCGTCCTCGCTGATCCCCACGACCTCCGGATCCGGCAGACGCGGGGACTTGGCGCGCTGGGCCTCCCACGCCCGCACGCTCGTGAGTGCACGCTGCGCCATTGCGCCCACCGCCGCCCGAAGCGAACGTGCGGCATCGGCGCTGGACCAGTCGATGTGGTCGAGGTAGTGGCGAAGCTGCGCCCACCCCCCACAGGCGGCGGCGCCGCGCGCGCACATGCGCAGGTTCTCGGGACGGCTCGGCACGTCGCCGGGGCCGAGCATCAGGAGCAACCGGGCGGCCTGTCCCAGGCGCAGCGTCGGCGGGTCCGTCGGCTCCTCCGGCGGTGGCGGCGGACCGCCGGCCGCGCGCAGCCACGCCGAGATGAGCGCCAGCTCGCCACCGTTTCCGATGATGTGGCGCGCCTCCCACGCGGCGATGCGGTGGAGCTCCTGGTTGCGACCGGGGCGCAGGTCGGCCAGCGACCGCGAGACGTCCCAGGTCCAGGCGGGTGCCCACGACGACGCCTCGTCCAGCGCCGACCAGCGGCGGCGACGTTCGCCGGATCGCGCCAGCTGATCGAGCGACGCGATGCGGTCCCACTTGCCAGCCCTGTCCACGTGCCACCACAGCGCGCGCAGCCGCTCCTTCGCCGTCATGCGCAGGCGGTCGAGGATGCTTCTCGGCACATCGACGGGAAGTCCGGCACGCAGGTCCGGCTGCAGCAGCATCGCCATCGCCCACGCCCGCCAGATCGGCTGGTCCGCCCCGTCCGCCGCGCGGCGGGCGACGACACCGGTGAGCGCCCACCACGCGAGCGCCGCCTCCTCACCCACACCCGTGGTGATCGCATCGACCAGCTCGGGGATCGTGATCTCGCGTCCGGCCGCGGCAACCCAGTCCTCCATGGCGCCGCGCGGGAGCAGACCCGGGTCGGCGCCGCGCCAACCCCCGTCGGCCAGGCCGGCCACGATGTTCTCGGGTGATGCGGCGGGGTTGACCAGCTTGGCGACGCCGCCGTCGGCATCGGCCAGGAGCTTGGCGGCGGCCGCCAGCTTTCCTGACTCGGCGGCGTCCGGCGGACCGGCGACGCGTCCCAGCGGCCGGTACCAGCCCATGCCGTACAGGTCGTGGCTCGTCTGCACCCCCATCGGATCGCCGGCCGGTAGGAACTCGACCGACACCGCCTCCTTGCCCTCCGCCGGACGCATGACGCGACCCAGCCGCTGCACGAACACGCGCTCCGACGTGGTGGGGGCCAGATGCATGACCACCGCCGCCCGGGTCTCGTCCCACCCCTCGGTGAGGAGGTCTGCGTTGCACAGCACGTCGATCTCGCCGCGCCCGAAGCGCGCCAGGATGACGGCGAGGTCGCGTGCCGGGGTCTGCCCCGACACCGCCGCGGCCCGCACGTCGTGGGTGACCAGCTCATCCGCCAACGCATGTGCCTGGGCCACCGTGGCGGTGTATGCCACACCGGCCAGGTCCATGGGGGCGAAGTGCTCCACCCAGACGTCGGCGCACGCCTTGTGCCAGAGGGCGCGGTCCAGCGCGCGGCCCAGGCTGGCCTGGTCGAAGTCGCCGCGGACCTTCGCGACGTCCGACAGGTCGACGGCGCGCTCGACGCGCAGGCTGCGCAGAGGCGCGAGGATGCCGCGCTTGATCGCCTCCAGCCGGTCGAGCGTGGCGGCCACCGGTCCCATCACCTGTTCGACGTGGCCGGTCGTGGTGGCCGGCGTGGCGGTGAAGCCGACGATCAGCGCATCCTTCGCCCGCCCCAGAAGCGCGCGGGTCTGCGCACCCAGGGTCGTGTGGGCCTCGTCGCAGATCACCAGGCCGATGCGCTTCCAGTCGATCTCGTCCGGATGACGCAGGCAGGCCTGGTATGTGGCGATGGTCACCCCCTCCCGCCCCGCCGCCAGGGGACCATCCATGTTCTGGCGGATGTTGGGGAAGAAGCGCGACAGCGCCGCCGCCGTCTGGTCGGCCAGGTTGCGACGCGGCACAAGCACCAGCGTCGGCACACCGAGCGCCGCCGCGAGCGCACAGAAGGTGATGGTCTTGCCCGAGCCGGTCGGCGCGTGCACCCACGTGCGCTGCACGCCCATGCCGATGTGGGTCGCCAGCTCGTCGAGCGCCTCCAGCTGGTGCTCACGGAGGGTCACGTGCGGCCACGCGGCGGCCGGATCGGCGAGCGCCTCGCGGAGGGCGTCGGTGCGTGGCGCGTCAGCGCCGGTTGTGGGTTCGCTCATGCGGTCAACGTTCGCGCGCCGTCGTGAGTCCAGTGCCCGATCGACCGGCTGCGGTTCTCGCGTGTGTCCATCGTCGGTGACGATGACCTCCGTGGCTCGGACTGCCAGGGAGGGAACCGGTCAGGGGCATTCCCCGAACGCGCGTGGGGGAATGGTATCAGGCGGGGACGGCCGGCTCGGATCTTTCGTTGACGCTCGCGCTACCGCGATGGGGGCGCGATCCTCCCCGGTTCCTGGGTGCGGCGGAGAACCTTCGGTTCGGCGCCGGACCTGTGACGGTCGCGTTCCGGGGGACGACTCTCGGTCGACCTCTGTCGACGATCGGTTTACCGGCAGTCGTTGACGGCAGGCACGTGAGTTCGCCTGAACGGCGAACGCGGCGGCGCCCTTCGGCGCCCCCGCAACCGCCTTGTGTGGATTCCGGCTCCGAGGTCCGGCTCGGATCTTTCGTTGACGGTTTCGCAACCCGGACGGGGCGCGATCCTCCCCGGTTCCTGGGTGCGGCGGGGAACCTTCGGTTCAGGCGCCGGACCTGTGACGGTCACGTTCTGTGGCACGACTCTCGGTCGACCTCCGTCGACGGTTCGTTTACCGGCAGTCGTTGACGGCAGGCACGTGGGTTCGCCTGGGCGGCGAACGCGGCGGCGCCCTTCGGCGCCCCCGCAACCGCCTTTGTGGCTCGACGCCACCCGGCTCGGATCTTTCCTTGCCGAGTCCGCTTCCTTGCCGAGTCCGCTTCCTTGATGGGTCGGCGGTCCTTCCCGGTTCCTGGGTGCGGCGGGGAACCTTCGGTTCCAGCGTCGGACCTGTGACGGTTGCGTTCCGGGGGATGACTTTCGGTCGACCTCGGTCGACGATCCGTTACGGAAGCCAACGACGGCAGGCACGTGAGTTCGCCTGGTCGGCGAACGCGGCGGCGCCCTTCGGCGCCTCCGCAACCGCCTCATCGCGTGTGTGACCGGTCCGGCGCAAGCGTCGTGCCTGACACGTAACTTGCGCCGCCGTCCACGATGGCCACCGTCCCCAGGAGTTCGCGGGCCCCTGTCAGATGAATCGACCGGCACCACAACTGACATGCCCGGTCCCAGACCAGGAACGGCAGCGACATGACCGGCTCACCATGCGACGTCGAACCCGTCACGAAGCTGTGCGCGCGGAATGCGGCGCTTCGTCACTGTTCTGTGACGAAGCGCCGCCGGACGAAACCGGCGGCCCCCCCGGCCGGCCGGCGGCGTGCCCGCGGCGTGCCTGGACCGAACGCACCCGCACCGGCCGGGCCGTCCGGACACCGCGTCTACCATTCGTGCGATGAACGGCTCCAATTGGATCCGTCCGGTGATTCTGGCCGTCTCCTGCCTCATCCTCGGCTTCGTCGGCGGCTGGACCCTGGCCAGCGTCGGTGGCGACACGGTCGACCTGCCGGACGCGAGTCTGGACGTCACCGTGGGTGACACCACGGCGGCGACCGACGGCACCCCCACCGGCGCGCAGACCGGGACCGGAGAGCAGCCGGCGGGGACCGACACCGGCACCGCAACCGGCGGCGAGACGCCGGACGCACCGCCGGCCCGCGACACGGTGAACGTGGCGGTCCTGAACGGCAGCGGCGTGAACGGCAAGGCGGGCGAGACCGCCACGACGCTGAAGGGCCTCGGCTACACCACCGTCCAGACCGGCAACGCCGCCACCCGCAGCGGCGACGTCGTCTACTACCGGGCGGACGCGAAGCCCGCCGCCGACCAGGTGGCCGCCGACCTGAGGATCGCGGAGGTGAGCCCCATCGAGGGTGCGGCCATCGCGTCGAGCGCGCCCGCCGCCGCCCAGGTGATCATCGTCCTCGGTACCTGAGCCCGTCCGTTGGGCGACCGCGCGCCCGCACGCTAACCTGCGGCGGACGCACGGAGGAGCGGACATGGACGTCACTGACAGCACATTCCACGAGGAAGTCCTCGTTCGATCGAAGGACATCCCGGTGGTCGTCGACTTCTGGGCGCCGTGGTGCGGACCGTGCAGGCAGCTCACCCCCATCCTCGAGCGCATCGCCGCCCGCCGCGCGGACGAGGTCGTGCTGGCGAAGGTGAACATCGACGAGAGCCCCGCGCTCGCGTCGACCTACCGCATCCAGGGCATCCCGGCGGTGAAGGGCTTCCGCGACGCGATCATGGTCGCCGAGTTCACCGGGGCCGTCCCCGCCGCCTCCGTCGAGGCCTTCTTCGACCAGGTCATCCCCTCCGTGGTGGACAGGCTGATCGCGGCCGGCGACGAGGACTCGCTGCGCGAGGCGCTCGTGCGCGACGCCGGGGCGACCGAGGCACGCGTGATGCTGGGACAGATCCTGATGGGGGACGGCCGACGCGACGAGGCCGTCGAGATCCTGGAGCCCGCCGCCCACCACGACACCCGCGCGCAGGGGCTCATCGCACGCGTCGACCTGGCCGGCAGCGACCTGCCGGACGTGGCGGCGGCCCTGGCGGCGCTCGACCGCGGCGACCGCGAGAGCGCACTGCCGCACCTGCTGGACGCCATCCGGACAAGCTCCGGCGAGCAGCGCGAGACCCTCCGGCGGGTGATGGTGGGTGTCTTCGGGGAGCTGGGCGACCAGGACCCGCTGACCGTGCTGTTCAGGCGCCGTCTGGCGCAGACCCTCTACTGATCGTCGGGCGGCGGATCCGTCGCGTCCGCCGAGGCGGCGGCCCGACGCGCCTTGCCACGCGTGGCCGCACGGCGGGCCAGGATCATCGCCACGATGCCGGCCGCGACGACGATGCCGCCCACCACCCACACCCAGGCGGCGATCCCACTGTCGACGGGCTTGTCGGTCACGTCCAGGGCGGCGATCTCGTCGAAGTGCTGCAGGCGGTCGGCCACACGGATGGCCCCGTCCACCGAGTCGGCCTCGATGGCCGCGCGCTCGGCGGAGATCGCGTCGTCCCGTTCCGCCTGGAAGTTGTCGGAGTGCACGCCGATCTTGCCGGGCGCGACGACGATGACCCCGTCGATCGCGTCCTCCCCCAGGCGTTTGATGAGCGCCTGACGCAGACGCCCCGCCTCCGCGGTGAGCGCGCCGTCGGCGTCCGGCGCCGTCGTGACCACGTACTTCACCGGGAACGTCTTGTCGCGCAGGGCGTCGGCGCTCGCCTGCAGCTTGGCGCGATCGGCGTCGGACAGGGTGGCGCCGGCGTCAACGACCACGTCGGCCGTCTCGAGCTGGGCGGGGGTGACGGCGGCGCCGGCCAGTGCCGGTGCACCGAGGGCGATCGCGCACGTGACGAGCGCGAGGAGGCGGAGGAGGCGGTTCATCCCCCGATTATCGGCGCGCGGGCGGGGGACCCTGAGCTAGGGGCGGATGAGGATCGGCGTGCCGATCGGGACGATGCGCGAGATGGCGAGGATCGCCCGGTTCTGATGGCGGATGCAGCCGTGGCTGGCGCGCGTGCCGATCTTCTCGGGCAGGCTGGTGCCGTGCAGCGCGAACCGCCCGTTGCCGCCGGCGTACTCGTTCAGCACGTTCGAGTACCCGGTGACCGGCATGATGACCGGTCCGAGGAACCCGGCCGGCGGTCCGAGGATCTTTTCGGCGATGGCGTAGTGGCCGTTGGGCGTGGGCGTCTTGGCCTCGCCGATGGCGTTGCGTGTGCGCAGCACGACCCTGTTGTTGCGGTAGACGTAGGTCATCCGCTCGCTCTGGTCGATCAGGATCCGCACCCGGTTGCGGGTGAAGCGCAGGTAGTCCGACGGCACCCACCCGGCGCTGCCGTTGGGACGCCGCGGCAGGAGGAGCTTGGTCCACGCCTGCCCGTCGACCTCGCGCTGTGACAACACGAGGAGGATCGTCGGGCCACCGCCCAGGGGTGCGATCGGCTGCACCGTCATGACGGCCTTCGACCGGTGGTCGGGCCTGGCCTTCGCGACGACCGGAGCGAGCACCCGGGCGTTCCACGAGAGGCTGGGCGTGGGTGCCGCGACCGGCGGAAGCGGGGGAAGATCGTCGAGACCGTCGTCGGCCCGGGCCGTGCCGGCCATCGCGGCCATGACGATCGTCAGTGCGACGATAAGTCGCATGATCCCAGCCATGTGACCATCCGCTGGAGCGGCGGTGACGCCGGCACCGGGATGGCGCCGTGCGGCGTCCGCTCCTGCCATGATGCTCATGTTTTCGACCGTATCACGGGAATCTTGAGCAAAC
>CAZVNM010000009.1:58005-59584 GCA_964628685.1 uncultured Bifidobacteriaceae bacterium | reverse complement strand
CGCCAACACGTCCTCCTCCCTACTCTCAGGTAGAGAGGATACCACGACGTCGGCAGACTGCCGAACACTGATGAGCCCGACACCTGCCCTCGCAGCGTGACTACCAACTGTCACCTGTTCCTGCAGCAGACCCGGGTGACCACGCCTCCGGCTGAATGCACGCAAACCGCGATTATGTCCCCGTGACGCGGATGCCTGGCGCTGCAGGCGGACCGGCCCCCAGGTGGGGGCAGGTCCGCGTGAGTGTGGTGGGGGTTTGGGTGGGCTTATCCGGTGACGCGTGGTGTGACCGGGACGTGCACGGCGGGAAGGACCCGGATCCGGGTGCGTACTGGTGGCCGCCCCGGGGTGGTGGTGGTGACGGTGATGACGCGTGCCCGGCGGATGGTGGGGCTCGCCCGCAGCGTGAGTCTGAACACGCGGGTCGTTGCGGGTCGGATGGTGCTCAGGTTCCAGCAGACGCGGTTACGGGTGACACGCCCCCCGGCGAACCGTGTCGCGGTGGTCCCGGCCGGGATGGTGGTGCACGCCCTGGCCGGCGCCTGCGCGAGGCTGCCGCCGGTGTTTGTGACCCGTACCGTCACCTGCACGACCCTGCCGGCCCGAGCGATGCGCGGCGCACCCACCCTCACCACAAGCCGCGCCGGAGCCGGCGGCGGCGGGGCGGTTGGCGGTGTCGGCGGGATGGGTTGTGCGGCGACGGTGTAGGTGATGGTGCGGGTCGCTGTCTGGCCGAGGGCGTCGGTGACCGTGACGCGGTAGGTGTGGGTGCCGACACGCGCGGTGTCCAGAACACCCGAACCATCCGTCTGACCGTTGCTGTCACCACACGCGGTGACGGTGGTGGCCGGGTCGCGGCACACGAGTACGTCGTGGTCACCCGCTCACCCTGCGTGTACACGCCACCACCCAGCGGGCTGGTGATCGCGACGGTCGGTGCTGCAGCCACCGTGTAGGTGATGGTGCGGGTCGCTGTCTGGCCGACGGCGTCGGTGACCGTGACCCGGTAGGTGTGGGTGCCGACACGCGCGGTGTCCAGAACACCCGAACCATCCGTCTGACCGTTGCTGTCACCACACGCGGTGACGGTGGTGGCCGGGTCGCGGCACACGAGTACGTCGTGGTCACCCGCTCACCCTGCGTGTACACGCCACCACCCAGCGGACTGGTGATCGCGACGGTCGGCGCTGCGGCCACCGTGTAGGTGATCGTGGCGGTGTGGGTCAGGCCGCTGTGGCTGGTCGCCGTCACCGTGTAGGTGTGCACACCCGCAGTGGCGGTATCGAGCACACCGGCACCGCCCGCCGCACCGCCTGAATCGACACACGACGCGATCCCCGGACCACCCGCCGCCTCGACACACGAAAACGCGGTGGCAACCGTCTGCGACTGACCGACCACAACCCCATCCACCGGTGCGCTCACCCGCGCAACCGGCGAAAACCCGACACGACCGATCCGATCCCCGGCGTACTCGGTGAACCACAGGTTGCCGTCCGGCCCCACCGTGATCCCGTACGGCCAGCTGTTTGCGGTTGGGAGCTGGTGTTCGGTGATGGTGCCGGTGGTGGGGTCGATC
>CAZVNM010000009.1:0-57905 GCA_964628685.1 uncultured Bifidobacteriaceae bacterium | reverse complement strand
ATCCCGATCCGATTCCCGGTGTACTCGGTGAACCACAGGTTGCCGTCCGGCCCCACCGTGATCCCGACCGGCGCGCTGTTTGCGGTTGGGAGCTGGTGTTCGGTGATGGTGCCGGTGGTGGGGTCGATCATCCCGATCCGATTCCCGGTGTACTCGGTGAACCACAGGTTGCCGTCCGGCCCCAACGTGATCTCGGCCGGCCTGCTGTATGCGGTTGGCACCGGGTATTCGGTGATGGTCGGTGCGGTCTGCGCCACAGCCGACGTCGCCCCGGTCAGAGCGGTCAGCACCACCCCCACCACAAGGACACACCGCCAACCCCGCGCCATCCCGCGTGCGACCCGTCCGCACCCCGGTTGCCCTGACCTCGACCCACCACCCATGAGGCGACCTCCCAGCCGACCGAACACCCCGCGACAACCACGACAAACGCGGCACATGGTCGCACACCCCACCCGCAAACGCATCAACCGTCACAACCGCCGCAGCGCTCCGCCCACCGAAACCGACCCGGGTTTCGACCCCCGAACTGAACGCACGCAAATGATGGTTATGTTCCTACCACGGTCGTACACGGGCGAGCTCGGGGCAGTTGGCAGGACCTCTCTGCGTCCCGGTTCGCCCCTGTCGTCGTGGGCGGCGCGTGGTTCAAGGTGCGATCGCTACCAAGACGACGGGATCGCGGACGAGGCGGGATGACATGCTTTCGCGATGAGGCTGCCGACGCATCCCACTCGAGCACGTCATCGCACTTCGCGACCAGTGGGAGACCTCATGCCACCTCACCGACGAGTGGTCCCGCGACCTCGACCGAGCCGGGGCCCCAACCGAGTGACCTGGCCGCGCCGGCTGCCCGAACGCCTGGTCATCGACGCAGACGAGTAGCTGCTCGAGGAAGCTCGCCCGGACCCCGTGTCAGAAGTACGATGCTATCGTTCGTGATATCACTGGATGGAGGAGGGGACGGGCATGGCATCGATCGTAGTGAGGGGCCTTGACGACCGGGTGAAGCAGATGCTCGTCGCGCAGGCGCACGCTCACGGTCGTTCGATGGAGGCCGAAGCGCGGGCCATCCTGACCAGCGCCGTCCAACGGCCCCACATCGGGTTGGCGCTGCTGGAGGCTGCCCAACACGCCGGCGGAGCCGACCTTGCGATCACGCCGCGGATTGATGTCGCGCGGGCCGCCGAGTTCGAATGATCATCCTCGACACCAACGTCGTGTCGGAAGCGGTACGTCCTCGGCCTGATGCCGGGGTCGTGACATGGCTCGAATCCCTCACGGGGGATGTGGCCATCACCGCCATCACGCTCGCCGAGCTTCTGGCCGGCGTGCGTCGCGTTCCCGCAGGCCGACGAAAGACGGCACTCGCCTCCGCGATCGACGACGCACTCGCGCCGTACCGCGGTGATGGGTCGATCGTGCCGTTCGACGATGCCGCCGCCGACCGATACGCGCACGTCGTGACCATCCGCGAACGGGCCGGGAGGCCGATCAGCACGGCCGATGCGCAGATCGCGGCGATCTGTCTCGTGCACGACGCGACCCTGGCGACACGGAACACCGCGGACTTCGCCGAGACGGGTGTGCAGGTCGTCAACCCCTGGGACGCGCGGTAGACCGGACACGGCGGCCGATCGATCACCGATCTGATCGACGCATACCGCCGTGCCGACCTCGCCGCGTTCACCGGCCGACTCACCACGCCTCACCCGCCCGACGCCTGACCCTCCGGCCGAACGCACGCAAACGGTACTTATGTTCCGCCTGACGACATGACCCGGTCGCCGGGCCGGTCGCGTCGGTTCCGACGGTCCGGGCATGGCCCGCGGGGTGCCGTGCACCCGACGCGCGCGATACTGCCGGCTGCATGCAGCGCGACGTGACGACCACCGCCGACGTCCCCCGCCAGGACGTGCCCACCGCACGGGGTCCGGCCGCGGTGTGGGTGTTCGCCCCCGACGGTGCGGTCGACGCACGCGGCACCCTCCTTCTGGGCCACGGGGCCGGTGGGCAGGGCGACGCCGCCGACATCCTCGCCCTGACGACGCTCACCGCCGACGGCTGGACCGTCGTCATGGTCGACCAGCCCTGGCGGGTGGCGGGGCGCCGCGTGGCGACGCCGCCCCCGACGCTCGACGTCGCCTGGCGGGATGTGCTGGCCGCCCTGGCGACGGCCGACGCCGCGCCCGACGGCTCGCCGCTTCCCCGACCGTGGGTGGTGGGCGGCCGAAGCGCCGGCGCCCGGGTCGCCTGTCGCACGAGCGTGAGCGACGACGGCCGGGCTGATCCGGCGATCGCGGCGGTGGTCTGCCTGGCCTTCCCCCTCCACCCGCCCGGGAGGCCCGAACGGACCCGTGTCGACGAGCTCGCGGCGCCCATCGCCGCCGGGATCCCCACCCTAGTGGTGCAGGGTGATCGCGACCCGATGGGTCGACCCGACGAGATCACCGCCGCCCTGGGCGCGCCGGCCGACGGGCTCACCCTGCGAACGGTGGCGGGCACCCACTCCCCCACACGCGAGCTCGACGCCCTCACCGGGCATGTGCGGACCTTCCTGGCGACGCTCCCCTGACCGTCACGCTGCGACGTACGAGGATGTACATCGCAGCATGTACGCCGCAGGTCTCACGGCGTGGCGCGCCGGTCGGCCTCGCTGAGCGACGCCCGCACCGCCGCGGGGTCGTAGATGTCGATCGGGTCGCCCTTCACCGGCACGTCCGGATGGTCGATCCAGGCGTCCCACATCGCCCGCCACGACGCGGCGAGCTCGCGGGTACGCCAGCCGGTGCGCTCCCTGAGGCCGTACTTGCGGGTCGACGCACCGGTGGCGCCGTCCACCCGCACCCCCGCCGCCCGGCAGGTGGCCACGGTGCGGGCGCGGTGGAAGTCGCTCGAGACGACGACGGCGTGCTCGATGCCGAAGATGACCCGCGCCCGCTGGCAGGAGTCCCAGGTGCGTCTGCCGCCGTAGTCGACCGCGATCACCTCCTCCGGGATGCCCCGCGCAAGTGACGCCCGACGCATCGCACCCGGTTCGTTGTGTCCGGCGGTGGAGTTGTCACCGGTCATGAGCAGGCGATCGACGATCCCACGACGGTAGAGCTCCTCCGCGGCGCGCAGACGGTCGTCGAGGAGCGGCGAGGGGAGCCCGCCGGGTCCGAGGCCGGCGCCGAAGACGATCGCCACGCGGTGCTGGTCGCCGGTAAGGGGTGCGAGGTCGGTGCCGTCCGGGGTCCTCGCCGCGGCGAGCTTGAGCAGCAGCCGACCGCCGGTGACCGCGGCCACGAGCAGCGCGACCCCGGCGATGATGAGAAGCGCACGACGCACCGCAGCAGGCTACGCGCCCGCCGTCGCGCCGCGAAGTGGTCGGTCGTCACCGAACGGGCGACATCCTGTCGGCCGCGATGCGTTCGGCGAGGGCGATGACCGCCAGGTGGGTGTTGGCCGACGGCACCCGCGGGATGATCGACGCGTCGATCACCGAGAGGCCCTCGAGACCGACGACGTGGCCCAACCGGTCGACGACGGCGTCCGGATCGCCGGGACGTCCCATCCGGCAGGTGCCGACGACGTGGTGGAAGGTCTCGACGGTGCGAAGCACGTGGTCGGGGTCGTCCTGGTTGGGCCAGGCGTGCACGACCTCGGCCACCGGCGCGGTGCGCGACAGGGCCATGAGCTCCCGACCCGCGGCCACGGCGAGGTCCCGGTCGCCCGGATCCTCCAGCCACCCCATGTGGAGCACCGGCTGAAGCCGCGGATCGGCGCCCTGAAGGCCAACCGACCCGGTGCGCCCGCGGCTGTCGGCCACCTGCACGTTCCAGTCGGTGTAGCGGTGCCCGGCGTCGGTGACACCCGCGTACGGCATGACCTGGAAGAGCCGCGGCTCGCCCGCCACCTCGGCGTGGGCGGTGAGAAGCACCTGGATCCACGGGTTGGGCCAGACGGGCGCGTCGGTGTCGATCCAGAACCGGTAGGAGACCTTGGGGTGGTCCTGCATGCCCCGCCCCACCCCGGGAAGCTCGTGCACGAGGCCGATGCCGTGCCCGACGACCGCGTCGGCGGGCCCGATGCCGGAGCGAAGCAGGCAGGCGGGGCTCGCGTAGGTGCCGAGGCTCACGATCACCTCGTCGGCCTCCACCCGACGCCGCGTCCCCTCCCCGTCCAGGACCTCCACGGCCGTCGCCCGGCCCCGCTCCACCACCACCCGGTCGACCGTGACGCCGGTCACCACCTCCACCCTGCCGCGCGCGAGCGCCGGGGCCAGGTACATGTCGGCGGGTGTGACCCGCGCACCGTCGGTCATGTTGAAGGGCGTCGGGCCCACCCCCACCGCGCCGGGGGCGTTGTGGTCGTCCACCCACGCATGGCCGCGTGCGAGCGCCGCCTGCGCGAAGCGCTCGTGGATCTCGTACCACTCCGACCGCGGATACCGGTTCACCGGAATGGGCCCGGCGTCACCGTGCCAGTCGGCCGACCCGAACTGCAGGTCGTGCTCGATGCGCCGAAACCACGGCAGCCACGTCTCCCAGCCGTAGCCGTCGACGTGCGCGTCCCACTCGTCGTAGTGCTCGGGTAGCCCGCGCAGCGCGATCGCGCCGTTGGTGACCGACGAGCCGCCCACCACCCGCCCGCGCGGCACGTGCACCAGGCGCGGCGAGGCCCCCGCCTGACCGAACCAGTTCCAGTCGTGGGTCTCGCGGATGACCCGGAAGGCGTGGACGAGCTCCGCCGGCCACCCGCCCGGGCCGTAGCGCGGCCCCGCCTCGAGGAGCGTCACCTCGACCCCGGGGCGTTCCGACAGGCGCGCCGCAAGGACGCAGCCGGCGGTGCCGGCACCGGCGATCACCACGCGCATGGTCGGCGTCCCGTTCCCGTCAGGCCGACGCCATGCGGCCGCCGTCCACCAGGATCGTCTCACCGGTGATGAACGCCGCCGCGTCGGTCAGGAGGAACACGATGGGCCAGGCGGCCTCCTCGGTCACCCCCACGCGCCCCAGCGCGGTCTTTGCGACGAACTTGTCCCCCAGGGCCGGGTTGGCGTTCATCAGCTCGTCGATCATCTCGGTGCGGATCGTGCCGGGGGCCACCGAGTTGCAGGTGATGCCGGCCGGTCCCAGCTCCACCGCCATGGTGCGGGTCATGGCGTCCATCGCGGCCTTGGTCGCGTTGTAGGGGCCGATGTTGGGAAGCCCGGCGACGCTTGCCACCGAGCTCACGTTGACGATGCGCCCCCCGCGACCGGCGCGCACCAGCTCGGTGCCGACGGCCCGGGCGAACGACGCGGCACCCATCAGATTGACCCGCATGACCGGCTCCCACTCGTCGGCGGGGGTCTCGGTGAGGGGGTGGTAGCCGGGGGCGGAGATGCCGGCGTTGTTGACGACGGCCCAAAGACGCCCGAGCTCGGTCGCCGCGGCGACGGCGCGCTCGGCCACCTCGGGGTCGGCGACGTCCCCCACGACCGCACGCGACCCCGGGACCTCGTCGAGCACCGCGCGCATGGCGTCCTCGCTGCGCGCGACGCCCACCACACCGGCGCCGAGCGACGCGGCCAGGCGGCACACCGACGCGCCGATTCCCCGCGAGGCGCCGGTGACGATGACAACCCGCCCATCAAGACGTAGGAGATCGGTCATGCCGGGAGCCTAGCCGCGTGACAGAATCCCCGGACCATGTGACCGGACGACCAGGGGGATGAGCGTGCTGAGCTTCGATTTCACCGACGAGCAGAAGGAAATCCGCGCCATGGTGCGCGAGTTCGCCCAGGGCGAGATCGCGCCCCTCGTCGAGGAGGCCGAGAAGAACGAGAAGTTCCCGGTCGAGATCATGCCGAAGCTCGGTGAGCTCGGGCTTCTCGGCATCGTCTTCCCCGAGGAGTACGGCGGCATCGGCGAGGACAAGATCACCGAGTGCATCTTCGTCGAGGAGATGTCCAAGGTCTGTGCCGGGATCACCGCGAGCATCAACGCCCACGCCGACCTCTCGGCGTTCCCGATCCTCAAGTTCGGCACCGACGAGCAGAAGGAGAAGTACCTCCCCCGCTCCATCGCCGGCGAGATCATCGGCGCCTATGCGATCACCGAGCCGGGCACCGGCTCCGACGCCGCCAACCTGGCCTCACGCGCCGAGAAGAAGGGCGACCGCTGGGTCATCAACGGCCGCAAGAACTTCATCACCAACGGGACGATCTGCGACTACTGCATCGTCGCGGCCTACACCGACAAGTCCAAGCGCGGTGAGGGCATCAGCGTCTTCATCGTCGACCGCGACACCCCCGGCTTCGAGGTGACCCGCAAGCTCGAGAAGATGGGCCACCGCTCCTCCGACACCGCCGAGCTCGTGTTCGAGGACTGCGAGGTTCCCGAGGAGGCGCTGCTCGGTGGCAAGGAGGGTGCGTTCGGCGCCCTCATGGCGACCCTCATCACCGGCCGCGTGAGCCACGGCGTGAAGTCGGCGGCCATCGCCGAGGCCGCCCTCGAGGAGGCCATCAAGTACGCCAAGGAGCGCGAGACCTTCGGCAAGCCGCTCTCCAAGCACCAGGCCATCCAGTTCAAGATCGCCACCATGGCGACCAAGGTGGAGGCCGCCAAGGCCCTTGCCTACAAGGCCGCCTGGCTCTACGCCACCGGCCAGCCGTGCGTGAAGGAGGCCTCGATGGCCAAGTACTTCTCGGCCGAGGTCGCCGACGAGGTCACCCGCGAGGCCGTCCAGATCCACGGCGGGTACGGCTACGTGATCGAGTACCCGGTGGAGCGCCTCTACCGCGACGCGAAGCTCGCCTCCATCACCGAGGGCACCAGCGAGATCCAGCAGATGATCATCGCGCGCGACCTTCTGAAGTAGGTCGCCGGATCACCTGCGGGGGCGGTTGGCGACGGGGCGCTTCGGCGCCCCGTCGTCATTTCGGCCGCGGGCGTCTTGACCCGCCGCGACGGGGCGGCGAGGATCCCGCCCACCATCCCACCGCGGTGAGAGGAGCCTCCGTGCCCGCGACCCTCGACCTGTCCCCCGACGAACTGCTCACCACCACCCGGGCGGTGCGCCGCCGGCTGGACTTCAGCCGCGACGTGCCGCGCGCGCTGGTGGAGGAGTGCCTCGAGATCGCGCTTCAGGCGCCGAGCGCGTCCAACCACCAGGGCTGGCACTTCGTCGTCATCACCGACCCGGAGCTTCGCCGTCGTGTGACCGACGAGTACCGCAAGGCCTGGGACATCTACCTGACCCTGCCGATCTCGGCGGGCAACATCCCAGTGGAGGGTGCCGAGCGCAGGGCCCAGCAGCAGCGGGTGGTCGACTCTGCCCAGTACCTGGCCGACCACTTCCACGAGGCCCCGGTGCTCGTCATCCCCTGCATCGACGACACGTTCGGCGGCGATGCGCAGGTGCTCGACGCCACCCGCTACGGCTCCATCATGCAGGCCGGCTGGAACTTCCAGCTGGCGGCCCGCGCACGGGGCCTCGGCACCTGCTGGACGACGCTTCACCTGATGTTCGCCGCGGAGGTCGCCGAGATTCTGGGCCTTCCCGACACGGTCGAGCAGGTCGCGCTCATCCCGGTGGCCTACTCGAAGGGCACCGACTTCAAACCCGCGCCGCGCGAGCCGCTTGCGAAGAAGCTCCACTACGACGGCTGGTGAGGACGACGCCCCCGTCGGTCGCCGTTCGAGGCCCCGACCGCAGCTGCGGTATCACAGTGATACCATGCGCGCATGGCCATGACCCTCCGCCTCACACCCGACCAGGACGCCGCGCTCACCAGGATCGCCACCGCCGCCGGCATCAGCAAACACGAGGCGACGATCCGCCTCATCACCGACGCGGACACCGAGCTCGACCACGACGCCCGCGTGGCGGCGGCATCGGCGGTCGGCCTCGAGCGCTACGCGACGCTCCTCGAGCGGCTCTCGCGCTGAGCGGTGGTCGACTACCTCCGCCTGGACGACCTCCTGCGACTGGCGCGTGATCTCGGTGTCGACGTCGTGCGCGACGTCGGCCTGCTCGATTCGGCAGCCCACCGCCCGCGCACGACGGCCTTCGGCGAGGACGCATACCCCGATGTGACGCAGAAGGCCGCGGTGCTCATGGAGTCCATCGTGCGAAACCACGCGCTCGTGGACGGCAACAAGCGTCTCGGCTGGCACGCCATGTTCACCTTCCTCCACATCAACGGGGTCGAGCTCGTCGCACCGGACGACGACGCCTACGACCTGGTGATCGGCGTGGCCGAGGGCCGCATCGGCTACGAGGAGTCCGCCCGGACCCTCGCCCGGTGGTCGCGTCCCGCGCCGCGCTGAACGCTCACCGCTGACCTCGCCCCGTCCCCGCCCCCACGGGCCGGGGTATCGTTGACATACGAAGCAGAATTCACCGACCAGGGAGTCCGCATGAACCCGCCGCAGCTCGCACCGCACGAGCTCATCCAGGCCGCACCCGAGGGCCTCATGGACGCCCTCCACTACCCGTACTTCCAGACGGTCTTCGACCGCAAGAGCCGGCGGGTGGGGCTCGGCATGACCGTCGAGTCCGATGTGCTCGACTTCTCGAGCGCCTACGAGCCGGTGCCGCTCTCGGAGCTCGAGGAGGCGCTCCTGTGCATCGCCGGGACCGGGCTCACCGGCCTCAACCTCGGTGACCTCGACCCGGTGCGCGGCATGAGCACCCTCGTGCAGTGGACCACCCGCACCTGGCCGTCGTCGTGCTCCAACCACGGCACCGAGCTGTTCTTCTCGAACGACACGGGCCTCCACATGCTCGACATGTACAACCTCATGCCCGAAGAGGACGAGGTCATGACCCTGTCGGGTCGGTCGGAGGCGGAGCAGGCCGAGATCGTCGTCGAGATGTACCGCCGGGCGCGGAAGACCCTCGAGGAGGGGCGGGCGCAGCTTCCCACCACCCTGCCGGGCCTCTTCGACTTCAACCAGTGGAACGCCAACAAGCCGGGCACCACGCTCTTCCTGCCGGTCACCAACACGACCATCGAGTACATCAACCTGCTGTTCATCTACCTGGCGCGAAGCTACGGCTTCAGCCTGGTGGACGAGCAGAACGGCCGCCGCTCGGCCGGCCTCGACGAGGCGCTCAAGTCGGGTCGCGTGTCGAACGACCGCCAGATGGGGATCGTCGAGCTCGAGCAGCGCATCCTCTCGATGCTGGTGGTGGAGCAGGCGTTCATCTGCCAGAACATGAACCTGGCGATGCAGGCCCTGGGCGTCGGCGGCTGGACCTTCACCGGGTACCTCGCCCGCTTCGTCATGGGCGGCGGCGACGTGCCGGGCCTGGGCTTTCGCTTCCACGAGACCACGAGCGGCCCGTCGGTGCCGGTCGGCCGCGACGGCGTCTACGAGGCCTACTGCCCGCCGTACTACAAGGACATGCACGAGGCGGTCGACGCCTTCATGGCCATGAAGTGGGCGGCGCTCGACGACGACGTGCCGAAGCCCTACCTGGAGCCCGACAAGGTCGTCAACAACATCCCGCGTCCCCACGAGGACACCGTGGAGCTCGTCAAGCAGTACTGCCAGTACTGCGTGGACACCTACGGCCGGTTCCCGGTGTACGTCGACCCGATGTACCAGCGCCTCACCTGCCAGGCCCAGCACATCGACCTCGACTTCTACACGAAGTACTACCCGCCGGGATCGGTCACCCCACAGCACACCGAGCACTTCCGTCGCTGGCACCCCGACCTCTGTGACCACGAGGGCAACCCGCCCCGCCGTTAGTCACCGAGACAGGTGAGCGCGTGGCCCCGGACGCGATGCGTGTCCGGGGCCACGCGGATCCTCACGGCGCCGGGACCATCCCGGTGACCGTGGCGCCGCCGCCCGCGCTGCTCGAGACGACCCCCTCGGCGGGGCCCGACGGGACGTTCGACGCCGGCAGGTTCCTGCGCACGGTGCCGTCACGCAGCGTCAGGGTGACGGTGACCGTCTCGAACGGACCCGTCGGGTCGGTGACGGGCGCCCCCGGCCACCACGCGGCGAAGCGGTCCCCGGCGATGGTGGCCGTCACGCGGCGTCCGTCGGCGGTCGTGATCTCGACGCCGGTTACGTCCTTCCCGACCACGCCGGTCAGCGTCGAGACACTGCCCTCCGGCGTGCTCGCGATCCCGGGCCCGCCGGCGAAGAAGCCGTCGGGTCGCAGATGGACCTCGTCCCCCACCCCCAGGGACCCCCCGACCATGGCGGCGGGGCCGCCGGGCTCACCGGCGCGCGAGAGGCAGGTCATGTCGATGCCGCGCCCGGCGAGCACGACCAGGGTCCACTCGCCGCGGGTCTCGGCGAGGATCGTGCGCGCCGCCGCCGCGTCGGCGGCGGTCGGCATGGGCGCCCCGCCCGGGACGGCCGGCAGGGAGCGGATGGAGTCGGCGGTCGAGCGTCGGCAGGCGGCGCCCGCGGCGTCACCGACCATCGGTGCGGCCGCGACGGGCGTGGGGGTCCACGAGGCGAAGGCGTTCGCGGGTGAGCCCTCGTCCAGGTTGACGGCGGCGAACACCCCGCCGGCGAGGACGGCGGCCCCGGCGAGGGCCCAGCGGCCGCGACGCGGCGCGGGTCGCGGGGCGTGCGATGCGGGTTCGGCGGGATCGCTTGCGAGGATGCGGGCGAGCGCGGCCTGTGCCGGCGCACGGGTGGCGGCGTCGTCGGCGACATCGGCCGGGTCGAGCCCGACGAGGCCGGTGGTGGTCGACCGGTCGACGACGGTGTGACGGGTGGTGCGGGTCATGGGTGGCTCCTTTCGGGGAGCGGTGCGGCGAGTGCGGTCGGCACCGACATCTCGAGTTCCCGGCGGATCGCCCGGCGTGCGCGTGAGAGGCGAAGCCGGTAGGCGACCGGCGTGATGCCGAGCACCCGTGCGGCGTCTGCCGACGACAGGTCGTCCCACAGGGCAAGGGCGAGCGCCTCCTGGTGGACCGGTGACAGACGCCGCCAGGCGGCGACGAGGTCGATCCGCTGGGCGACGAGGTCGGTGTCGAGCGCGACCGGCGCGACGCCCGCGTCGGCGATCCGCACCGCGAGCGCCTGCCGGCGCCGCTCGCCGCGCAGGGTGTTTTGGATCACATGCCGGGCGACACCGAAGAGCCACGGCCGCGCGGCGTCACCGGCGGGGATCTCGTCGAAACGACGCCAGGCGACCAGGAAGGCCTCGGACGCGATGTCCTCGGCATGGCTGGGATGGACGCGCCGCGCGACGAAGCGAAGCACATCGGCGTAGGTCGCCTCGTAGAGCGTGCGAAAGCGCGCTGCGCGCTCGGGTTGAGGGGGCGATGGTGGGTTCATACCCCGTACCTGTCCATCACCGTGGCGGTTGTGTCGCGGCCCCGTCGCGCTACGCGCGCGGATCGGGCCCGAAGCAGACCGACAGGCGATCGCCCATCATCCACTGCGCCTCCAACGGGTGGAGGCCGAACCACGGGTTGCCGGCGAGACCGCCGCAGCGGCGGGTGAGCTCGGCCCGAAGGACCTCGTGACCGGGAAAGCCCGCGGCGCCCTTCGCCACCTCGTAGGCCACCGTGGCCCGAAGCACGTGCGGTCGTTCGCAGGCCGTGAGGGCGAGCCGGTCGGTCAGGCAGGCGGCGAGGGCGTCGGAGAGCGGCCTGCCGGACAGACGCACCCGCCGCGGAAGCGGCAGGAGCCGGTCACCGCCCACACGCATCACGTCGCAGCGGATCCACCGCGCGCCGCGGCGGCGCTGGTGGGTGGTGGGGATGAAGTAGGCGGCCCGGTATGCGGAGCGCTTTCGGATCTGCGCGGTCGCACCCAGCGTGCGGGCCAGGGCACGGTGGCAGACCCCGCCCGCGACGATGTGCACGCGCCATTCGTCATGGGACCAGTCGACCGATCGGGGGAGCATCGCCACGGCGATCGTGCGGGTGGTGTGGAACCGGCCGCACGACACCGGTCGCGACGGATCGCTCGCACGCGGGATGTCGACCAGGCCGAGCCCGTGGCAGGAGCCGACCCGCGGCCGTTCGAAGGCCGGGTCCGCCGCGTCCGCCATCGTGGTGCCCGCCGACATCCCGACGAGGAGCGCCACGAGGATGCCGAACCACGTCGTGCGGATGACGGTGAGACACCCGCACGACGTGCCGGACATGCGGGTCCTACGACTCGCGGCGACGGATCAGCATGTTCCACTGACCCTTCTGCACGACCTTGTCGTCCTGGTTGAGGACCTCGATCTCGTAGATGCACCAGCCCTGGGCCGGGTTCTTGTGCTCGGACTTCTCGCCGATGGTGCGCTTCACGCGGATCGTGTCGCCCATGAAGACGGGGGCGCGGAACGCCCACTCCTTGAGACCCACGAACGCGGCGGTCGCGATCTTGGGCTCCATCTTCTCGACCTGCAGACCGGTGGCGATCGACGTCACCAGCATGCCGTGCGCGACGCGCTTGCCGAACACCGACTCCTTGGCCTTCACATCGTCGATGTGGAACCAGTTGAAGTCACCGGACACGCCACAGAAGTTGACGACGTCGGCCTCGGTCACCGTGCGGTTGAGTGACTCGGCCACATCACCCGGGTTGAGGTCCTCCCACAGCAAACGCTCTTCAGCCACACCGTCTCCTTCGTTCGTGCGTTCGTGATTGCGTCGCGAAGCCTACCGACCGGCGGAACCCGCCACAGACGACGAACGGGGCGCCCCCGAAGGGACGCCCCGCCCGAACCGCGAACCGCATTCACCTGCGCCAGTGGCTAGAGGTTCTTGCAGGCCTCCGCCATGCGGTCCATGCCCTCGTCGATGATCTCGTCGGGGCAGGCGTAGGTGATGCGCACGTGACCCTCACCCCGGTCGCCGAACGCGCTTCCGGCCACGACGCCCACGCCGTAGTCCTCGATGAGGTGGTCGGCGAACTGTTGGGCGGTCATGCCGGTGCCGCGGATGTCGGGGAAGACGTAGAACGAACCGTCCGGCGTCGGGCAGTCGATGCCCTCCATCTCGTTCAGGCGGGCGACGATCTTGTCGCGCTTGGCCTGCAGACGGGCGGTGGTCTCGAGCACGTGCTCCTGCGGGCCGGTGATGGCCGCGAGGGCCGCCATCTGCACGAACGCCGGCACGTTGGTGACCGAGTTCTGCTGGAAGATGTCCATGGCGGTGATCATCTCGGCCGACGCCACGCACCAGCCGATGCGGAAGCCGGTCATGATGTAGGTCTTCGAGAAGGTGTCGACCAGGATCGAGCGGTCGGCCATGCCGTCACAGGCGGCGATGGTCTTGTGCTCGGCCGGCGCGTAGACCATGTGGCTGAAGATCTCGTCGGTCAGCACCATGACGTTGTTGCGCTTGCAGATCTCGGCGATCTCCTCGAGGTGACCGACGTTCATGCCGTTGGGCCGCTGCGGCGAGTTGATGATGAGCATCTTGGTCTTCTCGTTCATCAGACCCTCGAGCGCCTCGAGGTCGAAGCCGAAGTCCGGCTCGACGAGCGGGGCGTAGACGACCTTGCCGCCGGCGTAGGTGATCCAGAACTCGTCGGGCGGGTACCCCGGGTTGGGGAAGATCACCTCGTCGCCCTGGTCGACGATCGTCAGAAGCGACTGGGTGAGGGCGTGCTTGGCGCCCATCGTGACCAGGACCTCCTCGCGCTTCGTCGGGCGGCCGCGCTTGGTGGCCTCCTCGGCGATGGCATCACGCAGCTCGGGCAGGCCCGGGCCGGGTACGTACCGCACGTGGCCCTCGTGGACGGCGTTCGCGGCCGCCTCGTAGATGTGCTTCGCCGGGTAGAACTCATCACCCTGGAAGTCGCCCTTCTCGAAATGGAGGACCTTCTTGCCGGTCTCCTTCTCGAGGGCCTCGGCCTTGCGCATCGACGCCCACTGCTTGGGCAGGACGAAGTGCGACGTGCGAGAAGACAGTCGCGGCTGGTAGTCACTCATAGGGGTAGTCACCGTTCCTTGCGTGTCGTTGTGATCGTGGGTTCAACCGTGCTGCTGGGTCCTGACCCGCAGCTCCGCAGGTGCGAACGCTCCCGACTGCCCGGCGCCCATACGGCGTGACAGCCCCGCGGCAGCGTCCATGACAAGCTCGCTCAGCTGGGCGACGCGTTCGTGCGTCACCCGGGTGGTGGGCCCACCGATCCCGATCGCCGCCACCACCTGTCCGGTGTGGCCGGTGACCGGGGCGCCGATGCAGCGAAGGCCCTCCTCATACTCCTCGTCGTCGACGCCGTACCCGCGGCCGCGGATGGTCGCGAGCTCCTCCCGGAGTCGCCCGACGTCGGTGATCGTGTTGTGCGCGAACCGGCTCATGCCCCGGTCGGCCAGGATCTCGTCGACCTGACCATCGTCGAGTCCCGCCAGGAGCACCTTGCCGAGGCTGGTGGCGTGGGCCGGGTAGCCGCGACCGATGGCCGACGGGACGCGCAGGGACCGCCGCGCCTCGACCTTCTCGATGTAGACGGCCTCGCCGCTTGCGAGGACCGCCAGGTGACCCGTCTCACCGCTGTCGTGCACCAGTCCCTCCAGGAACGGCAGCGCCTCCTCCCAGAGGTTCATCTGCTGCAGTACCAGCCGACCCAGCTCGAAGATGCGCAGACCCAGCCGGTACCGGGCGGTGGATCGGTTGCGCTCCAACAGTCCGGCCGCCTCCAGGTTCACCACGAAGCGGTGGACCGTCGACTTGTGAAGTCCGAGGCGCACCGCCAGGTCGCTCACCCCGAGCTCGGGTTCCTCGGCGCTGAACGCCCCGAGGATCGCCACCGCGCGCTCGATCGCCTGGATGCGGTATCTGCCGGGATCGACGGGCCCGTCGTCGGTGGTGTCGTGAACGATGTTGGTGGTCGTCATGTCTCGCATCGTGAACCTGCGTCTCGTTCCTTTTGGAACGAACCGATTAGTACCAATGGATGTTCGGAAGCGCAACGATCTCTTGCACCATGTGGATCGGCGTTTCACAATGCAAGACACCAACGGATGGCTGGCACCGTTGTGCGTGTGCGAGGATTGAACCGACCCGCGGGTCGCCCGGGGAATCCGGCCCGTCAAGCGCGAGACGAAAGGCACGAGGATGCAGTTCGAGGACGTCCTGTACGAGGTCGCGGGTGGTCGCGCGACGATCACGATCAACCGGCCCGACCGACTGAACGCGTTCCGCGTCCAGACCGTCAGGGAACTCGCCGAGGCGTTCGAGGCCGCCGCCGACGACGAGCGCGTCGGGGTCATCGTCTTCACCGGCGCCGGTGAGAAGGCCTTCTGCGTGGGCGGTGACGTCCGCGACCCCACCCGCACCATCCACGAAAAGCGCCACCTGCACCATCTGCACGACCGTCTGGCGGTCGCCATCCGCAACAACGGCAAGCCGATCATCCTCAAGGTGCGCGGCTACTGCATCGGCGGCGGCAACGAGCTGAACGTCCTGTGCGATCTCACCATCAGCGGCGAGTCCGGGCGCTTCGGCCAGGCCGGCCCCAAGATCGGGGCCGCCCCGCTGTGGTGGGGCTGCCAGATGCTCCCGGGCGTGGTCGGCGAGAAGAAGGCGCGCGAGATCCTCTACCTCACCCGCCAGTACACGGCCCAGGAGGCCGAGGCGATGGGCCTCGTCAACAAGGTCGTGCCGGACGACGAACTCGACGCCGAGGTCGACCGCTGGTGCGAGCAGATCCTGCAGCGCTCGCCCGTGGGGCTTCGCATGGCGAAGATCGCCATGAACACCGCGACCGACCAGCTCTACTCGGCCGTCCAGCACGGCGTGGAGCTCGTGGCCCTCAACCACGCCTACGGCGAGGAGCCGCGGGAGGGCATCGCGTCGTTCCAGGAAAAGCGCAAACCGGACTGGCGCAAGTTCCGTGGGGGCGAGGGTCCGGAGCCCGGCTAGGCGATGACGAGCACCACCCCAGACCTCACGGCCCTGCGGCCGTCCATGCGGGCTGCCGTCGAGCGGGCCCTCGAGGGCCGGCGCCTCGACACAGGCGACGCCCACGCACTTGCCGACGCGCGCGGCGCCGAGCATCCCGCACTCTGGGCGGCGGCCGCCACGATCCGCGACCGCGGCCACGGACCCTGGGTCACCTACTCGCCCAAGGTCTTCATCCCGCTCACGAACCTCTGCCGCGACGTGTGCAGCTACTGCACCTTCGCCCAGGACGAGGACGCCGTCGCCGCCCACACCATGGGCCCCGACGAGGTGCTCGCCGTCTGCCACGAGGGTGCGGCGCTCGGGTGCAAGGAGGCCCTCTTCTGCCTGGGCGACCGGCCGGAGGCGCGCTGGCCCGGCTACCGCAGGCTCCTCGCACGCTGGGGCTATCGCTCCACCCACGCCTACCTGGTGGACATGTGCCGGCGGGTCATCGAGGAGACCGGCCTTCTTCCCCACCCCAACGCCGGGGTGCTCTCGCGTCGCGAGCTCGCCGAGCTGCGCGAGGTCTCCCCCAGCCAGGGGATCATGCTCGAGACCACGTCGGAGCGTCTGTGCGGACCCGGCGGGCCCCACGAGCACGCCCCCGACAAGCGCCCTGCCACGCGTCTGGCGATGATCCGCAAGGCGGGTGAGCTTCGCATCCCGTTCACGAGCGGCATCCTCATCGGCATCGGTGAGACCCCGTCCGAGCGGATCGACGCCATCCTGGCGCTTCGCGACCTGCACGAACGGTACGGCCACATCCAGGAGCTCATCGTGCAGAACTTCCGCGCCAAGCCCGACACCCCCATGGCGGCGGCCGGCGAGCCCGGGCTCATCGACCTGATGACGGCCTGCGCGATCACCCGCATCGTCATGGGACCGGACATGAACATCCAGGCGCCGCCCAACCTCTCGGCCGACTACGGACCGCTCCTCGTCTCGGGCATCAACGACTGGGGCGGTGTCTCCCCCGTCACCCCGGACTTCATCAACCCCGAGGCGCCGTGGCCGGAGCTCGACGGGCTGGCACGTCTGTGCGCCGACGCCGGCTACGAGCTGCGCGAGCGGCTGACCGTCTACCCCGAGTACGTCCACGACGACGACTGGGTGGCACCCGGCGTGCGGGAGCGGGTGCGTGCGATGACCGACGCCGACGGATACCCGACCACGCGACCGGTGGTGGCCGCATGAGCCGCCTCGTCACCGTCTGTCGTCGTGGTGACGGCCCGCCCGCCACCGTGCGGGAGGCCGCCGGCCACACCGACGCCACGGTCGCGGCCGCCCTCGCCGAACGCGCCCTGCCGGTCGAGACCGCCGCGACCGACGGACCCGCCGTCGCCTGGGTCGTGGACCCCGCCGACGCACCCGCCCTCGCCGGGCGCGGCGTGGGCGCCTGGCGGATCACCGTCCGCCACACCGGCTCACGCGCCGACACCCTGGACGCCCTGGTGCGTTCGGGTGCGCCGTGGCTTCGCACCGACCCGACGCGCCTGGACGAGGCCGTCGCCCTCTGCCGCCTGCCCGGCGTCGACGCGACCGCCCAGCTCGAGGTGGCGTCGGTCGCGGCCGCCCGCGACGCGGTGGAGCGCGGCATCGGCGACCTGGTGACAGACGGCTGGGACGACGCCGCCGTCGCCGAGCTTCGCGACGCCCTCCCGCATGTGCGCTTGGTGGAGCGCACCGCCGTCCCGCTGGGGCTCGACGTCGACCTCGCCCGCGACGCCCTCGCCCGACCGCTTCTGGCGGCATACCTCAACCAGATCGACGGCTCCGGCGCCGCACGCCCCCGCTCCACCTGGGCGCCCGGCAGGGACGAGGAGCCGCCGGTCGCCCCGGGGCGCCTCTCGCTCGAGCACGCCGACCCCGCCTGGAGCTCCGTCACCGCCGAGCTCGACCTGGGGTCGATCGCACGGGACCTCGCCGGCATCCTCGAACGGTCGCTCGAGGGCACCGCACCGTCACGCGACGAGGTGGAACGCCTCTTTCGCGCGCGCGGCGACGAGGTCGACCAGATCGCCCTGGTGGCCGACGTGCTGCGCGAGCGCACCTCGGGTGACGTGGTCACCTACGTCATCAACCGCAACATCAACTACACGAACCTCTGCTATTTCCGCTGCGGCTTCTGCGGATTTTCGAAGGGCCCGAAGAGCCTCAACCTGCGCGGCGCCCCGTACCTGGTGCCGATCGAGGAGGTCGTGGAGCGAAGCGTTGAGGCCGCCGAACGCGGGGCCACCGAGGTGTGTCTTCAGGGCGGCATCCACCCGGACTTCACCGGGGACTTCTACGTCGCGGTGCTCGCGGCCATCAAGGACCGCCTGCCCGACATGCACGTGCACGGGTTCACCGCCCTCGAGGTCTGGCAGGGCGCCCAGACCCTCGGCGTGCCGGTGCGCGACCTGCTGGAACGTCTGCGCGACAACGGTCTCGGCACCCTCCCCGGCACCGCCGCCGAGGTCCTCGACGACCGCGTGCGCGAGCACCTGTGTCCCGACAAGATCCGCACCGCCGAGTGGGCCGAGGTGCACATCACCGCCCATGAGCTCGGGCTTCGCTCCAACAACACCCTCATGTTCGGTCACATCGACGGGCCGGTCTCGTGGGCCAACCACATCGAGATCGCCCGGCAGATCCAGCGGCGCACCGGCGGGTTCACCGAGTTCGTGCCCCTGCCGTTCGTGCACATGGGCGCACCCATCCACCTGCAGGGCAGGGCCCGCCCGGGACCGACCTGGGACGAGGTCGTGCTGGTCCACGCGGTCGGGCGCATCGCCTTCGACGGGCTCATCCCCAACATCCAGGCGTCCTGGGTGAAGCTCGGCCTCGCGGGCGGCGCACGCCTCCTTCGCGCCGGCTGCAACGACATGGGCGGCACCCTGATGGACGAGAACATCAGCCGCGCCGCCGGTGCCAGCCACGGTCAGCTCGCCACCCCCGAGGACTTCCGGGCGGTGATCGCCGCGGCCGGCCGGACGCCGGCGCAGCGAACGACGCTCTACGGGCGGGTGGCCGAGGCCGAACCCGCCCTCACCGGCTGAGGCTAGGACGCGCCGTCAAGGACGGCGAGCATCGACGGGATGTCCGTGAACTTGCGTCGCGGCCGGCCGTCGGGCTCGCCGGCGGCGACCTCGGCGGCGTCGATCCGCTCCCAGTCGGCCCAGCTGATGGGCCGCGCCACACGTGAGCGAAGGAGGGCATCGGCCGCCTCGGCCGACGGCTCGGGCGCCCGCGGAACCGTGCCGGCGGCGAGGTCCTCGATGATCGCGGTGACGGTGTCGCCGGCGCACTGCTTGTTGGTGCCGATGACCCCCTGCGGCCCGCGCTTGATCCAGCCGGCCACGTAGAGGCCGGGGACCGGCAGCCGTTCGGTGGCGTCGTTCAGCACACGGCCGTGGTCGTTGGGCACCACGCCGTGCCAGTCGTCGAACGGCACGTCGGCGATCGGCGCACCCATGTAGCCGACCGCCCGCAGCACGAGGCCCGCCGGGATGGTGTCGGTGCGGTCGGTCGCCTTCGGGCGCATCACACCGTCGACGACGGTGAGCTCGTTCTCGACGATCTCGACCGCCTCGGCGCGCTCGGTGCCGGTGATCGCGGTGGGTGAGACCAAAAAGCGCAGTTCGAGGACCCGCTCACCCTCGGCGGGGGTGCGTCCGACGAGCGGGGCGAGTGCGTCGAGGTTGCGTCGGGCGTCCTCGTCGAGGCGGGCCTCGGTCTCGGGGTCGAGCTCCATGACCGCCGGGTCGACGACGAAGGCCACGCCCGCAAGCTCACCGAGCTCGCGGAGCTCCTTCGGGGTGAACGCCGCCTGCGCGGGTCCGCGGCGGGCGAGGATCGTGACCCGGCGCACCGCGCTCTCGCGCAGCTTCGCGAGGGCGTGGTCGGCGATGTCGGTGGTGGCGAGCACGTCCGGGTCGGTCGAGAGGATGCGTGCGACGTCGACCGCGACGTTGCCCGCCCCCACGACCACCGCGGCGTCCACGCCGAGGTCGACGTCGAGGTCGGCGTAGTCGGGGTGGCCGTTGTACCAGGCGACGAAGTCGGTGGCCGACATCGAACCCGCGAGCTCCTCCCCGTCGATGCCCATGCGCCGGTCGTTGGGGGCCCCGACGGTCAGGATGATCGCGTCGTAGTGACGACGAAGCTCCTCGAGCGACACGTCGCGCCCCAGCTCGACGCAGCCGTAGTAGCGGGTGCCCGGCTGGGAGGCGATGCGCTGGTAGATCTTGGTGACCGACTTGATCTTCTGGTGGTCGGGGGCGACGCCGCCGCGCACCAGCCCGTACGGGGTGGGCAGGCGATCGAGCAGGTCGATCTCGACCTCGACGTCCTTGTGCTTTTGCAGATGCTCCGCGGCGTAGAACCCGGCCGGGCCGGCCCCCACGATCGCCACGCGAAGCGGACGTCCACCGTCATCGCTCACCGCCATCACCCTCCCCCGTCGAAGTCATCGGAACAAGTCGAACCGCGGATCGCGCACCAGCTCGGTGACCGTTCCGGGTGCCGGATCGGTCACCACCCCGGTGACGATCACCACCGGGTATCCCCCACCCTTCTCCATCAGCATCCCCGCCGCCGCCGCGAGCTCGTCCGCCAGTGCCTGCTCGGTCGCGACGAGCATCCGCCCCTCGCGATCACGTCCACCGCGATGATCCATGATCGCGCGGAAGCCCGCAACACCGATCGCGACGTTCACGATGCCCGAGCGAAACGCCCGTCCGTGCGTGTCGGCCACCACGACCCCCACGCGACCGCCCACCCGCGCGGCGATCGCCGACTGCAGGTGGCGGGCGCTTCGATCCGGGTCGACCGGAAGAAGCACCACGTGGCCGTGGGCGACGTTGGACGCGTCGATGCCGGCGTTGGCGCAGACGAACCCGTGGCGGGTCTCGCAGATGAGGGTGCCGCGACGCCGGCGCACGATCCGCCGGCTCTCGGCCAGGATGAGCTCGCACAGACGCGGGTCCTTGCCCGACTCCTCCGCAAGGAGCGTCGCCGCCGGACCCGGGCGCACCTCCGACAGACGCACGATCCGCCCCTCGGCCTTGCTCACCACCTTGTGGGCCACCACGATCACGTCGCCGGGTGCACCGCCCTGTGCGGCCACCAGGTCGGCGAGGATCGCCGGCAGTGGGTCGCCGGGACGGATCTCGCCGATCCCGGTGACCGCGGAGAGCCGCACGCTCACCGTCCGGTGGCACCCGCGCCCACCGGCCCGTCGAGCCCGAGTGCCCGGGCGAAACGGGTGGTGTGGCAGTCGTGGCCGCGGTGAAGGAGCTCGGCGAGATCGGCGGGGGTGTCGATGTCGAGGCCGATGCCGGTCGGTGCCAGCTCGCCGACGACGACCCCGGCGCGGGCGGCGGCGGCCAGGTGGCGGGCACGTGATCCGGGGCCGAAGGCGGTCGGGATGATGTCGGTCGGAGACAGGGCGAGGGCGTTGGTGCCGGTGCCGTCGGCCGAGCGGGCGAGGACGATGCCCGGCGTGTCGAGCGCGGCGACGATCTCGGCGAGCTCGGTCCCCGACGCGAGCGGCAGGTCGCCCATGAGCACCATGGCGCGTTCGGCGCCCAGGGTGCGAAGACCGTGCGCGACGGCCGCGTCGATGCCCGCCGGCGGGTCGTCCTCCGGCACGACCCGCGCACCGTAGGCGCGGGCGAGGTCCCCCACGGTGGCGTCGGCGGTCACCACGACGACCTCCCCGCTCACGTCCCCGGCGGCGCAGAGCACGTCGGTGAGCATCGCCTGCTGCAGGGCGCGACGCGCCTGGGGGTCGAGCACCCCCGACAGGCGCGAGAGGGCGTGCTCCAGCGGCTTCGCCGGGATGACGATCGGGATCATCCGACCGCCTCGAGCGCCTCGCCGGCAAGACGCGCCCGCTCGTCGCGGTCGGGCATGAGGATGTCGGCGGCGACCGGCCGCACGTCGAGCGCGGCGATGGCCGCGTGCACGTCGGGCGGCTCGGTGTCGTGGATGAGGAACGTGGCGGCCACGTCGGCGTAGAGGCGCGCCATCGACACCGGTGAGCACTCGTGCACCCCGGCGCCCGCCAGGAAACGGTCGGCCGGACCCTCCACCGGGCGGGTGCCGATGATGGGGCTCACCGCGACCACCCGGTCGCGGCGGGCGGCGACGGCGGCGCGCACCCCCGGGACGTCGAGGATCGTCCCGATCGAGACGACCGGACTCGACGGTGCGATCACGATCGTCTCGGCGGCGCCGATCGCGTCGAGCATCCCCGGCGGCGGTGTCGCGTCGGCCACCCCGTCGAGGCGGATGTCGGTGATCTCCTCGCGTGCACCGTCGCGCACCAGGTACTCCTGGAAGGTCTTCACCCCGGTCGGGGTGGTGATGACCGTCCGCACCGGCTCCTCGCACATCGGCCAGATGCGTGCGGCGACCCCCAGGCGTGTGCAGATGTCGGCGGTCACCTCCGACAGCGCCCTGCCCTCGGCGAGCGCCATGGTGCGGTGCATGTGGGTGGCGAGGTCGCGGTCGCCGATCCCGAACCACGCCTCGCGTCCGTAGGTGGCCATGCCCTCGACGAAGCGGAAGGTGTCGGCGGCGAAGCCCCAGCCGCGCTCGTCGACCACACCCGCGAGGGTGTAGGTGCAGATGTCGAGGTCCGGGCAGACGCGAAGACCGTAGAAGTCCCCGTCGTCGCCGGTGTTGACGATCGCGGCGAGCGCCGGCTGGCCGACCGACCGCGCCAGCCCGTCGACCATCTTCGCCCCGCCGGTGCCACCGGACAGGCAGACGATCACGCGGGAACCGGTGCTGGGACGGGGGACATCACGCGATGGCGGATGGTACCAGCGGACAGACCGGGATTCGGCGTCACGTCGCCGACCGCAGCCGGTCCCGTCTGACGTTTCGCAGATGGACGGCGACGGCGACGAGGATCGACAGGACGACCAGCGCGGCGATGAGCTTCATCACCGTCGCGGTGTGGTGGACGAGCACCAGCACCACGCTCGACGGCAGGTAGGTGACGAGCACGAGCACGAAGATGCTGACCCCGAGCCAGGGGATGATGACGATCGAAAGCCGTTCGATCGGCACCTTCGAGAGGCTCGACACCAAAAACAGCACGAGGCCGATCGGCGGGTGGATCAGGCCCAGCACGAGGTTGAACACGACGATGAGCCCGAAGTGGGTCGGCTCGATGTCGAAATGGACGGCGATCGGCGCGAGGAACGGCGCGAAGATGAACAGCGCCGGCAGCGGTTCGACGAAGATGCCGATCAGAAGCAGCAGGATGTTGATGACCAGCAGGAAGACGTACTTGTTGTCGGTCAGGTCGATCAGGAAGTTGGACAGGTCCTCACCGAACCCGTTGTTCTGAAGGACCTTCGCGAGGATCGCCGAGTCGCCCACCAGCAGCATGACGATGCCGGTCTCGAGGCCCGCCATCGTGAAGATGCGCGGCAGGTCCCGCGGGGAGATCGACCCGTACCAGAACATCGCGAGCATCAGGGCGACGGCCGCGGCGGTCGCACCCGACTCGGAGGGGGTCAGGACGCCGCGCAGGATCCCGCCGAGGATGATGACCGGCACGAGCAGCACCGGAAGCGCCGTGACACCCGTGCGCGCGACGGCGGGCAGCCCGGCGAACTTCTGCCTGCCGAACAGGCCGAGGTGGCGCACGACCAGGTAGACGGTGATCGCCTGGAACAGCAGCAGGATCATCTCGGCGAGCACACCCGACAAGAGCAGGTTGGCGATCGAGACGTCCGCCACCAGGACGCCGTAGGCGATGAACATGACCGAGATCGGGCCGATCGGACCCTTGATCGACGCACCCGCCACGACGGCGGCGGCGACGTCCTTGGGATAGCCCTCCTTCTCC
Organism: uncultured Bifidobacteriaceae bacterium; assembly: GCA_964628685.1. Taxonomy (GTDB): domain Bacteria; phylum Actinomycetota; class Thermoleophilia; order Miltoncostaeales; family Miltoncostaeaceae; genus CALMEC01. The sequence continues at coordinate 34,221 of CAZVNM010000009.1, read as the reverse complement.
ATGGCCGGCACGAGCAGCGGGGTCATGATCGCCGCGTCGGCCTGCGCCGAACCCGAGATGCCCGACACGAACGCCGAGGTGATCTGGCAGACGTACGCCATCCCGCCGCGCAGGTGGCCGACGAGGGTGGCGGCGTGGGCGATCAGCTTGTCGCTCATCCCGGACAGGTTCATGATCTCGGCGACGACCAGGAACATCAGCACGACGGTGAGCTCGCTGAACCCGGCGAGTCCCATCACGCTCTGGGTGGTGCGAAACGGGAAGATCACGTCGGGGCTCGGATAGAACTCGAGCCCGAAGATGCCGTGCACCGAGATGATCCCGACGATCGACAGCATGAAGATGATCGGGTTGCCCGCCAGGGTGAGGACCACGAACAGGATCCCCAGGCCGATGAGCGGTGTCGCGCCCAGATTGAGGACCCCGTGGATCGCGAGGACCACCGCGATCGTGATCACGACCGCGCCGAGCGCACCGACGAGGATCCGCCGCCACCACATGCGGTCCGACTCCATGAGCCGCACGAGCGCCTCGGCGGCGTGGGTCGCGAAGTGCAGGCTGCACAGCCAGTAGCCGATCGTCATCGAGACGACGCCGTAGAACTGCGGGATGGCGAGCAGCGACGTCGTTCCGATCACCGTCTCGGGCGCCACCGCGTACTCGGTGGAGCGCCAGATGCAGTACGCCATGAGCAGGGCGAGTGAGAGCCCGGAGAAGGCGACGACCGACACCCGCCACCACCACGGGCCGCGGTCGCGCACGAAGGTGATGACCGTCACCTCCCCGCGGCGGACCGCGAGGGAGACCCCCAGCCAGATGACCCACAAGAATGCGTAGGAGGCGATCTCGTCGGCGCCGGTGATCGTGAACCCCAGCACGTAGCGGGTGAACACCGTGATCGCCACGATCCCGAAGCAGATCGAGACGGCGATGACGAGCACCACCTTGGTGATCGCGGCGACCGCGTCGGAGTACCGGCGCAGGATCCCCGCCAGGAATCGAAGCGCACGCGGCGCCCCGTACGGTGTTCGGGCGACGTGCCGGTCGAAGACGTCGGAGCTCATCGGTGCGGATACTGTCGGTGGCGCACGACGTCACGGTGCGCCACCGACATTTCCATTCGATCGACTAGGCCGTCTTGCAGCCCGCCGGGAGCTGCGCCGGTGCGGCGGGCGGTCCCTGAGCCGCCTTCGCGTCCTGGATCTTCTTCAGAAGATCCCCCGTCTCCTTGTCCTTCGACAGGGCGTCGAGTGCCGGCTGCGCGGCCTTCTCGAGCGCGGCGATGTTCTGCTCGCCGGCGGTCGCGAAGGTCATCCCCGCATCGCACAGGACCTGGACGAAGTTGGTCGCGTCCGGTGCCGGGTCGGTGAAGATCTTGACCGACTGCGGCGCGATGTTCTTGCCGGCGTCCTTGAGGATCGTCTGCTGCTCGGGCGAAAGCTTGTCCCACTGCGCCTTGTTGATGATCACCACGGCCGGGAACGGCCAGAACGGCGCGTCACGGGTGACGAACTTGGCCGACTCGTTGAACTTCTGGGTGACGATCAGGCCGTAGTTGGCCTCGAGCCCGTCGACCGTCCCGTTCTGGAGCGCCGGTGCGACGTCACCGAGCGGCATGGAGACCGGCTCGGCGCCGAGGGCCTTGAGGCCGTCGGTCATGATCTTCGAGGCGGGGGCGCGGATCTTCGCACCGCGGAAGTCACCGGGTGACTTCAGGGCCTTGTCGCGGCCCACCGGCATCCGCAGACCACCCTCGAGGATCCCGAGGCCGACGAGGCCGAGCTTCGCAGGTCCGTTGGGGCTGTCGAGCATCGACTGGCCGATCTCACCGCCCAGGACGGTCTCGACCAGCGGGTAGTTGGTGATGACGAACGGCGCCTGCAGCGGCTGGAAGACCGTCACGCCCTTACTGTCCCACACCGCGCTCGACACGGCGGCCATCTCGACCGAACCGCCGGACACGTCGTCGAGCAGCGTCACGTCGTTGCCCCCGGATGCACCGGGAAGCGTCTTGATGGTGATCTTGCCGTCGGAGGCCGCGCTGACCTCCTTGGCGAACGCGTCGACGGCGATGCCGTACGGGTGCTGCGGCGTCGTGACGTACCCGAGGCGGAGCGTGACCGCCTCGTCGCCGCCCTCGCCGGTGCCACCGCCGGTGGAGCTGTCGCCCCCGCCGCAGGCGGCGAGCCCGAGCGACAGTGCCGCCGCCCCGACCGTGAGCGCCACCATGCGCCCAATCCTTTTCACGATTCCCCCCCTTGTCGTGGAAACGTCTGTCGATGAACCGACCGGACACACCGCGAGGTGCGCATTCCGGACGTTCTGACACTATGGACGACGGCGGAGGTTGTCAACATCCGCACGAGGTCTTCCCGCATGCCGAGAACCCTGTACCCGTGCGGTTTTCGGAGGTGCGTCGACCACTGACACCCCGGTTTGCACTCCCAAGGTACGTGACATATGCTGCAACGGCTGTCGCATTACGGGGACCGTTTCCCCGTGAGTTGTTCGAGTGCGAATCCGTGTGCGCCACCCTTTACTCCTGAAAGGGGGAATGCCTTTATGGCAGAGCAGTTCGCCGTGACGCAGATCCCAGGGGCCGAGACGGGGGAGATCCCGCCGTCGCCGGTCGACCGTGATGAGAAGACCGCGATCATCTACTCGCTGGTCGACCCCATCTGGGACATCGACACGCTTCCGCTGACCTACACCAACTCGCGTTGGTCAGCGTTCTTCTACCGCGCCGACGAGAAGGTCCTTCGTCGCGTCGTGCCCGACTGCATGGACGTCGAGGACGACATCGTCGAGTTCTGGTACGTGGACCACAACCACACCATGCTCGGCCCGTACGGTGAGTGGGGCGCAACCGTCGCCGTCAGCCACAAGGCTGGAGACGGCAAGACCTACTACGCCGGGTACTACCCCTACATGTACCTCACCCAGGACTCCGCGATCGACGCGGGTCGCGTCCTCGGGTTCCCGAAGAAGGAAGCCTTCATCCGTGTGCTTGAGCACGGTGGCGCTCCCGACGACGGGTACGGACTGGACACCAAGCAATACCAGTTCAACTACTTCTCGTTCCTCATGATCCGGAACGGGTACGTCATGCACTCCGCAACCGGTAAGTACGACGACGCCGAGCTTCCCGCGAAGCCCGCGTTCTACGGCAACACCGATTACGGCCGCATGAACATGAAGGTCGTCACCGCTCCGGACCTCTCGGACTCCCGCTGGGAGCTCGTGTACCTCCCGTCCCTGGTCGACAAGGACCTCGCGACGGCGATGGGTCGTCCGGACACGGAGGGCTCGCACCGCTTCCAGGTGAAGCCGGAGTCGATTCGCACCGCGAGCGCCGGCAACATCAACTGGTTCATGCAGGCGACGCCGTTCGACAACCTCGGCGCGGAGCTTCCGCCCAAGGAGCTGCTCGGTCTCATGACCTTCAGCTTCGACCTCATCATCCCGGCCGGTCAGGTCCTTTGGACCGAGACCTACACCCGTGACGCCACCTGGGCCGGTGCGGCCAAGCCGTACCGCTTCGGTCTGCGTCACCGTTTCCCGAAGCCCGTCGGGCTCGGGGCGTAACCCGATCCAGAAAGGAGAATCAATGGGTCAGCAACTTAATGTGACCAGCCTGCCCTGGATCGAGTCTGGGGACGCACCGCCGCTTGCACTCGACCGTGACAAGCGCGACATCATCTCCCAGGGCGTGGCCGACCCGCTGGTCGACTACGACATCATCCCCCTGACGTACACCAACTCGCGTTGGTCGGCGTTCTTCTACCGCGCAGACGAGAAGGACCTCAAGCACGTCCTTCCGAAGATGCTCGAGCTCGAGGACGACGTCGTCGAGTTCTGGTACGTCGACCACAACCACACGGGTCTCGGCCCGTACGGTGAGATGGGCGTCACCGTCTCCGCCAGCCACAAGGCCGGCGACGGCAACACGTACTACGCCGGGTACTACCCCTACATGTACCTGACGCAGGACACCGCCGTCTTCGCAGGCCGCGAGCCCTTCGGTTTCCCGAAGAAGATCGCGTACATCGTCTGCCAGGAGCACGGTGGCAAGGAGGACGACGGGTACGGTGGATTCGGCAACGACTACTTCAACTTCACGATGGAGCGTCGGGGCTACCTCATCCACACCGCCACGGGCAAGTACGACGACGCCGAGCTTCCCGCGAAGCCCGCGTTCTACGGCGACCCCAAGTACGGCCGGATGAACCTGCGTCTGGTCACCCAGGCGGACCTCAAGTCCACGAAGTGGGACCTCACCTACCTCCCGTCGGAGGTCACCGAGGCGACCGCTCGTGCCATGGGCCGTCCGGAGACCGTCGGTCAGCACCGCTTCCAGCTCAAGCCCGAGTCGATTCGCACCGCTTCGGCGAACGCGATTCGCACCTGGGCGCTGCAGGCGACCCCGTTCGACAACCTCGGCGCCATGATGCCGGTCAAGGAGCTGATTGGTCTCATGACCTTCAACTTCGACCTCATCATCCCGGGTGCGGACACCATCTGGACCCAGACCATCGAGCGTACGGACGAGGACATCGCGGACCTCTTCTTCGCAACCCCGTACCAGTACACGATGCGTCACCGCTTCCCGAAGCCCCCGGGCGTCTAGTCCGAGCGCTTCACACGAAGCACACGGGGGGTCGGGACTTCGGTCCCGGCCCCCTTTTTTTGTGCCCGGACGACGGCTCGCGCCGCACACCCTCCCCCTCCCGCCGGCTCCCCCACCACCGCACCGTGCGACCGGGGAAGTGTCCGCCACCGGTATGTGTGCGACACCGGTGGCACGTCCTCACCCACCACCGCGCCAGTGCGACCGGGGTTGCCCGCCACCCGACCCACCGGCCCCATGATCGCGGCCGGTCGCCCCCTGAGGCCGACGTCACCCGTTGCCGAACGCCACCCCATCCCCCGCCGTCGTCAACTCGTTCGGCCTGCGGGCCGGCCCGCCATCGTCCGCCCACCGTCAGCCGGCGCCGATGCAGACGATTGCCTCTCCCCCACACGCGAACGTGTCCACCGACGCCGCCCCGACGGGCCCTGGGCGACGTCGGCGCACGCAGCCGGACTCCTGCCGCAGGTGGGGTCGCGCGACCGGGGTTATCCACTCGCGACGTGTCGCCTCACCCATCCGGACAAGATGTACAGCGCTGCACGTCCACCGGTGGCCCTGCACGGGTGCATCAGCCCCGCTGGACGTCGTCACCCACCGGTGCGCGCGTGGCGCTGCCACGCATGTCGGGCGCCGCAGCCCGGCCAGCGGTGGCCCGGCGGCGCATCACAGGATCCGGACGATCGCCACGGCCGCAGGGGCACGCGACACCGGGTTGCGGTTCTCGGCGTCGCGTGGCCATGCGCCGGAGGACGGGCGCCGTGGGCGAACACCCCGTGGACGTGCACGGGTACCCATGATGCGGTGGCGGTGCTCGGTGGGTCCTCCCGCGGGGCATGTGCCCGGGAGGAGTTCCACCGCCGGGCGCGAAGAAGTGCACGTCCAGGGTGGCCACGGCACATGAGGAGGGGCACATGGAGACCATCGCGGTCAGCAATCAGAAGGGCGGGGTGGGGAAGACCACCACGGTCGTGAACCTCACCGCCGCCGCCCGGCGGATGGGGTTGCGGGTGCTCGTGATCGACGCGAACCCGCAGGCGCACCTGTCCCGCCACCTCGGCGCCGCCCCCGACGCGATCGGCCTGTCGGCGCTCATGCGCGCTGCCGCCAACCTGCGCCTCGACGAGGAGATGCTTCGCGCCGTCCTCGACCAGTCCACCGGCGCCGACATCGACTGCGGCGACCTCATCCCGGCCGAGACCTCCCTGGACGACGACTCGGCGGTCCTTCTGAACGTCTCGGGCCGTGAGCAGCTCCTTCGCGAGATCCTCGCGCCGATCGCCGGCGAGTACGACGTCGCGGTCATCGACACCGCACCGGGGTTCGACCTCATCGCGACCAACGCCTGGGTCGCGGCCGACGCCATCCTCGTGCCGTGCCCGCCGGAGGTCTACGCGCTCGAGGGCCTCGCGAAGCTCGCCCGCCACCTCGCCGAGGTCCGCCACCGCCTGAACCCCGACCTCGCGGTGCGCGGAATCCTCCTCACCCTCGCCGAGCTCCACACGATCGACGGACGCGCCACCGCCGACGCCCTGCGCGCCGGGGCGCCCTGGCCGGTCCTCGACACCGTCGTCGCCAAGCGGGTGGCCTACCGCCAGGCCGCGAGCGAACGGGTCGCGGTCGACCGGATCGATCCGCAGCTCGCCGAGGTCTGGGACCGGGTTGCACAGGATGTCTTCACACGTACGAGGGAGGTCGCCGGTGTCTGAGACCACGAGCGCACGCGAGGGGGCACTCGCGAAACTCGCCGAGGAGGCCGCCCGGTTCTCGGCACCGACCCCCCGTCGCGAGACCCCGCGCCGACCGCGGCTCGCCCCCACACCCGCGCCGAGCGATGGGCCGCCCGTCGCCGCCGACCCGGCACCCGCCTCACCGCTCGCACCGGTGACCGACCTCGCCCCCGCACCGGCCGATCCCGCCACCGACGCCGGCTACGTGCCGGTCGCCGTCGCCCCGGAGCGGGGCAACACTCGCCCGGTCGTACCGGTCGACGGACGGCTCCACATGCGCGTTGCCCAGTCGACCCTCGACGCCGTCGACGCCCTCGTGCGCGACTGGAAGGCCGACCGCCCCGACCTGCGTGATCTCGAGCGGGCAACCCTCGTTCGCATCGGCCTCGCCATGGTCCTCGCCGACGTGCGCGCCCACGGACGCGACGGGGCGGTGGGGGAGGCGGTCGCCGCCGCCCTCGATCCCCGGGTGCGTCACACCGCGACGCCGATGCCCGACCTGGGTCGGTGGGTCAGCCGGCCGGCGGGGTGATGACCCGCCGTCCCATCGCTCGGCGCTGACCGCGGGGGCGCGGCACCCGCTTGGCGAGCACCTGGTTCACCCACCCGCCGCGGGCGTCGAGCACCCGCTCCCGGCTGAACTCGTAGCGCGGATCGAGGCTCGCGATCGCCTCGCAGGCGCGCATCACCGCGGCCACGTTGTCACGCTCACGTTTGCAGGCCGATCCCAGGGAGACGAAAAGCGGCGGCGCCAGGGTGTAGGTCTGCCATTCGCTGCCGGCGTCGACGGTGTTGAACCGGTCGTTTTCGAGGATCCCGTAGAACTTGCGGGCGATCGGGGGCAGGTCGCGCATGATGTCCCAGTCGAGCCACTCCCCGGCCTCGTTTCGCAGCTGCTCGAGGAACCAGCTTCCCAAGAAGATAAATCCGGGACGCTCCACCCGGCCGTTCGAGGTGACCGGCCACATGACACGGTCGATGATGCCGAAGTGGTCCTCATGGGTCTTGCGACCGGTGACCGCGTCGTTCACCTCACCCTCCCAGCGGGCTTCCTGGAGGTTCAGCAAGGTCCGCTTGAGCGCCTGGCGCGCAGGTTTTCCGGCGTCCTTCCACCCGAAGTCGTGAAGCAGCCGGTACTGGGTGAACGGCACCGCCGTGTTGGACGGCGCCTCCATCTGCAGCCAGCGTGAACCGAGCCACACGATCAGCATGTAGCCGTTTCGTCCGATCCCGGGTCCCTGCTTCTGCCGGATCGACCCGAGCCGATCGGCGATCGCGACCCCGGCGGCCATCTCGAGGCCCTTCCGGGCGGTGGAGCGATCGGCGAAGCCCTGGCGAAGCGGCTGCTCGAGGCGGCGCATGTTCGCCGGCTCGATGAGGGCGAGCTGCTCCTGGAGGGCGGGGAGGCCCGCGTCGTCGAGCGGGTGGGATGCGGATGAACTCATCGGAAGGTTGCTGCAGTCTGCACGAACATCCGCCGTGCGAGGTGGTGGCGCGAGTGGATTACCCCGGGTACCTCACTCGCCACCCCGGCGGCGCGGCCGAGCCCTCAGGCTCGGCTCGGACGCGACGCCTACAGATCTACCAGCTGTTCTACAAACCTACTTCCTACGGACGCGAGAAGTCCGCTGTGAGCAGGGAAGAATGCCCGGCGGCCGCGAGTCGGTTCCCCCGGTCGCCGCGAGCGTCATACCCCGGTCGAACGCGAGTCGGTTCCCCCGGTGGCCGCGAGTCGAATGCCCCGGTGCGCGAGTCGAATACCCCCGTTGGCCCCGACGGCGCGAGTCCGATACCCCGGTGGCACGGTCGCCGAGCGCGAGTCATCGACCCGGGTGCGCGAGTCGGATACCCCGGTCACCGGGACGCCGGTGTGAGGTGTGCGAGTCGGTTCCCCCGGTGCGGGGGCGCTCGCGCGAGCGTCCTACCCCCGTTGTGGAGAAACGGTGTGCGGCTAGGTCGTGAGGCGACGGTAGAGCTGCGGCAGCTTCTGGGGCAGGGAGCTCACGTCGTCGATGATCACGAAGTTGGCATCCGAGTACATGTGCGGCAGGTAGTCGGCCGCCTCCTGGTCGACGGTGACGCAAAAGAGGTGGATCTTCTCCCGTCGCGCCTCGCGCAGGGCCATCTTGGTGTCCTCCTGCGCGTAGGTGTTGTCCTGGTAGGTGTCGGAGTCGTAGGGCTTTCCGTCGGTCAACAGGATGAGCAGCTTGATCTGGGCGTCGACCGCCATGAGGCGCTTGGTCGCATGGCGAAGCGCCGGACCCATCCGGGTCTTCTGACGGGCGTAGATGCCGCCGATGCGACCCTTCACACGGGCGTCGTAGCGCTCACCGAAGTCCTTGACGGTGTAGAACTCGCAGTTCTCGCGGCCGTTTCCGGAAAAGCCGTAGATGGCGTACTCGTCGCGGATCGCCTCGAGCGCCTCGCACATGAGAAGGAGCGATTCCTTCTCGATGTCGATGATCCGTTTGCGTCCGTCGATCTTGCGGTCGGTGGAGCTCGACATGTCGACGAGAAAGGCGGTGGCGACGTCGCGGTCTCGCTTGTCGCGCTTGATGTAGACGCGGTCGGTCGGGCTCACCCGCGCGCGGCGATCGACGACGTACTCGACAAGGCCGTCGATGTCGAGGTCGTCACCCTCCGACTGGAAACGCATCTTGCGAAGCGCCTCCGGGCGCATGAGCTGGAAGTTTCGCCGGATCTGGCTGACCACCCCGCCGTGTTCGTGGAAGGTCGCCGCCACGAACGCATCCATGACCCGGGTGGCACGCGATTCACGCAGGGTGCACCAGGCCGGGCGGTAGTCCTCGATCTTGTGGTCCCACTCGTCGTAGAGGAAGGTCTGCTCGCCGAGGTCCTCCTCCTCCTCGTCCTCCGAGTCGACCAGCGGCACCTCGGCCCCCGCGCTCGGGAGCATCTCGGCACCGGTTCCCTCGCTGTCGTCGGTGCGTCCGTCCGGTGACTCACCCGGTGTGGCCGGCGCCTGCTCGGTCGTCGTGTCAGACCGCTGGGCGACGTCGTCGGGGCTGTGGTCGCCGCCGATCTGGGACTCGGCGGTCTGCATGGCCCCGTCCATCTCCGCCGGGGAGTCCGGTGACTCGGCCCCCTCGTCGCCCTGCTCACCGGCCTCGGCCCGCTCCTTGGCCTTCTGCTGCATGAGCTCCTCGAGCACCGGGGTCATGAACGGCGGCATGTCCATGGGCTCGTAGTCGTCGCCGGCGCCACCGGCCCCCGGTTCGGGCGTCGGTGCGCCCTGCTCGGGCCACTGGTCCTCGTCGGCGCCGGCACCCTCCGGAAGCTGCGGTGCGTCCGGGTCGGTGGCGTAGGGGCTCTGCGCGCGGCGGATGCCGTCGTCGATGAGCTTGTAGAGGGCCGCGGTGAGCTCGGCGCTCGTGGTGACCGACGCGTCCGGATCGGTGAGCGGCGCGAGCATCGTGATCGCCTCGCGCACCATGTCGGCCACAGCGTCGGGCACGTCGGCGACGTTCGGCTCACCGCCCAGCGAGTGGATCACGAGCCCCTCGACGACCGCCTGGGCCTCGGTCATCCCGGGCTGCAGTCCGTCGCGGTTTTCGAGGGTGGCGGGGGCGATCGCCGCCATGTCGCGCCGGATGCCCGGGTAGACCCGCTGGAGGCACTGGTCGATGCGGTGGCCCTCGACCACGTTGAACAGGTCGTGTGCGAGCGCCGGGTTCGGGAAGAGGGCGTAGAAGCGCCCCAGGTCGCTCTCGACCGCCTGCTGCGTGGTCATACCCGGCCTCCGTAGCGCGATTCGAGGGTCTGCACCAGGTCGTCCATCCGGTCGAGTTCGAAGTCGTAGGTGCCGAACTCGATGCGCCCGGCCCCGTGGGCGGTGGCGACCTTGTAGGCGGTGAAGTTGTCGTCGTCGTCGTCGAAGTAACGCATGTCCGGCGGCAGGACGATGTGGTCGGTGCCGAAGGCGTCCAGCGCATAGAGCTCGAGGGTCGAGCGGATCGCGACGTCGTGGCCGCACAGGGCGGTGGCGTAGAGCTTGAGCACCCGTGCGATGTCCTTGAGGGCGAGGCCCTCGCGAAGCTCGTCCACCACGTCCAGGGCGTACTTGGACCCCAGGCGGAAGTAGCCGCGCCCGACCTCCTTGTTCTTCTCGAGCACCTCGAGACCACGGTTGACCCATTCGGTTGCGGCGTCGGCGCTCACCCGCTCGCTGTTCATCAGATCGAGCAGGGTGTCGGCGGCCTCGAGGGCGGCCTCCGAGTCGGCGTCGGCGACGCGGGTGATCTCGTGCAGGAAGACCGGGCGGTGCTTGGGGCGAAGTCGTGCGAGCACCCCCGGCAGGTTCGATGCGAGCTCCACCGCGTGCTTGCGGCGGGCCTCGTCGCGCCGGTCGCGGACCGCGAGCTGGGCCTTCAGCTCCTGCGCGCGCTGGATCATGGGCTCCATCGCCCGGATCCGGCGTTCGAGCTCCTCGAGCTCGGTGGTCATCTCGGCGGTGTCGCCGTCGTCGTCGCGGTGTCCGGCGGTGGCACCCGAGATGATCTCGACGTAGGCGTCGGCCATCGCCGGGTCGGGTGCGTCGTAGAGGTCCGGAAGCTGCTTGGCGACCTCGACGCTCGACTTCCAGCCGATGGCCGCGACGGCCTTCACCTGGTCCAGGTACTTCGACACGAGGGCGGTGTCGTGCTCACCGAGCAGCCGCGGCAGCTGGCGTGCGACCTCCACGCCCAGCTGGTACTTCAGCTCGGCGGTCTCCTCGACCAGCTGCAGGTAGCGGGACCGCTCGTGCTCGGGGACGCTCTCGAGCATCTCCCGGGCCACGTACATCCCGACGTTGCCGACCGCGGGACCGAAGCTCACGTGTGCCTCCCCCTGTGCCCGACCGACCCGGCCACTAGAACTGGGTCGCGACGATCTCGACGATCGACCGCTGCATCTCGAGGTCGTCGGTGATCGGCTTGCAGATCGTCGCCTCGCAGGCGGCCACCGGGTCGATGTCCTTGCCGATCAGCTGGCCGGCGTAGACGAGCAGCCGCGTCGAGACGCCCTCCTCCAGACCGTGGGTGCGGAGGTTTCGGACCTTCTCGGCGATCTTCACGAGCTTGGCGGCCGTGTCGGCGTCCACCCCCGACTCCTTGCGCACGATCTCCTCCTCGAGCTCCGGCTTGGGGTAGTCGAAGTCGAGGGCGACGAAGCGCTGCTTGGTCGAGTGCTTGAGGTCCTTCAGCACCGACTGGTAGCCGGGGTTGTAGCTGATCACCAGCTGGAAGTCCTCGGGGGCCTGGACGATCTCGCCCTTCTTCTCGAGCGGCAGGATGCGCCGGTCGTCGGTGAGGGGGTGGATGACCACGGTGGTGTCCTTGCGGGCCTCGACGACCTCGTCCAGGTAGGCGATGCCACCCGACTTGACCGCGATGGTGAGGGGCCCGTCCTGCCAGACGGTCTCGTCGCCGCGCAGCGTGTACTTGCCGACCAGGTCGGAGGCGGTGAGGTCCTCGTGGCAGGCGACGGTCACGAGGGTGCGTCCGAGACGCCAGCTCATGTGCTCGACGAAGCGCGTCTTGCCGCAGCCGGTGGGGCCCTTCAACATCACCGGCAGACGGGCGTGGTAGGCGGCCTCGAACAGCTCCACCTCGTTGCCGACCGGAAGGTAGTAGGGCTCCTTCTCGAGTTTGAAGTCCTCGACGCGCTGGGTGTCGACCGCCATGCGGGCTCCTTGCTCCGTGTGTGACAAACCGGTTAGTACGGTGATCTTACTCGGCGTCGGCCGCGCCGGGGGCCTCGCCCCAGACCGGGGGCAGGTCCACCTCGAACGAGCCGTCCTCGTCGGCGTGCTCGGCGTGCCAGGCCTTGAAGTTGGGGATCGTGAACCCGAGGACCTGATGGGTGTGCGGATCGACGCGGACGACGACCCCGCGTTCGGGGTCCTCCACCGCGTGGCTCGGGGCGGGGGGTCCGTACGAGCAGGTGTAGGTGTCGCTCTGCTCGTCGTAGTACGAGAGGGACTCGCTGGCCACCCGCATCGCGTTCTCCTCGGCGAACGACGGGGTGGGGGGCTGCTGCTGGGGGTCCATGTACCGGCTCCTTGCTGGCGGCTTGTTACGCTCTTCGGACGGACTGCGATGGATGGTTCGAGACTACCGTGACGAACGAGGAGATTCCGGATGCGTGCTGTTGATGCGACATTGGACGGACTGAAGCGTGCCGGTGTCGACGCCGTATTCGGGATTCCGGGCGGACCGGTGATCCCGCTGTTCGACGCACTGCACGACGAGCCGGAGATCCGCACCTTCCTCACCCGCCACGAGCAGGGCGCCGGCCACATGGCCCAGGGCTATGCGAAGGTCACCGGCCGCGCCGCGGTGTGCACCGCCACCTCCGGCCCCGGCGCCACCAACCTGGTGACCCCGATCACCGACGCCTACATGGACTCGGTGCCGATGGTCGCCCTCACCGGGCAGGTCGGCTCCACCCGCGTGGGCACCGACGCGTTCCAGGAGGCCGACATCGTCGGCATCACCCTGCCGGTGGTCAAGCACAGCTACCTCATCAAGACGGCCGAGGAGCTGCCGGACGCGATCGCCGAGGCGGTCCACATCGCCGAGACCGGCCGGCCCGGCCCGGTGCTCGTCGACGTCTGCGTCGACGTGTGGGGACAGGAGGTCGAGCCCTACTCCGGTCCGACCCCGCCCGAGATCGAGGGCTACCACCCGCCGACCTCCGCCGGCCATCCCCGCCAGATCGCGGCGGCGGCCAGGGCCCTCGCCCAGGCCAAGCGCCCGGTGATCTACGCCGGTGGCGGCGTGGTCATCTCGGAGGCGGCCGAGGAGCTCACCCGTCTGGCCGAGACCGCCGAGATCCCTGTCACCACCACACTCATGGGCCTCGGCGGCTTCCCGGCGTCGAGCCCGCTGTGGATCGGCATGCCCGGCATGCACGGCATCGCCGCCGCCACCTGGGCCTTCCAGGAGTCGGATCTCATCCTCGCGGTCGGGGTGCGCTTCGACGAGCGGGTGCTGTCGACCGTGATGCACGAGTGGGCACCCGGGGCGAAGATCATCCACATCGACATCGACCCGGCCGAGATCTCGAAAAACCGCGCCGCCCACATCGGCATCGCCGGTGAGGCCAAGGCCGCCCTCGGTGCCCTCGCCGACCGGTACGCCGAGCAGGAGGAGCGCCACGACTCGGGTGAGCGCGCCGCCTGGCGCGACCGGGTCATGAAGTGGAAGGCCGACCACCCGTACGAGATCGACACCGACACCGACGGGGCCATCCCGCCGCAGCACGTCATCCAGCGGCTCTACGAGATCACCCGCGGCCAGGCGGTCGTCGCGACCGACGTCGGCCAGCACCAGATGTTCGCCGCCCAGCACTACCTGTTCGACCGTCCGCGCCGCTGGGTCACCTCCGGTGGCCTCGGCACCATGGGCTTCGGCCTGCCCTCGGCCCTCGGCGCCCAGGTGGCGCTGGGACGCGACGAGCTCGTCATCGACATCGCCGGCGACGGCTCGTTCGAGATGACCTCGCAGGAGCTCTCGACGGCGATGATGTACGACCTGCCGGTCAAGGTGATCATCCTCAACAACGGCTACCTGGGCATGGTGCGCCAGTGGCAGGAGCTCTTCTGGCAGGGCCGCTACTCGGGCACGAGCTACGAGGCCTTCCAGCCGAACTTCGCCGAGCTCGCCAAGGCCTACGGCATGCCGGGCGTCATGATCACGGACGAGGCCGACCTCGAAGACGCGCTTCGCGAGACGCTCGCCCACGACGGCCCGGCGCTGCTCGACGTGCACACCCACGAGATGGCCAAGGTCTTCCCGATGGTGCCGCAGGGCAAGGGCCCCGACGCCATGATCGTGGGCTCGAAGGGCTAGACGCTCGTCCGTGGATCGGCGGACCGTCCGGAAGGTGCGTGCGCATCTTCCGGACACGGCCCGCGACATCGCCGCAGCCGGCCGTGCCCGACCGACCGGGGCGCGGGGTTTCAGCCCACGTGCCGGCCGGGAGCGGGACCGCGCGCCCACGCCTGGGCGATCGCGATGAGCCCGACGAGGACGGCCACCACGATCAGCACCGTCTGACCGCCGCCGTCCGGGGCCGACGGGGCAAGACCCAGCAGGGTGCCGCCGGCGACGATGTTCACCACGACGACGACCCCCAGCACGGTCCGCCAGGCCGGCACGCGCGTCAGGCCGACGAGAATCGCGGCCCAGACCAGGGTGCCGATGCCGACCGCCCGCGGCACCCAGGTCGGGATGTCGAACAGGTCGGCGAAGCCGTTCGCGCCGCTCAGGGCGACGAGCCCGAGGAAGGCGCAGACGATCGCGTCGAGGTACAGCAGGAAGCGCGCGCGGGTGCGTCCGGGACCATCACCCGGTGCGGGGGAGACCATCGGTGGTGCGGGGCGCCTAGTAGATCTCGGCGATGCGGACCCCGGACTTCAGCTGCTCCTCGTCGTAGTCCATCTCCTCCTCGAGGTTCGCCGGAACCCGGGTGGGGATGTCGACGTCGTAGCTGCCGTCGGGGTGCTTGTTCTCCTCGTAGTACTTCGAGAAGTTCGCGATCTGGTACCCGAGCACCTCGTTGGTGTCGGGGTCGAAGAAGACGGTGACGCCCTTCGTGTTGGTGACCGCCGATGCCGACGGATGGCCCTTCCTGATCGCCCTGAGACTGTCCGTTGCCTGGTCGTAGACGGGCTCGACGTCCTTCACCTTGCACTCACCCCCGTGCGGTTCCGAGTTGAACGACGAAAAGCGTAGCAGTAGCAACGGTTTTGTCTGGCGCAGCGGTGCGGCCGCTGGTAGCGTCCGGACTGCCGACGGGGTGGCACGGCCACCCCGCACACCCGCTCCGCGACGCATGGGGACGCCGCGGGGACCCACGAGAGGAGACGGATGGGCGAGAGCACACCCGACGTGCGTGAAACACGTCGCATGCTGGCCAAGGGCATCGCGATTGCCGGTGTCGGCGAGACCGAGCAGGGCGTCCTGAAGGACCGCGGATCGTTCCAGCTTCTGGCCGAGGTCAGCAAGATCACACTCGACGACGCCGGCATCACGCTCGCCGACGTCGACGGTCTCATCACCGCCTTCTCGTTCGTCGAGCAGACGCTGATGCACTCCACGACCTTCGCCGACTACCTGGGCATGGAGCCCAGCTACTTCGGCGGTGTCGCCGTCGGCGGCGCCACCGCGCCGCTCATGGCCGTGCAGGCCGCGCTCGCGATCGACGCGGGTCTGGCCGAGTGCGTGCTGTGCGTGCGCGGTGACAACACCCGCTCGGGCATCTCGTCCAGCGGCATGATCGCGATGGCGCGCGAGATGAGCCACGGCGCCTACGAGGCCCCCTACGGCCTCACCACCATCGGCGGCTACGGCCTGCTCGCCCAGCGCTACATGTACGAGCACAACGTGCCGCAGGAGGCGCTCGCCGCGGTCGTCGCGACCCAGTCGGAGCACGCCCACCTCAAGTGGAACGCGATGCTGCGCGACGTCGTCACGATCGAGGACGTCATGAACGACCGGTGGATCGCCACCCCGTTCCACGCGATGGACTGCTCCCTGGTCTCCGACGGTGCCGCCGCATTCCTGGTGACCACCAAGGAGCGTGCCAAGGACATGAAGCAAAAGCCCGTGTACATCACCGGTGTCGGCGAGGGCTACTCGCACCAGTACATCACCTCGGCCAAGGGCGTCGACGGTGTCCGTCAGGGCCTCGGCCGCGCCGGTCGGCGTGCCATGGAGGTCGCCGGCATCGGCTCCGAGGACCTCGACGTCGCCCAGATCTACGACTCGTTCTCCTTCACCCCGCTGATCGCCCTGGAGGGCTTCGGCATCTGCGGTCCCGGCGAGGCCGGCGACTGGGTGCTCGAGGGCAACGCCAAGCTCGGCGGCAAGCTGCCGATGAATACCCACGGCGGGCTCATCCGCCAGGCGCACCTCGGCGCCATGCACCACATCGTCGAGGCCGTGCTGCAGCTTCGCGGCCAGGCCGACGACACCGACCGCGGTGGCGGCAACCACCAGGTCGAGGGTGCCAAGACCGCGATCTCGAACGGCTCGGGCGGCATCCTCGCCGCGACCAGCGCCATCGTCCTGCAAAACGAAGCGCCGTCGGCGTAGGGAAGGAGCATCCGAATGTCAGAGAAGCCCGCGTACAACAAGCCCCTTCCCGACATGCGTCCCGAGGGGACGAAGTTCTGGGAGGGCACGAAGGAGCACAAGCTGCTGCTTCCCACCGGCCCGGACGGCAAGCCGTTCTGGTACCCGCGCGCCCTCAGCCCGATGAGCCTCGAGGAGCACGGCTGGACCGAGTCGAAGGGCGAGGGTGAGGTCTACACCTACTCGATCCACTACATCGGGCCGAGCAAGGCCTACAAGGGCGATCCGCCGCACATCGTCGCGCTCATCGACCTCGACGACGGCGTGCGCATGATGAGCCTCCTGGTCAAGGACGAGGACGGCTACCCGTCGATCGACCCCGACGACGTCAAGATCGGCCAGCGCGTCAGGGTCGTGTTCGACGACGTCACCGACGAGATCACCCTTCCGAAGTTCACCCCGGTCGCCTGACCGGGGTTTTCTTCTTTCCGACCCGACCGAATCAGACAGGGAGCACCGAAGCAGATGGCAGCAGCGAAACCGCAGGCGGAGTGGAGCGACTGGTACGCCAAGGAGGACCTCACCACGTGGGTGCTCCCCGAGATTCTGAGGGCCCGGGCGGAGGAGCATCCCGACCGTGACTTCCTGAGGTTCGGCGATGGCAAGTGGGTGAGCTACGGCGCCATCAACAAGAAGTCCAACCAGATCGCCAACGGCCTGATCAAGCGTGGACTCAAGCACGGCGAGTCGGTCTCGGTGATGCTCCCCAACTGTGAGGAGTTCATCCCGGTCTGGTTCGGGATCCTCAAGGCCGGCGGCGTGATGAGCTCCATCAACACCGCCTACAAGGGTGACTTCCTGGCCCACACGATCAACCTGGTCGAGGCCCGCACCCTGTTCATCTCGGACGAGTGGCTCGACCGGCTCCAGACGGTCGCGAAGCGTCTGCCGACGCTCGAGCACGTCATCATCATGGAGACCGACCGGGCCACCAAGCCGCTTCCGCGCAAGTTCAGCCACGAGCCGCTCACCGACGTCATGAAGGGCGCCACCAAGGAGCCCCAGGTCGAGTACAAGTGGACCGACGACGCGCGGATCATGTTCACCTCCGGCACCACGGGGCTTTCGAAGGGCGTCATCAAGCAGCACGCCGCCGACTACTTCTCGGGCCGCGGGCTGCTCGAGGTGATCCGCACCCTCAACGGCAAGTCGCTCGCATCGATGAAGGACGAGACCTTCTTCTCGTGCCTGCCGCTGTTTCACTCCAACGCCCAGGTGCTCACCGGATACCCGGCCCTCATCGCCGGCGCGCGCGTCGCCTACGTGGAGCGGTTCTCCTCGAGCCGCTTCTGGCAGCAGGTGACCGAGGCCGAGGCCACGATCTTCAACTCGATCGGCGCGGTCAGCTACTTCATCCACAACACCGCGAAGTCGGAGTACGACACCGCCCACAAGGTCCACACCGTCTTCGCCGCCCCGGCGCCCAAGGACATCTACAAGTCGTTCGAGAAGCGCTTCGGGGTGAAGTTCGTGGAGGGCTACGGCCTCACCGAGACCGGCATGGCCACCTACATGGACCCGACCAAGAAGCCGGTGCTGGGCTCCATGGGCAAGGCCAACCCGGGCTACGAGGTCACGATCGTCGAGCCGGGCACCGACCGGCCGCTTCCGCCGGAGACCCCGGGCGAGATCGTGGTCGACATGAAGATCCCGAACATCGTCATGCGCAAGTACTACGGCATGGACGAGAAGACCGCGGAGGACTTCCGCAACCTCAAGCTCCACACCGGCGACCTCGGCCGGATGGACAAGAACGGCTACTTCTACTTCATGGACCGCGTCAAGGACTACATCCGCCGGCGCGGCGAGAACATCTCGTCCATGGAGGTCGAGCGGCAGGTGGCCAACCACCCGCAGATCAAGGAGGCCGCCTGCATCGGCATCCAGGCCGACGAGGGCGCATCCTCCGAAAACGAGGTCATGATCGTCTGCATCCCCGAGGGTGAGGCCCCCGACCCGGTGGAGCTCACCGAGTGGCTGGCCAAGGAGATGCCGTACTTCATGGTCCCGCGCTACATCCGCTTCGTGAAGGAGCTTCCCAAGACTCCGACCGAGCGTGTCCAGAAGGTGAAGCTGCGCGACGAGGGCGTCACCCCGGACACGTTCGACCGCGAGAAGGCCGGCATCAAGGTCTCGAGGTAGCCCATGGCACAGCTCGTCAGTTACGGGGCCTACGTCCCCAAGTACCGGGCCCCGCTCGGTGAGATCCAGGCGTTCGAGGGCCGGCCGGGCCGTCCGCGGTCCACGGCCCTCGCCACGCCGGCGCTCGACGAGGACACCCTCACCATGGCGTGGGAGGCGGCGACCCAGGCGATCGGCACGTCGATCACCCCGGCGGCGGTCATCACCGTCACCCAGTCGCCGCCCACGGGGCTTCGCAAGATGTCCTCGACCCTGGTGCGCGCCCTCGACCGGATCGCCGATCCGGAGGCCGTCACCTGCTACGACCTGGCCGGTCACGCCGGCAGCCTGCTCGACGCCTTCGAGCTCGGCGCCGCGCTCGTCGACGCCGGTGGCGGCGACGTGCTGGTCGTGGCCGCCGACCACCTGGTCGCCTACGACGACCGGGTGTGCGACATGCTGTCGGCGGGCGGCGCCGCCGCGTTCGTGATCGGGAAGAAGGGCTTCGCCACGCTCGGACCGATCGCCCGTCAGGGCAAGGAGGTCTTCGACGTGTGGCGCCTCGGCACCGAGCCGGAGGCCCGCTACCGTCTCGAGGTGCTCTTCGACGGGTATGCGACGTCGGTCAAGGGTGCGCTTGCGAAGCTCGCCCAGGCCACCGGCCGCAGCACCGACAAGTACGCCAAGGCCGCCGTCAGCCAGCCGCACCCGCAGACGGTGCGCGGCCTCGGCCGCCTCGGCCTCGCCGACACCGCCATCGACGACACGGTCTTCGTCGGCGAGCTCGGCAACATGGGCTGCGCATCGCTCGGTGTGTCGCTCGCCCTGGCCCTCGACGGGGTGACCAAGGGCAAGGCCGTCCTCGCATTCGGCTACGGCGGCGGCGAGGGCATCGCCCAGGCGATCACGGTCGAGGCGACCACGCCCAAGTGCAAGATCGCCGAGCTCATCGCCGAGGGCGAGCCGATCGGCCTCGGCACCTACTACCGCTGGACGCGTGGGCGCCAGCAGGAACCGCACTGATGGGGGGGAGCATGCGCGTCGGTGTCCTCGGGATCGCCAAGACCCCGCACAAGATCCAACACGACAAGTCGCTTCGTGACCTCATCGTCGAGGCCGGCGACAAGGCCATCACCGATGCCGGTGTCGAGCGACGCGACATCCAGGCGCTCTACCTGGGCAACGTCGGGTCGGTCGGGTTCTGTTACGAGAACTCCACCGGCCTCATGGCGGTCGACCACCTGGGACTCGTGCCGTCGCCGGCCATCCGGGTGGAGGCGGCCTGCGGCACCGGTGCCTGGGCGCTTCACCTGGGGATCGCCGGCATCCTCTCGGGCCTCTACGACACCGTCATGGTGCTGGGCGCCGAGAAGATGAACGACCTCGCGACGGTCGAGGCCACCTCGCTCATCGCGCAGGCGGCCGACTCGAAGGAGGAGTACTTCTCCGGGCTCACCTTCCCGTCGGGCACCGCGCTCACGGCCCGCAAGTACATGCAGACCTACGGGTGCACCGAGGAGGACCTCGCGCACGTGTCGGTCAAAAACCACCACTACGGGGCACGCAACCCGTACGCGCACCTGCGCTTCGAGTGCACCGTGGAGGAGGTCATGCGAAGCGCGAAGGTGGCCGACCCGCTGAAGCTCTTCGAGGTCTGCCCGATGACCGACGCCGCCTCGGCGCTCGTCATCTGCCGCGAGGACATCCTGCGCGAGCGCACCGACAAGCCGCAGGTGTACATCACCGCGACGGCCATGGCGTCGGGTACCTGGTACGTGGCGAGCGACACGCTGGACGACTCGTTCCGCGTCCTGGCCGAGCCGGCGCAGAAGGCCTACGAGATGGCGGGCGTCACCGCCGACGACATCGACGTCGCCGAGATCTACAACTCGTTCGCCATCCAGGAGCCCCTCGGTGTCGAGGCCCTGGGCTTCGCCGAGCGCGGTGACGGCTGGAAGGGTGCGAAGGACGGCTCGACCTGGATCGACGGCAAGGTGGCGGTCAACCTGTCGGGCGGCCTGCTGTGCAAGGGCCACCCGCTCGGGGCGACCGGCACCAGCCAGGCGGTCGACGTCATCGAGCAGCTGCGCGGCACCGCCCCCGCCGACATCCAGCGCAAGGACGCCGAGATCGGCATCAGCGCCTGTCGCGGCGGCCCGGGTGCGGTCGGCGCCATCCACATCTACCAGCGCCTGGAGGACTGACATGACCGTCTCGGCGATCGAGTTCAGCCGTCTCGGCCCCCCGAAGCTGCGCCTCTACGCGATGCGCTGCACCAACTGCAAGACGCTGCACCCGTGGTGGGAGCGCTACGCCTGCGAAACGTGCAAGAGCACCGACCTCGAGGTGGAGTACCTGACGGGGCGCGGGGAGCTCAGCAACTACACGGTGGTCTACTACCCGCCCCGTGACTTCCTGGGCCAGGAGCCCTACGTCGTCGGTCACGTGGACCTCGACGAGGGGGTCAGCATGCCGGCCCCGGTCGTCGGGGTGGCGGAGGCCGACGTCGAGGTCGGCCTGCGGGTGAAGAGCGTCCTTCGCCGCATGAAGCTGGGGCACGAGGGCGACGTCTACTACTCGCAGAAGTTCGTGGTCGACCCCGACCCGCCCAAGGCCAAGAAGAAGGCGGCCAGGAAGAAGAAGTGACGGCGGTGGGGCGTGGACGTCCGGTCTACCAGACGTCCATGCCCCCGTCGACACCCAGGACCTGTCCGGTCACGTAGCGGGCGGCGTCCGATGCCAGGAACGCGACCGGCCCGGCGAGGTCGGCGGGTTCGCCGAGATGTCCCAGCGGGACGCGCGCCAGCATCCGCTCGCGCCGTTCGGGGGTCGCGAACATCTGCGCGTTCATGGTGGTGGGAAACACGCCGGGTGAGATGGCGTTCACCCGGATTCCGCGGGGCGCCCAGAGGCGGGCGAGCTCCCGGGTGAGCGCGTCGATCGCCGCCTTGGACGCGGTGTAGGCGGTGATGGCCTGTCCGGTGCCGGCGCGACGGGCGACGATCGACGAAAGCAGGATCATCCAGCCGCCGCGGTCGTCGGCCGTCATGCGCCGCGCCGCCGCGGCACAGAGCTCGGCGACCGCCGTCACGTTGACGTGCAGCACCTCGTCGAAGCGAACGCTGTCGTGATCCTCGGCGGGCCGGGCGTCGGTGATCCCGGCGTTTGCGACGATGCCGTCGATCCGTCCGAACCGGTCGGCGCACGCGTCGACGAGGGCCCCGGCGTGCGCCGGGTCGCGGACGTCGGCGACGATGTGCGCGGCGCGCCCGCCGGCCGCCGTGATCGTGCGGGTGACGGCGACGAGCTCGCGTTCGCGTCGCGCGGCCAACAGCACCGCGCAGCCCTGGTCGGCGAGGGCACGGGCCATGATCGCCCCGAGCCCCTCCGACGCACCGGTGACCACGGCCGCCTGTCCGTCGAGGCGCAGGGTCGGGGCGCTCATCCGCGGTCCAGCATGTCGGCGAGCGCGACGAGCACCGGTTCGGACTCGCCGCGGGCGAGCACCGTCGCGTAGCGGTCGTACTGGGTCGCGATGGTGCCGATCATGATGAGCGGCACCTTCCGGGTGAGCGGCACCGACGGCAGCAGGCTCATCGGCACCGCCCGCAGGTCCGAGTCGATCACCACGAAGCAGTCGGCGTCGGTGGCGACGTCCCACGCCCGTTTGATCGCCGGCTCGATGAGCGGCTCACCCCACAGGGTCGACGACGGACGAAGCGGATAGGCGCACCCCGGGGCGGTGCATCGCGGCACCCCGTCGGACGAGCCGGTGACGAGCTCCGCAACCTCACCCAGGCCGTAGCGCTCACCGCAGCGTGAGCAGGTGGCGGTGAGGATGTTGCCGTGCACCTCGATCGGGTCGGTACACCCGGAGGCGGCCAGCAGGTGGTCGATCGACTGGGTGATGATGTCGCCCACGATGCCGGCACGCTGCAGGGTCGCGAGGGCGTGGTGGGCGGGGGTCGCGGTGCGGGCCGCGATCGCCTGGGCCGCCGGCAGGGTGAACTCCCAGAACCCGGCGGGGTCGGTGAGAAGCACCTCGAGGCTCGCCCGGTTGGACCAGGTGTCCTGCGGGGATTCCGGCCGGTCGTCGACCGGCGCACCGAGGAACCGTCCGGCAAGGACGGTGACCCGCTGGGCGCCCAGAAGCGCCGCGGCGATGCGTTGGTGGGGCGGCGTCACCGAGTCGGGCATCGGCGCTGATCCTAGTTCGCGGGCGGTTCGGACGTCGCAGCGGTGAGCCCGCCGAGTGACCCGAGCCCGACCAGCACGGTCCACAGCGACGCGAGGAACGCCGCGCCGGTGAGGATGATGAGGGCGGTGGTGAGCCCGAGCAGGTCGGCGAGCGCCCCGACGATCACGAGCGGCACCGAGAACCCGCCGACGTAGCAGGCGACGTAGTAGCTCGAGATGAGCTTGCCGAGGTCCTGCGGCGGAGCGATCTGGGTGGCGAGGCCGATGCCGCCCTTCATCACGAGGCCGCACGCGGCACCGGTGATCGCCACCGACCCCAGAAGGAGCGTCGCCGACTTGAGCGGTGCGCCGGCGATGACGCCGACGAACGCGCCGCATGCGACCAGAAGGCCCCAGGTGATGGAGCGGGTGGGTGACAGGTGGCGGAAGAGCAGCTGGCTCGCGGCGCCGCTCGCGAGGACCAGGAACCCGGACGCACCGACGAGTGCGTAGTTGGTGATCCCCATCTCGCGGACCTCGAACACCGGCACGAGCGACAGGCACACCGCGTCGAACAGCGACAGGAGCATGCCGGAGGGGACGAGCACCCGCCAAAAGACGGCCCGTTCGGCGGCCGGCACCTCGAGCCGCAGGGTGAGGGGCCTTCGGGTCGTGCGCGCCACCGTCTCGGGAAGCGACAGCACCAGCACGACGGCGAGCACCACGAGGCCCAGGTGGAACACGAACGGGGTGCGAAGCGGGTTCGGCAGGTACTCGGCGAACACGCCGCCGAGGCCCGGTCCGAGGCTGAGTCCGCCGCGCACCGAGATGCTCGCGAGCACCGACATCGCCGACCGGCGCACCGGTGGGGCGAGCTCGACCAAAAACGCGCTGCAGGTGCCGAAGAACGCCCCGGTGGCAAACCCCTGGAAGCCGCGGGCGACGAGCACGACCCACAGCGGCGGTTCGAGGGCGAGCATCATCTGGGCGACGGCGATCACCGCGAGCGCGGTGAGAAGCACCCCGCGTCGGCCGATGCGGTCCGACAGCTGGCCCATCGTCAGCATTGACGGCACGAGCGCCGCGACGTACGCGACGAGGAAGAGGGTGACGACGGTGTCGCCGAACCCGAGCTCCGCCTTGTAGATCGGGATGAGCGGCGTGATGAGGCTCGTGCCGATGGCGAAGAGGATGAGCACCGTGAAGGCGCGCCAGACGCGGCTCATCGTCGCATCATCACATGACACTCGTAGCGTCCGGCGCGCATCGCCCGCACCGGACGCATGCCGGTGCGGCGGTAGGGGGTGAGCACCCGGTCGCGGTCGCGGCGGGTGAACCCCGAGAGCACCGCGGCGGGCGGCGGCGCGTCCAGGCGGGCGGCGAGGGCGTCGTGTGCGGCCGGGGGCAGGTTCGCGAGGAGGGTCGCCCGCGCGATCCGCGCCGGGTCGAGCCGCTCGATCCGTCCGCGGGTGACGGTGATCGCGACCCCGGCGGCACGGGCCGACGCGACGGCCTGGGCCACGGCGGCGGGGTCGGCGTCGACGGCGTCGACCGGTCCGCGGCCGCTCGCCGCCCACGCCTGTGCGAGAAGGCCCGATCCACAGCCGGCGTCGATGGCCGGGCCGCCGGGCAGGCCGTCGATCGCCCGCAGGCACATGGCGGTCGTCGGGTGGTCGGCCGGGCCGAAGCCCTCCCCGGCGGTCTGGACGAGCTCGCGCACACCGTCGGGTGCGGGCGCATGCCGGTCGGTGCGCCGGTACCAGCCGGCCACCAGGGCCGCCGGGCTGTCCGGCACGACGGGTTCGGGTGCGATCGCCTCGGTGGGAAGGGGGCAGGTGTCGTCGTGGTCGGGTGTGAGCCACGGTGCGCACACGAGCCCGTCGTCGCGCCAGCGCATCGGCTGCAGCGCGACGAGGGCGCCGAACACCCGGCTGATCTCGCTGCGCGGGGCGCGCACGAGGATTGTGTGGGCCCGGCCGGGGGTAACATCACTCATCGTGACGATCCCGTCCCCCGTCGCGCACCTGGTGGAGCTCTGCACCCTGGCCCAGCCGGGGGTCGCGGCGCTCGACCTGGACGAGCGCCTTTCCCGCATCGCCCGGTCCCGCGACGCCCTGGCCGAGGCCGGGGACATGATCGTGGCCGAGGCGGTGCGCGAGACCGGTCAGACGGTGGGCTTCGCCCGGCGGGAGCTCGATTCGGCCCTCATGCTCCTGGACGCCATGCCGGCGTTCGCCGAGGCCATCCGCCCGCGCGACGTGCCGGCGGTGTCGGGCACCACCACCCTCGAGTGGGCCCCCTACGGGGTGGTCTTCGGCTGGCATGCGGCCAACTCGCCGGTGTGGGTGCCGACCGTCGTCGTCGCAAGCGCCCTCGTGGGCGGCAACGCGGTCATCTCGCGCCCCAGCAGACGCACCGCCGCCACCTCCCGCCTGACGATCGAGACCATCGCCGCAGCATGGCCCGCCCACGCGGTCATGATCTGCACCGCCGAGCCGGAGGAGGCCGAGACCCTGGTCGCCCACCCGGGGGTCCACGCCGTCGTGGCGCACGGGTCGACGGCCACCTGCAAGCGCCATCTCACGAAGATCGCCTTCGGCTACCTGGACGGCATCCCGATGCGTCCGTACATCCCGGAGGCCTCCGGCAACGACCCGGCGATCGTCCTGGGGGACGCCGACCTGGAGTTCGCGGCCGAGTCGATCGCGGTCGGGGCGTTCACCAACGCCGGCCAGCTGTGCATGGCGGCCAAGCGGATCATCGTCGAATCGCGGGTGTGGGGGGACTTCCGGCCGCTTCTGCGCGCGGCGGTCGAACGGCTGCGGGTGGGCGACCCGTCGCTTGCGAGCACCGACGTCGCGCCGCTCGCCGAGGGCCGCGGGGTGGGGCGCGCGCGCACGGCACTCGCCGAGGCGCTCCACCTGGGTGGTGAGGTCGTGGCCGGCCACGGCATCGACGGGCCGTTTTTCACCCCGACGGTGGTGCTCCTGCCGCGTGCGGCGGTCGAGACGATGCTGTGGCGGGAGGAGAGCTTCGCCCCGCTTCGCGGGCTGATGCTGGCGGCGGACGCCGAGGATGCGCTGCGTCTTGCCAACGACGACGCCCACGGGCTCGGGGTGAGCGTCTTCGGCGACGGCGCGGCCATCATCCCGCGGCTTCGCGCCGCACGGGTGATCGTCGACGAAAACCCGCTCTACCAGGACCCGCGTTTCGTGGTGGGCGGGGTGGGGGAGAGCGGCATGTTCGGCGCCCGGCCCAAGCTGGAACAGCTGGTCTACGCGCGCAGGGTGCACCACGCCGCCGCCCGGGCCGACGCGGACGCCGCCGCCGACGTCGATGCGCACGCCGATGTCGACGACGACACCGGCGACGGGGCTACGCAAGCACTCGAAGATGCTGCCAGCGGATGAACGCCTCGAGGCCCGGGCGACCCAGCTCGGTGCCGAGGCCTGAGCCGCCCCAGCCGCCGTACGGTGCGTGGGGCACCACCACCCGCCACCCGTTGATCGCGACGGTCCCGGAGCGAAGCCGTGCGGCGGTCTCGACGTTGGCGCGGTGGTCGCGTCCCACGAGGTAGTTGACCAGCCCGTAGTCGGGGCGGTTGGCCTCGGCGACGGCCGCCGCCACGTCGGGCACCTCCATCACCGCGACGATCGGGGTGAACGGCTCCTCGTCGGCGATGCGGGTGGCGGCCACCTCACCGGTGACGAGCGCCGGCTGCACCCAGCGCTCATCGGTGATCTCACCGCCCTCCACGTGGGCGTGGGCGCGGGCGTCGGCGACGAGATCGGCGTGGCGGGTGCGTCCGCGGTCGGTGGTCATGACCCCGGTGGGCACCTCGGCGAGCCGCGCGCGGAACCGCTCGAGGAACGGCCCCGACGTCTCGGGGGTGACGAGCACCCGGTTGACCGCGTAGCAGGCCTGCCCGGTGTTGACGTACCCCTGCACCACCGCCACGTCCACCGCCACGTCCAGGTCGGCGTCGGGCATGACGACCAGGGCGCCGTGGCCGCCGAGCTCGAGGGAGAGGTGCTTGAGCCGCGGGGCGGCCCACGCGGCGATCTGCTCGGCCACCCGTCGCGAGCCGGTGAAGGCGACCTTCGCCACCAGCGGATGGGTGGCGAGTGCCTCGCCGATCACCGGCCCGTCACCGTTCACGACGTTCACCACCCCCGGCGGGATGCCGGCCTCGTGGGCGAGGTTGGCCAGACGCCACGCCGAGAGGGGGGTCTCCTGCGCGGCCTTCACCACCATCGTGCACCCGGCGGCGAGGGCCGGCGCGAGCTTCCACATGACGAGGGCCACCGGGAAGTTCCACGGGGTGATCGCCGCGACCACCCCGACCGGCTCGGGCCGCACGGTCGACCCGGTCGTGATCGTGTCGGCCGGCAGGTGGTGGTTCCAGATGCGTGCGGCCTCGGCGGCGAAGTGGTGGGTCACCTCGAACGCGCGCGCCACCTCGGCCTCGGCCTCGGGACGCGGCTTTCCCACCTCGTCGGCCACCGTGGCGGCGATCTCGTCGGCGTGGGCGTCGAGGAGGCGCGCGTAGCGTTCGATGAGGTCGGCCCGCACGAGCGGCGGGGTCGCCCGCCAGTCGGGAAGGGCATCGTGGGCGGCGCGCACCGCACGGTCGACATCACCGGGGTCGGCGGCGTCGACCCTGGCAAGAAGCCGTCCGTCGCGCGGGGCGGTGACGTCCATCGTCCCGGCGCCGCCCGCCACCCGGGCTCCGCCGATGATGAGCGGCAGCGTGGCGGGGTCGTTCATGGCCGGCGCCGTTTGGCACGACGGGTGACGGCGGTCACCTCGCGGATCCTCCACGCCGGCACGTAGTCGGGATGGGCCTGGATCTCCTGCTGGCCGATGCGCCGGGCGGCGTTTGCGTCCTCCGCCCAGATCTCGAGGACGTGCACGTCGCGGCGGACGAACTCGTCGCCGCTCGCCTCCCAGATGGCGAAGGTCGTGCGGAAGAGCTCGGTCCCCGGGGCGCGCGGGGTGAGGGGGCGAAGCACCCCCAGCGACCAGCGTTCGCGTTCGTCCCCGGCGCGGTCGGCGAGTTCGCGCATGGCGCGCTCCCGCGCGTCGCAGGCGGTCGGGGCCTCGATCACCAACCGCCCGGCCACGCGCGCCTTGCCGGTGCCGACGGGTCGGCGAAGCAACGTGAACTCCCAGCTGAAGGCCATCGTGCCCACGGTGTGAACACTAGCGTCAGCCCGCACCCAGGGAGGCGAGGATCGACCGTTTCGTCTCGGTCGTCGCCGGGTCGGTGAGCGCCATCAGCGGCCGGGGACGCGTTCCGGGGGTCGGATGCGTCGCAACGACGCGTCCCGGCCGCGGCGACATCACCACCACCCGGTCGGTGAGGCGAAGCGCCTCGTCGACGTCGTGGGTCACGAGCAGCGTCGTTCGCGGCTCGGCCACCAGCAGTTCGGACAGCCAGCCGTGCAGGTCGGCGCGGGTGATCGCATCGAGGGCGCCGAACGGCTCGTCCAGAAGAAGCAGCGTCGATCCGGCGAGCACCGTGCGAAGGAGCGCCACCCGCTGACGCATGCCCCCGGAGAGCTCACCCGGCCAGGCGCGTTCGAAGCCGGCCAGGCCGAAGCGCCGAAAGAGCTCGCGGGCCCGTTCACGGGCCTGCGGGCGGGGCGTTCCGCGAAGTTCGGCGCCGACGATCGCGTTGTCGAGGGCCCGTCGCCAGGGAAGGAGCGCGTCGGTCTGGGGCATGAAGGCCGCACGGCCGGGCCGACCCACGAGGTCGGCGCCGTCGAGGTGCGCGGTCCCCCGGGTGGGGACCAGAAGGCCCGCAAGCACGCGCAGCACCGTCGACTTGCCGCAGCCGGTGGGGCCGACCAGCGCGATGACCTCGCCGGGTGCGGCGGTGAGGTCGACGCTGTCGAGCACCGGCAGTTCACCGTAGCGGTGGGCCAGCCCGGTGACGGCGAGGGCCCCGGTGCTCACCCGCCGGGCAGCAGGTCGTTCGTGTACGCCTCGGCGGGGTCGTCCATCGCGGCGAGTCCCGCCGCGTCGAGGAACGTGTTGAACCTGGTCCACACCTCCGGGTTCTGGTACCCCCAGCCGCCCTTCTCATCGGTCAGGTACGTCGCGACGAACCGGGCCGAGGGTGTGAGGAGCGCCATGTCCGACTCGGGTGCGGCCTGCTTGATCGCCTCGGCGGCGGCGGCCGGGTCGGCGGCCGCGATCCGGTAGCCCTCGGCCGTTGCGGCGAGGAAGCGGCGCACCAGGTCGGGGTCGTCGGTCACGAGCGTGTCGGCGGCGGCGAGGACCGGGGTGTACCAGTCGGGGATGCAGCCGAGGTGGTCGCGGAAGGCGATGGTGGTGACCGGCGTCTTCTGCAGCTCGCGCATGCGGATGACGTCCCAGCCGTCGAACACCCAGACCGCGTCGTACTGCTTGCGGCGAAAGCCGACGCTGTAGTCAACGTTGCCGATCTCGATGAACTTCACCTTGGCGGGGTCACCGCCGTCGCAGCGTACGAGCGCCTCGACGAGCGGCCGCTCGAGCTCACCGCCGAACGTGCCGTAGCGCTTGCCCTCAAGGTCCCGGGGCCGGCGGATGCCGCGGTCGGCCGGTGCGACCAGCGAGCTCGTGTTGGTGCGCATGATGGTCGTGATCGACCGCACCTTCGTGCCCTGCGCCCGGGCGGCGATGACCTGCTCGCCGGCCGAGAAGCCGAACTGGGCGTTACCCGCCGCCACCTGCGCCATGGCGCCGGCCTGGTCGGGCTCGATGACGGTGACGTCGAGGCCCTCCTTGGCGTAGAGGCCCCGCTCCTTCGCCAGGTACACCCCGGAGTGGTTGGTGTTGGGGGTCCAGTCGAGCACGACGGTGACGGCCGTCGGGTCCGTACCGGTGCCGGTGTCGCCGGACCCGCCGCCGCACCCGGCGGCGACGGCGGTGAGAAGGACGGTGGCGAGGACGGCGATGCGACGCGTGGGGTTCATGGACGCTCCGGGTTCTGGGCTGAGTGCCACGGGGTGAGGATGCGGCCGAGGATGCCGACCGCGGTGTAGACGATGAGGGAGAGGACGGTGATCACGACGACGCCGGCCACGACCTGGTCGGCGCGGAAGCTCCGCTGTGAGCGGATGATGAAGAGCCCCACACCACCCTGGGCGCCGCCGATCTGCTCGGCGACGGCGGCGGCGCCGACCGCGTAGGCGGCGCTGATGCGAAGGCCGTCGATGATGGACGGGACCGACCCCGGCAGGGTGAGGATGCGAAGTGTCTGTCCGCGTGTTGCGCCGAAGGCGCGCACCATCTCGCGCCGGGCCGGGTCGACCGAGCCGAACGCGCCGGCGGCGGCGATGGCGACCGGGAAGAGGACGACCCCGATCACGACCGCGATCCGCGGCGCCCAGCCGAACCCGAGCGCCAGCACCAGAAGCGGTGCCAATACGAGCGGCGGGATCGTCTGCAGGATGACGAGCAGCGGCTCGACGGCGCGCCGGGCGAGCGACCAGCCGGAGATGAGCACGGCGATCGCGAGGCCGATGACGGTGCCCGCCACGAGGCCGATGCCGGTCTCGGCCATGGTCGTCGGGATGTGGCCGAGGAGGGTGCCGGCCTGGTCGTCGAGGGCCACGGCGACACGCGACGGGGCGGGGATCACCGACGGGTCGACGTCGGCCAGATGCACCCACGCCTCCCACACCGCCACGAGGACGGTGAGCAGCACGAGCGGGGGGACGATGCGGCGCACGATCCGGCCGATCGCCGCCGTGACCCGGGGGATGATCCGCCGCATCACGCGTCTGACCGCCACGGGGGGTGCCAGGTCGCCGATCACCGGCGGTGGGGGGCGGTGAGCCCGTGCATCGTGAGCTCGCGCCCGACGGCCTCGGCCAGCGTGATGTTGGTCACGACGCCCGCGGCCCCGGCGGTCAGGGTGGCCTCGTGCACGGCGCGCGCAAGCGCCCAGAGCGTGTCGGGCGGACCCTCCGCCGAGGTGCCGAGCGGTCCGACCTCGTGGGTGAGGCCGCTCGCCGCGACGACGGCGATGGCCGCCTCGGCGTGTGCGTACCGGCTGTCCGCCGCACCCGCAGGCGTCGGCAGGACCTGGATCTCCATGATCATTCCCGCTTCCCTCCGCTCGCATTACCGAGTTCAGGTTCTCGGGTGGTCCCAGGAAGTGGGATCTCAGCCGTGGTTGGCCCCCCGAGCAGGTGTGTAAGCGAGGTTACCACGGCGTCACATCCGCGCCCGGCCGGTACGGTGGGCCGTGCGAAGTAGGCTGTGACCCGTCGCCCAGCCCCGAAAGGACCGCACACGAAATGGACGTCGCCGAGGCAATCAGGAAGCGCCGCGCGGTGCGCAACTACCTGCCGGACCCGATCCCCGACGACGTGCTCGACCGGGTGCTTCGGCAGGGGCTTCGCGCGCCGACCGGAAGCGGTGCGCAGGCGTGGAGTTTCCTGGTGGTGCGCGACGAGGCCACTCGCCGCCAGCTCGCCGACATCATCATCGACGGCGCCGGACGGTACTTCGCGATCATGCGGCCCAAGAAGGACGGGGCGAGCGACGAGGAGCACGTCGAGTGGGGACGCGAGTACGCGAAGGAGATCCTCGCCTCGTACCGCGACGTGCCGGTCTGGGTGCTCGCGATCATCGTGCCGCGCGGCAACTACCCGGCCGGGATGGAGGAGGGCGGTCACATCGACGACACCATCAGCGTCGCGTTCGCCTTCCAGAACCTCATGCTGGCCGCGCGGGCCGAGGGCCTCGGCACCTGCCCGACCACCGCGTTCTGGCGGCTCGAGATCGACCGTCTGCGTGCGCTTCTCGATCTGCCCGGGGACGTCGAGCCCCTCGTCATCACGCCGATGGGCTACCCGAAGGCCTTCCCGACCGGTCGTCCGCCGGCGCTTCGCAACTTCCGCGAGTGGCGGACCCTGGTCCACGACGACCGCTACGGCGCGGTGCGGGAGACGGGGGAGACGACCTCCTGACCGCCGGCGGTTCCGGCCACCATCGCCGCGACTGGGAGGAGCTCGCATCGCTCGACCCGATGTGGGCGGTGCTCTCCGACCCCGCCCTTCGCGGCGGCGGTTGGCGGGAGCGGGCCGAGGAGTTCTACGCGTCGGGCCGGGCGGAGCTCGACGCGCTCATGGCGGAGCTCGCGACCCTCGACGCCGTGCCGGCCACCGGCGCGGCCCTCGACTTCGGCTGCGGTCTGGGGCGGATCACCCTGGCCCTCGCGGACCGGTTCGACCGTGTGGTCGGCATGGACCACTCCGATGAGATGGTGCGCCGCGCCCGGGCGGCGGCCACCGCCGGTGGGGCCGATGGTGTGACGTTCCGTCAGGGCTCGTCACCGACGGTGCAGGACGGGGTGTTCGACCTCGTGTGGTGCGGCCTCGTGATCCAACACCAGCCGAGCCGGGCCGACGCGCGGCGTCTCGTGGACGCCCTGGCCGACCGGGTGGCCCCCGGCGGGGTGCTCGCCGTGCAGGTGCCGGTGGTGCTCGGCTGGCGACGTCGCATCCAGCCGCGACGTCGCCTCTACGCGCTGGGCCGCCGGGTCGGCATCGCCCACGACACCCTCTTCACCCGGTTCGGCCTCAACCCGATCAGGATGCTGGCGCTCGACGAGCACGAGGTGCGCACCCGCCTGGCGCGCCGGGGACTGCGGGTGCGCCTGACCGACCGTCGGGTGGTCGGCCCCGACCAGGTCGACGCACGGTTCATCGCCGTGCGCTGACGCCGTCGGGTGTCAGCGTCGTCGTTCGGTCCCGGTGCCGATACCGAGCACCGCGAAGACGGCGCACGCCGCGCCCAGCGCGATGAAGGCGCCGCCGAAGACCGTCTGCCCGCCGATGAACGCGGCGATCGCCGCCACGAAAAAGAGCACCGCCGCGATCCACCAAATGGTCGTCCTGCTCATGATTCTCGTCCTTCCGTCACCCGCCTGGTCGGTGCGGCCCGGTGGGGCCGCCTCACCCCACCCCTTCCCGGGCACCCGTGCGTGAAAACGGACGGACACCACCCTGTCACCGGGGCCGGTGAGTCCCCGCGGTAGCGTTCCGCGTGGAATTCCACACACCAACGAGGAGGGGTGATGGCCGCGGTCGTCGATGTCGAGGGGATCGGTCCCGTCTATGCCCAGAAGCTCGTCGACGCCGGTGTGCGCACCACCGACGCGCTCCTTCGCGCAGGCGCGACCCGCGCGGGGCGCGAGGATCTCGCGGAGCGGACCGGCATCGGTGCCGCGCTCGTCCTCGAGTGGGTGAACCACTGCGACCTCATGCGGGTGAAGGGCGTGGGCTCCGAGTACGCCGACCTGCTCGAGGCGGCCGGTGTCGACTCGGTGCCCGAGCTCGCCCAGCGCTCGGCCGAGAACCTCACCGCGAAGCTCGAGGAGGTGAACGCGGCGAAGAAGCTCGTGCGCCGGGTGCCCGCCGGGTCGGAGGTCGCCCGCTGGGTCGCCGAGGCGGCGACACTGGAGCGCGTCGTCACCCACTGACGCGCGCGCCACAGGGGAGGGGTCAGCCCGCGGTGTCCCCGCGGTCGGCGACGTGTGCGTCGATGACGTCCTGCGGGATCACGTGGTACTCGGCGTGGGCCACCAGGTGCGCGGCACCGTCGTCGTCGGCGGGGGTGAGCACCACCCGGTACCCGTCCACCTCCGACACCTCGAGGATGTCGTCGATGTCGTAGAGGTCGTCGGTGTGCACCTGGTAGCGGCCGCGAAGCAGATCGCCCCGCGCCCGTGCGGCGACCATCATCTCGTGCTCGTCCACCACGATCGTGTTGGCGTGAAGCTCGGTGAAGGCACCCGGTTCGTACGCCCCCATGTTCACGAAAAAGAGCCGGCGGTCATCGTCGCGTGGCGGCCGCTCGGCGAGCGGCAGCAGCGAGACGTCGTACCCGTCCACGTGGTCGACGTGCATCCAGGCGTCCACGTGGAGGCCCTGCGGCATGCCGAACCAGAGTTCCAGAAGGCGCGGGTAGACATCCTCGATCCGCCCGCCGGCGACGAATACCACGTCGTGCAGTTCGGTGTTGCAGCGCGGGGCGCGCCCGCCGAGGTAGACGGCCAGGAGCTTCATGCGGTTCCTCCCCGTGGACATGGGCGGGAGGATACGGGCGGTGGGATCGGGGGCGGTCACCCGGGCCGAGGGCGAGCCGGGCCTCCCGGACCCGCATCCCGGCCGTCCGGTTGAACGCACGCAAGTGTGGATCATGTTCTCGTCGACGTGTGCGGTCCCTCGTTGCGCGGGTGGAATCGCACTCGACGGCTGCCGACGCCGGAGAGTGACACGACCTGCGCCGAGCGTGTCGTGGAACGTGCCTGTGAGCGATGCGTGCTGCTGGTGGTGAGTCTGTCGTTGGTCAGCGTTTGGGTGGTGTGCGGCCGAGTTTTCGTGGTAGGACATCGAGCGCGACTGTGACGGCTGGGTGGTCGGTGGTG
>CAZVNM010000008.1:38138-87384 GCA_964628685.1 uncultured Bifidobacteriaceae bacterium | reverse complement strand
GAACCCACGTGCCTGCCGTCGTTGGCTTCCGTGACCGAAGGTCGCACAGAGGTCGAGCCAGAGTCGTGTCAGGGAACGCTCCCGCGTCACAGGTCCGGCGTTGAACCGAAGGTTCCGCGCCGCACCCTGGAACCGGGGAGGATCGCCGAACCGTCCCCGGCTGCGAAACCGTCAACGAGAGATCCGAGCCGGATTGGTCCGAGCCGGAACCCCCACAAGAGGCGGTTGCGGGGGCGCCGAAGGGCGCCGCCGCGTTCGCCGCCCAGGCGAACCCACGTGCCTGCCGTCGTTGGCTTCCGTGACCGAAGGTCGCACAGAGGTCGCCCCAGAGTCATCCCCCGGAACGCGACCGTCACAGGTCCGGCGCCGAACCGAAGGTTCCCCGCCGCACCCAGGAACCGGGGAGGATCGCCGAACCGTCAGGGTTGCGGACTCGTCAACCGAAAGATCCGAGCCGGGTGGCGTCGAGCCACATAGGCGGTTGCGGGGGCGCCGAAGGGCGCCGCCTGAGTTCGCCGCCCAGGCGAACCCACGTGCCTGCCGTCGTTGGCTTCCGTGACCGAAGGTCGCACAGAGGTCGCCCCAGAGTCATCCCCCGGAACGCGACCGTCACAGGTCCGGCGCCGAACCGAAGGTTCCCCGCCGCACCCAGGAACCGGGGAGGATCGCCGAACCGTCAGGGAAGCGGACCCGTCGACGAAAGATCCGAGCCGGGCTTCCGAGCCGGCTGCACGGCGTCAAGCGCCTGCCGCAGGTCGGCGATCAGGTCCTCGGGGTCCTCGAGGCCGATCGAGAGGCGGATCATGGCGTCGGTGATGCCGCGCCGGGCGCGCTCGTCGGGTGACACGCCGTGGTGGGTGGTGGTGATCGGCTGTGTGGCGAGGCTCTCGGTACCACCCAGGCTCGCCGCCAGGAGGAAGAGCCGCAGCCGGTCGGCGACCGCCGCCGCGGTGGCGGCGTCGCCGTCCACCTCGATCGTGAGCATGCCGCCGAAGCCGTCCATCTGCGACGCCGCCAGGCGGTGGCCCGGGAAGTCCGGCAGGCCCGGGTAGAGCACGCGCGTGACGCGTGGATCGGCGTCCATGGCCTCGGCCACGGCCTGCGCCGTGGTGTTCTGACGCGCCACGCGCACCGTGAGCGTCCGCAGACTCCGTGCCAGAAGCGCCGCCGTCTCGGGCGACAGGATGTTGCCCAGGTTCTTGCGCCAGTTCCAGATCGGCGCGAGCAGCTCCGCCGACCCCAGCACGACGCCGGCGGTCAGGTCGGAGTGGCCGCCCAGGTACTTGGTGGCGGAGTGGACCACCAGGTCGGCGCCGTGTTCGAGCGGCCGGTGGTTGACGGGTGACGCGAACGTGCCGTCAACGGCGACCAGAGCGCCGCGACGGTGGGCGACCTCGCTGATGGCGGCGATGTCGAGGATCTCGAGGGTCGGGTTGGTGGGGGTCTCGAAGAAGACGAGACCGTGGCCGCCGGCGAGGATCTCGTCCAGACGCTCGAGTTCGGAGGTGAGGATGAGGCTGGTGGGGATGCCCAGCTGCGGCAGCTGGTCGCCGATGAGCTCCATGGTTCCGCCGTACGCATCACCGATGCAGACGACGCCGGCGCGACCGTGGGCCAGCAGGAGCGCGGCCTCGGCCGCCATGCCCGACGCGAACGCCCAGGCCGCCTCGGCGCCCTCCACGGCGGCCAGGGTCTCCTCGACGGCGAGGATGGTCGGGTTGAGTCCGTAGCGGGTGTAGAGGCCACCGGTCACCCGCCCCTCGACCGCGTCCAGCACGTCCTGGGTGGACGGGAAGCCGAAGGTGGTGGTGCTGTAGGTGGGCATGTGCGGCGCGCCGTGGGCGTCCCTCATGGTCGTGCCGTGAATCGCACGCGTCGCCATGCCGCGCCGGTCATCGCTCGCCATCGCCGCCCCCGTCGTCGCCTGTCGGACCATCCTGTCACGCCCTCAGAGCCTGCCCGGGATCCGCGCGGCCGACCCGACCGACGTTCACCGGTGACGTGACACGCACAAGCTTGGTGTCAGGCACGTAACTTGCACCGCCGTGGCACACGCAAGTTACGTGTCAGGCACCAGGCTTGCGTCACACCGTTTGCGAATGACGGGGATCAGTCGTCCCGGTCGTCCCGGTCCCGGGTGCGTCCTCCCCGGGCGAAGTCCCCGCGCCGGTGGTCCTCCGGGTGGTGCTCCCGCTCCTCCTGTCCCTCGGCGAAGGTCTCCTCGTGCACCGCGTCCGAGCCCTCGCGCTGGCCGCGGGCGAAATCACCCTTCGGCCGGTCCTCGGAGTGGTGGTCGTCGACGGACTGTCCCTCGTCGTAGGTGCCGCGATGCGGGCGGGCGGGTCGGCGCTTCTCGTCTGACATTTCGATCCCTTCGATCGCCGTCTGCCGTGTCTGCGCACGCATCTCCACGCCACCCACCGTCGGTCGGCGGTCGCGTCGGCGCGCGGTCGTCGGGATGGTTCCCCCGCGCGGGGACATCAAACGCGATGCGTCACCCGGGAACCCCGCCGGGCGCGCCGCCCGGACCGCCGTCACCCGGAGCACAACGATGGTGCGCGGACGGGGTGGGCGGCCGCGACGGCCCCCACCCCACCGCACCACCGCAGGGAGGATCAGGCCGCGGCGAGCCTGCGGTTGACCTCGTCCCAGTTCACCACGTTCCAGAACGCCTCCACGTAGTCGGGACGCTTGTTCTGGTACTTGAGGTAGTAGGCGTGCTCCCAGACATCCAGACCGAGGATCGGCGTCTTGCCCTCGAGGAGCGGCGGGTCCTGGTTGGGCGTCGAGACGACCTCGACCTTGCCGCCGTCGGCCACGAGCCACGCCCAGCCGCTGCCGAACCGGCCGGCCGCCGCCTCGGCGAAGGCCTTCTTGAACGATGCGAAGTCACCGAAGGCCGCGTTGATGGCGGCTGCGACGTCGCCCGTGGGCTCGCCACCGCCGTCGGGGCTCATCATCTTCCAGAACATGGAGTGGTTCAGGTGGCCACCGGCGTTGTTGCGCACACCGGTCTGCTTGTCCTTCGGCAGCGAGCCGAGGTTGGCGAGCACCTCCTCGACCGGCTTGCCCTCGAGGTCGGTGCCCTTGAGCGCGTCATTCGCCTTGTCGATGTAGGCCTGGTGGTGCTTGGTGTGGTGGATCTCCATCGTCTTCGCGTCGATGTGCGGCTCGAGCGCGTCGTAGGCGTAGTCCAGTTTCGGAAGCTCAAAGGCCACGATCCATCTCCTTTTGTGATGCGGTCGCGATCGGTGCGCGACCCGGGTGTGTGTTGCCGGCCAGGTGACGTCCGCCACCGTGGTGGTGGGACGATCGGCCGCATGTGAAGCATGCCACCGTCGCCCGCGCCGAGCCGTCCATCGGTTGCCATGTACCCCGTCGGAGGGGAGGTCACGCATCGCGCGGTCCCGCCCGACCCGCCGCGGATCCTCAGCCGACCTGGACCGGGATCTCCTCGATCTGCTCGCCCTCGGGAGCGGTCCGCGTCAGTCGGAACGCCCGGACGTCGGGGTCGTCACCGGCGAGCGACACGATGACGTACGCCGTGAGCGGGAAGAACGCCAGCTCCACATCGGTGCGCGACGGATACGCGGCCGAGCGGGTGTGGGAGTGGTAGATGCCCATCAGGTCCCAGCCGGCCTCGTCGATCTCGTCCATGATGGCCAGCTGCTCGCGCGGGTCCATCACGTACATGAAGGGGCTGGCCTCGGTGTTGGTGGCCCGGTAGATGCGGCGGGCCTCACCGTCGTAGCCGGCGATCATCCCGCAGCATTCGTTGGGGTTCTCGGCACGCGCGTGCGCGACCAGCTCCTCGACGAGGGCGGCGGAGATCCGCAGCGGGTCGCTCACCAGAAGACCCCGCGGTCCAGACGGTCCTCCACCGTCTCGGTGTCGTCGGTCCAGATGCCGGCCGACAGGTACTTCCAGCCGCCGTCGGCGACGATGCCCACGATCGTGCCGCGCTCCATGCGGGAGGCCATGCGCGTGGCGGTGTGGATGACCCCGCCGGACGAGACCCCCACGAACAGGCCGCACTCGTCGGCCAGACGCCGTGTCATCGTCAGCGCGTCGGGGTTGGACACCAGGAGCTTGCGGTCCAGCCGCGACACGTCGAGGATCGGCGGGATGAAGCCGTCGTCCAGGCTGCGAAGGCCCATGAGCGGCTCACCCTGCATCGGCTCGCAGGCGACGATCTGGATGTCGGCGCGGTGGCGCTTGAGCCGCTGCGAACACCCCATCAGCGTGCCGCCGGTACCGAGCCCGGCGACCAGCACGTCCACCTCGGGGCAGTCGCGCACGATCTCCTCGGCGGTGCCCTCCGCGTGCGCACGCGGGTTGGCGGGGTTGCCGTACTGGAAGGGCATGTACAGGCCGTTCTCGGCCGACAGCCGCTTGGCCATCACGACCGCCCCGTTGGAGCCCTCGTCCCCGGGCGACTCGACGATCTCGGCACCGAAGAGGGTGAGCAGCTGACGGCGCTCCTCGGTCACGTTGTCCGGCATCACCGCCAGCAGGCGGTAGCCGCGCACCCGGCAGATCATGGCGAGCGCGATGCCGGTGTTGCCGGACGTCGGCTCCATGATGGTGTCGCCCGGCTTCACCAGGCCACGCTCCTCGGCGTCGCGCACCAGCGACAGCGCGGTGCGGTCCTTGATGGAGCCGGTCGGGTTCTCGCTCTCCATCTTGGCGAGGATGCGGACGTCCGGATTGGGACTGAGCCGCGACACGTCCACCAGCGACGTGTTGCCGATGGTGGCGAGGACGTCCTCGGCCACCGCCACCCGGGGCGGTGCGAGGGCGCCGGTCATGCAGCCCCGCCCGCCATGGCAGGCAGGATCGTCAGCGTGTCGCCGTCGGACACCTCGGTGTCGAGCCACGAGAGTGTGCGCACGTCCTCATCGTTGAGGTACAGGTTGACGAACCGGTGCAGCGACCCGTCGTCGGCCTGCAGCTGGCCCCGCACCGTCGGGTGCTGGGCGTAGAGGGCGTCCAGCACCTCGCCCACGGTGGCGCCGTCGGCGCTCACCTGACGCTCGCCGCCCACGGCGGGACGGAGGACCGGCGGAATCTTGATCGTCGTCATGCTGCTCCCACCGCGTGGCGACCGATCCCGGAGCACCACGCCTCGTAGTCTTTGAACTCCAGCTGTGCGTCGGGGCCGCACGCCGGGCAATCGGGGTCACGCCGCAGCTTCAGCTCCGTGTAGGTCATGCCCAGGGCGTCGTACACGAGCAGCCGTCCAGACAGGGTGTCGCCCTGGCCCAGGAGGATCTTGATCGCCTCGGTCGCCTGGATGCAGCCCATGGTGCCGCAGAGCACACCCAGCACACCCGCCTCGCCGCAGGATGGCGCGAGGTCGGCCGGGGGCGGCTCCGGGAACAGGCAGCGGTAGCACGGCCCGTCGTACGGCAGGAACACGCTGGCGTGACCCTCGAAGCGCAGGATGCTCGCGTGCACCAGCGGCGTGCGGGTCATGAGCGACGCATCGCTCACCAGGTAGCGCGTGGGGAAGTTGTCGGTGCCGTCGATCACGACGTCGTACTGCGACAGGAGGTCCACCGCATTGTCACGGGTGATGCGCGTGTCGTGCACATTCACGCGCACGTCCGGGTTGAGGGCGTTGATCGCGATCTTCGCCGATTCGCCCTTCAGCATCCCCACGCGGTCGGTCGTGTGGATGATCTGCCGCTGCAGGTTGGACTCGTCCACCACGTCGTCGTCCACGAGGCCCAGGGTGCCCACGCCCGCCGCCGCCAGGTAGAGCGCGGCCGGTGAGCCGAGGCCGCCGGCGCCGATCAGGAGGACCTTGCCGTCCAGGAGGCGCAGCTGCCCCTCCTCACCCACCTCGCTGAGCGAGAGGTGGCGGGAGTACCGGCGCCGCTGCTCGGGTGCGAGCGTCCGCGGGACGTCGAAGGGCCGGCCACCGCGCTTCCAGTCGGTGAAGCCGCCGGCCAGGCTCGTGACGTCCGTGTAGCCCATCTCCGCCAGCGTGATGCCGGCCAGGATGGAGCGGTTGCCGGCCGCGCACGAGAGCACGATCGGCGTGTCACGGGACGCGATGCCGGCGATGCGGCTCTCGAGGAAGCCGCGCGGCACGTGCACCGCGCCGGGGATGTACCCCTCGTCCCATTCGGCCTGTTCCCGGACGTCGATCACGAGCGGCGCATCCGGCCCCTCGAGGAGCTCGGCGAGGCCCGCGGGGTCCACCTCCGGGATCCGGTTCCGCGCCTGTGCAAGTAGGTCCTGATAGCTCGCAGTCATGCGCCCCTCCGCGCAAGATCCATAATTACCACAGGGATTATACCCTTTACGGCCGTCAACGCGCATCCACCGGTTGGGAACACCAGACGGTAGCCTCCATCCATGGAACGTGCGAGCCACCCCGCTGTGCTGGATCCCCCGGGCCCGGCGACGCTGGGCGGCCACTTCCCCGCCGCCGTCACGATCGGCCGATGGGTCTCCGCGGTCATCGCATCAGCGCTGATGGCAACCGTGCTGTGGCTCACGATCATGCAGGAGGGTCACGCCGGACGGATCCTCAACCACCGCTGGACCGACCACGACTTCCCCGACGGGCTCGGCAACGCGCTCGGAGCGACGAACCCGGCGCGCACCGGCCTGGTCGCGACGTTCGTGTTGGCGGTGGGTGTCGTGCTCCTGTTCGCGCTCGTCGAACGGTGGCTCCCCGGCCGCAGCTGGATCAAGGGCCTCTCGTTCGCGCCGGTCATCTTCCTGCTGTGGGGACTCGTCTTCTGCCCGCTGATCAACTCCCAGCAGCTCCTGGTCGGCGACACGTTCGTCTACAACGAGTCGTCGGTGTTCGCGACCGAGTCGGGCAAGGGCGCGATCGCCTCGGCGATCGTCGCGAGCATCGTCGTCGGCGCCACGCTCGCCCGCGTCCTCCAGCTCGTGCGGACCGCGCGGTGGTGGGAGCAGAGCGACCCCAGCCGTCAGATCATGGTGAGCGGCCACGCGCAGGGGCACGTCATCGAGGTGCCGGACGACCGTCTGGGACAGACCGATTCCGACGCCCCCGGGGCGTCACTCGAACTCGCCGAAGAGCGGACCGATGAGCGCGGCGAAGGCACCCGCTGACATCCCGATCCGCTCGGGGGGACAGTGCGCGGCAAGCTCCTCGACGCTGGCGAACTCCCGGTCCGCATCGATCCAGGCCGCCGCGAGGTCCGATTCGTACGCTCCGGGCCCGAGCGTCCGCAGCAGCGCCTGAACGTCGGCGCCGACGATGACCCGTTCCCCGTCCATGGACGCGCAGGCTAGCGCGCCCGCATCGCCCGCAGACGGCCCGCCGACCCCGGGCGTCGCGCCCGACCGGCGGAGCCTCGGCATCCTCGCCGGTGGCCACTTCCTGGTCGACATGACGGTCGGCATGCTGAGCCCCCTCCTGCCGGCCTTCAAGAAGGCCCTGATGCTGTCGGACCTCCGCACCTCGATGTTGATGGCCGCCATCACCTTCTCGTCGTCGTTCATCCAGCCGGTGTTCGGCCTGGTCGCCGACCGCGTGACCGCCACCTGGATGCTCTGGTCCGGCGTCGCCATGGCCACCTGTGGACTCGCCGCGGCGGGCCTCGTCTCGTCGTACTGGCTCCTGCTCCTCCTGGTCGTCATCTGCGGGCTGGGCGTGGGCGCCTACCACCCCGAGGCGGCACGCCTCGCCAACCACTTCGCCGGATCGCGCAAGGCGACCGGCGTCGCCTACTTCACAATCGGCGGCAACGTGGGGTTCGCCTTCGGACCGCTGATCGTCGCCGCGTTCGTGCCGGTCCTCAACGAGCGCACAACCCTCACGATCCTCGTTCCGGGCGCCGTGGCGATGGTGCTCCTCCTGGTCGCGCTCCGTCGCATCACCGTTCCGGTCGTCGCGAT
This sequence comes from uncultured Bifidobacteriaceae bacterium, assembly GCA_964628685.1. Taxonomy (GTDB): domain Bacteria; phylum Actinomycetota; class Thermoleophilia; order Miltoncostaeales; family Miltoncostaeaceae; genus CALMEC01. Next base: position 79,500 of record CAZVNM010000008.1, on the reverse strand, counting down.
CCCCACGGGCACCTCGCCCGCCGCCCGCACCGACATGCGGGGCATGGTGCTCCTCACCACCTGCGTGAGCCTCCGCACGTGGACCCAGTTCGGTCTGATGGCGATCGTCCCGCTCTTCCTCACCGGTCAGCGCGGCATGAGCGACCGGGGCCAGGGCCTCGTCATCTTCGCGTTCGTCATCACCGGCGCGATCGGGACGATGGTCGGCGGCATGGTGGCGGACGCCATCGGCGGGCGGCGCATGCTCATGCTGTCGCTGCCGCTCGCCGTCCCGTGCACCGCGGCCTTCATCCTGAACGACGGTTGGTTCGGGATCGCCGGCCTCGCCGCCACCGGCTTCATCCTCATGGCGTCGTTCTCGGCGACCGTCGTCATGGGACAGGCGTTCATGCCCCACCGGCCGGCGCTCGCGGCCGCATGGGTGCTGGGCTTCGGCGCCATCGGCGTTGCGACGCCGTGGCTCCCGGCGGTCGGTGCCATGGCCGACGCGTGGGGCCGTGAGACCGTCCTGTGGATCCTCGCGCTGCTCCCGATCCTGGCGGCCCTGGTGGCGGCCACCGTGCCGGAGCGACACGCGCGCACGGTCCGGGTGCGCGGCTGACCCGGACGGTGCGCGGTGCGGTGTGCGGCGGCCACGCGGGTCGCCGCACCCCGTGGGGACTAGACCTCGGCCGGTGCCGGGTAGTCGCGGATCCGGGCGTCGATCGTCTTGATGTGGTTGACGAACCAGTCGATCAGCTTGGTGTGGATCGTGAGCGCCAGCTCGTTGCTGCCACCCTCCGCACGGAACTGCTCGACGAACTCGTCGATGATCGCCAGGAAGACGCCGTGCGCCTTCTTGTTGGTGTCGGCGAACGGGCAGTTGCGCGCGTGCATGCACTCCTCCTCGCGGCCGAAGTGCCACTCGGTGAAGTACTGCAGCGTCGGGAGGATCTCGCCCAGGTGCGTCTCACCGGTGCCCGCGTTGACCACATCGGCGATCTCGTTGATCAGCTCGATGAGGTACTTGTGCTGGGTGTCGATGATCTCGTCCCCGGTCATGATCGACTCGTTGAACTCGAGCCGCTGCGCGTTGGTCATGCTGTACTGCCCTCCGTCCGGGCGCGCTCCCGTGAGCACGCGTTCTCCGTCGTGCTCCTTTTTATCGACCGCCATGTGTAAAACATGATGTTGACGGTCAACATCACGAGTTGACCTCCTCCCGGCGGTCGGAAGGAGGTCGCGTCGCGGTGGACGGGCGCCGGAGGAGGCGAAAAAACGGGACGGATGCGCGGAGCACCCGCCCGAGGATCAGGCCGCCGCGGGTGCGGGGAAGTCGCGGATCTTGGAGTCGATGCCCTGGATGTGGTTGACGAGCCAGTCGCACAGCGACGTGTGGATCGTCAGCGCGAGATCCTGGCTGCCGCCGTCGCGACGGAACTGCTGGATGAAGTCGTCCACGATCGCGAGGAACCGGGCGTGGGCGTCCTTGTTGATGTCGGCGAAGGGGCAGTGACGCGCGTGCATGCACTCCTCCTCGCGACCGAAGTGCCACTCGGTGAAGTACTGCAGCGTCGGGAGGATCGGGCCGAGCTCGGTCTCCGCCGTGCCGGCGTTCACGACGTCGGCGACCTCGTTGATCAGCTCGATGAGGTACTTGTGCTGGGTGTCGATGACCTCGTCACCCGTCATGATCGCTTCGGTGAACTCGAGTCGTTCTGCGGCAGCCATGCCAATACGTCCTTCGTGTGCGGCCCCGGCGTCCGTACCGGGGGCGGTGTTGATGTCAAACCTCTATCGGCACGCCCGAAGGGGGACGTGATAGAGCCACCCCGTCCCGTGTCACGCGGTGACCGCCGCCTGCGCGGAAGCGGATCCGCGACGCGGCGGCTGCCCGTCGCGTCGCGGTCGCTTGAGCGGTCAGACGCCCGCGGGCTCCGGGTAGTCGCGGATCTTCGAGTCGATCCCCTGGATGTGGGTGACCAGCCAGTCGCAGAGCTTGGTGTGCATGTCGAGCGCCAGCTCCGCGCTCCCACCCTCCTGGTGGTACTTCTCCTTGAGGTCCGCCACCGTCTGGAGAAACTGCGCGTGCGCCTGCTTGTTGATGTCGGCGAACGGGCAGTTTCGCCGGTGCATGCACTCCTCCTCGCGACCGAAGTGCCACTCGACGAAATACTGCAGCATCGGGAGGATCGGACCGAGCTCGGTCTCGGCGGTGCCGTTGTCGACGACATCGGCGATCTCGTTGATCAGCTCGATGAGGTACTTGTGCTGGGTGTCGATGACCTCGTCACCCGTCATGATCGCCTCGTTGAACTCCAGCTTGGCCGTGGCCATGTCGCCTCCCGGTCGGTCGTCCGTTTCCTCAGATCGTGTGTGCTCCGCCTGCGAGGCTCGCAACTCCCGCCTGTCCTGCAGGGGAGCGATTGGAGAACTGCTCCGATTCCGTGACGTTCGTCCGGGCTCCCCCGGGCCATTGCCACGTGGGCGGAAACATATCTCGGGAATTCGGTTTCCGCATCCATCGACACCGGCCTGACCCGGTGTGTGCAAGCCTTCCCGGGTGATGGCAGGCACCCCGGATTCCCCGGATCTCTTCGGCGAGCTGGTCGACCGGCGCATCGGCGAGGGGCGCCCGCTGGCGGCCCGGATGCGGCCCGCGCGCCTGGACGATCTCGTCGGGCAGGACGATCTGCTGGGGCCCGGCACGCCGCTTCGGACGGCCATCGAGGCCGACCGGGTGCCGTCGCTCCTGCTGCATGGACCACCGGGATGCGGCAAGACGACCCTCGCGCGCGTCATCGCGGGAGCGACCAACCGAGCGTTCGACGAGCTGTCGGCGGTCTCCGCGGGCCTCGCGGACGTGCGCCACGTGCTGGCCGGAGCACGGGACCGCCTGACGGCGGGTACGCGTACCGTGCTCTTCCTCGACGAGATCCACCGGTTCAACAAGGCACAGCAGGATGCGCTCCTGCCGGCGGTCGAGGACGGGCTCATCACGCTGATCGGCGCGACCACCGAGAACCCCTATTACGAGGTCAACTCGGCGCTCATCTCGCGGATGCAGGTGGTGCGCCTGTCGGCGCTCGATGCGCCGGCCTGCCGGGCGCTTCTCGATCGCGCCGTGGCGGCCGCCGACGGGCTCGCCGACCGGGTCGCGGTGGACGATGCGGCGCGTGACGCGGTGGTGGTGCGGGCCGGTGGCGATGCCCGCCGGGCGCTCAACCTGCTGGAGGCCGCGGCCGCCGGGATCCCGGACGGCGGGACGGTGACCGCCGACGACGTGCTGGCGGCCGACGGGGGACGATCTGTGCCCTATGACAAGTCCGGGGACCAGCATTACGACACCATCTCGGCCTTCATCAAGGCCATGCGCGGCAGCGACCCGGACGCCGCCGTCTACTACCTGGCGGTCATGCTGCACGGCGGCGAGGACCCCAAGTTCATCGCCCGACGCATCGTCATCGCCGCCGCCGAGGACGTCGGCAACGCCGATCCCCGTGCGCTCGGCCTCGCGTCCGCCGCGGCCCGGGCGGCGGAGTTCGTCGGGATGCCGGAGGCCCGCATCCCCCTCGCGCAGGCCGCCGTGTTCGTCGCGCTGGCACCGAAGTCCAACGCCGCGTACCGCGCGATCGACGCGGCGCTGGAGCATGTGGAGCGGTTCGGCGTCCAGCGCCCGCCGATCAGCCTGCGCGACTCGAGCCGGCTGAACGCCCGGCACCTGGGCCATGGGCGCGGCTACCGCTACCCGCACGACTTCCCGGACGGCGTGATCGATGAGTCCCTGCTGCCGGAGGGCATGGACCACGTGCGCTTCTACGAGCCCACCGACCGGGGTGCCGAGGCCGCGTTGGACGCGCGGCTGCGCGAGCTTCGCGGCCGCGATCGTCGCCGGCCCTGACCGCGTGCGGGACGCCCGTCGCCGTCACCACGCGAGATCGAACTCCTGAATCGCGTCTCGTGACTCGCGGTTGACGAAGCCCGACGGGTCTTGTCGTGCGCGCGTGTGATGTCGATGACCGGTGCATCAGCGGGCCCGGGTACGTCCACACGCGGACGGATCGGGTTGGCGACCTGGACGGGTGCGGCGCGGGGCAGGCGTCGCACCCGGGGGGGTCAGCCGCGCTCGATGAGCTCGATCCGGTAGTCGTCGGGGTCGCGCACGAAGCAGAGCCGCGAGCCGCCCTCGCGCACCTGGTACGGCGGCTTTTCGGGTTCGATGCCCTGTTCCTTGAGCCGCACGAGCGTGCCGTCCAGATCGGGGACGCCGACCGCGATGTGGCCGTACGCGGTACCCATCTCGTACGAACGGCCGTCGTGGTTGTGCGTCAGCTCCAGCACGTCGGTCTGGTCGCCCATCGAGAAGAAGTGGTTGGTGGCCTCGAGCTCACCGTTGCGGACGATGTCCATCGACCGGCTCGGGGTGAAGCCGAGCGCCTCGTAGAACGCCCGCGACCGCTCGGGGTCGGTGATGCGATACATGGTGTGGAGGTAGATGCCCATGGGGCGGATGGTAGCCCGCGGCTGCCAGGGCCGCGGCACCCGTCACGCGCGACGCGACCTTCGCAACGGAACCGTCACGAACCCCCAACGCCATCCATCCAATTGAACGGTCCGCGACGTCCAATTGAACGATCCACCCGGCAGCCGCGAATCCGATCGCGCACGGCGACGAACCCGACCGGCCAGGACGATCGCCGTCTCCACCACGACCATCGCGTCACAACCGACCCCCCGTTCGCAACGAAACCGTCACGGACCCCCGACACCTTCCTCCCAATTGAACGGTCCGCGACGTCCAATTGAACGATCCACCCGGCAGCCGCGAATCCGACCGGGCCGCGATGGCCGCCCGCTCCACACGACCATCGCGCCACGAACGACCCCACGTTCGCAACGCATCCGTCACGAACCTCCGACACCTTCCTCCCAATTGAACGGACTGCGACGCCCAATTGGAACGATCCACCCGGCGGACCCGGCGGGGCCGCGACGACGCCCGCTCCACGCGACCACCGCGTCACGCACGACCCCGCATTCGCAGCGGAACCGTCACGGACCCCCGACACCTTCCTCCCGATTGAACGGTCTGCGACATCCAATTGAACGATCCGCCCGACGGCGTCGAGCCCGGCCGGGGAACGAGCTCCCGCTCACGACGCACCCCGCGTTTCGTGACGGACCCGTGACGAACCTGCGACACGTTCCATTTCACGTGAACGGTGGGCGACACGCGAGCGAACGCCGGCACGGGCGCGTCGCCCCCACGACCACGCCCTGCACCGACCGCCACGAGAGCCGCGTTTCCACGGGTTCACCGGTGTCCGCCGTGATCCCCGGACGGCACCGCGGGCCACCGCGGGGCGTGTCCGGCGATGGGCCTCCAACCGTGTCGCAACACCTGTGACGACCCCTCCCCGGGGCGAGGCGCTATCGTGTGTCGCGCACCCGGTATGCGGGCTGTGAGATTGCGGGATCGGGTGTTGGCGTCGACCAAGCAGGGCGGCGGTGGCGGACCGGCTCGCCGACTTGTAAGGATGGTTGAAATGCCTGAAGGTGTTGTGAAGTGGTTCTCGGCCGAGAAGGGGTACGGGTTCATCACCCCGGACGATGGTGGCAAGGACCTCTTCCTCCACTTCCGTGAGATCCAGGTGGAGGGGTACCGCACGGCGAACGAGGGTCAGCGCGTTCGCTTCGAGGTTTCGGAGGGTCAGAAGGGCCCGCTCGCGACCAACGTGGAACTGCTCTCCTAGGGAGATCCGCAATCCGACCGGCCGGTCCCTGGACCGGCCGGTCCACCCGCTTCACCCGTGGGTACGATGTCGGGACCGTGTCCGATGTCCTCACCCAGACCGAACGCGAGCGCCTCGCCCCGTACGTCACCGACGTCGAGGGTCCGGTCTTCGCCCTCACCAACCTCCCGGAGGTCGTGAAGGGCGCGCTGTTCGCCCGATACAGCCGCAGCCCCAAGTCGCTTCGCCGGCTGCTGCTCGACGAGTTCCTGCCCGAGGACGGTTCGACGCCGACGCTCAGCAGCGACGACGACACCGGCGTCGCCCAGGCCGAGGGCCTCTACGACCGGGTGCTCGCGGAGTACGGCGACGATTCGGTGGCGCAGCTCGGCGGCGCCCACGTCGCGGTGGAGGGGGCGTCCAACCTCCTCACCAAGGTGCTCGAATGGGGCCGCCTGGCCTCCTACCTGGAGCAGTCCACCCGCTACATCCGCCTGGACGACCGCCCCGGCGGACGTCATCGCTATCACCGCCCCGCCGGTGTGATGGCCGACCCCGAGCTGGCGGGCCTCTACGAGTCCACGTTGGATGCGGCGTTCGACGCCTACGCCGGTCTGGTGCCCCGCCTCGTGGCCCACATCGACGCCCACGTGCCCAACGACCCAACCGCTCCCGCGTCGGCTCGTGACCGCGCCGTGCGCGCCAGCGCACTCGACGCGCTGCGCGGCCTGCTGCCGGCGGCAACAGAGGCCAACGTCGGCATCTTCGGGTCGGGACAAGCCTACGAGGCACTCCTTGTCCGCATGCAAGCAAGTCCGCTGGCCGAGGCGCGGGAGTGCGGCGAGCGCATGCTGACCGAGCTTCGCAAGGTGGTGCCCGCCTTCCTCACGCGGGTCGACCGACCGGATCGCGGCGTGCGCCACGCCCGGTACCTCGCCGCCAACGCGGCGGCCACCGCGCAGGTCGCCGACCACCTGTTCGGCGATGTGCCCAGCACACCGGACGGCCCGCAGGTGCGCCTGGTGGACTTCGACCCCGACGGCGAAGACCGCGTGCTGGCGCACGCGCTGTGGCCCGCGAGCGGCCGGCCGCTCGCCGAGGTCCGCGCGCGGGTCGCGACGCTCAGCCAGGCGATGCGCTCGCGGGTGATGGCCGCGTACTGCGGCGAACGTTCCGACCGGCGTGAGCGCCCCGGCCGTGCGCTGGAGGCCACCGACTACACGTTCGAGGTGGTCTGCGACTACGGCGCGTACCGGGACCTGCAGCGCCATCGCATGCTGTCGCTCCAGGCCCAGCCGCTGACCCCGGACCTGGGGTACGACATCCCGCCCGACGTGGCCGACGCCGACGTGGCGGATGAGTACGTGGCCACGCAGAAGGCCTGTGCCGCGCTGGCACGCGCCATTGGCGAACGAGTGCCGGACGAGGCCGGGTACGCCGTCACGCTCGCGCACCGCATTCGGTTCACCATGACGATGAACGCCCGTGAGGCCATGCACGTGATCGAGCTGCGCAGCCAGCCCCAGGGGCACGTGACCTACCGGCAGGTCGCCCAGCAGATGCACGAGCTCATCCGCGACGTCGCCGGGCACCGGGCCCTGGCCGAGCGCATGGCGTTCGTCGATCACTCGCACGCCGAGGCCGGACGCATGGCGCAGGAGATCCGCACCGCGAGCCGCGGGGGCGGATCACCCTCCTGACGGTGGCGGCGGGATACCGCGACCGAAGCACGTTCCCCGAGGGTGCGGCTAGATTCTCCCGCATGAGCGATCACGACGATCAGCCCCGGCTGGGCGGCATGGCCCTCGCCAACGGGCTCCTTGTGCACGGGCCCACGCATTGGGCCACCGCCATCCGAACCGACGACGGCGCCATCACCGTCGCCTCCGGAGAGAAGCCGCGATTCGCACGCGGTGCCCTGGCCGACATCCCGGTGGTGCGCGGCGTCCTGCGGATGGCGGAGGCGATGGCCGTCGTGCCGGCCGCCCGTGCCAACACCCCGGGCGCGCGCCTGGCGATGGAGAACACCCGGGTGCTCGCGAGCATGGCCGGCGCCACGATGGTCGCCGCGGTCACACGCCGCGGCACGCGGTCGGTGATGGTGCAGGAGCTCGTCGCCGCGATGGCTGGCCTTGTGCCGGCGGTGGTCGCGCTGCGCGGATCGCAGGCGGCGATCTGGCACGGCGTCGAGCACAAGAGCATCGCCGCGTACGAGGAGGGCGGGGCGCGCGGGGTGGTCCACGCCGCGGCGCACCCAAAGGAGCACGACCGGTGCGGCAGCAACCTGGTCCTGCCCCTCATCGCCACGTCCATCCTCGCCAACAGCGGGCTCCGGCGCCTGACCGATTCGCCCACCACACTCCAGCGGTTGACGGCGTCGGCGCTCAGCCTGGGCTCGGCGCTTGAGCTGTTCGCCTTCGCCGGACGGCGTCCCGAGCACCCCGTCTCGCGCCTCGTGCACGGGGTGGGGCACTCGATCCAGGCGTCGTTCGCCACCCGTGAGCCGGGGCCCGACGACCTGGCCGTCGGCCGCGCGGCCATGGACGAGATCCTGCGTCTGGAGGGCGTCGTCGCGTGAGGCGGTGGTCGGTCGACGCGATCCGGCACCGGGCGACGCACCACAGCAGACGCTCGCGCCGCCGCGGTGGGTGGGTGCGCGCGACCACGCCGTCCCGCCTCCCGTGCCGGTCACGGTAACGGTCAGGACCGCCGCCGACCCGTCCACCACCTGGGCGGTGCTGGCGGACCTGGAACGATGGCCGGAATGGAACCCGGCGTGCGCGGAGGTCGAGCTCGACCCCGACCAGGTGGCCACGGGAACCCAGGCGCGCATGCAGATGCGCCATCCGCGCGGCCGGCTCTTCTGGACCGCACCCCGCATCACCGAGGTCGAGCCCGGACGACGCCTGGCCTGGGTCACGCGCGCCTTCGGGCTCCGCGCCGTCCTCTCTATGGAGTGCGACCGTCTGGAGGACGGCGGCACCGCCGTCACCCTCGTGACGCGATCACGGGGACCCATGGGGTTCGCCTACCGGCTCATGTTCCCGGAGAAGACGCAGGGCCTCATCTGGAGCGGGACGCTGACGGCGCTGGCGACGCACCTGCGCCCGGCGGACGAGCGGCAGGACGCGGGGCGGGAGGACGAAGACCGACCGGACGGATAGCGCGGACCACGCACCCGCCACAGGTCCGGCGTGACCCCCGAAGGTCACACGCCGCACCCAGGAACCGGGGAGGATCGCCGAACCATCAAGGAAGCGGACTCGGCAACCAAAGATCCGAGCCGGATGTCCGAACTGGAACCCCCAAAGGCGGTTGCGGGGGCGCCGAAGGGCGCCGCCGCGTTCGCCGCACAGGCGAACTCACGTGCCTGCCGTCGTTGGCTTGGGTCACGCACCTTCACACAGAGGTCGACCGAGAGTCGTCCCCGAGAACGCCCACGTCACAGGTCCGGCGCTGGACCGAAGGTTCACCGCCGCACCCAGGAACCGGGGAGGATCGCCGAACCGTCGAGGCTGCGCGAGCGTCGACGAGCGATCCGAGCCGGATGTCCGAGCCGGAACCCCAAAGGCGATTGCGGGGGCGCCGAGGGCGCCGCCTGAGTTCGCCGTCCAGGCGAATTCACGTGCCTGCCGTTAACGACTGCCAGTAAACGGACCGTCGGCAGAGGTCGACCCAGCGTCGTCTCCAAGAACGCGACACCCGTAGTTGCCGGCCAGGTCCGGCTGGCACCGACGCAAGTTAAGTGTCAGGCACCGGGCTTGCGCGAGAACGATGACAAAGAACATCCGAACCGGATGGCGCCGAAGGCGCCGCCGCGTTCGCCGACCAGGCGAACCCACGTGCCTGCCGTCAACGACTTCCGTACGCAACCGTCCGCAGAGGTCGACCGAGAGTCGTTCCCCAGAACGGACACGTCACAGGTCCGGCGTGACCCCCGAAGGGGCACACGCCGCACCCAGGAACCGGGGAGGATCGCCCAACCATCACGGCAGGCGTCCCCGTCAACGAAAGATCCGAGCCGGAACTCGGAGCCGAAACTCCAAAGGCGGTTGCGGGGGCGCCGAAGGGCGCCGCCGCGTTCGCCGCACAGGCGAACCCACGTGCCTGCCGTCAACGACTGCCGGTAAACGGACCGTCGACAGAGGTCGACCGAGAGTCGTCCCCCAGAACGGACACGTCACAGGTCCGGCGTGACCCCCGAAGGGGCACACGCCGCACCCAGGAACCGGGGAGGATCGCCGAACCGTCGAGGCTGCGCGAGCGTCGACGAGCGATCCGAGCCGGCCAGTAACTACAGCGGGCTGAAGACGAACGTGTCGGACGAGCCGCCGCGCAGCACGCTGTCGGACTGCTTGCCCATGTAGGTCTTGCCGGTCACGGCCTCCAGGGCGCCCCAGACGGCGCCGAGGGTGAAGGTGCACTCGCGGTCGGAACCGTTGGGCTCACCGGCCGAGCAGACCGTCTCGTTGGTCTCGACGATGATGTCGTCGCCGTCCATGTAGGCCTTGTCGACGGCGCAGAGCTTGGTGCCCTCCTTGCCGATGGCCTTGTTGAGGGCCTCGGCCACCTGCTCGATCGGCAGGTTGGAACCGGTCAGACCGAGGTCGGTGGCCAGGTTGTGGCCACGGACCTTGCCGGCACGGGTGAACACGACGGCGGCACCGTCGGTGCCAAGGGTGTCCTCGACACCGGTGATGACGGCCTTGAAGCAGACGATGCTGCTGAAGTCGCCGAGATCAGGGCGAACTGACATGTGTGGAACTCCTTCGAAAGCGGGATGAATGACCTGGACCTGCGAGCCGGGTCGGCCGCCGCGACAACGTGGGCAAGCGGCGGACGTCCCGGTGATGCGGGTGGAGCTAGAGGATGTCGGCGATCTTCTTGGCCGCGTCGCGCGCCTCGAGGTGCAGCAGACCGAGGTTGGCGTCCGGGTTGGTGATCACGGCCAGCACACCCTTCGGGCCCGTGGCGTAGATGTAGGCGTTGGCGTCGGTACCCGACACGCTGGTCTCGGTGAACTCACCGGCACCCAGGGTGTCGGCGATCCGCTTACCCAGACCCAGGGCGGTCGCCGACATGGCGGCCACACGCTGGAAGTCCGTGTTGTCCGAGAACGAACGGGCGATGGCCAGACCATCAGCGGTCGCGATCAGCGCGCCCTTGATCTCCGGCATACCGGAACGAAGGCTGTCCAGGATCGCCTGGGTCTGCTCTTGCTTGCTCATGTTTCCTCCAGGAGGGGGGTGTGTAGGTGGGGGTGGTGTGTCGGGAAGACGGTCAGGCGGCGTAGTCAGGCGCGGCCTGCTCGGTGATGACCGTCAGAAGTGTTGAGAGGGCGTACTCGGCCGAGCGGCGGTCGCGCGCATCGCAGCCGATGATGTTCTCGTCGGGGGCGTCGAAGTACATGCCGACGTCCTCCGCGGCCCATGCTCCGACCTCGTCCTCGTGGGTCACGCCCACGATGTAGGGGAGCGAGTACCGCGACGAGATGAACTCGAGGATGTGGCGCGAGTGGCGGAAGTCGCTGGGCTTGCTGGCCGAGACCAGGACGAGGAGGCCCAGGGCGCCCTCGCAGAGCACGTCCCACATGAAGTCGAAGCGCTCCTGGCCGGGCGTGCCGAACAGGAAGAGCAGCGTGTCGTCGATGTGGACGGTGCCGAAGTCGAGGGCGACGGTGGTGCTCGCCTTGCCGATGTCCTCGCTGGCGCCCACGTCGGTGGACACCACGGCGGTCTCGGAGAGGGTCTGGATGAAGGTCGTCTTGCCCGAACCGACCGGCCCGCTGACGACCAGCTTGAGGGGCTGGAAGCTCATGCGTTCCCCCTCAGGCGGCCGATCATGCGCTTGAGGACAGACCGGGTCTCGTTGGTGACCTGCGCGGGCACACCCTTGCCGTTCTGGCCGGCGGCCGGTGCGGCGATCGGGGCGCGCATCACCTGGATGAGGGACACGGCGCGCAGGCGGTAGATGAGGGTGAGCGCGTCGCGCACGGAGATGCCGAGCGCGGCCGCCAGCTCCTCGCCGTTGCTGCCGCGGCGCATGAACGGCTCGGCGCGCTGCCAGTAGGGCACCAGCACCGAGGGGACCGTCGGAAGCGGCTCCACGGCCCGGAAGCGGGTGAGCGGGTGCGGCAGCTCGGCCTCGCCGACGCTGCGCTGCGCCACGCCCTGGCTGACACCCTGGTCGAGCGGCAGCGTGTAGTGGCGGGTGAGGGCCTCGAGGGCCTGGTTCTCGAACGAGAACTTGCCCTGCCCCTCCTTCGCCAGGTGCTGCAGGATCTCGGCGGCCTTCTCCGGCTTGGTGACCGGAAGGCCGTCCACGAACATGCACAGCAGGTGGTTTCGGTGCAGACCGAGCTCGAGGCTGCGGCCACCGAGAGCGCTGTACAGATAGAGGACACCGGTCTTCGTCCGGACGATGCGGAGCACGTCCGAGATCGAGAAGTCTGCGAGATCTCCCAACACAGCCATCTGTTTGCTCCAGGGTCTTCGGGGGTGACGGGGATTCCCGGCCACCCGGGACGAGGCGCGCGGGATGCGGAAGCCCGTCGCCTCAAGTGTTTCGGCAGGAAGCTCCGCACCCTTTAGCTCCGGTCGCCGCACCGCGGGCGATCCTACCCGGGTGGCCGCGTCCGCGATTTGCAGGGGAATAACGTCGGTCGCAGGCTGACGAAAACTGCAATGGAGATTGAGAAAGCGCCGTGCCGGGTTGCGCACCGGCGAACACCCGGACCCCGCTGTTGTCGGATTCGCGCCGAAAACCGCCCGCCGTCCCGCGTCATCGTCACCACATCGTCTGCCACCGTCCGTCGACACGGCATGGGCGGTTCACTAGTGTCCCGCAGGTGCGCTTCCTCAAGATCCACCACGTCGGCTATGTCGTCCCCGACCTGGACGAGGCCATCGCGCTGCACGAGGAGCGGTTCGGAATCGGCGTGGTCGTGCGCGAGACGCTCCCCGACCAGGGGGTGGAGGCCGCGGCGCTCGAGGTCGGCACGGGGCAGATCGAGCTGATCCAGCCCATCGACCCCGAGGGGTCGGTCGCACGGTTTCTCGAACGCCGGGGACCGGGCCTGCACCACACCGCCTTCGAGGTGGAGGATCTGGCCGCAACGCTGGGTCGTCTCGAGGATGCCGGCGTCACCCTCATCGACCGCGTGCCCCGTCGGGGTCTCGGCGGTCACATGATCGCCTTCCTCCATCCGAAGTCGACCGCCGGCGCGCTCACCGAGCTCGTCGATGCCAATCACGCGTCACACGGAGGTTCCGAATGAAGATCCGGTACATCGAGCCGAGGCCGAAGGGCGCGACCATCTATGAGATCGCGAACCTGCCCAAGCTCGGCCTGCCGCTCCTGGCGGCGTGCATCGAGCGGGAGGATCCGTCGGTCGACCAGTGGGTGTACTGCGAACTCATCCGGGCGGTGGAGATCGACTGGGACGACGTGCTCTCGTCCGACCTGGTCTGCATCTCCACCACCACCAACACGACGCTCGAGGGCTACGCCTACGCGGACCGCATCCGCGAGGCCGGCATCCCGGTCGTGATCGGCGGCTCGCACGTGACCTTCATGGCGCACGAGGCGCTCAACCACTCCGACTTCGTCATCCGCCGCGAGGGCCACGTCGGCTGGGTGCAGCTGTTCGACTGGTTCCGCCGCGGAGGCGCCCGCGACGAGCTGCACGCGATCGCCGGCCTCTCCTGGCTGGACGCCGACGGCAGGCAGATCGACAACCCGGAGGCGCCGGCCGCCTCCAGTGAGGACCTCGACGCACTCCCCTTCCCCGCCTTCCACCTGCTGGAGGGCCGTGAGCGGATGGTCACCTACCCGCTGATGATGAAGTGGGGCTGCCCGTACGACTGCAACTTCTGTTCGGTCATCAAGATGTTCGGGCGCAAGCTGCGCAGCCGGTCGGTCGAGAGCGTGATGAGCGAGCTCCGGCAGGCGCGGCCAGAGCGGGTCTTCTTCTACGACGACATCTTCATCGTCGACAAGCGCCAGGCGAAGGCGCTCTTCCGGCAGATGATCGCCGAGAAGATCACCCCCATGTGGACCGCCCAGATCCGTGCGGACAGCCTCTACTCGTCCAAGACCAACCTGACGCCCGACCACGAGCTGCTTTCGCTGATGCGCGACTCCGGCTGCTACATGGTCTACGTGGGCTTCGAGTCCATCACCCAGGCCGGCCTTGACGCGTACAACAAGAAGCAGAAGGTCGAGCACATCACGACCTCCATCAAGCTGCTGCACGACTACGGCATCAGCGTGCACGGGATGTTCGTCGTCGGCGCCGACACCGACACCGCCGAGACCGTCCGCGGCACCATCGACTTCGCCCTTGAGCACGAGGTCGACACGCTGCAGATGATGATGCTCACCACGCTGCCCGGCACCGCGTTCGACGCGCAGATGCGCGCCGACGACCGGGTGCTCACCCAGGACTACTCACTGTACGACGGGCACCACTGCATCATCGCCCCCAAGCTGATGACCCCACACGAGCTCCAGATGGAGACGTGGAAGGGCATGCTGCGCTTCTATTCGGCCAGGGGCTGGAAGCAGATGCTGAGCCGCAACGTGCGCCGCAACATGCGCGGCGTGCTGGGCATGCTCATCCGCGAGTGGCGCACGACGCTGCGGCTCCCCAGGATCGCGTTCCTCTCGGCGCGCGGCCACGGGCCGGAGGCGTTCAGGCTCATCCGCGAGGGCATGTCGCAGCGGTCGATGGACCTCATCTACCGCCTGTTCGGCGTGCCGGTCTTCCGACGCTACGGCCGCGGACAGCTGCTCAAGTTCCCCGAGCAGGTCGAGTCGATGAAGCACGTGGACGAGATCCGCACGATGCCGGCGTGGAAGCCGGATGAGAAGGAGAAGAAGCAACTGCCGGTGCTGACGAAATCATGAGCGCACGTCGTATGGAGATCGGGTTCGAGGGCGGCAACGTCCTGCGGGTCACCGTCGACCAGTCGGCCGCCGACACCCTGGTGGCCGCCGTGTCGAGCGGCGGGGACGACTGGCAGCGATTCGAGGCGGAGGAGGGCTCGTTCTGGATCAACCCGGACGAGCTCTGCTTCATCAGGATCGCGCCGGAGGATGCCCCGAGGGTGGGGTTCGGCCCCGCGTGACCGGCGCGCCGGGTCCCGGCCTCAGCCGGGCCGGCGGGCGATCGCGAAGAGCTTGACGAAGGTGTAGGCGAAGCCCTTCGGCCCCGACGCGGCATGCAGCGCCGCGGCCAGCCGCTCACCGTGCTCCCGGGTCTCGTCCGGCGAGAGGTCCGACGAGAGATGCGCGGCCACCGCCGCGAGGCGCGCGAGGTAGGCCTCGGGCGTGATCCAGCGATACCGGGTCTCGGTCCAGACGTCGATCGCCTCCAGGCCGGCCCCCTCCAGGATCTCGTGCATCTCGGGCACGTCACGGTGGATGTGGTCGTAAACGCCCGTCCAGGCCGACGGCACCGGCGGGTCGATCTCGAGCATCACCTGCAGGAGTTCCTGGTCGGTCCCCCGCCCCGCCGCCAGGATGCCGACGACGCCGTCCGGCCGCAGGACGCGCGCCATCTCGCGCACCGCGCCCTCCTTGTCGGGGAACCAGTGGAACGCCATGGTGCTGACCGCACCGTCCACCGCGCCGTCGGGCAGGGGCAGGTGCATGGCGTCGCCGCGGTGGAGGTCGAGCTCGAGGTCCGGTGCCAGCCGCGGTGCCGACTCGCGCATGAGGGCGAGCATCTCGGCGGAGGCGTCGACGCCGGTGACCCGTGCGGTGCCGTATCGCCGGTGCATCGCGAAGCTCGCGAAGCCGGTGCCGCAGCCGATGTCGACGACGTGCGGGTATGACCCATCGGGCATGGCCGACACCAGCCGGTCCGCACCGGTGCGGTTGTGCACCAGCAGGTCCTCGTAGACGTGCACCGCTTGATCGAAGCCGGCGCCCACATCCTGCGCCCCGTGTCGCCCGTCGCCCACGTCGTCCCCCCGTCGGTGTCGGGAGGAGATTAGTGGGTTCTCAGAGGTTCGACCCACCCGGCCGATCGCGCACCATGCCCGCGCGGAGTGGGTCGGTGCGGGTGGGGTCAGCCCAGCACGGAGGTCCGCACCGGGTCACCCGGCGTCCACGTGCGCACCACGATGTGGTCGAGGGTCTCGGCCAGGCGCAGCACCACCACCTCGTCCACGTCGCAGCGAAAGAGGTGGAAACGGCCGGGCGGTGCGGTGCCCGCGGCCTCCACCAGTCGCGTCCGCGCGGCCTCGTCGTCCACCTCGACCGCCCGGCCGGCCACCTTGGCATCGCCCATCCACACCTCGGGCTCGGCGGACCAGCTGTGGAGCGCGTAGCGCGGGTCGCGCCGCAGATCGCGCGCTTTGGGCGTCATCCACATGAACGCCATCCACAGCGTCCCGTCGACCACCCGCGCCTCGGTGGCCGAAACCCGCGGCGAGCCGTCGGGACGGATGGTGGCCACCATCTTGTGGTTGCCCAGGTCGAGCGAGGCGAGGGCGTCGGACGCGAGCTCGGGGACCTCCCGCGCGACCTCTGCCCACGACGCCATGCCTCAGCCCGCCCGCTCCGCGAGCACGCGTCGCACGACGGCGTTGACCGTGCCGCCGTCCGCCGCGCCGCCCAGTCGCGCCATCACGCCCTTCATCACGGCGCCCATGTCCTTGGGACCGGCGGCACCCAGCTCCTCGCAGACCTCGCGCACCACGGGTTCGATGGCCGCCTCGTCCAGCTGCTGCGGCAGGTACTGCTCGAGCACCGCCATCTCGGCCCGCTCGGCGTCCGCGCGGTCGGCGCGCCCCGCCGCCTCGAACTGGTCGATGGAGTCGCGGTGCTGCTTCACCAGCGCGCGCAGGACCTTCTCGACACCGGCGTCGTCCAGCTCGGCCTTGGCGTCGATCTCGGCGTTCTTGACCGCCGCACGCGCGCGGCGGATGACGCCCAGGCGGTCCTTCTCCCCGGCGCGCAGCGCGGCCTTCATGTCCTCTTCCAGTCGTCCGGCGAGCTCGCCCATCGTTCCTCCTTGGTCGAGGGCAAGTGTAGTGAAGCGCCCGCCGGCGCCGGGGCGCGACCCCGCCGATCACGACCGGACATCGCAGGCGGGCCGGCCTGGGGACCGGCCCGCCGCCCGACGCGTCATGGACGACCTCGTGGATCACCCGCTCGCGTCACGACGAGTATCCCGCGCCGTCCACCCGGTTTCGTCCTCCGAACGGACAACGACCCGCCAGGAGATCGGAAAAGGTTCGGAACGTCCCGCGCGAGCAGCGACGGATCAGTCCTGGTCGGCGATCCCGGGTCCCTCCAGACGCGCCTTCACGGCGGTCTCCAGGGTGTTGATGCGCCAGAGCGCCAGCGCCTCGGCCGTCGCCGGCGCCGGGGCCGACCCCGCGGGCTGTCCGTGGTGCCAGGCGACCGCGTGCAGGAGCGCCAGGCGGCGGTCGTCCGGCACGCCCGCACGACGGGCGGCGGCGTCGACGATGTCGTGCCCGATGGCGAGGTGCCCCACCATCCTGCCCTCATCGGTCTGCTCGAAGGTCGCCCCCAGGCGCCACGAGCGGATGTGGCCGACGTCGTGCACGAGGGCGGCCGCGACCAGCAGGTCCACGTCCACACGCGGATGCCACTGGCAGAGGGTCTGGGCGAGCGACGCCACCCCCACGGTGTGCTCGATCAACCCGCCCTGGTAGGCGTGGTGGCCGGAGCGGGTGCAGGGGGCGGTGAGCCATCCGTGGGCGAGCGCACGGTCGCCCAGCACCGACTGCGCCGTCGCACGCAGCCGCGCGTCGCCGATCTCGCCCGCCAGGAGCTCCGCGAAGCCCATCAGCTCGTCCGGCTCGCGGTGACTGCGCGGCAGGAGATCCTCGGCCCCCACCTCGTCGGCGGCCTGCCGCAGATGGCGGATGCGGATGGAGGGACGTCCGGCGCGCGCCACGACCTGTCCGGCCACGCGCACCCGGTCGCCGCTCGCGAACTGCTCGTCGAAGAAGTCGGGCTGGTCGAAGACGAACCCGGTGATCGCGCCCGTGGCATCGGCCAGCGTCACCATCAGGTACGCATCGCCGCGCTTGGAGAGGCGCCGCTCCTTGCTGCGGACCGCGTAGACGCCCTCCACGGGCTGGCCCACCTCCAGCGCCGACACCGCCGTCATCGGTCCCTCGCCGGGCAGAGGAGCTGGTAGTCGCAGGTGCGGCAGTGGAACCCGGGCGTGGGGTCGAAGCGGCCGTCGGCGGCGGCGTCGGCCAGCACGCGCGCCTCGTCCAGGAGCATCGTGAGCTCCGCCGGATCGGGGTCGAACGGGCGCTCGTCGCCGTCCAGCACGTACTCCAGCCGCGCCCCGCGCGTGGCCGCGCCCTTCTGCTGCACCGCGTGGATGTAGAGGGCGAGCACCAGGTTCTCGTCACCCACCCCCGGGGCGGACGGCGGCCTGCCGCTCTTGTAGTCGATGGTCTGGAAGCCGGCGCCACCGGGGTCGGAGCGGTGGTCCATGCGATCGACCCGTCCGTGGACGGTGTGGCGCCCCAGCGGGATGGTGAACCGGCGCTCCACCCCGCGGATGTCCACCCGCCGTGCGCGGATGCGGTCGTGGTAGGCGGGAAGCTGGGTGCGCGCGCGGTCGATGGCCTGCTGTCCCTCGGGGGTGTCGGCCACCCCCAGCCGCTCCATCTCGCGCTCGAAGCGGTCGACGAGCGCCTGGCCGTCGCCGCCCACGCCGTCGGGACGGAAGTGCGCCTCGAGCGCCAGGTGGAGGGCGTTTCCGATCGCGCCGGACGGCCGCTGCACGGGCGGCACCCGGTCGATCTTGGAGAAGCGGTAGCGCAGCGGGCAGATGCGGTAGGCCTGCAGGTCGCTCGGTGAGATCTCGATGGAGGGCGGCGACGGGTTGGGAGGACGGAACGCCGCGGCCGGTCCCAGCGTCGGCGGCGCGAAGGCGGTGGCCTGCGCCTCGGCCAGCCGCTCGATGCGCTCGCCGATGGCCTGTCGCGACCCCGCCGGGTCGGTGCCGGCGGCGATGTCGATCGCCATCGCGCGCACCGCGTCCTCCAGATCGTCGCGGGCGGCGGCGATGCGGTCGAGGATCTCGCGCTCCGGTCCGGCGCCCACCTGCTCCGGGGTCGGCTCCCCGCAGGCCGCGCGGGCCTCCTCGAAGAAGCTCGCGGGCCGTTGGGCGGAGCGCTCGCCCTGTTCATAGGTGCTGAGCACGAGGTGGCGCCGTGCCCGCGTGAGCGCGACGTAGAAGAGGCGCCGTTTCTCGGCGATGTGGGCCTCGCGGCCGCGTTCGGCGAGCGCCTCGGGAAGCAATTCGCTGGGGATGTCGTGGCGCGAGCGGTCACGGCCGGGTACGCGCGACTGGACCAGCCCCACCACGAACACCACGTCGAACTCGAGGCCCTTGGACTGGTGGATGGTGGAGACCTGCACGCCCACCCGCTCACCGGAGCGGTCGACGCGGCCGCGGTGTCCCACCTCCGCCAGGCCCATGAGCCGCCGCACGAGCGTGGGGGCGTCCATGCCGTCGTCGCGGCCGGCCAGGTCGCGCGCCAGCTGTTCGAGGGACGCCAGACCCGCCAGGCGGGCGCGTCCCTCGGCACCCCCAAGGGCCAGCGCGCGCGAACGGATGCCCGTGGTGTCGAGCACGTGGCGCACAAGGTCGCGCGGTGGTCCGACGATCGCCGGACCCGCCAGGTCGAGCAGCTCGTCCAGCCGCGGGTCACCCGCGTCCGCTGCCACGCGCGCGAGCGCGGCCGTGGCCGACTCACCGCGCTCCGCCGCCATATGCACGGCGTCGGTGGCGGCGCTCCACGGCAGGCCAAGGTCGGCGGCCAGGCGCAGGTGGGCCTGTCCGTCGTCGGGATCGGCCAGGGCGCGCAGCCACGCCATCGCCTCGCGAACCTCGCGCCGCTCGAAGACCCCCAGGCCCCCGTGCACCTGGTGGGGGACGCCGGCCGCCTCCAGCACCCGCACGAACGCCGGCGCCTCGGTGCGGACCGAGTCCATCAGCACCGCCTGCTCCTCGTAGGGGATGCCCTGCTCGGCGTACGCCATGACGGCCTCGGCCACCGCCCGTGCCTGACCGTCCTCGTCCCGCGCGACCCAGAACCGCGGCACGGGCCCCTCGGCCTCGGGCAGCGCCACCAGGTGCTTGTCGGAGCGGTCCGGCACGGGCGCCACCACCGCGTGCGCCGCCTCCAGGATCGACTGCGTGGAGCGGTGGTTGAGCTCGAGCTTGATCTCGCGGCGGTTCGGGTAGCGGTCGCGGAAGTCGGCGATGTTCTTGGTGGACGCGCCGCGGAAGCGGTAGATGCCCTGGTCGTCGTCGCCGACGGCCACCACGCTGTCGGCGCCGTCGCCGATGAGGTAGAGGAGCTGCGACTGGGCGAAGTCGGTGTCCTGGAACTCGTCCACCAGGACGTGCCGCGTCGTCTCGCGCAGCGCGGCCAGCCGCTCGGGATTGGCGCGCAGCAGGGTGACCGCGCGCACGATGGCCTCGCCGAAGTCGACCAGGCCCTCCTCCGCGAGCCAGCGGTCGTGGGCCCGGTAGGCCCGTGCGAACTCCAGGTCGCGTTCCCGTTCGACGCGATCCTTGGGGCGCGACGCACCCTGGACCGCGAGCTCGGCGTAGCGCACGAAGTCGTCCGCCGAGACCATCTCGTTCTTGCAGCGCTCGATCCGCTTGATGATGTCGTCCACCACCTGCCCGGCACCCCCGCGCAGGTCGTGGCGGACGAGCCCCAGCTCGCCGATGCGGTCGAGCATCAGAAGCGCCCGCTCCTCCTCGGTCGCCCAGACCGCCGGCGGCAGCAGGCCGTGCTCCACGCCGTGCACCCGGGCGAGCTCACCGGCGAACGAGTGGAAGGTGAGCACGCGCAGCGTCTCGTGCGCGCGTCCGATGAGCGCCTCGGCGCGACCGCGCAGCTCGTCGGCGGCCTGCGAGCTGAAGGTGAGCGCCACGATCTCGGCCGGTTCGACCCCCTGGTCCACCAGCCAGGCCAGCCGGTGCGTGAGCACGCGGGTCTTTCCGGCACCCGCGCCGGCGACCACCAGCATGGGGCCGCCCGGATGGGTGACCGCCTCGCGCTGCACGTCGGTGAGCCCGTCGAGGATCACCCGCCAAGGGTAGCGGCCGCACTGGTGGAGCCGGCCCCGAGGCGACGTCCGCTCACGGAGAGCATCCGTCCATGACGTTCGCGGAGACCATCGAGACCGTCGGTAAGGTGGTGGATGCCACAGGTGTGGCGGTCATCGTGGTCGGGGCCCTGGTGGCGACATGGGCGACGCTGGTGCACCGCCGGCCGGGGGTCGACCCGTACCACGCGTTTCGCAGGCGACTGGGCCGTTCGATCCTGCTGGGGCTCGAGTTCCTGGTGGCGGCCGACATCATCCGGACGGTGGCGGTGACCCCGACGCCGCGCAGCGTGGCGGTCCTGGGCGCGATCGTCCTCATCCGGACCTTCCTCAGCTTCGCCCTGCAGCTCGAGATGACCGGCGCGTGGCCGTGGCAGCGCACGCGGACCGACGAGGGGCCCGCGCCCCGCGGGAGCGACACCCTCTGACCGAGGCGTCGTGCGGGACCACGCCGGGGGCCACCGGCCGGTGGCGCCCATAGCATCCGCCCATGGCAATCATCCGCCCCCTCACCCCGCTGCGCTACCGGCCCGCGACGGCCGGTCCCCTCGAGTCCCTGGTCGCCCCGCCGTACGACGTCATCGACGCCGACGAGCGCACGGCGCTCATGGAGGCGAGCCCGTACAACGCCGTCCGCCTGGAGCTGCCGGACCCGCCGTACGAGCGGGTGCGCGAGCTGATCGCCGAGTGGACCGGGGGCGGCGTCCTGGGCGCCGATCCCACGCCGGGGATGATCGCCTGGACGCAGACGTTCGCACTCGAGACCGGTGAGCTCGCCGAACGGCGCGTGATCCTGGTGACGGTGCGCGCCGAGCCGTACGAGACCGGCGCGGTGCGCCCGCACGAACGCACGCACGCCGGGCCCAAGGAGGACCGCCTCAACCTGCTGAACGCGGCCGGGCACCAGATCTCACCGGTCTACGGGCTCTACCCCGACCGCGCCGGCGTGGTGTGGGAGTGCCTGGGGGTGGAGGGCGCGCCGGACGCCGACTTCACGACGGCCGACGGCACGCGCAACCGCGTGTGGTGGATCGACGACCCCGTCGCGCTCGAGGGCGTCGCCTCGGGCATCGCCGACCGCTGGATCCTCATCGCCGACGGACACCACCGCTACGAGACGGCCGTCGAGTACGCGGGCAGGCGTCGTGCGGCGGACACCGGGGACGATGACGGGGACGGTCCGCACGGGTTCGTGATGATGGGGCTCACGGCGATCGAGGACCCGGGCCTCGTGGTCCTGCCGACCCACCGCGTCCTCGCCGAGGACCCGGGCACACTGACGGAGGGGTTCGACGTGCGACCGGTGGCCGACCTGGACGAGCTGCGGTTCGTGCTGGCGACGACGCCCCAGTACGCGCCGTCGTTCGGTCTGGTCACACCGCAGGGCGCCGCGGTCATCACCGGCGAGCAGCAGACCGACGCGTCACCCGCCGCACAGCTGGACGTGTCGGTGCTGGAGGAGCGCATCCTGCGACGCGCGTTCGGGGAGGACCAGGCGACGCTCGCCCACCGCGGCGTCCTCAGCTACGTGAAGGACACCGCCGAGGCCTGGGAGCTCGGCCGGAGCGGACGCGCCGCCGCGGTGCTCATCATGCGGCCGATGCCCAAGGAGTCGGTGGTGGCGGTGGCCGAGGCCGGCGAGACGATGCCGCAGAAGTCCACGTACTTCTTCCCCAAGCTCCTGACCGGCGTGGCGTTCCACCCGCTCGACTGACCGGTCACCGCCGGCGTGCGGGCCGGGTCGGCCCGCGGTGTCCTCACGCGACCGGGGTGAACTCGGCGATCCACACCGCCCGGGCGGTCCGCGCATCGAACTCGTAGCGCGGCTTTCCGAGGTCCGCCACGCCCACCGGCTCCCATCCCCCGCCCCGCGCCCGCCGCACGATCTCGGCGTGGTCGGCGTCGTGGGCCCCGCCCAGGATCCAGGTGTCGAGCGCCGGGTGGTAGCCCAACGGGATCGTCACGAGCATGCGGCCGCCGGGTGCAAGGAGCCGCCGCAGGTGTGCGATGGTGCGCTCGGCCTTCCCGAGGTCGCGCTCCGGCTCGTCCCAGCCCACGTGTTCGAGCGTCGAGACCGACACGATCGCGTCGAAGGCGAGCTCGGGTGCTGCGTAGTCGGCGGCGTCCACGTTCAGAACGCCGGGCGCCCGCTCGTACCGGTCGATGACCAGGTGCCCGGTCCCCCCGTACCGGCCGAGGACGTTGCCCACCTCGAGGACACGCGCCCCGAGCGGCGCCCGGTCGAGGAACGCGCGCGCGACGGCCACCTCCACCGCCCGCTCGGTGAGCCAGGTGCGACCGTCCGGATGGTGGAACTCGGGGTGGGTCCTGCCACCGTAGGTGACGGTGCGCGGGGGTCGACCGGTCCAGCCGCGCACGCGATGGGCCAGGTCGCGCCCCGCCCGACGACCCGCCGCGACCGCGACCGTCGCGGCGCCGAACTCCTGCAGATGGGTGCGAAACCGACCGAGGTCCACCGTGGTCACACGCTTTCGTTCACGGGCTGATTGGGCGGCGCCGCCGGCCGGGCACCGGTTGGGACCGGGGCGGTCACGGGCCTCGCCGCGGGTCTCGCCATGCGCCCCAACCGTGCCTCATGAGGGTGTCCGCGGATTATGCGATCCTACCGGCCGTGTCGCGGCGACCGACCACCCTCACGAGATGATGGACGACGAACCTCCGAGTAGCGGCGGCCGACCCGTTTCCGACACGTCGGGGGGTCGAGCCTGAGCACGGCCGTGTCACTGATCGTCGGTGCCGGCGTCGTCCTCCTGATCACCGCTGCGACGGGTTACTTCGTCGCGCAGGAGTTCGCCTACATGGCCGTCGACCGCTCCCGTCTGGCGGCGCGTGCCGCGGCGGGCGACGCGGCGGCGGGACGCACCCTCGACATCACGCGACGCACGTCGTTCATGCTGAGCGGCGCGCAGCTGGGCATCACCGTCACGGGGCTCCTCGTCGGTTACGTGGCCGAGCCGCTGATCGGCAAGGCCCTCGCGACGACGATGACCGACGCCGGCTGGATGTCGCGCGGGCTGGCGCTCGCGATCGGCGGGATCATCGCGCTCACCTTCTCCACGATGATCCAGATGCTCTTCGGCGAGCTCTTCCCCAAGAACTACGCCATCGCCCGCGCCGATCAGGTCTCGGGTGCGCTGTCGCGGTCCACGCGGATCTTCCTCACCGTGTTCGGCCCGCTCATCTGGGTGTTCGACAAGGCGGCCGAGCTCCTCCTGCGTCTCCTGGGCATCGAGCCGGTGCACGACGTGGAGCACTCCGCCACCGCCCTCGACCTGGAGCACGTGGTGGAGGAGTCGCGCGACCGCGGCGACCTGTCCCCGGAGCTCTCGACGATGCTCGACCGCATCATCGACTTCCCCCGCCGGGACGTGGAGCACGCGATGATGCCGCGCTCCCGCGTGGACGTCGTGCGCGAGACCGCCACCATCGGCGAGGTGCGCGACCTCATGTCGACCGGCCACACCCGCTACCCCATCCTGGACGAGCAGGAGCGGATCCTCGGCGTGGTCCATCTGGTCGACATCCTCAGCCACCGACCCAACGGCCGGGGTGAGCACACCCCGGTGACCGAGCTGGCGCGGGAGGCGCTCGTGGTGCCGGCGCTGATGGACCTGCCCGACGTCCTGCGCGCGATGGACGAGGCCCGGGCGCAGATGGCCTGCGTGGTGGACGAGTACGGCGGGTTCACCGGCATCGTCACCTTCGAGGACCTGGCCGAGGAGATCGTGGGCGAGATCACCGACGAGCACGATCCCCGCCTGCCGCTCGACGAACAGCTGGACGACGGCATCTGGATCATGGCCGGCGACGTGCACGTGGACGAGGTGGAGCGCGCGCTCCTGGTCGATCTGCCCCGCGGCGACTACGAGACGATCGCCGGCCTCGTCATCGACGCGTACGGTCATCTGCCCCAGCCGGGCACCGTCGTGGACGTGCCGCTGCCGCTGGACGCCGCGGACCTGATGGACGAGGACGAGCCGCTCACCAAGTATCTGCGCGCGGAGGTGCTGAAGGTCGAGCACTACGTGCCGTCCAAGCTGCGTCTGACGCTGCCCGACAACGACGAGGGACCGACGCGGGGGGACGCCGCATGAGCCCGCTCATGGTCGTGGTCGTCTCCGCCGGCATCATCGTGCTGAGCGCGTTCTTCGTCGCCACCGAGTTCGCCCTGATCGCGGCGCGCCGTCACCGGCTGGAGGAGGACGCGCGCCGGTCGCGCGCCGCCCGGGCCGCGCTGCGCAGCTCGGCCGAGCTCACCCTGCTGCTCGCGGGCGCCCAGCTGGGCATCACCGTGTGCACGCTCGCACTCGGCGCGATCACCAAACCGGCGGTGCACCACGCCCTCACCCCCATGCTCGAATCCGTGGGGCTCGGCGACAACACCGCAAGCGTCATCGCCTTCGTCCTCGCGCTTCTCATCGTGACGTTCCTGCACCTGGTGATCGGGGAGATGGCGCCCAAGTCGTGGGCCATCGCCCACCCCGAGTTCGTCGCGACGGTCCTGGCACTCCCGATGCGGGCGTTCATGCGCTTCACACGACCGCTGCTGTACCTGCTGAACGAGGCGGCCAACCGGTTGCTTCGGATGATGGGCGTCGAACCGATCGCCGAGCTGCCGGTGGGCGGTGACCCGGCGACCCTGTCGGCGCTCGTCGAGCACTCGGCCAACGTCGGCGCCCTGGAGGCCGGCTACCGCGCGTCCATCTCGCGTGCGCTCGTCATGGACCAGCTGACCCTGGGCGACCTGGTGGCCGAACGCACGGGCATCACGTCGGTCCCGGGCGACGCCACCGTCGCCGACGTGCAGGAGGCCACGCGCAGGACCGGCCACATGCGGGTGCTCCTGCGCGACGACGACGCCATCAGCGGCGTGATCCACGTGCGGGACACCCTCACCAACCCGCTGCCCGACGCCCCGGCCGCACCCTACTCGCGCCCGGTGCTCGCGATGAACGCAAAGACCCCGCTCCACCAGGCCCTGGCGCGGATGCGCGAGACCCGCAACCAGCTGGTCCTCGTGACGGGGGAGTCGGGTGCGCAGCCCCAGGTGGTGACGCTGACCGACATCCTGCCGAGCCTCCTCCCCCGGGTCACCCTGTGGGACGAGAGCGCCGGGGTGGTGCGCCCGACCTGAGGTCAGGCGCCCTTGGCCGCGCGCGCCGCGAGCCACGCGGCCCCCACGATGCCGGCCGTGTTGCGCAGCTCGGCCGGGACGATCCGGGTGCGCAGATCGAGGAGCGGCAGGAACTTCTCGCTCTGCCGGCTGACCCCGCCGCCCACCACGATCAGATCGGGGGTGAAGAGCCGCTCGACGTGCGTGTAGTAGCGCTGCAGCCGCTTCGCCCACTCCTCCCAGCTGAGTCCCTCGTCGTCGCGGACGGCCGCCGCGGCACGGCGCTCGGCCACGTGCCCGTCGATCTCGAGGTGCCCCAGCTCGGTGTTGGGCACGAGGCGACCATCGATGAAGAGCGCCGAACCGATGCCGGTGCCGAGCGTGGTCATGAGGACGACCCCCGGCACGTCCCTGGCCGCGCCGAAGCGGACCTCGGCCACACCGGCCGCATCGGCGTCGTTCAGCACCAGCACGGGTCGTCCGACCGCCTTCTCCATGAGCGCCGCCACATCGGTGCCGACCCAGCTGGCGTCGACGTTGGCCGCGGTGAGGGCGACGCCGTGATGCATGACCGCCGGGAAGGTGACCCCCACCGGCCCGTCACCGGCCTGCGCGACGATCTGAGCGACGATGGGGGCGATGGCCTTGGGGGTCGCCGGCTGTGGTGTGGCGATCTTCATGCGCTCGACGACGAACTCGCCGCGCTTCAGGTCGACCGGTGCGCCCTTGATGCCCGAGCCGCCGATGTCGACGCCGATGGCCGTCTTGCGCCCGGCCTTGCCCTTGGACGACTTCGATCCGTCGCCGGCCGGCTGGATCGCCGCCAGGGACATGACCACGTCGGTCAGGTCGCCCTTCCTGCGCTTGCGCTTGCCCTCGTCCTTGCCCATGGTTTCCTCCCGCCGGGTGACGTCGTGGATCCTACGATGTCGCGCACGACCGGCGGAACCCCGGCGGACGCCATGTCCCGGATCGCCGGTGCCCCGTGGCCCGCCGGACATCACGATCATCGCTCCGAATGCCGTGGAGCCGACGAACACATCGTCTCCGGGAGCGCGGCGGCGCCCCGCCCCGCGGGCCCGCCATCCGCACGGTCCGCTCAGCTACGCTCACCGGCTGTGACCGCCGGGCGCCCACAGCCACCCGAGGACGACTGGGACGCGATCGACGCCCTCACGCGGCGCGTATGGCGCTGGATCCTCGTGGGCGTCCCCACGTGGCTCGTCCTCCTGGCGCTGTTCAACGAGGAGTGGACGGGCATCCCCCTCCTCGCGGGCTTCGCGATGGCGAGCGTGCTCGCGCTCATCGTCGTGGTGGTGGCCGACATCTGGCGCGGCGGACGGCGCCGTGGCCGCGGACTCTCGCCGGCGGGTCGCGCCCTGCTCGTGTGGGCGATCACGTTCACGGTCCTGGCGGTGCTCGTCTCGACCGGCGGGCGCACCGGGGTGGTCATCGTCCTGGTGCCGTTCATCGGCGCGACGGTGGTGGCGGCGTTCGTTGAGTTCACCCGCCGGGTGCTCGCGGCCGGGCGCCGCTGACCCGGCGGCGGGCCATCGGGGACGGACCCCCGGTACCCTGTCGCAGGCGTGCCGATCCGGGCGCGACAGGAGCGAGGAGCACAGCGTGAGCCCACTCATCCCGATGGTCATCGAGCAGAGCTCGCGCGGCGAGCGCTCCTTCGACATCTATTCGCGCCTGCTCAACGAGCGCATCATCTTCCTCGGCACGCCGATCGACGATCAGATCGCCAACCTGGTGGTCGCCCAGCTCCTGCACCTGGCGAGCGACGACCCGGACAAGGAGATCTCGATCTACATCAACTCGCCCGGCGGGTCGGTGTACGCGGGTCTTGCGATCTACGACACCATGCAGTTCGTGAAGCCCGACGTGCAGACCATCTGCGTCGGCATCGCGATGAGCATGGGCGCGCTGCTCCTCGCCGGCGGCGCCAAGGGCAAGCGGATGGCGCTGCCCAACTCCCGCATCCTCATCCACCAGGTTTCGGGCGGGTTCTCGGGACAGGCGACCGACATCGAGATCCACGCCCGCGAGGCCCTCAGCATCCGGGCGCGGCTGGACGAGATCCTGGCCGAGCACACCGGCAAGACCCCGGAGCAGATCCACGGCGACTCCGAGCGTGACCGCTTCTTCACCGCGCAGGAGGCCGCCGACTACGGCCTCATCGACCGGGTCATCGAGACCGCCGGTTCGAGCATCGCGGCGCCGGCCGGCTAGAACGTCGGGGGTGGGGCCGCCCCGCGGCGCGGCGCGTTCCACGCAGGCCTCGTGACCGACACATCACGCGCGCGCGACGTCTCCACCGCGAGCGGTGAGGTCATCACGACCCCGCGCGTCGCGAATCGCGCGTCGCTTGATTTTCGCCGGCACCGGGAGCAGACTGGACGTGCATCGAGCGATCCCGCACCCGCGTGGATCGTGGCATCAGCGAAGCGAAGGTGGAGCGTGAACGCGTCCGTCGCAGGCTTGGTCCCAGGTGTCGCATTCGGAGCCATTGATCGTGGCCCGGCACACCACGGCGCATGTGCGCCACGGGCCTCGGCGGTTCTGGCGGGAGGGCGTCCACCCGCGACGGTGCACCCAACGGAAGCGACGACCTGCCGCCGGATGGCCGTCCCGGGTGGGACGGGGCGTGCGGAAAGGGGCCGCCTGTGACCTGCGATGAGCATCGGCGCGCCGGCGCCCGACGAGGGGCCGGCGGCCACAGCTGAGAGCGAGTGATGCGGCCCGGGACCGGGGAACGGTCATCGGGCCGCATCCGTCTCTGCGTCCGGATCACATTCGGCGCACGTCGATGTCGACATCCCGATCAGGCGGACGGGGCGGTCACAACCCCGTGCGGCGCGGATCGCACGTCGTCCGATCGTCGTCCAGCCGGGCGAGCAGCCGCGCGAGCGTGCGTCGCTCCTGCGCGTTCAGCCGGTCGAAGTACCGGTCCGCCGCGACCCGCCGGCGTTCGGACACCTCGTCCACCAGCCGACGGCCTTCCGGTGTGAGACGCAGGGCGGTCGCCCGGCGATCGTCGGGATCGGGTCCGCGGACGACGAGCCCGCGCTCCACCAGCGCATCGACCACCTCGGTGACCGACCGCGCCGCGATGCGCAGACGCTCGGCCACCTGGCCGGGCCGCACCGGTTCCCGGCGGCCGATCACGCGGAGCACGCGCGCCTGATGGGGTGCGATCGCCATGGGGGCGAGGTCCGCCATCCACCGGCGCCGCAGGCCGCGGGCCGCCCCCAAGAGCGCCTCCTCCAGGGTGGGTTCGGCGTCGGATCGTGCCGCGTCGTCCATCGCACGATCATACCCGACTTGCGAGGTAACCATATAATGAGGTAACCTCCCCATCTGACATCTCGACGGGAGGGGGCGGCATGGACGGATACATGGGCCGCGACGACCAGGGACCACATCGCAACCGACCGGGACGCGTCGATCCCGCCGATCGCAGGCAGCTCGCAGAGAGCCCGGTCTCCATCGGCCGGGTCGGCCGCCTCTTCCGGCCGCACCGGGCACGCATGATCGTGGTCGCGGCGATCATCGCGGCGACGTCGCTCATCGCAATGGCGCAGCCGTTCCTGCTGCGGGGCGTGATCGACGACGCCCTGCCGGGACGCGACACCGGCCTTCTCGTACGGCTGGTCGCCGGGATGGTCGCGGTGGCCGTCGTGACCGCGATCCTCGGCGTGGTGCAGACGTGGCTCGCGACCGCGCTCGGCCAGGACGTCATGCACGCGCTTCGCACCCGGGTCTTCCGCCACCTGCAGGCACAGTCCATGGCGTTCTTCACGCGCGTGCGCGGCGGCGAGGTGCAGAGCCGTCTCACCCACGACATCTCCGGCATGCAGTCGGTGGTGACGAGCACCGCGACGTCGGTCGCCGCCAACGTCACCACCACCGTCGCCACGGCGGTCGCCATGGTGGCGCTCTCGCCGCGCCTCTCCCTGCTGTCGCTGGCGGTCATCCCGCCGGCGGTGTGGCTCACACGGCGGGTCGCAATCATACGCCGCGAGCTCACCGCGGCCAGGCAGCGCGAGCTCGCCACCCTCCACGGTCACGTGGAGGAGGGGCTCTCGGTGAGCGGCGCCCTTCTCACCAAGACCCTGGGGGCCGGAGGTGCGCGGGCCGACGCGTTCACCGCGAGCTCGGAGCGGCTGGCAGACCTTGAGCTTCGCAGTCAGCTGGCCGGACGGTGGCGCATGTCGACGATGCAGATCATCTTCGCCGCCATCCCGGCGCTCATCTATCTGGCCGCGGGGTTCCCGGCGACGAGCGGTGGCATGACGATCGGGACGCTGGTCGCGTTCACGACGCTTCAGGCGACGATCTTCCGGCCCATCATGGGGCTTCTGAACCTGGGCGCCCAGTGGATCTCGTCGATGGCGCTCTTCAGCCGCATCTTCGGCTACCTGGACCTCGTCGTCGACGTGCCGCCGCCGGTCCACCCCGTCACCCTCGACCTCGCCACCGTTCGGGGCGAGGTCCGGCTGGAGGACGTGCACGTCACCTACGAGGGGTCGGACTCCCCCGCGCTCGCGGGCCTCGACCTGACGGTGCCGGCCGGCACGAGTCTGGCGCTCGTCGGGCGCACCGGATCGGGCAAGAGCACGCTCGTCTCCCTCATCTCACGTCTGCGGGATCCCGATCGCGGTCGGGTGACCATCGACGGGCACGACCTGCGCGATCTGGACGAGGCGACGATCACGCAGGTCGTGGGCGTCGTGAGCCAGGAACCCCACCTGATGCACGCGTCGATCCGCGAGAACCTCCTCCTCGCCCGGCCCGATGCGACCGAGGACGCCCTGTGGGAGGCCCTTCGCACGGCGCAGGTGGCCGACCTGGTGGAGCGGCTGCCGGAGGGTCTTGACACCGTGGTGGGCGCGCGTGGACACCGGTTCTCGGGTGGCGAGAAGCAGCGGCTGGTGATCGCGCGCACCCTCCTGCGCGATCCGCGCATCCTCATCCTGGACGAGGCCACCAGCGCCCTCGACACCAGGACCGAGCGCGGCCTGCAGACGGCCCTCGACGCCCTGGCCGCCGGGCGCACGACCATCACGATCGCCCATCGGCTGAGCACCGTCGCCGGCGCCGACCAAATCGCCGTCCTGCACGACGGGCGCATCGTCGAACGGGGCACGCACGCGGACCTGCGGACAGCGGGCGGCCGATACGACGCCCTGGTGCAGGCCGACGGTCCGCTCGCCCGGGCCGCCTGACCCGCGGTCCCGACGTCAGGGCGTCGGCGATCCGCCGGTCGCCCTGAACGGGTTGGCCGCCAGACGATCCGCGGGCACGTCGAACACCGCCAGGTAGTACATCGCCTGGGCGCAGTCGATCTCGATGTCGGGATCGTCCCGCACCAGGCGCACGCCGACGGTCCCGTCGCCCCCGACGGTGAGACGCGCCGAGTCGTGCGCGCAGCCGGTGAGGACGAACGCGAGCCGGCGGACGCCGTCGGGCCGCGGGGGCAGGTCCAGCGGCCGGCCCGGGGTGGCCCGTCCCACGAGCGCGGTCAGGTCGGCGTCCGACGTGATCTCCGCATGCGGATCGGGCGATGGCGCGCCGGGTGCGCGGTCCAGCCCACCGAACCACACGGGCGCGTGGGAGTCACCGCCGAAGGGGAGGAGCCGGGGGGAGCACCCCGCCAGCAGCGTGACCAGGCAGACGGCGGCGACGGCGAGGAGCGGCTTCGATCCGGTCTTCATGCCGGTTGTACGCCGCAGGCGGGCACCCGGTCTCGGCGAGCGCACGGATGCGGGTGTTCGACGCTCCGGTGGCGGGCCGGACCACGCGCCCCGGCCGGGTCACGATCTCAGGCCGGATCGGCGCCCAGGCACTCCTGCGCCACGAGCTCCAGTGACCGCAGCCACGCGCCGCGGTCGACGGCGTTGGAGGTGATCATCAGCTCGTCGGCGTCGGCGTGCTCCCGGAACCACTCCAGATACTCGCGGGCCTTCGCCGGCGTTCCGATCGCCGTGTAGGTGAGCATCTTGTCGACGTGGTGACCCGCATCGGTCGAGAGGATGCGGTCGGCCTCCTGGTCGGTGAAGTGCTGCTTCGGGCGACCGAGGATGAGGCTCACGCGCCGCCGCCGGGTGGCGAGCAGTTGGGTGGTGGCCTCCTCGTCGGTGTCGGCGACGATGGCGCCCACGCCGGCGATGACGTAGGGCTCGGCCAGCTGGGCCGAGGGTTTGAACTCCTCGCGGTACAGGGCCACCGCCTGCTGCAGCATGTCGGGCGCGAAGTGCGAGGCGAAGCCGTAGGGGAGCCCCAGCATGGCCGCCAGCCGCGCCCCGAAGAGGGACGAGCCGAGGATGTAGATCGGCACGTTGCTGCCGCGCCCGGGCGTCGCCTCGACACCCGGCACCAGGGACTCCTCTCCCAGGTACCCCTGCAGCTCCACCACGTCCTGCGGGAAGTGCTCCGCGGCGGCGGGCGACGTGCGCAGGGCGCGGACCGTCACCTGGTCGGTTCCCGGTGCGCGGCCGAGCCCCAGGTCGATGCGGCCGGGGTGGAGGGCGGCCAGCGTGCCGAACTGCTCGGCGATGACGAGTGGCGAGTGGTTGGGCAGCATGATGCCGCCGGCCCCCAGCCGGATGGTCGACGTGTTGGCGGCGATGTGGGCGATCAGCACCGAGGTCGCCGCCGACGCGATGGCCGGCATGTTGTGGTGTTCGGCGTACCAGATGCGCGCATAGCCCCAGGCCTCGGCGCGGCGGGCCAGGTCGACGCTGGCGGCGAACGACTGGCCGACCGTCTCGCCGTGACCGACGGGGGCGAGATCGAGGATGGACAGGGGCACTGGGAACGCTGGCACGGATGACCTCGGTGTGGGCGGGGCGTCCGACCAGCGTAGACCGGATGGCCGGAACCGGGCCGTGGGGATGGTGGACCGCATGCGGTCCGGCACGGCCGACACCCGCACACGCGACCGCGACACCGATCGCGCCGGTTGCGCGATGTATCAGCGGCGCCGCGGCGCTCCTTCCAGTGTCGATCACCCTCCCCAGGAGTAACGCGATGTCTCCCACCCGAACGGGCGGGACCAAGGCACAGACGCATCGCCGCGTCGCCTTCGCGCCCGTGAAATGACGTGTGGCCCGCCCCGGGTTCCCGGGACGGGCCACACATGTACCGCATGCAAACCGGGGTCGGACTAGAAGTCCGGCATGCCCCCGGCCAGGTTGTGGCTCGTGATCGGACCGCCGGGGCCGTCCTTCGGCTTCTCGGGGGCCTCGACGATGAGGCACTCGGTGGTGATCACGTTCTTCGCGATCGACGCGGCGTTCAAGAGCGCCGAGCGGGTGACCATCGCCGGGTCGATGACGCCCTCCTTGACCAGGTCGACGTACTCGCCGGTGTCGACGTTGAGGCCCATGCCCTTCTTCAGGTCCTTGACCTTGCCGACGACGACCGACCCCTCGAGGCCGGCGTTCTGGGCCAGCTGGCGAAGCGGCTCCTCCAGGGCACGACGCACGATGGCGGCGCCCACGGCCTCCTCACCCTCCAGTTCCAGCTTGTCGAGTGCGGGGAGCGCGTTGATGAGCGCGACACCGCCGCCCGGCACGATGCCCTCCTCGAGGGCGGCACGGGTCGCCTGGAGGGCGTCCTCCACGCGGTGCTTCTTCTCCTTCATCTCGGTCTCGGTGGCTGCGCCGACCTTGACCACCGCCACGCCGCCGGAGAGCTTGGCCAGGCGCTCCTGGAGCTTCTCGCGGTCGTAGTCCGAGTCGGAGTTCTCGATCTCGGTCTTGACCGTGGCGATGCGCGCCTTGATCTCCTCCGGGTCGCCGGCACCGTCGATGATCGTGGTGTAGTCCTTGCCCACCACGACCTTGCGGGCGCGGCCCAGCTGCGAGAGCTGGGTGTTCTCGAGCTTGTGGCCCATCTCGCCGCTGATCTGCTCACCGCCGGTGAGGACGGCGATGTCCTCCAGCATGCGCTTGCGACGGTCGCCGAAGCCGGGGGCCTTCACCACGATGCCGGTGAACGTGCCGCGCAGCTTGTTGACGATGAGGGTGGCCAGGGCCTCGCCCTCGAAGTCCTCCGCCACGATGAGGAGCGGCTTGCCGGTCTGGATGACCTGCTCCAGGAGCGGGAGGATGTCCTTGATGGCGCTGACCTTGCCGCCGTGGGCCAGGATGTAGGCGTCGTCGAGGACGGCCTCCATGCGCTCGGGGTCGGTGACCATGTAGGGGCTGACGTAGCCCTTGTCGAACTGCATGCCCTCGGTGAACTCGAGGTCCATGCCGAAGGTCTGGCCCTCCTCGACGTTGACCACGCCGTCCTTGCCGACCTTCTCGATCGCCTCGGAGATGATGTCGCCGATGCCGCGGTCACGCGCCGAGATGGTGGCGACGCGGGCGATGTCCTCCTTGCCCTTGACCGGGGTCGCGGCCTTCTGGACGGCCTCGACGATGTTGTCGACGGCGGCCTCGATGCCGCGCTTCAGCCCCATCGGGTTGGCGCCGGCGGCCACGTTCTTGAGGCCCTCGCGCACGATGGCCTGCGCGAGCAGCGTGGCCGTGGTGGTGCCGTCACCGGCGACGTCGTTGGTCGCGGTCGCGACCTCGCGCACCAGCTGCGCGCCCTGGTTCTCGAACGGGTCCTCGCACTCGATCTCGCGGGCGATGGTGACGCCGTCGTTGGTCACGGTGGGGGCGCCGAACGGACGCTTGAGGACGACGTAGCGGCCCTTGGGGCCCAGGGTCACCTTGACGGCGTCGGCCAGCACGTTGACGCCGCGCTCGAGGGCCTTGCGAGCGTCCTCGTGGAACTTGATCTCCTTGTGCGGCATCACTTCACCGCCTTTGCGAGCACGTCCGACTCACGGAGGATGAGCAGGTCCTCGCCGTCGACCGACACCTCGGTGCCGCCGTACTTCGAGTAGATCACCTCGTCACCCACGGCGACGTCCAGCGGGACGCGCGTGCCGTTCTCGAAACGGCCGTCGCCCGCGGCGATGACCTCACCGCGAAGCGGCTTCTCCTGCGCGGTGTCCGGCAGCACGATCCCGCTCGCCGTGACCTCCTCGGCCTCGATCTGGCGGACGACGATGCGGTCGCCCAGCGGCTTCAGCCCCATCAGCTCTCCTTGTTGTTTGGCACTCTCGGAAGTTGAGTGCCAAAGAATAGCGGATGCGATCCTCCGCGGACCTGCGGACCGTTGAGGCAACGCATGGCGCCGATCTCGAGGCCGTTGGTGGTCGACGCCCCGGCACCGTCGTCGTCCAATCGAGCGGCGCGCGACGTTCAGATGGACAGCGCGCGACGTTCAATTGAACCCGGACGACCGTTCGCTTGCACGACCCCGCCACAGACGCGTCGCACGATCCCGGCAGACCGCGCACCCTCCACCACAGCCACCCCTACGAACCGCAACCCGCCACGACA
Organism: uncultured Bifidobacteriaceae bacterium; assembly: GCA_964628685.1. Lineage (GTDB taxonomy): Bacteria > Actinomycetota > Thermoleophilia > Miltoncostaeales > Miltoncostaeaceae > CALMEC01. Next base: position 44,125 of record CAZVNM010000008.1, on the reverse strand, counting down.
TCCCCACACCCGGTCAATTGGACGGTGCGCGACATCCGAATGGACGCGGAGGACCGTTCACTTGAACAACCCTGCCAAACGCGTCACACGCGATCCCCGCGTACTGCGCACCCTCCGCCACACCCACCCCCAGACCGGGGCCCCCACGACATCCCCATCCGTTCAATGGACGGCGCGCAACGTTCAAATGAACGTCGGCGACCGTCCACTTGCACGACCCCGTCACAGACGCGTCCCACGATCCCGGCGAATCTCGCACCCTCGCCACAGCCACACCCCTCTCGGACCGCACCGCGCCCCGCCACGACGTCCTCACCCATTCAGATAGACGGCGCGCTACGTCCAAACGGCCAGCGCGCAACGTTCAATTGAATAACCGCACCGGGTCACGCGATCCGCTCCGCCACAGCCACCGCTCCCAGACCGTGCCCCGCCACGAGATCCCCATCCGACCAATGGACGGCGCGCGACGTTCAATTGAACGTTGGCGACCGTCCACTTGCGCGATCTCGTCACAGACGCGTCACACGATCCGAGTGGATCGCGCACCCTCTGCCACAGCCACCCCTCCCGGACCGGACCGTGCTGCTCCCGCAACGACGTCCCCACCCGTTCAAATGGACGGCGCGCGACGTCCAAATTGACGCGGACGACCGTTCACTTGCACCACCCGCCACGGACGCGTCACACGCGATCCCCGCGAATCGCGCACCCTCTGCCACAGCCACTCCTCCCGGACCGGACCGTGCTCCCGCAACGACGTCCCCACCCGTTCAAATGGACGGCGCGCGACGTTCAAAGTCCGTCACGCAGGCCGGCGCCCGTCGACCCCGCTCTCAGGCCCGTTCGCGCGCCAGCGCGCCCTCCGAACGCCGGACGGCCATCAGGTCATCGAGGGTTGGCTGCCGCCGGAACGCCGACGCGCATTGACCGTCCCGGAGCACCCGACCCGTGGCTCACGGTCCCTTCGCAAGGGCGGCGATCGTCCCGCGCAGTCGGCGCATGCGGTCGATCTCGGCGTCGAGCGGCCCGACGATCTGGGCGTCGCCGACGGCCCGGGTGCGTTTGGCCAGCCGTTTTCGCACGCGACGCTCCTGATTGCGTGCGCTCACCGCCACGAACCGGCGCGCGACCACGGCCACGACGACCCCCAGCACCAGCCCACCGATCACCATCAGGGTGGGCACCGGCCAGCCGTTCCACTCGGGCGTCGGCGGATCCGGCACCTTGAACCATTCGAGGACGAAGAGCACGGCCAACCACACCAGTCCGCCCACGGCGATCAGCGCGAGGAGCCACTGCAGGCCGTTGACCGGACGCCACCAGCCCGGGTTGTCGATCTCGATGCCGGCCTCGCCCACCGAACGGTCGAGCGCGTCCACCAGATCCGCCTCGGGCGGGCTCGCGGCGTCGCGCAGCCGCTCCTTCCACGGCGCGGGAAGGCCCCCGCCCACATCGTCCACCAGCTCGGCCACCGCGGTGGTCACACCGGCGCGTGCGACCGGGTTGTCGCCACCGATGTGCGTGCGACGCGGCGCATCACCCGAGATGCTGGTCTTCTCCTTGGCAAGCCCCAACCGCCGCAGCGGATCGGGTTTGAGACGCGAGACCCACCGGGTGAACGGCCAGCCGACGGCGTGGCCACCCCGGTAGCGGATGGCGGCGCCGGCGGCCGAGGCCAGCCCACGCGCCCCCACGACCTCCGCCAGCGCATCGGCCAGCCGTTCGCGCTGGTCGTCGCTGACCGGATGCGGATCGGACGATCCCGCCGCGCGCGTGATGTCACCGGCGACCCAATCGAGGTCCGCCTGGATGCGCTTGACGAGCGCCCGGTGCTCCGCCACGCGCGCGCCCAGCTCGGACCGAAGCTCGTCGATCCCCTCGCCGGTCACCGCCGAGGTGGCGATGATGCGCGCGTCGGTGAGACCGTCGTCGCGCAGCAGCGTCCCCAGGTGGTCGATGCAGGCGCGGCGCTCGTCGGGCGAGAGGCGGTCGATCTGGTTGAGCACCACCAGGGTCACGGCGTCGTGCGCGCCGAACCGGGCGATGTAGTCGCGGTGGAGGGTGGCGTCGGCGTACTTCTGCGGGTCGACGACCCAGCAGAACACGTCCACCACCCGCACCAGCCGATCGACCTCGGCGCGGTGGTCGGTCTGGAACGAGTCGTGGTCGGGCAGGTCCAGCAGCACGAGCCCCGCGAGCGCGGGCTGGTCGAGCCGGTGGCGGGACGGGATCTGCAGCCAGTCCAGGAGGTCCGTGGCGTCGTCGCCGCCGAAGGTGACCGCCTCGGCCGCGGCGGTCGTGGGACGGGTGACACCGCTTCGCGCGATCGGCTCGCCCGCGACCGCGTTGAACAGCGACGACTTACCGCTGCCGGTGGCGCCCGCCAACGCGACGACGGTGTGGGACGAGCCGTGCTCCAGCCGCCCGGCGGCCCGGTCGGCGAGCTCCCGCGAGCGGGTGACCAGCGTGTCGGGCAGAAGGCCGTCGGCCAGCTCGTTGACCTGGCGCAGCGATTCGAGCCGCCGCCTGACGGGATCGAACTCAGCCACGGGCGCGCTCCGTCCGAACCGCCTCGATCGCCCCGTCGAGCCGCACCGACAGCCGCTCCTCCTCGGTCTCGCCCAGGAGCCGCGTGAACCGCCGCCACTCGTGCTCGGCCAGCGCCTCGATGCGCTCTTCCAGGTCGCGCCGGGCCTTCTCGGCCAGCGTCCGCACGGCCTGGTCGCCCAGGAGCGCCTCGAGGAGCTTGTGGCCCACCACGGAACTTCCGCCCGCGATCGCGACCTCGGTGCCGGTGAGGCCGCCGGTGTGCGCGAACACGCCCACCATCAGCACGGCGGCCAGGCCGTTGACACCGTACGAGAGTGCCTTCGCGGCACCGCGCTTGCCCGCGCCCTCCTGCTTGAGCAGTTCGATGAGCCCCGCCTGCCAGTCGCGCACCAGGCGCGCGCTGCGTTCGGTCAGATCGGCGGACGGCTGGTCCAGCGGCTCGGTGGACCGTGCCAGGAGCGCCGGGCCCGCCGGGTGGTCCCGCCAACTGCGGTGGGCCTCCTGCGCCGCCTCGGTGAACCGTGCCCGGATGAGCGTGTCGACACCGCTTTCGACGGCGCCGCTGAACTCGTCGGTCGCCTGCTTGCGGCCGGTGATGGCCGAGGTGATCCGGTCGCGCAGCCGGGCGAGCGTCGACTGCAGCTGCCGCAGGAGCTCTCCGGTGCCGATCAGCTCCTGCCACCGCGCGAGCACCTCACCGCGCAGCACCGCGCCATTTCGCACGTCGGCGCCGATCTGCCGCACCGCATCGTCGTACGGGTCACGCGCACGCTCGACCAGGTCGCCGATGGCCGCCTCCTGCTCACGCTGCGCAGCCAGCACCGCCTCGGAGCGCGTCAGCAGGTCGCCGATGGCGCCGTCGAGCGTCTGGCGCACGATGCGGGCGCGCACCTCGTGGTCGTTGGCGAGCGTGACGAGCCACTCCCGCAGGGGGGCGACCGCCTGCGACGGGATGTGTCCGTCCACCAGCGGCTGCTCCTCGATGCCGATGATGCGCACGTCGGACAGCCCGTTGGCGTCCAGGTTGGCCTGCAGGTCGGCACGCACCTCGTCGAGTGCGCCGGCGGGCACCCGGTTGAGCACGATCAGCAGCGCGGTGCCCCGGTCGCGTGCGGTGCGCAGGAACTGCCAGGGCACGGCGTCGGCGTAGCGGACGGCGGTGGTGACGAACACCCACATGTCGGCCGCCGCCAGCAGCTGGGCCGCGAGCTCACGGTTGGCGTCGACGACCGAGTCGATGTCGGGTGCGTCGAGGAGCGCCAGGTCCTCACCGATGGACGTGCTGGTGACCACCTGCAGCTCGCTGGTGCCAGTGGCGGCGCCCCCGCGCACACGGGCGAGATCCGGCAGGATGCGCTGACCGTCGAACCAGCCGAGGTCATCCGGGTGACAGATGAGCACGGGCGCGCGGGTGGTGGGCCGGATGACGCCCGGCACGGTCACGTCCTCGCCGACCACGCTGTTGACGAGGGTCGACTTGCCGGCTCCGGTGGACCCGCCCACGACCACGAGCGCCGGGGCGTCCAGGTCGGTCAGCCGCGGGATGATGTAGTCGCGCAGCTCGGCGGCCGCGGCGCGGGCGGTCGACCGGCCCTTCTCGGCGCCCGCGAGCCCGAGCGGCAGGTCGATCTCGCGCAGCACCTGCTCCAACCGCTCGGTCGCCGCGACAAGGGGATCGGGCACGGCGGTCTGAGCGGTGTCCGTCATGTGCGGAATCTACCCACGTGGGGTCGGGTCAATCACTTGAGCGACGGATACTCGATCACCTCGCTGAAGTGGATGACCGAGACGTCGTCGTCCAGCGTGATCTCGCGCGCGTAGATGTGCGACAGGAAGTGGATGGTGTCCTCGACCAGCCGGAACTCGGGGTTGTCGCGCTCGATCTCGCGCTGTGTGAGCTCGCGGATGGGCTTGACGTCCACCTGGTCGATGATGGCCGCGAAGATCTTCTGGCGCGGGCCGTGGCGGTGGCCGACCGTGACCCACACGATCTGGCCCTTCTTGTACTTGTGGCGCTTGTCGCCCAGCCGGATGGTGGCGGTCTTGCGCCCCTTCCTCAGCTGGTTGACGAAGAGCGGGGAGTAGAAGTTGAGGGCGAACACACGAACCTCCGGACGGTCACTGACGGCGCGGGCAGGGCCGTCGGATCATTTCGCCGCCCGGACCCGCGCCCCTTCACCGCCGGTCGCGCGCGACACCGCGTCCTCGTCCACGTCCTCCGGCTCGGCGATGCCCCGCACGAGCTGGGCGATCGCCCGCGCGAGGACGTCACGTTCACCCGGATAGGACACGGCCTCGACGGCCTCCGTGATCGGCAGGAACCTGACGCCGTCCACCTCGTCGTTGAACTTGCGGGGCGACCCGGAGCGGTACTCCAGCAGGAAGAAGTCGACCCGCTTTCGGATGCGCGTGCGCTCGCGGCGCGAGTAGAAGCCGTAGTCGATTCGTCCGAGTGACGCCAGGGGCACGGTGCGAAGGCCGGTCTCCTCCCACACCTCGCGGATCGCGGTGTCGACCGAACGCTCGCCCTCCTCCAGGTGGCCCTTCGGCAGCGCGAGGACACGGTTGTCCTGGACCTCGATCAGGGCGACGAAGGTCTCGCGGCCGATGGGGACGAGCACGACCCCGCCGGCGGAGTGCTCATGCTGCACGCGCGCCATTCGCCGGAGACTACTTCCCACACGCTCGAGGGGGTGCGGAAAACACCGGGCCGGTGCCGACGGGTCCGCGGTTTCTAGAGCTTCGCGCATCCTGGGCGGGTCGCTGTCGAGCAGACGGCGCGGCCCGGGTGTGCACCGGCCACCGCGGCACGACCTCGCCGGAACGGCGGGCGCACCGCCCCGCGCACACTCACACCACGTGCCGAGTCCGGGGTGCGTCCTCGCGCGGACGACGTGGGCTCCTGCGACGACGGGATCTCGCCGCTCCGCTCCCGAACGGCCGCGGCCCGGTGGGAATCGAACGATTCCCACCGGGCGTGCCCGCCTACTTCTTGAACATCTGCTTGATCTTCGCGAACAGGCCGGTCGCCTGCGCCTGTGCCTTCTCGCGGATCTCGGGCAGGTCGTCGCGGATGCGGGCGAGGTCCTCCTTCAGGTCCGCGGCCTTGTCCTGCACCACGTCCTTGGCCTGCTCCAGCCTGTCGCCGACCTTGTCCTTGACCTCCTCGGCCTTCTCCCTCACGTCCTCCAGGCGCTCCTTGACCCCGGACTCCTCCTCGGGATCACGCTCACGGCCGACCCACTTCTCGAGCACCTCCCAGCCGGTGCCGCCGGGCGCCGCCGCACCGGTGGCGGACGCCGCCGCCGTGGGGGTGTCGCGCGCGGCCTGGGCCGCGGCCGCCCCGGCGGCCGCCCCGCCGCCGGCGCCCACCCACTTCTCGAGCGCCTCCCACCCGGTCGTACCGGACGGGGTCGCCGCCGCACCGGACGACG
>CAZVNM010000008.1:0-38038 GCA_964628685.1 uncultured Bifidobacteriaceae bacterium | reverse complement strand
GCGCCTCCCACCCGGTCGTACCGGACGGGGTCGCCGCCGCACCGGACGACGACGCATCCGCGGACCCGGCCTCGGACGCACGGGCCTCCGTCGCACCCCGAGCCGTGCCGCCGCCCCCGCCGACCCACTTTTCGAGCGCCTCCCACCCGGTCGTACCGGACGGGGTCGCCGCCGCACCGGACGACGACGCCTCGGCGGCCGGTGCCTCCGCGGGCTTCTCGGTGTCCGCAGCGCCGGGGGCGGTACGCCCACCGGCACCCACCCACTTCTCGAGCGCCTCCCACCCGGTCGTACCGGACGGGGCGGCCGACCCCGAAGACGACGACGCCTCGGCGGCGGGTGCCTCCGCGGCCTTCTCGGTCTCCGCGGCGCCGGGTGCGGTGCGCCCACCGGCCCCGACCCATTTCTCGAGCGCCTCCCATCCGGTCGTGCCGCTCGGGCCGGCCCCGCCGGCGATCGGCGGGTGGAAACGGGTGGAACGACGAGACGCGCTCATATGGACCTCACGACTGTGGGCTGGTTCACGAAGGTTGGCGGCCATGTTTGTTGCCGTTGTGGCGAACCTACCCACCGCCCCCGGGCGGGTCAAGGCCGTCGCGCGACCGTTTCCATCAGGCGTCGGTAGCTCGTGACGCGCGTCGGCGCCATCGTCCCCTCCACGGCGCAGCCGGTCTCACCCATGTGCCGGCAGTCCCGAAAGCGGCAGGCGTCCGCCAGCGCACGGATCTCCGGGAAGGCGTCGGCCACATCGACGGCGTCCATCTGCGGAAGGAAGAGGTTTCGCACGCCGGCCGTGTCGACGATGGCGCCGTCGCCCGGCAGGGGGATGAGACGCGGGTCGGTGGTGGTGTGACGACCACCCACCCGGTCGCTCACCTCACCCACCGCACGCTCGACGCCCGTGAGCCAGCGGGTGAGGGTGCTCTTGCCGACGCCCGACTGCCCGACGAGCGCCGCGACCCTGCCGGCGATGACCGCCCGCAGCGCCTCCGCCAGATCCGGGTCGGTGGCGTTCCCCGCGAGCACCGGGTAGCGCAGGCCGGCGTAGAGGTCCATGAGTTCCGCGGCCCGCCCGGGGGGCGCCAGGTCCGCCTTGGTGAACACCACCGCCGCCTCGAGACCGCCGACGTCGGCGGCGACCAGGTAGTGGTCGATCAGCATTGGGCGCGGGTCCGGCGACGCCAGCGCCTCCACCACCACCAGCAGGTCCGCGTTGGCGACGATCGGCCTGCGCGGCCCGTCCATCCCCTGCGCCCGCTCCAGTACCGTGCGGCGGGGCGCGACCTCCTCGATCACCACCTCGTCGCCGCTGTGACGCAGGAGCACCAGGTCGCCGACCGCCAGCGGACGCCCCGGCAGGCTGGGCGGGATGCGTGCCTCCCTGGCCCGACCGGCCAGGTCGACGGTTGCGGTTGGACCGGAGACGCGGACGACCTGCGCGGCGGTGCCCACGTCGCCGGGGTCGATCAGGGCAGCTTGGTCCCGGGGGTCAGGTCGGGGACCATCACATCGCTCGCCACCAACGCGCGCAGCTTCTCGGGTGTGCCGACGAGGACCGGGAAGGTGCCGAAGTGGCCGCAGAGGACCTGCTTGATGCCCAGCAGGCGAACGGCATGCGCGGCCTGGCGCGGCCCCATGGTGAAGTGGTCGCCGATCGGCAGCACCGCGATGTCGGGCTTGTAGATCTCGCCGATCAGCGCCATGTCGCCGAACACGTCGGTGTCACCGGCCTGGTAGACGACGAGGCCGTCGGGGAACTCGATGACGAAGCCGGCCGGGTCGCCACCCTCCACCATCTTGTCGCCCTCCAGCATGCCGCACGAGTGGATGGCCTGGACCATCGTGACCTTGCAGCCGGCCACCTCGACGGTGCCGCCCATGTTCATCTGGATGACGTTGGCGCAGCCGTGCGACTCCAGCCAGGCGCCGATCTCGAAGATGGCCACGGAGGTGGCGCCGGTCTGCTTGATCGTCTCGACGGCGTCGCCCACGTGGTCGAAGTGGCCGTGGGTGATGAGGACCGCGTCGAGCGGCCACGGATTGTGCAGCTCGGCGGGTGCGCTGGGGTTCCCGGCAAGCCACGGGTCGACCAGGATCCGCTTGCCCTCCGACGTCTCCCACAGCCAGGTGCCGTGACCGATCCAGGTGACGCTGTTGCCCTTCAAGTCCATGATCGAGACCCCCCGAGACGTACGTTGCGTGGTTGGCGCGAATGCCCGCTCACCAGGTCACGCGGCGGCCACGGGCGTCACCCACCGACCGTCCGACGCCGCGGCGGGCACCCCGCAAGTCTACTCCCCGATGATCTCCGACGCGGTGAAGAGGGCCAGCAGCGGAGCGCCGTCCAGGCTGCCCTCCACGGCCTCGCGGCCGCCCTCCTCGCGGTCGATCGCCACGAGTGCGCCCACCACCTCGGCCCCCGCCGCCCGGGCCTTCTCGACCGCGCCGATCACCGAACCGCCGGTGGTGAGGGTGTCGTCCACCACGACGACCGGCGTGCCCTCCTCGAGGAAGGGCCCCTCGATCCAGTTCTGCAGCCCGTACTTCTTGGCCTCCTTGCGCACGAAGAAGCCGGTCCACCGCACGCCGTCGCGCCAGGCCGCGGTGCTGATGGCGCACACCAGCGGGTCGGCGGCGCTCGTGGGTCCGCCCACCGCGGCCGGCGACAGCTCGCGCAGGAGTTCGTAGCCGATCGCGCCGGCGATCTCGGCCCCCTCGGGGTCCAGCAGCACCTGACGCGCGTCGAAGTAGTGCGACGAGCGCTTGCCCGAGGCGAGCACCACCGACTCGCGGATGAGGGCGCGCTCGCGCATCAGCTGGAGGAGACGGTCACGGCCGGCGGGTTCGCTCATGCGGGCGATGCTATGCAACGGTCCGCGGGTCGGCCCGCGCGCACGGCCGCTAGGCTCATGCGGTCCCGCGCCGCCCGGCGCGCCGAACACTCCGACTCCGAGGTGATGCCCGGTGGTCAGCGTCACGCCGCTCCCCACGCCCAACCCCAACGCCCTCAAGTTCCAGCTGGACCGCCCGTCCACCGATGGCGGAACCCAGACCTTCCGGGAGGGTTCGGACGCCGCGGACTCACCGCTGGGCGCCAAGCTCTTCGAGCTGGGCGGCATCACCAACGTCTTCCTCACCGCCGATTTCGTCAGTGTGACAGTTGTATCGGCGGCCGACTGGGACACCCTGGCACCGAGGATCATCGAGACCATCCAGACGCACTTCGAGGGCTCGTGAGCAGTTCCACGGGGCTCTTCCTCAGCTATGCGATCGGGATCATCTTCCTCCTCGGCGGGATCCTGTTCCTGCTCTTCCTCGACGAGCGGCGATTCCTGTTCGGAATCCCGTACGTGATCATGGGTGGCCTGATGGTGGGCGGTGTGTGGGCCAGCCAGCGCCGCCGGCGGCGCGTGGAGGCCGAGGAGGCCCGACGACGGGGCGCGGACCCCGAGGCGTAGCCCGAGCGATCGTGGCGCACGCCGTCGTCCGGCCGTCGCGCCTCGCCCCGCTGGCCATCGTCGCGGCCCTCCTGACCGGATGCGCGGGCCTGTCCGACGTGTCCGCCGAGGACGAGGCCGCGGCGGCACACGGGACGCTGGACTCGTACCGGGCGATCGCGCCGTCCCTGGAGTGGGGCGGCGCATGCGATCTCTCCCCGCACTCCGAGCAGAACGCGAAGGAGTGCAAGCTTGCGTTCCACATCCCCGGTGTGGATGTGCGGAGCGAACCGGCGCGGTACTACGCGGTCGCCACCCGCATCCATCGGGCGAGGTTCACGTTCCCGGCCGACGGCGTCCGCAGCGTCCTCCCCGGCGTCCGCGCGGGTGACGCACTGGTGCCGGTGCACTGGCGGTGCCCGCCACAGGATCGGCGCGTCTCGGCCGGCGAGTTCGTGTTCGACCCGGGTGACCGCGACGACCTGCGCGTACTGACGCGGGCCGAAGCGGAGCCGGTCATCCAGGACGCGCGACGCGCCGGCTGCCGGCTGGTGGTGGACACCGAACGCGCCGTGCCGGTGATCGCGCCGACCCCCTGAGGCCGGGGTCCGGGCGGTGCTCGTCACGGAACGGGTGCGGACCGCTGTGGCCCGCCCCCGTTCCGGTGGAGGCGGACGACCGGAGGGCCGTCCGCCATCGCTACTTCTTGAGGATCACACCGTCCTCGTTGGCGGTGACGACCTCCCAGCCATCCTCGGAGAGCTGGTTGAGGATCGTGCTGTCGGCCTTCTCCACCCGGTACTCGGTCGGCACCGCGGGCTTCTCCTTGAAGAGTTTCAGGGTCGCCTTGACGACCAAGAACAGGATGAACCCGGTGATGAGGAACGCGATCACCGCGTTGATGAACAGCCCGTACTTGAAGATCGAGCCGTTGATCTTGAAGTTGAGCCCCGAGAAGTCCGGCTGACCACCGATGGCGGCGATGATCGGCGTGATGATGTTCTCGGTGAAGCTCTTGACGACCTCGGCGAATGCCAGGGCGAGGATCAGACCGACGGCGATCTCGACGAGATTGCCCTTCATGATCCATGCCTTGAATTCCTTGGCCCAACTCATATGCATGTCCCTTTCGATGACGATGATGACAGCGGCCAGCATGCCACACCGGCCCGACGACAGACGAAGAGCATTTCGTATGTTCGTTCGAAACCGAGGCCGCGAACGACGCACCCCGTGTCCGGTCCGATGATCCTTCCTCACCGGTCGCCGGGTCCTGCTGACAACCGGTGACGCGATGGTGACGGCCTCGTACCGCCGGCCACCCGCCCGGGGTCACCCGATGGCGCGTGTGGCGTTCAGATCGTGGGCGCACTCCCGCCGGAAGCAGGCGCTCACCTGGGCCACGGCACGCTCCGGAACGTCGACCAGCTCCAGGAGGTCCAGGTCCCCGCTCGACACGTAGCGCCCCACCATGCGGGTGGTGATCCAGTCGAGCATCGGCTTCCAGTGGTCGCGGCCCACGAGCACCACCGGGAAGTGCTGCACCTTGCCGGTCTGGATGAGGGTGAGCGACTCCCAGAGCTCGTCGTTGGTGCCGAACCCGCCCGGGTAGATGATGAACCCCTCGGAGGCCTTCACCAGCATGACCTTGCGGGTGTAGAAGTGGTTGAAGGTCATCTCCAGGTCGACGTAGCGGTTGAGGTGCTGTTCGTGCGGCAGGAGGATGTTGAACCCCACCGACCGGCCGCCCACCTCGTGCGCGCCGCGGTTGGCGGCCTCCATCACGCCGGGACCGCCGCCGGTGACCACGGCGAAGCCCGCCTCGGCCAGCAGACGGCCGCACTGACGGGCGCTCTCGTAGACCGGGTCGCCCTCGCGCACGCGCGCCGAGCCGTAGACGGTGACGGCCGGCCGGCCGATCTGCGACACGATGTCGAATCCGCGGTGGAACTCGTCGCAGATCAGGTCGATCTCCGAGCCGTCGCCGTCGATGCGGCGGAGGATGTCGACGTCGCTCATTGTTGGTCTCCGGTGGGCGTGTGGTGGTCGATGGACTCGGGTTCCGCAGGCCGTGCGGGACCCCGCAGGGGAAGCCTGACGGTGAACAGCGTGCCACGCCCGGGGGCCGACTCGACCGCGATCTGTCCGCCCAGCAACACCACCAGCCGTTTGACGATGGCGAGCCCCAGCCCGCTTCCGCCCCGGTCCCGCGAACGGGCGGCGTCGACCCGGTACAGCCGGTCGAAGATGCGTCCCAGGGCGTCGTGGGGGATCCCGCGCCCCGAGTCCGAGACCGCCACCCACGCGTCGTGATGAGACGCGCCGACCGTGATCTCCACCCGGTCGCCCGCCGAGGTGGCGTTGAGGGCGTTGGAGACGAGGTTCGACAGGATCGTGTCGACGTGCCCGGGGTCGGATCGGATCACGACCCCGGTGGTGGGCGCGATCAGGGTGACGTCCTGGGCGGTCGCCTGCGGTGCGAACCGGCCGACGGCGTGGCGTGCCCGCTCAGCCAGGTCCACCTCGGCCAGCTCGAGGGACGGTTCGAGGTCGTAGCGGGTGAGGTCACGCAGGTCGGACACCAGGTCCCGCAGACGACCCGCCTCCTGCCGGATGAAGGTGATCGCCTCGGCCCGGTCCTCCTCGTCGACGGCGGCGCCGTCCTCCAGGGCGGCCGAGAAGCCCTCGATCGACGTGATGGGGGTGCGCAGCTCGTGGGCCACGTCGGCCAGGAAGCGCCGCTGCATGGCGTCGGTCTCCTCCAGCCGGGCCGCCATCAGGTTGAAGGCGCGGGCGGCGCGACCGAGCTCGTCATCCGACTCGATGGCGCGGGCGGTTCGGTCGCCCGCGGCCAGCAGCGCGGCGCTGCCCGACAGGTCTGCCACCTGACCACGGAGCCTGCGCGTGATCGTGCCCGCCAGGTACCAGATGATGACCGCGATGGCGGCGACCAGGACGAGGATGATGGCGACCACGCGACTGGAGACGCCCGTGTTCTCGTAGGCCCGCATCAGCCGCACCTCGACGTCCGAGGAGGTGGCGGTCACCTCGGCGTCGCCGCGCTGCAGCTGGGTCACGTTGTAGTAGAGGCCCGGCTTCGCGGTCCAGGTCACCACCACCCGCGTGGCCGGCATGAATCGCGCCGCCAGGCTCGCCCGCTGCTGTTTGTCGGCGTCGCGGGCGCCCGCCACCTCGTCGGCGATGATCTGCGCCTGGCTCTGAAGCGCCTCGCGCTCGGCGGCCCGCAGACGCGAGGTGACCGCCTGGCTGATGAGGAGCTGGCCGATCACCGTGATGATCAGCACCAGGCCGATCGCGACCGCGATGTGTGTGCGGTAGGAGGTGGGCCACCTGCGCAGGCGACGCAGCATCGGACGGGCTACTCGGCGGCGACGTCCGGGTCGACCTTGTAGCCGACCCCGCGCACCGCCACCAGTCCGTTCCACCCCGTGAGCTTGCGCCGCAGGTTCGCGATGTGGACGTCGACGGTCTTGCCGCCGATCGGGTTCTGGTGGCCCCACACCTTCTCGAGCAGGCGGTCACGCGTGAAGACCTGCCGCGGGTGACCCGCCAGCTCCGCCAGCAGGTCGAACTCCAGGCGCGTGAGGGCGACCTCCTCGCCGTCGTTGGTGCACTTGCGGCTGGTGGGGTCGAGGGTCAGCGTGCCCGACTGGATGAGCCCGTCACGCTCGGCGGGCGCCGCGATGCGCCGCAGCACCGCCCGGCAGCGGGCGACCAGCTCGCGCGGCGAGAACGGCTTGGTCACGTAGTCGTCGGCGCCGACCTCGAGGCCGGCGACACGGCTCTCCTCGTCGTCCATCGCGGTGACCATGATGATCGGCACGTAGCCGTTGGAGTCGCGGATCTGCCGGCAGACCTCGATGCCGTCGACCTCGGGCATCATCAGGTCGAGGAGCACCAGGTCGATGCCGCCCTGGCGGACCTGGTCGAGGGCCTGGCGACCGTCGGCGGCCTCGGCGATCGAGTAGCCGGCCTCGCTGAGGTACATGCGAAGGAGACGGCGGATGGGACGCTCGTCGTCGACGACGAGGATGTGCGCGCGGCTGGACATTGCGGCAGCGTATCCGAGGCCTCGCGGCGACGGGTAAATGGTTGCTAAGCTCCCGAGCCGCGGCGGGATAGCTCAGTTGGTAGAGCACACGACTGAAAATCGTGGTGTCCCCAGTTCGAATCTGGGTCCCGCCATCGCTTCTCCCACGCTGGTCCGCGTCGCCAGCACCGCACCCTCGGGGCCGATCGTTCGGGCCTGGCACCGTAAAGGACCCTGAACGGTCGCGGCACGTCTCGAAAGAAGTTGGCGCAGTTCTTTAGGGTCGGCTCGCGTTGGTGGACTTCGTGGTGTTCGACCCGCTGACCAAGCCCACTGACCGCAGGTGGCGCGCACCTCGATGGAGCAGATCCCCGACCGGCTGGTGCTGGACTGGCGCCGCAAGCCCGAGACGCGGGAGCGGGTACGGGTGTTCGTGACCAAGGTTCTGGACGATCTGCCCGACGTCGACCTGCCGGGGCGATGTGGCACCCATCATCGCGGCCGGTGATGGCGCGGATGAGCGACGGGTCGGAGCGCTTCTGAGTGCGAGCACGCGGGAGCTGCCGGAGATCGAGGTGCAGGGATGCCAACGTGACCACTTGCCGCACCCGGCGTAGGGGGAGCACAGCCGACGGGCCGAGGTCGGGACTCATCCCCCTCCGTTCAACGCCCGGAGGGCTTCAGGCGCCAGGTGATCCGTTGGGCTTCGACAGCAGCGACGAACGGCCCTGGCAGCAGACAGTACTCGAGGATGGTGCGCTCATGCTTGAGAAGCCGCTCGACCTGTTCGGCCGCAGTCAGTCCTCCGACGGGGATCACGAACGCCTTGACCGCGTTCTCCTGGATGCACTGAATCTCGACAGGACGACGACGGATGTTCTTGTCCTTCGCCAGAACGACCCACCCGTTCCTGCCACAGAGTTCCAGCCACTCGGTGTCCTCCACCCGCTCATCCGGTCCGACTCCTTATACCTCAGCGAGGGTGCGGAGTCGCCACCCAACCGCGCGCAACCCACCGGGCACCTGGTGGCGACCCAACGACCGATCAACGAAGAATACAGGCTGCGGCCGGGAGGGTGACACGCAGATAATCCTCCACGTCCTTGACCGGCACGCCGAAGTCTTCCGCGACCTCGGTCAGGGAATCTCCCGATCGCCAGCGGTCGACCACATCCTCCACCCTTGCCGCGCCCCGGATGAACACAGGCTGTCCGAATGACCGCCGAGGATCCACGCGGACGATCCGAGATGGAGTCGCAGGCGAGACGAGCGATCGCGCCCATAACTCGTCCCCATAGTCGATGCGCCTCAGGTACTCGGTGACGACCCCGGAGAACACACGTTGCTGAGAGACGACGACGGTCAGATCCGCGATGGACTCATCGTCCTCAGCATGTGCATAGTCGTAAAGGACACTTGCGCCATCCGTGAAGAGCTTGTGCGACGCAAGAGCATATTCGAGACCGATCTCGCTCTTGAGCGCCGCAACCGCCTTCCGGATGTGCTGCATACTGACACCGGCACGCCGAAACGCAGCGACGACCTGCCCCTCAGCCAATGCGAGGAATGGAATGCTTGGGTCTCCGCTCGACGAGCGTTCGGCCCCGCTCAGAACCGGACCCGACTCCACAGGAGCCCGGTCCCGGAATGCCCGCCGGTAGCCGAACGCCCACGTCGAGAACGTCGGCGAGGGGATTCCAAGGAATCGAGCCGATTCAGCGACCGTGTAGAGCGGGGTGGTCAACAGTCGTTCAGGGTGCTGGCGCGTCATGACGCGATTCTATGCCCGGGAATCGGGCACATCCAGATGGCAGCCGCGCCGGGCCGATCCCAGGGAAATGAGCAGAATGGGGACAACGGTCGGAGCATCTTGAAGTGCCGACTTTCGGAACTTCCTGAGCTCAGGGGGCGGGTACCAACACGACCATTCACTGAGTGCGTCCGGCAAGAGCATCGCCGACGGACCGGCACCGGGAACCCGAAGTGGGCGTCGGCGCAGCGATCCCAGCGCGTGGAGGATCGTGTGGCGCGCGTTCGCTGGCTCGGCGACGCGATCGCGGATGCGTCCCGGATGTTCCGCGGCGGGCGTCCCGATCGCGACCCGGGTGCTGCGATAACCGTCATAACGACCTTTTCGATGCCGGTCCTCATCACGGCGTCTCTCGGACGATCATCGTGCTCCGACCAACATCGCGGTCACACACGGAGTAGCGTCACGCCATGAGCACCTCCCGAATCGCACGCCGCATGGGAGTGGCGGCCGTCGCCGCCACCTGCCTCATCAGTGCCGGGGCCGCATCGGCCGCCCCCGCACCGACGGTGATCCGACTGGACGGCATCGGGCCGCTTCGCATCGGCATGACGCAGAAGCAGGCGGTGGCCACCGGGTGGCTCTCCACCCGCATGCCCGGGTGCTCGCTCGAGTCGCCGCAGCCGGTGATGTACCGGCTGAACGGCCGCCGCGCACCGAAGGCGCTGACCGCCTCGGCCACCTTCCAGGCCGGAAAGCTCCGCAGCATTCGCATCGATGCCGGCGGACGGACCAAGCTGGGGATCGCCCCCGGCAGGACGACGGTCCGCGCCATGGTGGCCGTCTACCGGCGCGCCGGGTTCCGGGTGAGCAACCGGTGGGACGAGGTCTTCCAGGTGAAGTTCATCGACGCCAGGCGGGCGGGACGGAGCATCGCCGGTCTCGCGGCCGGCACGGTCGTCGAGAGCATCTGGGTGCCGTTCGTCGAGACCTGCGATTGAGCGTGGCGTCGGGTCCCGCGTCTCGCGACGCGGGAACCGACGTCCGCACCGTCACAGCCTGAAGTAGGGCTTCGCGCCGAGCAGCAGACCCGACGCCGGGTCGAACACCCCGGCGTCGTTTCGCAGCGCGGCGACGACGCGGTCCTGGACGGTGCCGCTCTCGAACGCGAGCGTCACCCGACCGGTCACGTCGATCCGGTAGATACCCTTCTGGTCCGCGCCGACGGCGCTCCAGTCGACCAGATTCGGGTCGGTGCCGATCCCCATGGCGCTCGTGGTCATGATGAACCGCCCGTCACCCACCAGCAGCAGGTCGGAGTTGATGAACGCGCAGAGCGGCCCGGGGCAGAACCCCACCTGGTGGATGTACTCGAGGCGCGTGTCGAGCCTCGTGTCCGCGGCCAGCGGCATGGCCTCGTCGTACCTCACAGCACCGATCTGGATGCCGGACGCGGTGAAGGTCACCGGCTGACCGGCCAGCGTGACCGAAGTCCCGTCATCGGTGTACGGCCGGCAGCCGTTGCCGACGCCGTCGTCGGTGGGCGCGGCGCAGACCGGAAGCCCCGGCGTGGTGAACCCGCCGACCTCGTGGTACGCGAGGCCGTTGGCGTCGAACGCCAGCACCTCCAGGTCCTTGGTCGACCCCAGCGGCAGGGGGTGGAAGAACACGCGCCCGGCCATCCGTGAGGCCACCGGCGTCGGGGTGGGGGTCGGGGTGGGGGTCGGTGGCGGTGCCGCACGGCCGACGACCGCGATGCGCGTCGCCACCGTTCGACGCCCCACCGTGGCGCGCACGGTCAGCACGCCACCGCCGACGCGCGTGGGTGTGATCCGCAGCCTCAGCGCCCGCGTCGAGCGTGCCGGCAACCGCGCGATCACCAGGGTGCGAACACCCCGCGGCGTGAACACGCTTCGCACGCCGGAGCCCGGGAGCAGCCGCACACCAACGTGCCGCAGCGGTCGGGCGGTGCGATTGCGGACCGTCACCGTGGTCGTGACCGGGGTCGACACCACCGCGGCCACCGTGCGTTTGGCGGGCGTGACCGTGACGAAGGGCGCGGGGCGCGCGGACGCGGAGGCGGGCAACGCAACCGCCAGGACGGCGGCCGCGGTGATCGATGCCCTCGTTCTCGTGAGCATCGCTGACCTCCTTCTCGTATGACCCTCGTGTGGAGGGCACGATCGACGCTACTCCTGTGCTCCTGGTGGGCGGAACACGGAGGCGAGGCCGATGACGATCGGCATCCGGCTCGGGGACGTTTCGCGACCGGCGACCACGACCGGAGGAGACGTCAGCCGACCGGGCGGGCCGCGAGCGTCCTGGCCGTCCCCGTACGGATGCCGACCGTTCGCGCCGGCGACACCGAGCAGCCGCGGCGCGCCTCGCACACGCCGGTGTTCAGGAGGTACGCACCACGGCCGAGGTCGTCGACGCGCAGCGTGTGCACGCCCGCGCGGCGCATGCCGGTCAGCACGTGCCCGCCCGAGGTGTTCATCCATGTGGTGGGCCGCACCGCCACGTAGAGGCGTCCCGGGCGCGTGGTCTGGAGGGTGACGATCACGCTCCCACCCCGAACGGCGACGCGGCGGATACGGACCGTCGGGGCCGGCGGGGTGGCGGCCGCATCCAGGTTCCGCACACCGAAGCCACGCTCCACGTGCAGTGCGGTGCCGTCCGCCGCGCTCGCCATGACGGGTTGGGCGTCGGCGGCACCGAGGATCCTCTCGCGCCATCCCAGCCGGGACTCCCATGTCCACGAGACCCGCCGATTGATGCGGTGGCCGCCGGCCACGAGCACGCGGCCGTTCTCGAAGGCGAGGAACGGTGTGGTGCCGGTCGGCTCGGTCAGCACCAGGCTCCGCAGGAGGTTGGGGGATCGCTGCCACGCGGTCGCCCCCTCCGGGAGCACGCCGACGTACTCGGCATCTGACCCGGGGATACCCATCCTGCCGTCACCCCAGGACACCGTCACCGCACCGGTGCGATCCACCGCCAGTTGGCCGATCTCGATCAGCCGTCCATCGCGGGGCGCGTCCAACTGCGCGGCGACCGGCAGCGCGACCCACTCGCCGTCCCGAGATCGGCGCATCATCTCGATCCGATGCGGGGTTCCACGCTCGAACGCCGCAGGCGGTGGGCCCGCACCCCACATGATCACCGCATCACCGCCGTCGCCGATCGCCGCAGCCGGACGAGCCGCCCCCGGCGGCCCGATGTCACGTGGCGGTTCGAACGTCGCCTCGCCCGCCAGGCGCCGCGACGCCATCATCATCTCGGATCCGTCCGGCCGAACCTCCGTCCACGCTCCTACGATGTCACCCGCACGGTTGCTCGCCCAGCTGGGAAACCAGTTCGGTGTCACGACGAGCCCCGCCGGGGCGGTCACGAACGCGGGGGCGTCGCGCGTCGACCTGCGCACCATCACCGACATGTGGCAGTCGCGACCCAGTTCCATGGTGGGACACCGGTCGGGCACGGCCTGCACGATCTCGGCGTTGCCCTCGCCGTCGAGCACGAAGCCGTCCAGCTCGTTGACCGCGACCCGCTGAGGCGCACCCCACCGGCCGGACGGGTCACGTCGCACCACCACCGACGTCGACTTTCCGTCGTTGAACGCGACCACCGCGTCGCCGGCATCGTTGACGCGCACGGCCGCGAAGAGTCCCTCGTCGGAGGGGAAGGTGCGCGGCACGATGCGCCTGGAAGCCGACCACGCCCCGCGCCGACCGGTGCGCTGGCGGACCACGATCCCCTGCCGTCCCGTCGATCCCATCCACATGCGCTCCACAACCACCGCGTCACCGCGCGTGTTGAGGGCGGCGTCCATCGGGTACTCCCGTGCCAGCATGGGCGGTTCCAGGTACCGGGCGGGCGACCAGCGATCATCGGCCGCCGCGGTCATCGGCACGGTGCCCGCCGCCACGGCCGCCGCCACGATCCACGTCATCCGATGCGACCGCATGCTCACCTCCGCTCGGGGGAGCCACATCCTTCCACCCGGCGGGAGAATGTGAAAGTGACGATCGCCGCCGAACCCTGCCCAACCCGCTCGTCGTCAGGTGAGGCCGTCGTACGCGCCCGACACCCACGCCGCATGCCGCACCGCCGACCGGCGGACGACCTCCTGGGCGTCGTGCGGGATGACGTTGTCGAAGTTGCCGTAGAGGCGGTCGAACGGCATGTCGCAGATGGCCGTGGCGACGCGGTCGGCCACCGCCGCCGAGAGCGGGATGCGGTTGGGGAAGCTCCGCATGAACGACACCGACGTGCGGTCCGCGTTCGCGTAGACCGTGTCGCTCGAGAGCGCCACCCCGCGCCCGTCCGCACCCGCGGCCCAGTGAACGACGGCGCTCCCGGGGAAGTGCCCACCCACCTGGTGCAGGGTCACGCCCGGCATCACCTCGCGCTCACCCGTCCAGGTGTCGATCACCGCGTCCGGCCGCGCCACCCAGCCGGCGTCGGGGGCCGCCACCAGCACCGGCACGCCGCCCAGCGCATGGCTCCACGCCACCTGCACCCCGAACATGTGGGGATGGCTCGCCGCGATCGCCATCACCTCGCCCGCCTCGCGCAGACGGTCGACCGCGGCGGCGTCCACGAACCCGATCGGGTCCCAGATCAGCAGACCGGCGTCGGTGCGGACGACCTTGGACCGCTGACCGATTCCCACGTCGGGCACGCTGTCGATCGCCAGCAGTCCGGGTTCGAGTTCGAACACGCGCGTCGTGGTTCCGGCGGCCGCCAGCTCGTCCAGGGTGGTCCACCGCTGCCCGTCCGCCGGCACCCACTGACGGTCGTCGGCGCAGATGGCACACACCTCGGGACGGTGTGCGTACTCCACACCGCAGGTGGCGCAGATGGGAAACGTCGTGTCGATCGACTCCATGACCGGTTCCTCCCGGCTCGTCAGTCCCCGGCGGTCTGCAGCTCCTCCTCGTAGGCCACCGGGTCGAACCACGCATCCTCCGCCGACGCAGCGCCCGCGTCGGCGAGGCCCCGCAGCACATCGGCCCCGGTCGCCGCCGACGCGACGATGTCGCCGAAGGTGTCCACGTCGATGCCCAGGCGGTCGAGGCACCGTTGGTCGACCGGACACGGGTGCATCAGGTCGCCCAGCGTGCCGGCCCGCGACGCGCGCGACTTGTCGATCATGCGCGGCACCCATGCGTACCCGGCCAGCTCATCGGACATCGACCGGGGCTCCTCGCGCCGCAGATCCCGGGTGACGATCGGCTCATCGGGCTCCATGTGCGTCCATCCCCCTTCGGCATCGGTCGGATCGCCATAGACTCGCGCGCATGGAGGCCGCGGTCAACCTGTTCCGGGCGACGTTCGATGCGGAGCCCGAGGGCGTCTGGGCCGCGCCCGGGCGCGTCAACCTGATCGGGGAGCACACCGACTACAACGGCGGGGCGGTCCTTCCCATCGCGCTTCCATTGCGCACCGTGGCGGCTGCCCGGCGGCGCGGCGACCGGATGCTGCGTCTGGTGTCGGATGCCGTGGACGACGTCTGCACGATCGATCTGGACGATGTCGCGCCGGGGCGTCCCGAGGGCTGGGGGCGGTATCCCGCCGGCGTGCCGTGGGCGCTCGAGGCGGCCGGCCTGCGTACAGGTGGCATGGACGTGGCGTTCACGTCGACGGTGCCCATCGGCGCGGGCCTCTCGAGCTCTGCGGCGATCGAGGGCGCGATGGCCGCGGCCGCCTCGGATCTCTTCGGGCTGGGCCTCCTGGCCGACGACGCATCACGCGCGTGGCTGGCGGAGACCTGTCGGCGGGCGGAGAACGAGATCGCACTGGCTCCGACCGGGGGCATGGACCAGGCCGTCGCCATGCGCGCCCGAGCCGGGCATGCGCTGCTGATCGACTTCGGCGACGGGACGGCGCGACACCTGCCGTTCGCGCCCGAGGACCGGGGGCTCGCGATCCTGGTGATCGACACGCGGGTGACGCATGCCCTGGACGACGGCGCGTACGGGTCACGTCGCGCCGAGTGCGAGCGGGCGGCCGCGGCGCTGGGCGTGGCGACGCTCGGTGAGGTGTCACGGAAGGACCTCGGCCGTCCAGCGGCTCTCGAACCGCCCGAGATCGGCCGTCGCGTGCATCACGTCGTCACCGAGATCGACCGGGTCGCACGGGCCGTCGCCGCCCTGGAGCGCGACGACCTGCGGGCGCTCGGGCCGCTGTTGGACGCCTCGCACGCATCGCTGCGCGACGACTTCGAGGTGAGCTGCCCGGAGCTCGACACGGCGTGCCGGACGGCCGTGGACGCCGGTGCGCTGGGCGCGCGGATGACCGGTGGCGGATTCGGTGGGTCCGCCATCGCACTCGTCGAAACCGGCGCCGCCGATCAGGTGGCCGAGGCGGTCGCGGCGGCCTTCGCGTCGGAGGGCTTCGCGCCGCCCACGATCTTCCCGGCGACGGCGGCGGACGGGGCGATGCGGATCGGCTGACAACGCGGGCCGTCAGACGCGGTGCCGGTCGATTCATCTGACACCCGCAGTTGCCGGCCAGTCTGGCGGACACCGACGCAAGTTACGTGCCAGGCACCAGGCTTGCGCGACAGCGGTGACAAGGAAAGATCCGAGCCGGATGTCCGAGCCGGAATCCACATGAGGCGGTTGCGGGGGCGCCGAAGGGCGCCGCCGCGTTCGCCGACCAGGCGAACCCACGTGCCTGCCGTCAACGACTGCCGGTAAACCAATCGTCGACAGAGGTCAACCGAGAGTCGTCCCCCAGAACGCGACCGCCACAGGTCCGGCGCTGAACCGAAGGTTCTCCGCCGCACCCTGGAACCGGGGAGGATCGCCAAACCATCAAGGAAGCGCGAGCGTGAACGAAAGATCCGAGCCGGACCGGTCCGAGCCGGGGGCGACGAGCCACAAAGGCGGTTGCGGGGGCGCCGAAGGGCGCCCCCGCGTTCGCCGCCCAGGCGAACCCACGTGCCTGCCGTCAACGACTGCCGGTAAACGACCCGTCGATAGAGGTCGAGTCAGCGTCATGCCACAGAACGCCACCGCCACAGGTCCGGCGCTGGAACCGAAGGTTCCCCCCGCCGCACCCTGGAACCGGGGAGGATCGCCGAACCATCAAGGAAGCGCGAGCGTGAACGAAAGATCCGAGCCGGACCTCCGGGCCCCGGATCGGCTAGCGCCGCGATATCCGCACCCGCGCCGCCGGACCCAGTCGCGCTTCGGCGCTCGCGCCGTTCACGCTGACGGCGACGTGGTCGTGGCTGTCGACGATGACGCCCACACCGCCGGACGGCACGTCGGCGAACGTCGTGCAGACGAGGGCGTGGTGGCGCGCCCCCTCCCCGGTCTCCACCCACACGGGGTCACCGGGTGTGAGGCCGGACTGGCGGAGCGCGGACCCCGGTGCGGCCAGTTGCACGTTGCCGAAACGATCGACGGCCACGATGTCGGCCGCCAGCACGCCTGCGCCGGCGGCGACGAACGCCTCGGGCAGCCGGACGAGCGACGCCGGGTCGACCGGGGTGCCGACGGCGTGCAGGGAGCCGCCGGTGGCGAGCCGGGCGGCGACGGGGGCGAACAGGTCGCGACCGTCGAACGTGTTGGACGTCCCGTGGCGCGACGATCCGATGTCGACGACCGCCACCGCTCCGGATGCAGCGACGGCCGCACCCATCAGGCCGTTGTCGGGTCCCACGAACACGCGACCGTCGGCGCACGCGACGGCGAGCGCGCGGCGTCGGGTGCCGACCCCGGGATCGACGACGGCGACGTGGACGCCCACCGGAGCGAGCGCCACCGTGCGTGCCAGCACCACCGAGCCGGCCCGGATGTCGCCGGGACGGATGTCGTGTGCCAGGTCCAGCACGCGAGTCGATGGGGCCGCGGATGCGATGACCGCGTGCAGCGCACCCACATGCTCGGTGCCGGGACCGTAGTCGGTGACCAGCGTGATCATGGAAGACGTGTCATTGCAATGTAAGAAACGGCCACGGGCATTGCCGAGGTCTCGCTCCAAGCATAGATTGACGGCGATGCTGTTCGGATCCGCACGATCGACGGGCCGACACAGGCGAGTCCTCTTGGGCGCCGCGGTCGCCGGTACGATCACGATCATCTCCTCCTCCCCGGCGCTCGGCGCGAGCGCGACCCCGCTGCCACAGCGCGACGGGGTCGTCGTCAGCTGGCAGGCGGCCAACCGCAGCGCGGTCATCGCCACGCGCGACGGCCGCGTGTACGTGGTGCACAACCTGCGACGGACGAAACCGGGAAGCCGCGTTCGCGTGCAGGGCATCAAGTGGGGGAAACCCACCAGCGGCATCAAGTGGGGCACGCGCCCGCAGGGCATCAAGTGGGGCATCCGGACGGCGCGCAACCACACGTTCTCGTCACGCGTGACGCGCGTGGGCACCACGCGGACGATGGCCCTGCGCGCCCGCGTGGTGAGGCGGGTCGGCAAGCGCGGCGTGGTCGTCGCGGTCCCGGGGGCGACGGTGGCCCTCCCGCTCACCCGTGGGGCGGTCTGGCTGCCCGTGGGCAAGGGCGGCAAGGGGCCCAAGCGGACCAGGGCGATCTCGCCCGCGGTCGGCGCACCCGGCTCGACCAGTGTCTTCCGGCTGACTGTCACCCGCCAGGGCCGCGTGGTCGTCACGTCGGCGGTCGAGGTGGCACGCGCCAAGCCACGCACCGCACTGCCCTTCGCGGGACGCGTGGTCGCGGTCGACCCCGCCACCCGGACGATCACCGTGGACGCCGGAACGCGGACGCTCCCGGCGACCGTGGTGGTGACGCTTCCGCCCGTCGTCCCCGCGTCGCCGTTCCAGCCCGGAGCGATCGTGAGCGGCACGATCACCACGAGCGGCGCACTCTCCCAGATCTCTCTCAACGGGTCGTTCCCCCAGGCGGACGCCACGGTGGTCTCCGTCACGCCGGCGGCCGGCACCGCGATCGTCACCGGTGTGCCCACGCCATCCCCCGGTGCGACAACCGGGTCGACCACACCGACCGAGACGACACCGGCGGAAACGGGGACCACCACACCCCCCGGCACGACCGACGCCGCCGACCCGCTACCACCACCACCCCCACCTCCGCCACCGCCTCCGCCGCCCCCTCCCGATCCCGCCACGCTCGTGTCCGAGATGACCGCCGCGTGGAACACGGCCATTCAGACGAACGTGTTCACCGCGTCCGGCAAGGGGTTCGCGGGGCAGCAGGGGCGGCGGCTCGCACGCATCGCCGCGAGCATCGCGGACGGCGATCTGGCCGCAGCCCGCGTCGAGGCGGAGCGGTTCGAATCGCAGCTGCTGGCGGCGTCCGCGGACCCCGACGCGCGCGGCCGGGCGCTGATCGCCGACCCGGCGTTCAAGGCCGCGATGCTGGGCGACGCCGCGGCCCTGCGCACCGCGCTGGGCTGACGAGAACCCCGCCCGGATGAAGGATCACACGGGTGTGTGACGAACACTCATGCTTTTCGGCGGAGCTGCCGATTTGGTGGAGCAGATTCTTCGTGCAATGATCTCCGCAGTAGGACGATGTCGCACTGACGCGCATCGGAGAGGAACGTCACGGATGAAGCCCCAGTTCATCATCGGCGGGACTGCGCTTCTGGCCCTCACGGCGGCCGGAGCGGCCGACGGTGCTTCTGTGGCGCCCCTCCCGCAGCGCGACGGCGTGGTGGTGTCCTGGCAGGCCGGATCCAAGACGGCGCTCGTCAGCACGAAGGACGGCCGGACGTACGTCATCCACGGGCTGCGCAAGGTCAAGCCCGGCACGAGGGTCCGCGTCGAGGGCATCAAGTGGGGCAAGCCGACCAGGGGCATCAAGTGGTCCCGGGCGCCGCGCGGCATCAAGTGGGGCATCAAGTGGGCCCGCAACGGCACCTACCAGTCCAAGGCGCGTGTCATCGGCCGCAGCAACACCATGAGCCTGCGGGCGACGGTCGTGCGCCGGTCGGGACGTTCCAACGTCGTCGTCGCGGTCCCGGGCGCGACCGTCACCCTCCCACTGGCCCGGGGCGCCGTGTGGCTGCCCAACGGCAAGCGGACCAAGTCGCTCACCCGCACCGACGGCCGGCGCGTGATGCTGAACCTGCGCGTCGATGCGCGTGGTCGTGTGCAGATCGCGAAGGTCCGACCGGTCGCCGCCAACAGGCCGGCGCCGACGATGCCGGTCGCCGGCCGCGTGATCGCGGTCGACCCGGTCGCGCGGACGGTCACCATCCGGGGTGAGGGCGCAGGCGCCGTCGCCACCACGATCGCACTGCCGGCGGGCGCCGACCCGACGAAGATCACCGTCGGCCTGCAGGTGACCGGCGTCGCCGTCCGCGACCCCGGCACGGGCGAGCTCACCATCAGCACGCTCGGGTTGAACGGCTCGTTCACCGCGGCGGACACGATCATCATCGCCCCCGACCCGTCGGCTGCACCGGCGCCCGCTGCCGGCGGCAACCCGACGCCGGCCAAGACGGCCAACGAGGCGGGCGGCACCGGGCACCCGGCCAACGTCGCCGGGACCCCGGCCTCCGGCAACACCGGCGCAGCGTCCCTCCCCGGCACGGGCGGCGGCACAACCGACCCCGGCATCGGGGGAATCACCGGCGGCGCCACCGACCCCGGCACCGGGGCGACCACCGGCGGAGCGGCCACTCCCGAGACGGGCGGCACCACGAACCCCGGCACCGGTGGTGGCACGACCGACCCCGGTACGGGTGGCGGCACCACCAACCCCGGTGGCGGAACGAACGACCCAGGCACGGGCGGCGGAACAACCGCCCCGGGCACCGGCGACGGCGACACCAACCCCGGCGGTGGCGGCACGACCGACCCCGGCACGGGTGGCGGCACGACCGACCCCGGCACGGGTGGCGACACGACCGACCCGGGCACCGGCGGGGGCACGAACCCCGGTGGCGGCACAACCGACCCAGGCACCGGCGGCGGAACGACCGACCCCGGCACGGGCGGCGGCACCAACCCC
Organism: uncultured Bifidobacteriaceae bacterium; assembly: GCA_964628685.1. Classification (GTDB taxonomy): domain Bacteria; phylum Actinomycetota; class Thermoleophilia; order Miltoncostaeales; family Miltoncostaeaceae; genus CALMEC01. The sequence goes on along the minus strand of CAZVNM010000008.1, from coordinate 17,848 downwards.
GGCGGCGGAACGAGCGACCCCGGCACCGGCGGCGGAACGACTGACCCAGGTACGGGTGGCGGCACGACCGACCCCGGCACGGGCGACGGAACAACCAACCCCGGCACCGGCGACGGCACCACCAACCCCGGCGGCGGCACGAACGACCCCGGCACCGGCGACGGCACCACCAACCCCGGCGGCGGAACGAACGACCCCGGCACCGGCGATGGCAATGACAACACCGGCGGCAACACGAACCCCGGCGGCGGCACGAACGACCCGGGAACGGGTGACGACACGAACGCCGGCGGAGACGACAACACCGGCGGCAACCCCGGCGGCGGAACGACCAATCCCGGCACCGGCGACGGCAACGACAACACCGGCGGCGACACGAACGACTCCGGAACGGGCGGCGGAACAACCGACCCCGGCACAGGTGGCGGCACGACCGACCCCGGCACAGGTGGCGGCGGCACCAACCCCGGCATCAGCGGTCCCACGCCGACCCAGGCACTCGCGACCGTCAGCACCAGCTGGAACACCGGCTGGGACGACCACAAGTTCACCGGAGTGGAGGGCACCGCCCTCTACGTGACCGGCGTTGTGACCCTCCAGCTGATCACCGCCGACATCGCCCATGAGAGCTGGGGGGCGGCGCGCGACAAGACCGTGGCCCTCAAGTCGCTCGTCGCACACGCATCCTCTTCAGGCGTCGACGGTGCCTACCGTCAGGCGCTCATGAAGCAGCTCACCGACCTTCAGGTGACGCTGGCGAAGCGCCAGTAACCGCCAGGGCACCGCGGACCAGGTCGGCGACGGTCGACCGCGGCGTCTCGTGCGCGACCGGCAGGCCCACGGCTCGCAGGCGAGCGGACGTGGTCGGACCGATGCTCACCAGGGACGCACGTGCGAGCACATCGCGCCCCGCCACCCGCACCGCGCCGTCGACGATGCGCGGTGAGGTGAGCGTCCAGACCGGCGCCGCCACCGCCTCCGCGAGCGCGGCGGGATCCGGCGTCACGTCGACCGACTCGTAGAGCGGCAGCTCCACCACCCGGGCACCGGCATCGCGGAGGCCCGTCGCGAGCTCGGGGCGCCCCTCGCGGGCCCGCGCCAGCACGATGCGTCGCCCGGTGACCCCCATGCCGGCCAGCATCTCGACGATCGACGCACCCGTGGCCTCGTCCGGCATCAGCGCGACGTTCAATCCGTGCGACGCGAGCGCACCGGCCGTCGCCTCCCCCACCGCCACCAGCGTCGCGTCGCGGGCGATCGTCCCGCGCACCGCCGGCCGGCCCAATCGATGGGCACCGTTCTCGCTCGTGACGACGACGAACTCGGCGCGCGCGAGCGCGCTGATACCGGCGTCGGTGGCGGCCCCATGGCAGTCGCGGATGGCGAGGAGCGGAAGCAGCACCGGCCGCAATCCCGCAGCCCCGAGCGCGTCGGCCAGCGGACCGGCCTGCCCCGCCGGTCGTGTGACCACGACGCCGACGGAACCCCGATCGATCACCGCCCGGTGACCGGCCGCACCCGGTCGACGACGTCGGCGACGAGCGCCGCGCGATCCCCGTCGGGCCCGAGCGTCGCGTCCATGCGGACCGCGTCGGTCTGAGCCTCGTTGGCCGCGAAGACGTCGACGCGCACCCCATCCGCCACCGGTCGCGCATGGATGCCGATGGGTTCACGACAGCCGCCGCCCAGCGCCGCGAGGATCTCGCGCTCGATCGCCAGGCAGGTCATGGCGTCCGGATCGCGCAGGCCCGCGAGCGCATCGTCCAACCGCCCGTCGCCCAGGCGTCCCTCGATGGCCAGCACACCCTGCCCGGCGGCGGGGACGCACTCGTCGATCGCGAACGGGGTGGTCCCCTCGGGGTCGAGGCCGAGCCGGCGCAGGCCGGCGGCGGCGAGGACCAGGGCGTCGGCGTCGCCGCGTCGCATCTTGTCGATGCGTGTACCCACGTTGCCGCGGATCTCGACGTAGTCCAGGTCCGGGCGCAGCCGCCGAAGCTGGGACGCGCGGCGTGCGCTTCCGGTGCCGACCCGGGCACCCGCGGGAAGGGCGCGCAGGCCGCCCTCGCATCCGACCAGCACGTCGCGGGCGTCCTCACGCTCCGGCACCCCGACGATCGCCAGACCGTCGGGCAGGTCGCCCGGCAGGTCCTTGGCCGAGTGCACGGCCAGGTCGGCCCGGCCGTCCAGGAGGGCCTCCTCGAGCTCCTTGACGAAGAGCCCGCGGGTGGCGTCGGTGCCGCCGCTCGCGCTCCAGCGGTCACCGGTGGTGACGAGCTCCAGCACGTCCACGTCGAGCCCGCGGGCGCGAAGACGCTCGACCACCCAGCCGGTCTGGGTCAGGGCCAGCGGCGAACGGCGGGTCGCCACGACGAGCGGCCGGTCACCCACCTGCGCCCGGGTCACTGCGCGGTCGACTCGAGACCGAAGAGGTGGCGGAGGGTCTCGACGTGGTCGACGCCCTCGCCGGCGCCGGCGGCGTCGCGCAGCCGGACGGTGGGCTCGTGCAGCAGCTTGTTGACGACCTGCTTGGTGAGCTGCTCGACGCGGCGCCGATCGTCGTCCGAGAGTCCCTCGAACCAGCCGTTCATGCGCCGGATCTCGTGCGAGCGGATGCGCTCGGCGTGGCTTCGCAGCGAGGCGATGGTGGGGGTGACGGCCAGGCCGCGGCGCCATGCGATGAACCGCGCCGCCTCCTCCAGCACGATCGTCTCGGCGCGCTCGGCCTCACGCATGCGTTCGCTGCGGTTGACCTCGACCACGCGCTCAAGGTCGTCGATGTCGTAGAGGGTGACGCCCGGCACCGACCCGATCTCGGGGGAGAGGTCGCGCGGCACCGCGATGTCGATGAGGACCATCGGGCGACCCGGCCGGGCGCGCATGGCGCGCTCCACCTCGCCGTGTCCCAGGATGTGGTGCGGCGCGTCGGTGGACGAGATCACGATGTCGGCACGGGCGAGCTGGGCGTCCAGTTCGTCGAACGACACGCCCTCGCCGCCGATCTCGTCGGCGAGGTCACGCGCGGTCGACACGGTGCGGTTGGCGACGGTGCACGAGGCCACGCCCGCCTGCACCAGGGCCTTCGCGGTGGCGGCGCCCATCGAGCCGGCGCCGATGAGAAGCGCATGGCGATCGGCCAGGTCCCCCTCACCGCGCGCCAGGTCGGCCGCGACCGACGCGACCGAGACGCTGCCCGCGCCGATGTGGGTCTGGCTGCGCACCCGCTTGCCGGTCTCGAGCGCGATGCGGAAGAGCTGGTCCAGCACGGGGCCGACGGCGCCCTCCTCACGGGCGCGGTCGAAGGCGCTTCGCACCTGGCCCTGGATCTCGCTCTCGCCCAGCACCATGGCGTCCAGGCTGGCGACCACGCGCAGGAGATGGGCGGCGGCACGCTCGTCGCGGTTGACGTAGCGCACGCACTCCAGCTCGGAGCGTGAGATGCCGGTCACCTCCACCAGCACGCCGGAGGCGGCGTCCTCGGCCCGCGGCCCGTCGTCGGCGCGCAGGTAGAGCTCGGTGCGGTTGCAGGTGGAGATCGCGACGACCTCGTGGATCGGCCCGGTGCCGGCCAGTCCACGCATCACGTCGCGCGCGGCCTGGTCGCTGAGCGACGCCTTCTCCCGCAGCGCAATGGGCGCCGTGCGGTACGAGAGGCCCAGGCCGATCAGATGCATGTCGCTCCCCGCAGGTCCATCGAACCGCAAATGTTAGCGGTCGCTGTGGAAATCCGGTGGCAGCGCGTCACAGAGGGGCCGTCTGTCACCCGGCGTCGTCGACCTTCGCGGGTGTCTCGGCGGTCGACCGGCGCTCGGCCAGTCGGGTGAGGAGCTCGACCTCGCGTGACAGACGGGCGGCGCGCATCGCCATCGCGGCGACGTAGACGAACATGACCACCCACACCACCACGAATGCCGCAACGACGTAGTCGTTCAATGCCCCTCCTCCAGAGCCTGGCGCAGCCGGGCAAGTGAGCGCTCGGTCCGGCGCTGCACCAGCTCGACCTTGGTGAGTGCGGCGAACGCGATGGCGGTCCCGACCGTGCAGATCAGGAGCCAGATGGCGATCTGGCCGTCGATGTGAAGACCGGACGAGCTGACCGCGACCGGGTGAACCGAGTCGCGCGCCTGACGCACGGCGTAGAACGAGAGCGGTACGGCCACGAACGCGATGACGGCGAACACCGCAGAGAAGCGGGCGCGTCTGTTCTCCTCGGTGGAGGACCGCAGTACGAAGTACGCCGCGTAGATCAGCCCGATGATCAGATAGGTCACGAGCCGCGGGTCCTCCCACCGCCACCACGTGCCCCAGAACCCGCGCGCCCAGATGGACCCGGAGACGATCGTGAGCACCACGAACAGGAGCCCCAGCCCGATCGTGACCGCGATCACGTCGTCGTAGCGGTTGTCGCGGGTGCGCAGGTACGCCAGCCCGGCGACGCACGCCACGAGGAACGCGAGCAGCGACACAAGCGCAACGGGCACGTGCAGGTAGAGCAGCTTCTGGATGTCGCCCTCGACATCGTCGGGCGCGATCCAGAAGGCTCCGCCGATCCCCACGCCCATGACGACGGCGGCGGCGATCGACCAGACGGCGGCTGCGCGGCCCGATGCGGGTTTTTCGATGTGGTGAAGTTCAGTCATCGAAGATGGCGTCGAAGGTCGCGACGGCAACGAGCGTGAACAGTACCGCAAAGCCGATGAGAAACATCAAATACCCCCGGTATTGCGCCATGTCGTTCGTCACGACGACGGCGCGCGTCGCGCCGGCCGCCGCGATCACGACCGGCAGCAAAAGCGGCAGGAAGATGACCGGCATCACGAGCTCCCGCGCGCGTGTGAACACGGCCATCGCGGCGATGAGCGTCCCCAGGATGCCGATGCCGACATCGGCCATGAGCGCCGCCAGGAAGATCCACCCGATGTCGGACCAGTATTCGCCGCGCACGAAGAAGATGCCGGCGAGGGGGATCGCGACCACCTGCACGGCCAGCAGGTATCCGACGATGGCGATCGCGCGCGCCAGGAGCATGACGAACCGCGACACGGGGGCCACGAGCAGGGCGTCCAGCACGCGCTGTTCGCGTTCGGCCACGTAGCTTCGCCCCACGCCGAGCACCGCCGCGAAGGCGAGGGGCACCCACAAAAGGCCACCGATGAACTGCCCCAGCTCTCGGTCGCCCACGTCGAACCCGAACTGCAGGATGACCATGGCGATGACGACGAAGAGCATCATCGCGATCGCGGTCTCGCGGGTGCGGAGTTCGAGGCGCAGGTCCTTCAGGACGAGGGCCTTCAGCTGGGTGGGCCAGGACGGCCTCATGCGACCATCGCCGCGTACTGGGCGCGCACCGCGTCCAGATCGGCGCCGCGCGTCGCGATCTCCCCCACCACCCGTCCCGCACGCAGCACCATCATGCGGTCGGCACCGGTCACCGCGCGCTCCAGGTCGTGGGTCACGATCACCGCGGGGCGTCCCTCCGCCAGCACGTCGTCCAGCAGGCTCGCGCCCAGCGCGTCGAGGCCGGCATAGGGCTCGTCCAAGAGCAGCAGGAGCGGCTCGTGCTGCAGCATGCGGGCGATGCCCAGACGCTGGGTCATGCCCCGGCTGAAGGTGCGCACCACGTCGTGGGCGCGGTGCAAAAGGCCGACGCGGTCCAGCAGGTCCTCCATGCGGCCGCGGTCGCGCGGCACGCCGTGCAGGTCGGCGAAGAGCTCGAGGTTCTGCCACGGCGTGAGGTCCAGGTAGACCCCGGGATCGTGCCCCAGGTGCGCGATCCCGCGCCGGACCCGGCGTGCGCCGTCGGGAAGCGCCTCGCCCAGCACGGTCAGCTCACCGGAGTCGGGTCGGTGGAGCGTGGCCATCATGCGAAGGAGGGTCGTCTTGCCGGCGCCGTTCGGACCGGCGAGGGCGACCACCTCGTCGTCGCCGACGGTGATGTCGACGCGGTCGAGCGCCCGCCGGTGGCCGTAGGCCTTGGTCAGCTCCCGCCCGGCGATCAGCGGGTCATCACCTCCGCCAGCACCACGACGAAGTAGAGGATCGAGAGGATGCCGTTGGCGACGCCGAACGCCAGCGCGACCCTGCGCAGGTCACCGCCGCGCACCGCGACGTTCTCGACCACGAGGATCGCGATGCACAGGGAGACCCCGGCGAAGTAGACCGCCCCGGCGTCGACCAGGAGCCCCACCGCCACCAGGGCGACGGCGGCGAGTGCGTGAAGGATCCGACATCCCCACAGGGCGCCGCGCAGGCCGAAGGCGATGGGCATGGAGTGGATGCCGGCGGTGCGGTCGAAGTCCACGTCCAGGAGCGCGTAGAGCATGTCGAACCCCGCCACCCAGCAGGTGACCGCCAGCATGAGGACCACCGGCGCCGCCGCGAACTCGCCGGTCACGGCGATCCATCCGCCGAGCGGGGCGAGCCCCAGCGAGAGGCCCAGCACGAGGTGGCACGCCCACGTGAAGCGCTTGGTGTACGGGTAGAGCGCGAAGAGGGCCACCGGGATCGGCCAGAGGTACCAGGTGATGCGCGGAAGCTGGCTCACCGCGACGAGCAGGGCCGCCAACGACGCGACGCAGAACCAGATCACCTGTGTGCGGGTGAGCCGCCCGGCCGGGAGCTCGCGGGATGCGGTGCGCGGGTTGCGGGCGTCGATCTCGTGGTCGATCAGGCGGTTGAGCGCCATGGCGAGCGACCGTGCGCCGACCATCGCGAGCAGGATCCAGCCGAGCACCGACCAGCGCGGGACCTCCATGCGGGCGAGGAAGGCGCCGGCGAGGGCGAACGGCAGGGCGAAGACGGTGTGGGCGAACTTGACGAGGCCGAACAGCGCCGGGACGATCGCCAGGCCCTGGGCCGGACGCGCGGCGGGGGAGATTGACACGGCACCATCGTATCGGGGGACGATCGTGGGATGACGGTCCGGTGGCGGACCCGACAGGAGGCGCGCCGGGGCCCGTTGCACCATCGCTCAGCTGCGGTGGCGGTTCCGGCGACGGCGCGTCTCGTGCCACCCGATCACCGCGGCGACGTACAGGACGGGCGCCGCGATGACGAGCGCCACCGCGACGGCGCCGAGCGTCGCGTCGATGCTCCACAGCCAGGTGAAGAGCGCGAGCAGCAGCGCACCGCCCGCCAATGCGGCCACCAGGATGATCGCCAGTGCCCCGAGCCCCTTGATGCGTCGATGATGGCCACCCGGGAGCCCGCGCGCCCCGCGTGCACGACCTTCGACACCGGATCGTCTCCGATCCACGAACGCATGGGACGCGTGGCCGGTCAGCGAACGGCGTGGCCCGGCTCGGCGTCGCGCGGAAGGCCGAGGGTCAGCACCACGCTCACCGCACCGAATGCCGCCGCGACCGGCCAGAGCGCCCGGTAGCCCTGGTGGTCGGCGAGGGCACCGAGCGCCGGTGACACGAGGCCGCTCACCCCGAAGAGGGCCATCGAGGTGAGCCCCACCGCCTGACCGGCGCGCGCCGGTCCCGCCAGCTCACCGGCGATGAGGTAGAGGACGCCGTTGGCCCCCATGGCTCCGAAGGCGAAGACGAACATCACCGGGATCGCGGCCCACGGCCCGGCCGGTGCGACGGCCCAGTACGCCAGGGCGCCGACCACCGTGACGAGCCCCACGTCGCGCAGCGTGCGCCGGCGGCGGGTGCCGCCCGCCAGGTCGGCGAAGCGGCCCCACAGCAGCCGGGCGATCATGGCCGACAGGCTGACGACGGCGAAGAGGACCGCGCCGACTGCCGCGGAGCCGCCGGCGTCGCGGATGGCCGGCACCGAGAAGTTGAGCACCGTCGTGAGGGCCGACACGTGGACCGCCGAGATGGCGACCACCCGCCAGATGCCCGGCACCCGGAAAAGACCGCGCACGTCGATCCGGCGACCACCCGGCGTGACGTGCAGCGCCCCCGGCGGCGAGGCGAGACCGAACAGGGTGGCGAAGACCCCCGCCAGCACACCGCTCACGACCAGCGAGAGCGGGACGCCGCCGATGGCGGCCAGGCCGGGCAGGAGGCCCGCCGCCACGAGGCCTCCCGCCGACACCGCCATCTGGCGAAACCCCAGCGCGGTGCCGCGCCGGTCGGCGCTGAACCCGTGGAAGATCGACACCGTGCCGGCGACCGCCACGAACGCGGCCGTCAGGCCGTACGCGAACAGGGCGGCGCCCACCAGCAGGGCGGACGGTGCGAGGCCGGCCACGACGAGCGTCGCCCCCGACAGGAGTCCGCCGACGATGAGCGGGCGACGCGGCCCGGCTCGGTCCACGAGCGTCCCGGCGGGGATGAGGATGATGGCGTTTCCGAGGAAGCCCGCCGCCAGGATCGCCCCCAGCGCGGCGTTGGAGAGGTCGAACCGCTCGCGCAGGTCGGGGCCCAGCGCACCGAGCCCCCACGACGCGATCGAGATCGACGCCTGTGAGGCCACCGCGAGGATGAGCAGCCGACGCTGCTCGCCGGACAGGCGGCTCACCCGGCGGGCGCGATGGGACCGTACCTGGCCGCCTGTCCGGTGATCGACCCCCAGAACTGGTCGCCGCAGTCGTAGTGCCACCACTCCTCGACGTACGCCGTGAAGCCCTGGCGGTGCATCGCCCAGAAGAGCAACCGCCGCAGGTCGCGCGCCGGACCCGGTGTGTGCTCCAGCGCGAGGGCCCCGGCCTCGGGGACGAACGCGTCGAAGTTGGTGCCCATGTGGAGCGGTGTGCCGTCGTCGTCGGCGAGGGTGAGGTCGATCGCCCCACCGGTGACGTGCGGAGCCGGGCAGCGGGGATCGACGCTGGGGACGCTGACGTACCGGGCGGTCTCGACCGCCAGGCGCTTCTCGTCCCAGTCGGGGTGCTGCTCGGCGAGCTGGGCCTTCCAGTCATCGTGCAGCGCCGTCTGGGTCTCGAACGCACGCCACCCGTCCCAGACGACCAGCGTCAGCCCCGACGGCAGGTCGCGCGCCACACGTTCGAGCCGGTCGGCGACGCCCTCCCGGATGAGGGATCGCGCCCGCGCGCCGGGCAGTCCCCACGCGTGGTACTGGGGGTCGTCGATCACCCGCGGATGGATGTCGGCGACCTCGACGAGCGGCTCGTCCACCGGCTCGATCGGCACCTCGCGCCATGGGCCCGGGTGGTGCAGGAGGGGAAGCGGCCGGGGGAGGCGGTCCGGATCCGGCTCGTCCAGTGTGGACATGACCGTCATGGCGTCACATCGTGGCAGAAGGGCGGCGGTCTCCGTGGTGGGCGTGCCGGTCTGCACACCGTCACCGTACGGTCGCAGGTCCACGTCGACAAACGATGGATGACGTTTCTGCATTGACGTTCGCCGTTGCGCGGGATCGGTCGCCGTCCACACGGCGGCGGCGAGTGCGCCGTCACGTGTCGTGTTCCGTGCCGGGTCCCGGCGGTGACAGGGCCGCGTCGGGACGCGCGCCCGGCGGTTCTCCAGCTTTGTGGGCGTTCACCGTCAGGTACTGGTGGCATGGACGTCTCGACCTCCGGCGACGCCGCAGAGGTTGGTTATGGTGGCCGCGGCTCACGGTGCCTCCCCCATCTGCCGATGAAGCCATCACGCCATGCCAGCAGCCGACCTGCCACCCCCTCCCGCGAAGATCCTCGTCCACGCGCGGGAGTTCTCGTTCAACGCGTCCCGCCTCGCGGGGCCCAGCGGCCTCTGGCAGCTGCAGCTGCGCAACATCGGTGAGGACGAGCACGACCTGAAGGTGCGCCGAAGCGACGGCGTGACCATCGCCGGCACCCGGGTCCTGCTGCCGTCCAGCACCGGCACCGTGCGCGTGCGCCTGAAGCCGGGCCGCTACACCCTCTACTGCGCGGTGGCGGGCCACGAGCAGCTGGGGATGACGACGCCGCTGACGGTGCGGCGCCCGAAGGTGAGGACCACACGCGCATGAGCACAGCCCGGCGACCGACCGTCAACCGTGCCGCCCGCATGCGGGTGGAGCGCCTCTACTGGCGCGCCGGCTTCGGTGCCCTGCCGGGTGAGGTCGACCGCCTGGCACGCCAGCCCCTCCCCCGCGTGGTGCAGAGCCTGCTCACCCCGCGCGGTCCGCAGCTGAAGGGACCGGCGCCCCGGGTGAAGGGCCACCCCCTCGACCCGGTCAACGAGTGGGGCCATGACGTCCTGTGGTGGCTGGACCGCGCGGTCCGGGGACGCCACCCGCTCGTGGAGCGGATGACCCTCAACTGGCACGACCACTTCGCGACCTCCAACAGCAAGGTGGGCGACACCAGGCTGATGCTCACCCAGTACCGCACGATCCGGTCGCATTCGCTGGGATCGTTCCGCGGCCTGGCCCAGGCGATCCTGCAGGACCGGGCGATGCAGCGCTTCCTCGACCTGGACAACTCGCACAAGCGCGCGCCCAACGAGAACTTCGCCCGCGAGCTCTTCGAGCTCTTCACGCTGGGCGTGAACAACGGCTACACGGAGCGGGACATCCGCGAGGCCGCGCGTGCCCTCACCGGCTTCACCTTCGACTGGAACACGAAGCGGTTCGGGTACGACCCCTCCCGCCACGACGACGGCGTGAAGACGATCTTCGGCAAGCGGGGCAACTTCGACGGACCCGACGTCGTCAACCTGGCCATCAACCACCCGAAGCACGCGCCGTTCATCTGTCGGAAGCTGTGGGGGTATTTCACCCTGCGTCCCTGTCCGCCGGCGACCCTGCGCCGCATGGTGGCGGCATACCGGGGGTCCAACACCCAGATCAAGCCGGTCCTGCGGATCATCCTCACGCACCCGGCCCTCTACGCCGGCCTCGGCGAACCGGACCAGGTGAAGCCGCCCTTCGTGTACGCGGCCGGGCTGATGCGAAAGACGGGCCGGTTCGTGACGTTCGAGGACTGGAGCTGGCTCTTGGGGAGCATGGGGCAACGCCCCTTCTACCCGCCCAACGTCAACGGTTGGCAGCAGGACACCGCCTGGATGACGACCGCCGCGGTCCGCGCACGGTACGCGGCGGCCGGTCGGATCATCGACGCCATGGGCATCAAGGACGGGTCGATCGGCGCCGGCCAGTCCGCGGCGAAGGCCATGGAGGCCGCCCTGCGGGCGACCGGCCAGCCGTGGATGAGCGCGCAGACGCGGGCAGCGCTCATGCGCTTCGCACGCACCAGCGTCGCCGGGCGCACCGCGCGCTGGGAGGTCAAGCACTACTACCCGGAGCGTCAGCGCGTGATGCGTCACATGCTGCTGGCCGGACCGGACGCGCAGGTCTGCTGATGGACGAACGTCGCACGGGTTGCACCGACTGGCACCAGTCACGACGCGAACTCGTGGGTCGCATGGCCGACGCCATCGTCCCCATGCCGGGCGACGCGCTGGACGAGGGCGCCGCGGCGCTCGTCGCGAGCTCCCGGGGCATCACCCGCCGCTCGGCCCTCATCGGCGCCGGCGGGCTGGCCGTGGCCTGCTCGGCGCTCCCCAAGCTGGGCGCGCGGGGCGTGTTCGAGGCGGCGCAGGCGCAGGCGGCCGAGAACCCCGGTGCGCGGATCCTCGTGTCGATCTATCTGGACGGCGGCAACGACGGCATCAACACGCTGGTGCCGATCGGCGACCCGCGCTACCGGCAGCTGCGGTCGCGCATCGGCATCCCGGAGGGCGACCTCCTGCCCATCGCCGGGCAGCCGTTCGCCTGGCACCCGTCACTTCCCGGCGTGAAGCAGCTGTACGACCAGGGCAAGGTGGCCGTGCTCCCCGCGGTGGACTACGCCAACCCGGACCTCAGCCACTTCAACTCCCAGATCTTCTGGCGCACCGGCGTGGTCGGACAGTCCGCGGACCGCACGGGCTGGCTCGGCCGGACGATCGACCTCGTGGGAAACACCGAGAACCCGCTGCAGGCGATCAGCGTCGGCTGGGGCCTCGACCCGATCCTCCTCAGCCGCAAGGCACCGGTCGCGACGATCTTCAACCCCAGCGACTTCGGGTTCTGGGTGCCCGGCGTGTGGAGCGACCAGTCGGCGCTTCGGCCGTACCGCGCCGCCCTGTCGGGCGCCCGCAGCACCGCCCGCCGCTCCGCCCAGCGCGCCTACCGCAGCGCGATCAGCGTCTACGACCAGCTGGCGGGGCTGCGTGCCGAGGGCGACAACGTCCCCGCGCCCCCGGTCGCCTACCCGGATGACGACCTGGGCAAGGGCCTGCGCAACCTGGCCCGCATCCTCGGCGCCGGCCTCGGCACGAGGATCGCCACGCTCCACCAGAGCGGCTACGACACGCACGACCAGCAGCCCACCGAGCACGCCCAGCTCCTGCGGGTGCTCAACGACTCGCTGGTCGCCTGGCAGGCGGACCTGGACGCCCGCGGGCTCGCGGACCGTGTGCTCACCATGGTGTGGAGCGAGTTCGGCCGCCGCGCCGAGGACAACGACTCACAGGGCACCGACCACGGCGCGGGCGGCCTCGTCATGCTGGTCGGCAACCGTGTGAACGGCGGCGTGCAGAGCGAGTTCCCGGGCCTCACGAACCTGGACGGCCACGGCAACCTGCTGGTCACCACCGAGTTCCGCAACCTCTACGCCAGCGTCCTCGAATCGTGGATGGGCGTGCCGGGCACAGCGGTGCTGCCGGGCGTGGACGGCCGGCGGCTCGCGCTCATCAGGTGATGCGCGGAGGGACGTCCGTCCGGGCGTCCCTCCCGCACACGTCCGCGACCGTGGTCGCGGACGCGTCGAACTAGCGCTCGATCTGGTCGCGGGTCTTCAGGGTCGGCTCGGCCGCCCGGACCTCGCTCTCCCAGGTCTCGCCGTCCTTCACCGGCGCGGAGTGCACGGCCACGTAGGCCGCGACGTCCTCGGCGTCCTGTCCGGTCAGGATGTTGGCCGGCATGGCGGGCTCCGACAGGGGATCCGGCGCCTTGATCCAGTAGCGCACCACACCCTGGAAGGTGCTGACCTTGAATCCCTCGTGCTTGGCCTGGAACGCGTCGTCCAGGTTGGGTCCGATGGTGCCCTTGGTGCCGGCGTCCTCCATCGTGTGGCAGCTGCCGCAGTTCTTGATGAAGAGGTCCTTGCCGTTGGCGGTGTCGGCCTCCTTGGCGGCGCCGCACGCGGAGAGGCTGACCGCCGAGAGGACGACCGCCGCGACGGCGGCCATGGACTTGGGACGTGAACGGGTCATGGTCCTCGCCATCAGATGAGGTAGACGACGACGTACAGGAAGACCCAGACGACGTCGACGAAGTGCCAGTAGATGCTCGCCGCCATGAACGGTGACGAGTTGTGTCCGTACAGGAACTCTCCCTGTCGCTTCACGCGCATGTAGCAGAACGTGAGCACGCACAGGCCGATGAAGACGTGCAGGCCGTGCAGACCGGTCAGGAGGTAGAAAACCGTCCCGAAGATGGTGTCCTGCGGGGTGAAGCCCAGGTGCGCGTACTCGTTGATCTGGATGATCAGGAAGGTCGCGCCCAGGAGGATCGTGACCAGAAGGCCCCGCTCCAGTCCCTTGCGGTCGCCCTGGTGCATCCGCTTCTCCGCCCACCAGACGGTGAAGCTGGAGAAGACGAGCAGGGCGGTGTTGGCACCGGTCAGGAGCCGCGGCAGCCCCTCGAACTCGGCCCGGCCCTCGAAGACCGGCGGCCAGCTCTTGGAGTTTGCGCGGGCGATGAAGTAGGCGGCGAAGAAGGCCGCGAACACCATCACCTCGGAGCCGATGAAGATCGACATCGCCAGGACGCCGGACCTCATCCGCGAGAGCGGACCGCCGACCTCGTGGGTGGCGACCGGGGTCTCTGCGTGAGCCGTCACGCGCTCACCGCCTTCAGTTCGTCGAGGGTGATCTGACGCACGTCGACGTCCAGGCCGCGACGCTCGACCTCGCGCCGCTGCTGGTCGGTCAGCTCGGGGCCGCCGACGATGACGACGGCATCCGGACGCAGCGTGCCGGCCATCGCCTGGGCGGCGTCAGCGACGTCGCCGTCGATGACCTCACCCTGCGCGGTGACACCGCTCGCCTGCAGCTGCTGGACCGCGTCGTGGACCGCCGCGATCGCGATGCGGCGGGCCTCGGTGGCGTCGTCGCCCCACTCGGGGGCGGGGACGTTGGCGGGCAGGACGAGCGAGATCCGTGCGGGCTCGCGGTCCACGCGGGCGCGGATCGCGTCGAGCAGGCCCGCGTCGACGCCGTCGCCGGCGACGATCATCAGGTGCTCCAGCGTGCGGTCCACGATGCCCGCCGTGGCCTGGCCGGGGGCCATGGTGAGGTGCGACACGGCGAGGCCGGTGGCCTTGCGCGTGCGGTCCACCAGGTCCTGGCGCAGCCACTCGGACCGGCCGATGTCGTAGGTGGCGAACAGGATCTCCTGCGCGTCCGCGTCCTTCGCCGCCTGGGCGATCGACTGGAGTGCGTCGCCCTGGACGACACGGCCGTCGGCCGGGATGCCCTGGGCCTCGAGGGCCGAGAGGGCGACCCGCTGACGGCGCTCGGCCGCCACGGCCTCGACGTCGGACGTGACCGGCGAGAGGATCGTGAAGCGCCAGAGACCGGTGTCTCCGAGCTCGCGGACCGACTCGATGAGGCCCTGGGTGGTGAGCGTGTCGCGTGCGACCACCAGGATCGTCTGACGCGTCGTCTCGTTCAGCTCGCCGCCACCGATCTCCTCGGGGGCGAAGACGATCGCGTGCCGGGCACCCTCGACGCCGTAGCTGTACGGGCTGCCGACGACCTGCGGGGTCGCCTCGAAGTTGAACAGGGACGGCGGTGACGAGACCAGCCACTCGAGGCTGCGGCCGCGCCACGGGTTCCACGGGGCCTTCTCACCAACCCGCCACGACTGGACGGCGTTGTAGAAGAAGATCACGGTGCCGACGACCATCAGGATCGAGAAGAGGCTGATGATCAGGTTGACGTTGGCGAAGCGCGGGTCGTAGTCGGCCACGCGACGGGGCATGCCCATGAGTCCCAGCCAGTGCATGGGCAGGAACGTGCCGTTGAAGCCGACGAACGTGAGCCAGAAATGCCATCTGCCCAGCGTCTCGCTCATCATCTTGCCGGTGATCTTGGGGAACCAGTAGTAGATGCCCGCGAAGATCGTGAAGACCGAGCCACCGAAGAACACGTAGTGGATGTGGGCCACGATGTAGTACGTGTCCGTCACGAAGATGTCGAGCGGCAGGATGGCGACGAAGACGCCGGAGAGTCCGCCGAGCACGAACACGGATATGAACCCGAGTGCCCAGAGCATGGCCGTATCCAGATGGATGCGTCCTCGCCAGAGGGTTCCCAGCCACGAGAAGATCTTCACCCCCGTCGGCACGGCGATGAACATCGTCGAGATCATCATCGGGATGCGCAGCCAGGGCGACATGCCGGACACGAACATGTGGTGTGCCCAGACGCCGAAGCCCAGGACCGCGATGGCCACCGTCGAGAATGCCACCGCCCGGTATCCGAAGATCGGCTTGCGGGCGAAGGTGGACACCACCTCGCTGATGATCCCGAATCCGGGGATCAGCATGATGTAGACGGCCGGGTGGCTGTAGAACCAGAAGATGTGCTGGTAGCTGACGACGTCGCCGCCCTGGGACCACACGAAGAAGTGGGTACCCATGACGCGGTCGAAGATCGTCATGAACTGCGAGGCCGCGACGAACGGCGTACCGAAGACGATCAGCGCCGAGGTGGTGGCGTTGGCCCACACCAGCAGCGGCATGCGCCAGATGGTCATGCCCGGGGCACGCATCGTGATGATGGTGACCAGGAAGTTGACCGCGGTGAAGATCGACGAGAAGCCGGCGAACTGGACGCCGATCTCGAAGAGGGTGGTGCCGGTGCCGGCCTGCGAGGCCAGCGGAACGTAGGCGGTCCAACCGGAGGAGTAGCCGCCCAGGATGACGCCCAGCAGGATCATGAATCCGGCGGGCAGCAGCATCCAGACCGACAGCGCGTTCAGCTTGGGGAACGCCATGTCCTTGGCGCCGATCATGATCGGCAGGACGTAGTTGGCGATACCGGCGAACGCGGGGATCAGGACCAGGAAGATCATGAGGGCCGCGTGGCCGGTGAAGAGGGTGTTGAAGCCCTCACCGTTGACGATGTCGGAACCCGGGCGGGCCAGCTCGGTGCGCACCAGCTCGGCGAGCGAACCGGCGATCACCATGAAGAAGAAGATCACGCCGAGGTACTGGACACCGATGACCTTGTGGTCGGTGTTGACCCGGAAGTAGTCCTTCCAGCTGGTCGCGCCGTGGAAGGAGTGGTCGTCATAGTCGACCGACTTTCCGCGCAACCACCGGACCCACCAGTCGAAGCAGCCGATGCCGGCCAGGAAGCCCAGGCCGCCGACGAGGCTCATGATCGCGACGTAGACCTGCGGCTCCCAGAGCGGGTCCATGCCGAACAGGAACCGCAGGACGAACACGATGGCCGCACCGGCCGCCGTTGACGCAACCGTCCACCAGAACGCGCGGATCCACCAGTGACGCAGGGAACGGTGGTCCGTGTGGTGGACGTGCCCTCCCCCCTGCGCGTGTCCGAGCGGCGTGCCGCTGGATGATGGTACGTGGCTCCCCATGTCTTCCTAACCCTTCCCGGCCGTCGCCTTGGCGTCGTTCAGCCACTTGTCGTAATCCGCCTGCGACAGGACGTCGAGGCGAGCACGCATCACCGAGTGACCCGCGCCGCACAGCTCGGCGCAGACGATCGGATACGACTTGCCAACCGTCTCCGGCTTCATGGTGAAGCGGACGAGGTCGTTGGTGATGCCCGGAACGGCGTCACCCTTGATTCGCGTCTCGTAGACGAAGAAGTCGTGGATCACGTCCGCGGACCGCAGCGTGAGCACGACCTGGCGGCCTGCGGGCACCTTCAGCACGCCGGTCTGGATGCCGGCCTCCGGATAGGTGAACTCCCAGGCGAACTGCTGGGCGAGGACGTCGATCCGGACGGGTCCGCCGTCGGCCTTCGCGATGCGCTCGTTGTCGAGCAGCACCATCGTGGCCCACACGGCGGTGCCACCGATGATGACGGCGGGGATGGCGGTCCAGACGACCTCCAGGAGCGTGTGCCCGTGGATGTCGGCGCCATCCTCCTCGTAACCCGGAGGCGCGCGGAACCGCCAGATGGAGTAGATGAGGAAGGTGACGACAACGGTGAACACGGCGATGGAGACCCAGACGGTCCACCACAGCAGCGTGTCGACCCTGTCGGCCTCCAGCGCGGCCGCATCGGGCAGCCAGTCGATGAGAACGGCCACGAGCACGCACAGTGCACCGACGACGACCCCGATGATCGCCAGCGGGAGGACGTGACCTTTGCGAGATTCATTCGAGTCCGACACGCCCGGCAACCTACCATGCCCTTCGCGAATCTTCGATGTGCCTTAACGAGGCCGTACGTCCCGCCTTCGCGGGCCCCCTGTACCGGACCCCTTGGCCCATCGCCACTGTGAATATTGCGGCAGGCTAGCATTGGTGGTTGCGTCTGTGAACCACAGTTTTCGCAACGTTGCGAGCGTCGTCACATGGAGAGGACGACCGAACGCGAAAACACGCGCCGTCGCGGTGGGGATCGTCGAGGGGCGACGACGTTGCGGAGCAACACCGGCCTTAGGCGGGTGGCCCGCACACGGAGGCGATTGCGGGGCGCCGTCTGAGTTCGCCGCCCAGGCGAACACACGTGCCTGCCGTCAACGACTGCCGGTGAACAGACCGTCGACAGAGGTCGACCCAGCGTCGTCCCCAAGAACGCGACACCCGTGGTTACCGGCCAAGTCTGGCAGACACCGACGCAAGTTAAGTGTCAGGCACCAGGCTTGCGCGAGACGGGGCGACGGCCCGACACGAAAGGCGGTTGCGGGGGCGCCGAAGGGCGCCGCCGCGTTCGCCGCCCAGGCGAAC
>CAZVNM010000007.1:0-102210 GCA_964628685.1 uncultured Bifidobacteriaceae bacterium | reverse complement strand
TTTGACTGGGGCGGTCGCCTCCCAAAATGTAACGGAGGCGCGCAAAGGTTCCCTCGGTACGGTTGGAAACCGTGCTCTGAGTGTAAAGGCATAAGGGAGCTTGACTGCGAGACCTACAAGTCGAGCAGGTACGAAAGTAGGCCTTAGTGATCCGGCGGTAAAGAGTGGAATTGCCGTCGCTCAACGGATAAAAGGTACTCCGGGGATAACAGGCTTATCCTCCCCAAGAGTCCACATCGACGGGAGGGTTTGGCACCTCGATGTCGGCTCGTCGCATCCTGGGGCTGGAGTCGGTCCCAAGGGTTGGGCTGTTCGCCCATTAAAGCGGCACGCGAGCTGGGTTCAGAACGTCGTGAGACAGTTCGGTCCCTATCTGTGGTGAGCGTTGGAGATTTGAGAGGAGTCGTCTCTAGTACGAGAGGACCGGGATGAACAGACCTCTGGTGTATCAGTTGTCGTGCCAACGGCACTGCTGGTTAGCTACGTCTGGACGGGATAACCGCTGAAAGCATCTAAGCGGGAAGCCCACCTCAAGATGAGATCTCCCACCCCTTCGAGGGGGTAAGGCTCCAGGTAGACCACCTGGTTGATAGGCCGGATGTGGAAGTGCAGCAATGTATGGAGCAGACCGGTACTAATACGCCGAGGGCTTGACTTTATATAACACACCTTTGCCATTCTGCAGTCTTGAGGGTATGTCCTCATACCTTCCCGGTGGCCATAGCGAGGGGGAAACACCTCTTTCCATTCCGAACAGAGTCGTGAAGACCCTCAGCGCCGATGGTACTTCGAGTGCAGACTTGTGGGAGAGTAGGTCGCCGCCGGGTTATTTAAGGGGGTCGCGTCGTCGGACGCGGCCCCCTTTTGCATTTCCGGGGGCGGTGGCTGCCGTCGGGCTCCGCACGGGAGGGGCGGCCGGCCGACAGCGGCGGGCGGAACGTTCGTAGGTCCGGCCGGGGCGCGAGGGGCTGTTGGTCGCTGAGCGGTCGGGTGGGATCGGCCGGCGTATGGCCGACGTGCGATCAGGGCGGCTGGCGTGGGACGTGGGCCCCTCGGGGTTTGCGGGGGCGGTGGTACGTTTGGCAACGGAGGGGGCTCGGGGCCGACACCCGTCGGCGGAACGTTCGCAGCTTCTGGCCGCGCACGAGGGGCTGTTGGCCGCTGAGCGGTCGTGTGGGCGGTTCCGGTGTGGGGCCAGATCCCGATCACCGGGGGGCGTCGGGGCCCGTGAGGGGCTGGTGCGGGCCGATCTCCGCACGGTCGTAGGATGACGGGGTGGCGACCACACCGGAGACCGCCGAGTACATCCTCGATCAGCTCGCGCCGCTGGACGTCCGGGTGCGACGTCGTCGGCCGAGGCGTAGTGGCTGGGGCGGTCGGCGGCGGCGATGAGCTGGCGGGCGAGCGTCGTCTTGCCGACCTGACGTGGGCCGGCGAGCACCTGGATGAAGCGGCGTGGTCCCTGCAGGCGGCGGAGGGCTGCGCCGAATGCGGGGCGGTGGAAGTCCGGGGTGGCGCTCATACGGTCATGACAGATTACTCAGTACGTTGAGTAAAAGTACTCAGTGCGTTGAGTAAACGGTTCAGTCGGTTTCGCGGCGCTGCCGGGCGGGACCGGGGCGCGGCCGGTTACCGGCAGTCCGCCGCCGTCGCAGAGGCGTGACACCTGCGTGACGCGATCGTTGCGATCGCGCGTGGCGCTGTGACAGGTGGGTGTGGGTGAATGGCGCATGGGCGGCGGAACTGTTCAGCAGGAGAGGGGAGGGGTATCGTGGCGACCATGGCGACGACGGAAGAGAATCCGTCGGTCCGGCGGTGGACGGCCGACGAGGTGTGGCGGATGGTGGAGGTCGGCCTGCTGGACGACGACGACCGTTA
Source organism: uncultured Bifidobacteriaceae bacterium (assembly GCA_964628685.1). Lineage (GTDB taxonomy): Bacteria > Actinomycetota > Thermoleophilia > Miltoncostaeales > Miltoncostaeaceae > CALMEC01. Next base: position 100,332 of record CAZVNM010000007.1, on the reverse strand, counting down.
CGAGCTGCTCGACGGCGCGCTGCTCGCCGTGACCCCGCAGGGCGAGGAGCACTTCGGCGTGCTCACCGAGTTGATGGAGCGGCTCATGGATGCGTACCGGCCGGCGGGGTTCACGGTGCGCTGTCAGGGGCCGATCGGCGGCATCTCCGACGCCATCCCCGAGCCCGATCTGGCGGTGGTTCCCGCCGGTCCGCGGCGCGTCGCGCCCCACGTGGACGAGACGGTGCTCCTCATCGAGATCGCGATGACCAGCCATGCGCGCGACCGTCGCAAGGCATCCGTCTACGCGGCGCACGGGGCTCCGCAACTGTGGACGGTCGACCTCGTGCGGCGGGAACTCTTGGTGCACCGCGACCCGCTGGAGTCGGGAGACTGGGGTGCGGTGGCCCGATATGTGGCAGGGGAGAGCGTGCGGCTGCCGGAGGTGGACACGGCGATCCCGGTCGAGGCGATGCTGCGACCCGAGGCGCCGCAGGCCCGCTGATCGCGCTGCGGACTGTGGTGGCCGGCGTCCCTGAATCTCCGCTCGCGGCAGGGCGGATCCTGACCCCGATGCGGGCTGTCGAGGCATCTGAAAAAATCACAAATCATGTCTTGTCAATGGTCGCGACCTCGTGTTCAATGGCCGCGGACGGCGGGAACGCCGGCCCACCGCCGGGCACGGAATGCCCCATCAGGAGAGGTCAGCCCATGTCGCGTCTTCGATTCATCCCGACCATCCTCGGGTGTCTCGGCATCGGCCTGGCCGCTGCATCGACGGCATCGGCCGCCACCTTCTGCGTCGCGGATGCGACATGTGTCGGCCAGCAGCGCGCCACGCTCGGTGAAGCGCTCACCGACTCCCGCAGCAACGCGGAAGCCGACACCATCCGCCTGGGGGCGGGCACGTTCAGCGTCTCGCTCGCGGACGCCGGCTTCGACTACACCGGAACGTCGATCGTCGGGGCCGGCGTCACGGCCTCGAAGATCACCGTCGCCACCGGTGGCACCCTGGTGATCCGAAGCGGCGGGGTGTCGGGCGTCGCCGTCACCGGCAACCGCGGCTCCTACACCGGCATCCTGCAGGTGATCGGCGGCTCGCTGACGAGCAGCTCGGTCGCGAACACCGCGCCCACCGGCACGAACTCCGCGGCACTGCTCACCAGCAACACGGACCTCGACGACGTGTGGATCATCTCGTTCGACGTCGGCATCCTCCACATGCTCAGCGCGAACACGGCGGTGGACGACCGCCTCGAGCGGCTCGTGGTGATGGCGCCGACCGGGATCGAGATCGAAGACTCGCAACCCGCCAGCGTGGCGGGGTCGCGGGTCACGATCGCACGCTCGCGCCTGAGCTGCGTGACGTGCGTGGTGGTCGCCTCCTACGGGTCGGGTGACGCCGGCGGATCGGCCCACAAGATGCTCTCCATCGTCGACTCGGTGTTGAACGTGGTGGAGAACTCTCCCGCGGCCGCGGCCGTCTCGGCGCGCCTTTCGACCGACACGGGACGCACACAGCAGCACGCGATGACCACGGCGATCCTGCGCTCGACCGTCACCACGTCGGCCGGTGCGCCCGAGGCGTTTCGCTTCGAGATGCTGCGAAACGGTCCGGCGCCCGCCCCCAGCCACGAGGTCAACATCAGCGGCACCACCGTCACGGGCTTCACCAAGACGGTTCGCGTCGTCCGCTTCGGCCTCTGTGGCTCGTCGCCCAACGTGTGCACGTTCAGCGGGGCGGCCGCCAACATCAACGGCGATTTCTCGGCGGCGGGCGTCGCGTCGACCGCCGTGCCGGCCGACACCATCGCGCTCAGCGGGACCAACACCGTCGCGGACCCCCGGTTTCTTTCCGACGGCGTCGGCATCCGATACGACTCACCGCTTCGCAATCGTTACCCCTGCGGTGTGCTGCCCGACCTGTTCGGCGCCACGTCACGCGCGGACGGCATGTGCGACGTCGGCGCGGCCGAGTACGTCGCAAAGGCCCCGCAGATCAACACGGCGTTAACCACCCCGACCACGGTGCAGGTCGGCGGCACGGTCAAGGCGACCGCAACGGCCTCGGACCCCAACGAGGGGGAGTCGGCGGGTCTCACCTACACCTGGACGGCGCCGGGCATTGGCCCGCTGACCGGGTCCACTACGAGTTTCGTCATCCCGACAGGAACGGGCGCGGGTGCCTACCCGGTCACCCTCACCGTCCGGGACGCGTCCGGGGCGACCATCACGCAGGTGCTGACGGTGCGCGTGACCGCGCCGGCTTCGCCCGCGGGGCCGATGTCGCCGCCCGCCTCGCCGACCGTGACCTTCACCGCCCCCGACGGGGTCACGATCACATGTCCGGCAGGCGACTACGCGCCGCCCGCCATCACCGCTGCGGGCTCCGCCCCGAGCCTCGCGCAGGTGTCGGCACGACGGCCGGTCGTCGTCACCGTGACCTCATCCGAGCAGGGATCTGCCTCGGCGCGCCTCGTCGCATCGTTCACCGTGCGCACCGCGACAGGTGCCCTCGTCACGCGGCGCGTGAGCTTCACCGGCCGGGCAGCGCCGGTGACGGCGGGCGCCCCCGCGAGGCTCGCCTTTCCCATCACCACGACGCAGCGGTCGGCACTGCTCGCGAAGCGCAGGGTCGGCGGCATCATCTGGGTGGCGAGCGGCCTTGTGACCGACGGGTCGGGCAACGCCCGCGGCTACACGAAGCGTCTCGGCGGCGTGCTCACCCTCTCGGTGATCCCGCCGCGACTCGACTGCAGCCGCTCGGTTCCCGACGTCGCGCCGCCGGTGGTGTCGGTGCCGGCAGGTCAGACGGTCACACGCACCGCCCCGCGTTCGCTGCGCGTCGTGTCCAACGAAGGTGTGCGCACATCGGTGCGTGTGGTCGGGCGCGTGAGCATGCTGGTGACCGGGGTACGGCGCACGGTCACCTACAACCTGTCGTCGGGTACGGCATCGTCCGTGCGCGGCGGGACGCTGACCGTCCCGCTGTCATTCAACGTGACGACCTGGAGGGCGATGCAGGCGGCGGCCAGGAAGCCGGGTGCCCGGATGCTGGGGGTCCGCGCATACGTGGTGGCCAAGGACGCCTCGGGCAACACGCGGAAGGTCAACACCGCGGTGAACGTGAGGTAATCCGAGGTCGGTCGGCGGGCCGGTCTCCGGACCGGTCCGCGTCAGGCTGGACCTATGGGGACCTGTGTGGCCGGCGCGGTGCAACGCCGTCGACTCGGGGTACGGCTCGGGGCGTCGTTGCGGCGCCGCCAGGGCCGTTGCAGGGACGTGACTGGTCCGTCACGTCGTCGTTGCGATCGGGTGTGGCGCTGTGACAGGTGGGCGTGGGTGAATGGGGGATGACCCCCAGCGGACCTGTTCAGCACGAGAGGGGAGGGGTATCGTGGCGACCATGGCGACCTCGGCTCCATCGTCACCGACGCGGCGGTTCACTGCGGATGAGGTGTGGGCGATGCTGGAGCACGGCATCCTCGATCCCGAGGAGCGCGTGGAACTTCTGGACGGGGAGCTCGTCCACGTGGGCCCGCACAGCCCGGCGCACGCGATCGTCGTCGAGCGGCTGACCGAAGTGCTGGTGGGCGTGTACCGGGGGACCGCGCGCGTACGGCCGCAGCTGCCGGTCGTGGGAATGGTCCACAGCATCCCCGAACCCGATCTGGCGGTCTGCCAACGAGACCCGGAAGATCCGATCGGCCATCCGATCGGGGTGCGGACACTTCTTGTGATCGAGGTCTCGCGCAGCAGCCGCGCGCGTGACCGGCAGAAGGCCGCCATCTATGCGCGGGCCGGGGTGCCCGAGTACTGGCGCTTCGACGTCGGGTCGCGGACGGTGAAGGTGCACACGGGACCGCGGGCGGACGGGGCGTGGGGTGAGGTTCGCATCGTGGACGCCGACGGAGAGCTGGCGCTGCCGGGAGCCGACGCGTCGCTCGATCTGGGTGAGGTATTCGCCGGCGTTTGAGCCGGCCGCGTGGCGTCTGAGGACCCGCGTCCGCGCCAGGTGGGCGCTCAGGTGCCTCGGGTGAGCCAGGTGGGCGCGGCCCGCACGTGGTGGCGCGTGCGGACCGCGCGAGCGTCGTTGCAGAGACGTGACACCTGCGTGACGTGATCGTTGCGATTGGGTGTGGCGCTGTGACAGGTGTGTGTGGGTGAATGGGGTATGACCACCGGCAGCCCTGTTCAGCGCGAGAGGGGAGGGGTATCGTGGCGACCATGGCGACGTCAGCTCCATCGTCACCGACGCGGCGGTTCACTGCGGATGAGGTGTGGGCGATGCTGGAGCACGGCATCCTCGATCCCGAGGAGCGCGTGGAACTGCTGGACGGGGAGCTCGTCCACGTGAGCCGGCACAGCCCGGCGCACGCGATCGTCGTCGCGCGACTCTCACAGACGCTCGCGATCGCCTACCGGGACGTCGGGATGATCCGTCCGCAGCTTCCCGTGGGCGGCATCGTCGACAGCATCCCCGAGCCCGACATCGCGGTCGTGCCGGACGACGCGCGATTCGCCCAAGCACATCCGGTCGGTGAGGACACGATCCTGGTACTGGAGGTGTCGCGCAGCAGTCGTGCGCGGGATCGTCAGAAGGCCGCGATCTATGCGCGGGCCGGCGTGGCGGAGTACTGGCGCGTCGACGTCGGGTCGCGGACGGTGGAGGTGCACACAGGACCGCGGGCGGACGGGGCGTGGGCTGAGGTGCGCATCGTGGACGCCGACGGGGAGCTGGCGCTGCCGCTGCCGGGAGTGGAGGCGTCGCTCGGTCTGGGTGAGGTGTTCGCGGGGATCTGACCTCGGCGGTGGCGATCGGGCGCAGTCCCGTGCAGGGTGAACGCTCACCCCGCCTTCGAGCGGCAGCGCATCGTCCGTGCGGGCCTGAACGGTGAACGTGCCGATGCCGTTCAGCGCGACGGCAGGGGACGCGATGCACCGGCCGCTAAGAGGCTGTGCGCGCGGAAGCTCGGGTGCCGCGCGCATGTGGTCGCCAAGGACACATTGGGCAACACGAGGAAGGTGGACGGCGCGGTCGGCGTGCGGTGAGGAGCCATGATCGCCCGGTCGCCATCGGTGCGGACGGTGGATCTCACGTGGCGGTTTCGGCTCACGATCGTGACATCCACGTGTGGATCTGTGACAGGGGATGTGGCTCAATCAGGACATGCCGCTCGGCCGATCAACTGCCGCAATGATCTTGACGAAAGCTCCTGGTGACCCATACGTTTCCATGGATCGGTGGGGTGCGGGCGCTGGAAGCCGGCCCGTGGTTCCCCATCGCGTTCCACAACTCGTCGGTCAGGTGCTCATGAACTGGTTGCGTTCGCTCGTCGTGGTTGCCGCACTCGCGCTGGGTGCGACCTCCGCCTCCGGGGCCACCTACTGCGTCGGCGTCGCCGGATGCGTTGGTGAGCAGCGGGTCGACCTCAGCACGGCGCTCATGGATGCGGCCGCTGCGGGCGGTTCCAACACCATCCACTTGGGGCCGGGCGCGTACACGGTGACGGCGGCGGCCGCCGCCCAGGATTACACCCTCATCGGCATCGCCGGCGCGGGCCGCGACGCCACCACCATCACGGTCGCGCAGGGATCGGTGTGGGTGGTGGAACAGGCCGGGGTGTCCGCGGTGACGGTGCGCGGCAACACCCCGTCGCTCTCCGGCTTCTTCCAGGTGATCGGCGGAGCGCTCAGCTCGGCGAGGGTCGTGAGCGACACGCCTGCGGGTGTCGACGCGGCGGCGGTGGTGGTGGACAACACCGACCTCAACGACGTGGACGTACAGTCCGCCGACCACGGCGTGATCGACATCCTGAGCGGTGCCGCAGCCGTCCATGACCGCATCGAGAACGTGACCGTGTCGGCGCGGTACGGCATCGTCGTCGTCGACGAGCAGGACGGCACCGCGACAGGATCGACCATCACCATCGCCCGCGCACGCCTGAGCTGCAGCAGGGTCTGCGTGGACGCCTTCACCGTCGGATCCGGTGACCGCGGCGGCTCCGCGGCAAAGACGCTCACCATCCAGGACTCCACGCTGAGGGCGCACTCGTCGAGTGGAGCGACGGCGGTCAGCCTCAGCACCACCACGACCGCCGGCCGCACCCTGCCGCACCGAATGACCACCAATATCGTCAGATCAACGATTCATCATTCGCTTTCGGCCGCGACCGCGTTGCACGTCGAGCTCGACCGCTCCGATCTCGCCGCTGCGGCGCCGGGCCAGGACCTTCACGTGGTGGGCACGTCCATCACCGGCTTCACGCGGAGCGCATCGATCGATCGACGCAATGCGTGCGCAGTGGCCTCGAGCCCCTGCACCTTCACGGGAACCGCCGAGAACGTGAACGCCGACTTCTCGGTCGCGGGAGTGGCGTCGTCGACGGCGCCCGCCGATTCGTTCACGCTCACCGGTACCAACACGGTCGTGGATCCGCTCTTCTCCTCCTCCCGCGACCTGCAGATCCGCTGGGACTCGCCGCTTCGCAACCGCTACGCATGCGGCCCGACGGACGACGCCACCGGCGTCGGTGTGCGTACGGATGGCTGGTGTGACGTCGGTGCGTACGAGTACGTGGCGATTGCGCCGACGATCTCCCGAATGACCGTCCCGCAGAGGAGTACTCCAGGGACGTCCGTGTCGGCGTTCGCGATCGCCACCGATCCCAACGTGGGGGAGTCGATGGACCTCACCTACACCTGGGTGGTCGATCGCGTCGGCACGTTCGCCGGTCGATCGGTGACGTTCAGCATCCCCGCCGGCGTGGCCGGGACGATCCCGGTCACGCTCCACGTCACGGATCCGACCGGACTCGTCACGACTCGCACGATCCTGATGACCGTCTCGTCCAGCACGACGGTGATCCAGCGGCCGCCGACCCCGAGAGTCACGTTCACGCGACCGGACGGCACCACCTTCACCTGCCTGCCGGGTGACTATGACCCGCCGAGGCTCACCGCCGGGGGCGCGGTGCCGACCGTGGCGCAGATCCGTGCGCGCCGGGCGGTCCGGGTGACGGTGACCCCGTCCGAGACCGGCAGCATGCGGGTGCGGATGGTGGCCTCATACGCGGCGCGCACCTCGACCGGCAGGGCGGTCACCCGTCGCGTGCGCTTCAACGCCATCACGCGTCCGGGGACGGCGGGGCGGCCGACCGTCGTGTCGTTCCCGATGAGCGCCGCGCAGCGCACCACGCTCCTTTCGAAGCAGCGGGTGGGCCCGATCATCTGGGTGGCGTCCGGCGTCGTGCGCGACCAGCGCGGCAACGCCCGCGGGTTCACCAAACGGCTGGCGGGTCCGCTTCGCCTGTCGCCCATCCCGCCGCGGCTCAACTGCGGGCGGTCCCTGCCGGATGTCTCCGCACCGGGGGTGGTGATCCCGATCGGCCAGATGGTGCGGCGGGTGGCGCCGCGATCGCTCAAGGTGACGGTGAACGAGGCGGCGCGGGTGTCGGTGCGCGTCGTGGCACGGGTGAACCTGCCGGTGGCCGGAAAGCGGCGCACCATCACCTACCTGCTGGCGACGGGCACGGGCTCGTCGACCGGAGCCGGGACCGTGACGGTGCCGCTCACGTTCAACGCGAAGGCCTGGCGGACGATGAGCGCGGCGGCCGCACGCCCCGGTGCGCGGCGCCTCACCAACCGGGCCTACGTGGTCGGCGTCGACCTGGTGGGCAACACCCGCAAGGTGAACGCGACGGTGGGCGTGCGGTAGGTGACGCAGGGTGTCGGCGTGCGGGCCGGCACCCGATCATCTCGGACAAGCGGACCGTGCCTGCGCTCGTGTCAGCCGCGGCGACGCCGCGCAGCGTTGGGGCGAGTTGCCCCTGGCGCCCGGACCGCCGCGGGTGATGACGTCACTGAGCCGCGACATCGTTGTGACGATCTCGTGTGGAGTCGTGACGGGTGCGTGTGGCTCAATGGGGGCATGACCGGACGAGTCCCGGGAGCGGTTGCGGATCACGCTCATCGTCGCGTCGCCTGCCGCAGGCACGGTGCTTCACCTGGTGGGAGCTCCTGGGTGCTCGACCCGGCCCACGTGCATGGTGGAGATATGTTCTGCGCGATGCGCCCGCGTGATGCGGGCCTGCGCCGACGGATGGAGCGAGCGTGGGACGAGAGGACTTCGTGAGCGACCGGATGGCGCAGGAGACCGAACTGGTGCGCGCGTACCTGATGGACCTGCCGCGGGACGACCTTGTGGCGCTCACCGTGGAGCTTGCACAGGAGGACCGCGGGGTCTGGACGTACCTCGTGGGCTGCGCCCGTCTCACCGACGGTCCGCTGGATGTGCGGGAGATGAAGAAGGAACTCACCCGGGCCTTTCGGACGGGTGGCTTCGTCGATTACCGGCGCGCGGCCGGATACGCCGATCGGGCCGGGGCGGCGGTCGACATCATCCGCATGGCGTTCGACGCGGGGCACGTCGACGCGGTGATCGAGCTCTGTGAGCACGCGGCCGCACGGCTCGACACCGCCCTGAACCACGTGGACGACTCGGCCGGTTACCTGGGTGTGGTCCGCGACGACGTGCAGGAACTGCACCGGCGGGCCTGCATCGAGGCGACACCGGATCCGGTGAAGCTGGGGCGACGGCTGTGCGACATCGCGCTGCGGTCGACGTGGGAGTGGTTTCTGGACGGGCCCATCTCGCACCGGGCGGTCCTGGGTGACGAGGGACTTCGGGCCTACCGCAGACGACTGGAACCCGAGTGGGAGAAGGTCGGCCCGCTCGCGCCCGGTGACGAGCGCTGGGGTCGGTCCGAACCGTTCGACCGGTTCCGCATCACGCACCTGCGCGAGAACCTGGCGCGTGCGGAGGAGGACGTCGACGACCTGGTGGAGGTGATGGCACGGGACCTGTCCCTGCCGTACTCCTTCGTCCAGATCGCCGGGGTGCTGGACGGCGCCGGCCGTGAGCGAGAGGCGGTCGGCTGGCTCGAGCGCGGCATGCGGGAGTTCCCGCCCGACGGTCGCGACGAGCGACTGCGACGCGCGCTGGTGGATGCCTACCTGCGCGACGGGCAGGTGGAGGACGCCATCGCGGTGGCGGACGCGGTGTTCGACGCGGCACCCGGCGCCGCGACGTACCTGGAGCTGCACCACGCTGCCGGTGGGCTGCCCGACTGGGAGGCCCGACGCGCACGGGCGTTCGACGTCCTTCGTGAGCGGGGCGCCGGGGAGGGCCGTGGTGCGCTGGTGCGGATCCTCATCGGGGAGGGGCGTGTGGAGGACGCCTGGCGGGAGGCGGTGGCGGGCGGGTGCGCCGAGACACTCTGGTTGGAGCTCGCCGACCTCAGGCGCACGTCGCATCCGGACGAGACGCTCCCCGTCTACCTGCGCCACCTGGACCGCGCGCTGGGGTTCTCCGACGTGCGCAACTACGCGGAGGTCGTCCGGCTTCTCGAGCGGATCGAGGAGGCCCACCATGCCCTTGGGGAGGAGGCGGAATTCGCGGTCTTCCTGGCGGCACTTCGCACCGAACAACGCCGTCGTACGAAGCTCATCAGGATGATCGCCCAGCGCTGGCCGTCCTGAGCGCGGTCTCAGGCGGCGCGACCCGCCGGCACGCGGCGGTCGACACCCCCACCCGCAGGCGGAGCCGCACCCGCGAACAGGCGCGGCCCCAGGTCGGTCGGTGACTCGAAGGTGGCGGGCGGTGACGTGTCCACGCGGGCGTTCCAGCCGTTCACCCGCATGGCGATGCGCCCGTCACGTCCCCGGATGGTGAAGTCGACCTCGGCACGCACGAGTCGACCGGTGTCGTGCGCCATGCAGAGGCGGGCATCGAGGCGCGTGACCGACTCCTTCGCGTTCTGGCGCGCGTGATCCGACAGATCCGGACCGTCGATCGCCTCGGTGACGCGCACCACATCGATCGGCCCCGCGGCACAGAACACGGCCACCCCGTCGACCGTCTCGGCCCGCACCCCGTCGGGGAGCGCGGCGATCACGCCGTCCACCCGATCGACGCTCCAGCGGTTGGGGTCGTAGTCGGGGACGAGCCGGCGATAGAGCCCCGAGTCGCGGGCACCGAACCACCGGTCGGCATGCTGGAAGAAGACCCCCTCGGGACCGCCGACGAGGCGGCCGGAGGTCCGCCGGCCCTCGACCCCGAGCTCCACGTCGGCGGCGAGCGCGTCGCGGGCGAGATCCCCGGTCGCACGCAGCGTGGTGGTCACCTGCCGCTGGTGCGGTGTGCGCGGCCCGGGCCGCAGATCTCCGGCGTAGGTGGCGTTGACCGACAGGTTGACGCTGCGGGCGCTTCTCAGTTCGTCGAGCGCGCGGCGGTAGAGCGCCTCGGCCGTCGGCGTCGCATCGGCGGCGGTCGTGGACGGGGAGTCGGGGTTCGTGTCGCCGGCGTCACCACCGCAGCCGACCGCCGCCAGCGCACCCACGGCCACCAGCGCCGCGGCGCATCCCCTCCCGACCGTGCGTGGTGACATGGGGACCACCCTTCAAGCTCGCGTGCTCGACATCGACCCGTGCGGATGCCCGGGCCATGATCATCACATCCCACGGCGGCCGGCGCCGTCACCCGGCCGGTGGACGGCGACGGATGCCGCCGCCCATCCACCGGTGGTGTTCAGCGCCCGCGCCGGCGCGCCTGGGCGTTGTAGCGCAGCAGCTTCCGCTGGGCGGGGTCCATGCCCGCCGGGTCGATCCGCTCGTGAAGCTCCTCGAGCGTCGCGAGCTCCGCCCGGACCTCGGGTGACATCGCGGCCGCCGGCACCGCGTGGTAGCGGGCGATCGCCTCGTCCATGTGCGCCCGCCCGCCGGCGGCGTCGCCGGCGTCGTATGCCTCGATGGCCCGCTCCTGGGCCTGTGCGGCAAGGAGAAGCTGCACCTGCTCCCGCACGGCGGTGTCGATGCCCGCCCGTTCGGCGTCGGCGGCGCTCGCCACGTGCACGGTCACCGGCACGGTGAGCGAGTGGGCGGCAACCGTCGCGCCGATCGCGGTGTAGCCGACCGTGACCTCGGCAATCCGGGTCGGCCCCAACCGCTGCAGCCCGGTGACGTCGAGGGCGAACACCACCCGGCGGGTGCGGCCGGCGTAGGCGTCGCCCACGTCGATGACGAGTCCGTCACCCATGGGCGTGACGGCCCAACCGCCCAGGACCTCCACACCGCGGGTGTCGGGGTGCGGGTGGGAGATCGTCACGGTGACGTTCTGCGCCACCAGATCGGCCAGGTCGGCGGCCTCGTCGGCGAACACCGCAGGTGCGTCCTCCGGTGAGGCCGCGTAGTGGGCGGCGCCGCGGCCCGTGTCGGCCATGGCGGTGAGCAGGTCCTCGTCGAAGCCGTCGCCGAAGCCGATGGTGCTCGTGGTGATGCCGTCGGCGGCTGCACCGGCGGTGAGCCCGGCGAGGGTCGGGCGGTCGCAGATCCCCTGATTGGCCATGCCGTCGGTCAAGAGGATCACGCGACGCGCCGAGAGGTCGTCGGCGGTGCGCAGAAGCTCTGCGCCGCGCAGCCAGCCGCCCGACAGGTTGGTGGCGCCGCCCGGGTGGATCGCGGCGAGCGCCTGATCGACGCCGCCGGCGTCCACCGCGTGGAGGGGACGGTCCACGCGGACGGTGTCGTCGAAGCTGACGATGGCCAGCCGGTCGTCGGTGCGCATGCGTTCGGCGAGCCACGCGGCGCAGAAGCGCGCCGCCGCCAGCTTGTCACCGGCCATGGAGCCGGACCGGTCGAGCACCAGGGCGATCCCCATGGGCGGTCGCGCCTCGCCGGATGCCGGCGGCCCGGTGATCTCGAGCATCGCGTGCAGACGCTGGTCGTGGTCGACGGTGATGAGCGAGTGCTCCAGACGGATGTCGGCGCGCATGTGGGACCTCCCGGTCGCGTGTTCGTGCGAGGGGAGGTCAGCGGGCGGCGGCCGTCCTCTTACGGGGCGAGTGCGGGGGCGCCGCCGATACAGAGGCGTCACACACGCGTGACATCACTGTGACGAACAGGTGTGGAGTCGTGACGGGTGGACGTGGCTCAATGGGGACATGCCCTGCGGACCACCATTCCAGTCATCGAAGGGAGGCATGCCATGGTCGTCGTGGTGAGCCCATCGCCCACGCCACCCGCCACGCGTCACGGGACCCCCGACGAGGCGCCGACCGGCGGGACCGCGGCCGGGGAACCCGCCCACGTGAGCCCGCGTGATCCGGCGGAGAGGATCGTGAGGGAGCGACTGAACGCGACGCTCGTGCACGCGTACGGCGGGCGACACCACGTCGGCCGGCTGGTGCCGGTCGAGGCCATCCTCGACGTCATGCCGCAGTCGGATCTGGCGGTCTACCGGTACGGCCCGCACGATCCGGACGGCCCCGAGGCGATCCTGGCGGTGCAGGTGTCGGGTCGAAGCGGGCTGTGGGATCGCCAGTCCGTGGCCGACGCGGCGTGCGATGCCGTGCAGGAGCACTGGCGGGTGGACGTGGCCATGCGGATGGTCGAGGTGCACACGGGACCGCGCCCCGACGGAACGTGGTCGCGTATGCGCGTTGTCGACGGCGACGCACGTCTGCCGCTGCCGGAGACCGATGTGCACATCGCATTGGAGGAGGTGTTGGCAGGGATCTGACATCGAACAATCTGGTGATGCGCGTCGACACCCGTGATTCGACCGGGCCGGGCGGACGGCGACGCGGTCGGTGCCGCCGGTGTGGTCGGTTCGGCCCGTGCGTCGAGCGGGCCGGGTGCATCCGACCGAGCGGCGGTGTGCGCGCGGGCGTTGTGGGTAGGTTCGGCCGTGATGCATCCGCGCACCCGACTCGTGCTGATCCTCGCCGGCGTCCTCATCGCGGTGCTCGTCGCCTCGGTGCGGTGGGCGTGGTGAGCGCGCCCCACCGCGCACTCTCCGCACCGCCGGGGGACCAGTGGTGGCGGCGGGCGGTCCTCTACCAGGTCTACCCGCGTTCCTTCGCCGACTCGGATGGCGACGGGATGGGTGATCTGCCGGGGCTCATCGCGCGGCTGGGACACATCCGCGACCTGGGTGTGGATGGCATCTGGGTCTCGCCGTTCTACGTCTCGCCCCAGGCCGACGCCGGCTACGACGTGGCCGACTACCGAGACGTCGACCCGATGTTCGGCACCCTGGCCGATGCGGAGGAGCTCATCCGCACAAGCCACGCCATGGGACTTCGCGTGGTGGTGGACCTGGTGCCCAACCACACCTCCGACCACCACGCCTGGTTTCGCGCGGCCCTGGCGGCGGGGAGGGGCGGCCCGGAGCGGGCGTGGTACGTGTTCCGTGATGGCCGGGGTCCAACGGGCGACGAGCCGCCCAACAACTGGCGAAGCGTCTTCGGCGGCCCGGCATGGACACGTGTGGCGGAACTCGACGGACAACCGGGGCAGTGGTACCTGCACCTGTTCGACGCCGGCCAGCCCGACCTGGACTGGGATCACCCCGAGGTACGGGCGGAGTTCTGCGCGATCCTGCGCTTCTGGCTTGACCGCGGGGTCGACGGCTTTCGCGTCGACGTGGCCCACGGCCTTGTGAAGGCACCGGGTCTTCCCGACTGGGACCACGACCTGGAACTCCTTGACGGTGGCACCACAGGCGGCGAACGACCGCCGATGTGGGACCAGGACGGTGTGCACGCGATCTACCGCGGCTGGCGGCGGGTGATCGACGAATACGGCGGGGATCGCATGCTGGTGGCCGAGGCGTGGGTGGAGCCGCCCGAGCGTCTCGCCCGTTACGTGCGACCCGACGAGATGCACCAGGCGTTCAACTTCGACTTCCTCGTCGCACACTGGGACGCCGCGGCGCTGCGTCGCGCGATCGTCGAGTCGCTGGAGGCCGATGCCCTGGTGGGTGCGCCCACCACCTGGGTGCTCTCCAACCACGACGTCGTGCGGCCCGCCACGCGCCTGGCGATGCCGCCGACTCGCGCCGGTCACCACCCGGACGGTGTTCGGGCGAGCGACCCCCAACCGTCCTACGCGGTCGGTCTGCGCCGGGCGCGGGCGGCCATGGCGCTCATGCTGGCGCTCCCCGGGTCGGCCTACCTCTACCAGGGCGAGGAGCTGGGCCTGCCGGACCACACCACCCTCGCCGACACCGAACGTCAGGATCCGGCGTTCGTGTGCACCGCCGGCCGGATCGTGGGGCGCGACGGCTGTCGGGTGCCGATGCCCTGGTCGGCGGGGAAGCTCGGACTGGGTTTCGGCCCGACGGGGGCGACGTGGCTGCCGCAGCCGGAGGTCTACGGCGATCTGGCGGTCGACCGGCAGGACGGCGTCGCCGATTCGACGCTCGAGCTCTGCCGCACCCTGCTTCGTCTGCGACGCGACCTGGGGCTGGGGTCCGGTGAGATCGCGTTCCCGGCCGCCGACGACCCCGCCGTGCTTCGGGTTCGCCGCATCCTCGGCGGGGCATGTGTCGAGGTGGTGGTGAACCTGGGACCGGATCCCGTCGCGCTGCCGCAGGGGGTCGTGCTCACGGCCACGGGACCCCTCGAGGAGCGGCGACTTCCCACCGACACGACGGCCTGGGTGCGCTGCGACACATGACGGTTGCCGCGCGGGCCCGCGGGGCCGGTGCGGACTAGTGTCGCGGATCGGACATCGACTCCGGCGGAGGTGTGGACGTGGCAGGCGATCTCACCATCGACATCGCGGGGCTCCGCAAGGCCTTCGGTCACACGATGGCCCTGGACGATCTGGACCTCGCGGTGCGCACCGGCGAGGTGCACGGCTTTCTCGGGCCCAACGGCGCCGGCAAGTCGACGACCATCCGCGTCCTTCTGGGCCTCCTGCGCCACGACGCCGGACGCGTCGAGCTCTTCGGCGCCGACCCCTGGTCGCAGGCGGGCGCGCTCCACCGCCGCCTGGCCTACGTGCCGGGCGACGTCAACCTGTGGCCCAACGTGACCGGCGGCCAGGTGATCGACCTGCTGGGCCGGCTTCGCGGCGGACTGGACGCGGGGCGCAGGCGCGACCTGATCGAGCGCTTCCACCTCGACCCCACCAAGAAGGGCCGCACCTACAGCAAGGGCAACCGGCAGAAGGTGGCGCTGGTGGCCGCCCTCGCCTCGGACGTGGAGCTGCTCATCCTCGACGAGCCCACATCGGGCCTCGACCCGCTGATGGAGGCCGAATTCCGCCAGTGCGTCGAGGACTTCCGTAGTGAGGGTCGCACGGTGCTCCTTTCGAGCCACATCCTGGCCGAGGTGGAGCGCCTGTGCGACCGGGTGAGCATCATCCGGGAGGGCCGCACCGTCGAGACCGGCACCCTGGCGGAGCTCCGTCACCTGACCCGCACGTCGGTGCGCGCCGAACTGGCCGCCCCGGCACCCGGGCTCGCGACCGTCGCCGGGGTGCACGACCTGGACGACCAGGGCACGCGCGTCGCATTCCAGGTCGACACCTCCGCCCTGGACGCCGCCCTCACCGTGCTCGTCGCAGCCGGCATCCGCTCGCTCACCACGACGCCGCCGACGCTCGAGGAGCTCTTCCTGCGCCACTACGGCCGGCACGCCGACGAAGGAGCCGCGACGCCGTGAACGGCCTGGGGGCCCTCGTGCGCGCCGGACTTCGTCGCGACCGCTGGATGATCCTGTGGTGGTCACTCGGGGTCACGGTGCTCTACGTGTCGCAGGCGGTGAGCGTCGACGGCCTCTACCGCACGCCCGAGGAGTTCCGGCGCGCCGCCGAGAGCATGGGGTCCAACACCGCCTTCATCGCCATGGCCGGACCGGCGCGGGCCCTCGACACGATCGGCGGCCAGGTGACCTGGCAATCGACCGCCTTCGGCTCGATCTGCGTGGGGCTCATGAGCATGTTCCTCGTGGGACGCCACACCCGTGCGGAGGAGGAGAGCGGACGCGACGAGCTCATCCGCGCCGCACCGATCGACCGCCACACGCCGATGCTCTCGGGCCTCCTGGTGGCCCTCATCGCCAACGTCGTCTGCGGGGCGCTCGTCGCGGTGACCCTTGCGGCCTACCCGCTGGCGGTGGCCGACAGCGTCGCGCTGGGCGTCGGTCTCACCCTGGTGGGGTGGCTCTTCACCGCCGTCGCGCTCCTGGCCGCCCAGGTCGCGTCCACCACCCGGGCCGCCTACGCGCTCACCGGGGTGGTGATCGCCGCCGCCTACGTGCTGCGGGCGGTGGGCGACGTGAGCGCGCCGGCGCTCTCGTGGCTCTCGCCGATCGGCTGGTACCAGGGCATGCACGCGTTCTCCGGGCTCCGCTGGTGGCCGCTTCTGCTGATGGCGGGCGGGGCCGTGGTGGTGGGGATGGTCGCCCACGCGGTGTTCGACCGGCGTGACTTCGGCGCCGGGCTGGTGCCGGACCGCCCCGGCCCGACCGGGGCCACGGCGGCCGAGACCAGCTGGCTGGGGTTCCCGTGGCGACTGGAGCGCATGTCGGTGGCCGGCTGGACGCTCGGGATGTTCGCCATCGGCGCGGCCTACGGGACGATGGGCAAGGACGTGGGAGGCCTCGTTGGCGACTCCCAGATCGCCAAGGACCTCATCAACCCGGCGGGCGTCGACCTCACCGACGGCTTCTACGCGTTCATCATCGTCACGATCGGGTTGATCGCCGGTGGGTACGCCGTCTCGTCGGTGCTTCGCACCCGCGTGGAGGAGGACGAGGGACGCGTCGAGCAGATGCTCGCGACGGCGCTTCCCCGCACGCGGTGGCTGGGCGGCTACGTCGTGGTGACGGTGGTCGGGGTGGTCCTCGCAGTGGCCGCCGGCGGCCTGGGGCTGGCGCTCGGCTTCGGCCTGGTGAGCGGCGAATGGGCACGCGGCGCCCGTATGGGACTCGACACCCTGCCGTACGCCGCCCCGGTGCTGGTGCTTGCGGGTATCGCCCTCCTGCTCTACGGCGTGCGGGCGCGCCTCGCGGTCCTGGGGTGGCTCGCCCTCACCTGGTGCGCCGTCGTGGTCGTGTTCGGCGAGCTCCTTCGCATCCCGCAGTGGCTGCAGGACACCTCGCCGTTCGAGCACATGGCGGCGGCGCCGGCTGAGGCGTTTCGCTGGACCCCGTTCGTCGTGGTGAGCGCTCTGGCACTGGGGCTCCTTGCGGCCGGTGTGGCCGCGTTTCGTCACCGCGACGTGCACTGACCCCGACGCGTGCGAAGGCGTGACAGAGGCGTTGCACGATTGGCACGAACATGCGTGGAGTTGTGACGTGACCCGGTGATCCAATGCGGGTGTGGATGTGCGAACGGGAGGGGAGGGAGTAGCGTGGTGGCCATGGCCGGGCTGGAGGAGCGACCGTCGACCAAACGCTGGACCGCCGACGAGGTCTGGACGATGGTCGAGGTTGGCCTCCTCACCGACGACGACCGGTACGAGCTCATCGACGGCGAGCTCCTGGAGGTGAGCCCGCGGGGGGAGGGACACGCCCGTGCCGTCGCCCTGCTCCATGAGCTGATGGTGCTGGTGTACGCTCCCCTGGGGTTTCGGGTCCGCGGCCGGTCGCCGGTGGGCGGCATCCACGACTGGATTCCGGAGCCCGACCTGGCGGTCACCCGGCCGCTCTCGCGCGGGCAGCGCACCGCTCCGCGCCCGGATCAGACCGTGCTGCTCGTGGAGGTGGCGATGACGAGCCACGCGCGCGATCGGCGAAAGACACGCGTCTATGCGCAGAGCGGGGCCCGGGAGTTCTGGCTCGTCGACCTCGTGCGGGGTGAGGTCGTCGTCCATCGCCGGCCGCTCGCGTCGGGGGACTGGGGTGAGGTGAGCATCGCCCGGGCCGGTGAGCGGGTGCCGCTGCCGGAGGCGGACGGCTGGGTTGAGGTGGACGCCATCCTGGAGGCGATGCCGGAGGAGTGAACAGCCGACAACGGGTGCCGGCGGCCGGTATCACGGCATCGGCAGGTCGGCGCGCAGGAACGCCTGGAACGCAAACCCCGGCCGTCCCGGAGTGATTGTCACTACGACGCAATCGTCGACGACGTCCACCGATTCGACGGTCGCGAGTTGCGAGATCGGCACACGGGTGACCCGGCCCTCGCCCTCCCGCCAGGCGCGCTCGAGCCCGTCGCGGGCGCCGCCGGGATCATCGACGCGGTAGACGATGCGTTCGAGCGGCGCGTCCCTGGTACCCGCCTCGGCGATGCCGACCGCGCTCACCCCGCCCGAGGACGTGGTGTCGCCGGGTGTCCGTGTGGCGGAGGGGTGCGGGCCGGCGTGGGCCACCAGCACGCCGTACACGCCCTCCCGTCCGTCGATCACACGCGCCACCGACGCGAGGGCGTCGTCGTCGGCCAGTGACGCCGTGCCGGTCCAGGCCTTCACGTCGTCGGTGTTCTGGGCGACCAGGATGCGGTCGCCGTCCCGTTTGAGCGCCGCGACGTACACGAACGGCGACGCGCCGCCGCCGGTGCCGGCATCCGGGGGTGCGATGTCACCGACGTTGCCGGTCCCGGTGAGGATCATCCCGTCGCGCGTCGGCAGATCGGGGTTGATGCGCGTCCCATCGAACGTGTGCAGCACGGTTGTCTGACGGGGTGGTACCTCGTTGGCCGCGAACCACCGCACGTCGCGCAGGTCGAAGCCCAGTCGGGCGCGCGGTCCCATCGCCTCGGCGAACGCGGCCGGACGGGGGACGTACGCGTTTCGCGACATCGCGATCTGCCACCGGGACACGCGGTCGTCGGATGCGGAGGCGTCCGGTCGATCGACCCCAAGGGCGGTGCTCGCCCGGTCCAGGTCGCCCGCCACGACGGTTGCGCGTTCGCCGGGCGGGAGGTCCCGCAGGGCGGCGGTTGCGGAGAACCCCTCGTCGGGTGCCCGCCGGTCGGTGGTCGACGACCCCGAACCACAGCCGGTCACGGCGGCTGCGACGGCCAGCACCGCGGTGGCGAGGGCGAGGGGACCACGAGGGGATGTGCGCATCGGGTGACCTCTGGTGAGGGTGGACGGATGTCGTGGCCGGGGCGGCCGTCGATGGTACGACACCGCCCCTCGGCGGGTCACGGTGGCGACGGTCGGACGGACCCACATGCCCGGGTGGTGTGGGGCGTGCGACGCTCCGCGCGCCGGTCGGCGTGCGCTCGCGCCGACCGGCGCGCATCGACCGGTCGGGTCAGCGTCCCGCGTGGTGCTCGGCGGTCACCTCACCGGGCACCGCGACCGGCGGTCCGTTCTTCAGCGTGCGGTCGAGCCAGGCGACGACGATGCGGTCGGTGATGCGCTCCTGCTCCTCGGCCGGGATGCCACCGAAGTCGCACGGGATGCCGGCCAGGCCGATGGTGCCGACGAAGCCGCAGTGCGACCCTCCGCGGATGACGAACCAGTCGGCGGGGCCGCGCTGCTGGTCGAACAGGCGGCGCGTCTCGGCCGGCGGCACGATCCGGTCCGAGGTGCCCACCAGATAGGCCGCGGGGCGGGTGAGGGGGCGTGCGTCGATGCGCCACGAGCCCAGCCGGGCGACCGCGGCGAGGGTGATGGCCGCGGTGATCGGCGGGTGATCGGCCGCCGCCTGCACCGCGGCGCCACCGCCCATCGAATGGCCGGCGACGGCGGCCAGGCGCGCGTGGGCACCGGGTTCGTGCGCGCGCACCCAGCGGATGGCCCGCCACAGGTCATCCGCCAGTTCGGCGGGTTGCGGCATGGGGCTCGTCTGCGTGTCGGGGGCGATCGCGATGTACCCGTGGGCGGCGATCGTCTCGAGCAGCGGCCGGTACCGCGACGGGCCCTGCAGATAGCCGTGTGCGAAGGCGACCACCGGGTGCGGGCCGGGTGCGGTGGGTCGCACCAGCAGGGCCGGGAAGGACCGCCCGTCGATCGCGACGACGACCTGTCGAGTCGAGACGCCGGCCGGGGCCGGCGGCGCATCGGAGCCACACCCCCAGGTGAACGATCCGACCGCGGCGAGGAGGAGGATGACGATGCGACGCACCAGGGGAGGATGGCACGGCCCGCGGGCTCGGTCGGTCGTCGCGAAGGCGTACGTGAGTCGTCACACAATCGTTGCGAACGGGTGTGGCGTCGTGACGGTGGCGGGTGATGGACTGGCGGTATGGCGAACGGACCGACGTAAGGGGGAGTACGGTGGCGGTCATGGCGAGCATCGAGGAGCGACCGTCGACCAAACGCTGGACCGCCGACGAGGTCTGGCGGATGGTCGAGGTGGGTCTGCTCGACGAGGACGACCGGTACGAGCTCATCGACGGCGAGCTGCTGGCGGTGACGCCGCAGGGTGAGGGACACGCCAGTCCGACGACGCAACTGCTCGAGCGTCTGGTGATCGCGTATGCCGGGTCGGCGTTCAACGTGCGCTGTCAGGCGCCCATCGGAGGGATCCGCGACTGGATCCCGGAACCCGATCTCGCGGTGGTCCCGCGCGGACGGCGGACAACGGCGCCCACCTCATCGGAGGCGCTGCTTCTGGTCGAGGTCGCCCTCACAGCCATGCGCGCCACCGGCGGAAGTCGCGGGTGTACGCGGCATACGGCGCGGCCGAGTACTGGTTGGTCGATCTCGTGCGCCGCGAGGTGCTGGTGCACACCGGGCCGCTGGCATCGGGAGAGTGGGGGCGCGTCACCCGACACGTGGCGGGTGACCGGCTTGGGCTCCCCGGGGTCGACGCGGTGGTCGAGGTCACCGAGATCATCGGTGAGGACGAGGAGCACCCCGCGGCGACGGACGCGGAGAGGGGAGACGCAACGGACGCACACTGAGCACAGACACGCCGGCCAGGCCGGTGATGCATTCGGATCGAGCGGGTGTGTCCGGGGGCGGGTGTCGCAGGGGGGAACGCGGGTTCACTCGGACGCTTGGCCGGCCGCGCGCGAGGATGGGTGTGCGGTCGCGCCCTCGGTGGTCCGTCGATGCGACGTGGAGTTCGCCGGGCCGTGACGTACACGAGGGACGGTCGGGATGCAGCTGCTGAGCGCCACGTCGTGGCGGCTGCGTGCGAGGAGCCGGGCGGCGTTCGGGTCAGGTGTCGTAGGGCGGGAACGCGGCGTTCACGATGGCGGCCAGACGGCGGACGGCGAGGGCGTCCAACGGACCCTCGTGCGCCGCGATCCTGGCGGCCCCCCGCGGACCGACGATGCGGATCCCATCGACCGACAGGTTGCCCAGAAGCGGAAGCCCGTCGACGTCGGCCAGGCAGATGACGCCGCGGACGCTTGCCGCGTGGAACTCGGTGCCGATGAGCGCCTCCTCCACCACCGCGCCCTGACGGGCGACGGCCTCGACGAGGTTGGTGCGATCGCGGCCGGCCACGACCAGGTGCTCGGTGCGCGGGCCGAAGAGGCCGCCGCGGCGCCGGACGCGGACACGGCCGGTGAGGTTCTTGGTGTCGATGACGGTGACGCCCGCGGGTCCGACCGCCAGGTGGTCGATGTTGGTGCGGCGACCCGGGATCGCACGGTCGTGGAAGAGGACGACACCCTCGGTCTCCAACCGGTCCTGGAGGATGCGGGCGACCGCGCGCTCACCGTCGGCGCCGCGCTTCCACGCCGACGTGGTTGCGGGATCGTCGGAGACCGCGGCGATGACGGCCCCCAGACGACCGAAACGGCCGGTCAGACGCTCGTCACGTGCCGCCCGCCGGCGGGCATGCTCGGCGGCGGCACCGCCACCCGCGGCCGACGCGTCGTCCGACAGACGTCCCTGACGGGAGCGCGATGGCTCCGGCGGGCCCGACGGTCGGGAGGGCGGACGTGCGCTCATCACGCCTGTATCGGCCGGCACCATCCCGAGGTGAACGGCGTGTGAGATCGCACACCGCGTGACCGGATCGTCATCCTTCGAGCCCGGCCAATAGGATCGTCGGCGTGGAGACAACCGAACCGCAGGGGGCGGAGTGCGTGGTGGTCGGCGGCGGGTTGGCCGGCCTCGCCTGCGCCCAGGAACTGAGCGCGAGCGGCTACACCGTCCAGCTGCTGGAGGCGTCGGACGCCGTTGGGGGTCGCGCCCGCGGCGCGCTGCACCTGGGCGAGCCCTACGACCTGGGGTTCCAGGTGCTCCTGGAGGCGTATGCCGACACCTCGGACTTCCTCGAGGCGATCGGCATCGGCGGCGACGACCTGCACACCTTCCAGCGCGGCCTGGTGGTCCACGACGGCGCCCGTTGGCGGAAGCTCCGCCTCGCGGGCGGCGGCAGCATGTTCACATCCGGCTTCGTCGGCCGGCGCGACGCGCTTCGTCTGACGGCGCTCGCCGCACGCCTGGGCCTGTCGGCCGGCGACGCACCCCGCGACGACACCGGCCAGACCGGCGCCGAATGGCTGCGTTCCACCGGCATCGGCGATGCGGCCCTGGACCGCCTGATCCGCCCGCTGCTGGGAGCGATGCTCCTCGACCGCGGCTTCACGGCCGACGCCGAGTACGTGCAGTACCTCCTGGGCACCCTGGTGCGGGGCCCGGCGATGCTGCCCGCCGACGGCATGAGCATGATCGCCGAGCGGGCCACATGGGCCATCACCAGGGACGGCGGCATGATCTGGACCGACGTGCCGGTCGCGGCCGTCGACATGGGCGATGACGGGCGCTGCAGCGGTGTGCGCCTGGTCGACGGGCGCACCATCCCCGCACAGACCGTGGTGATCGCCCTCGACGCCGCCGCCGCACGCGACCTGGTGGCCCCGGTCGACACCGAGGTGGCCGCGCGGCTTCCGACCGAGTTCCACGGTGCGGTGAGCGCCACCTTTGCGCTGTCCGACCCGCTCTACCGTGACGCGACGATCCTGATGAACGGCGGCGGCCCCGAGGGCACCGACCGCGTGGACCTCGTGTGTCAGACCACCAACGTCACCCGCCCCGGCTCGCCCGGCCCGTACATCCTCACCGCCCAGAGCGCGACCGACGGGTGGGAGAGTGTCGACCCGGACCGCTACGCCGCGGCGGTCGGCGCCTTCCTCACCCGCACGATCCCCGCGTTCGCCTGGGACCGCGCCGCCACGCTCGTCGACGCACGCGAACACCCCCGCGCGCAGTTCGCCATGCCGCCCGGTGTGCGCGCCACCCTGCCGGGCCCGCGCACGAAGGTCCCCAACCTGGTCCTTGCGGGCGACTGCACCACCCACCCGTCCATCGAGGGTGCCGTCTCGTCCGGGTACCGCGCCGCGTCGATGGTGTCGAACCTCATCCGGTGAAGCTCCTCGGTGAGCTCCGGGTCTTCTCGATCGAGGACGTTGCGGGTGCGATTGCCCGGCGCTTCGACGATCCGCCCATCCGATCGATCTGGATGGAGGGCGAGCTCCTCAACTTCCGCCCCCGTCCCAACCAGACGTTCTTCGACCTGCGCGACCGCGTCGGGACCGGCGAGTGGCAGCTGCGCGCGTCGATCCTGAGCGACCGGCTGGCCGAGATGTCGGTCGTTCCGACCGACGGAACCCGCGTGCACGTCTACGGACGCATCGAGTTCTTCCGTCGTCGCTCGACCGTGCAGTTCCGGGTGGAGCGGATGGTCGTGGCCGGCGAGGGCCTCCTCATCGCGCTCATCCAGGAACTGAAGGCCACGCTGGAGCGGGAGGGGCTCACCGATCCGTCGCGCAGACGCCCGCTGCCGCGGCTTCCGCGCACGATCGGTCTGATCACCTCGGGTGACGGCGCCGCCAAGGGCGACTTCCTGCGAAACCTCCACGCGCGCTTTCCGGCCGTGAACGTGGTGGTCGTGCACAGCCTCGTCCAGGGCGACGCGGCCCCCCGCCAGATCGTCCGCGCCATCGAACACCTGAACGCCCGCGCCGACGTCGAGGTGATCGTGCTGGCCCGCGGCGGCGGTCCCCTTGAGGACCTGATGGCGTTCAACAGCGAACTCGTCTGCAGAGCGGTCGCGGCGTCGGCGACGCCCGTCGTCTCGGCCATCGGCCACGACGACGACCGTCCGCTCACCGACCTGGTGGCGGACCTGCGCGTGTCGACACCCACCAAGGCCGCCGAGGCGGTGGTCCCGCAGCGCACACAGGAACTCGCCGGCATCGAGCAACTCGAAACCCGCGGGTCGGCAGCCGTCACGCGACGTCTGACGGACGCCCGCACCGCCCTCACGCGTCTGGAGGACCGCCTGGTGTTCGGCCTTCGCACCCGCGGCACCACCGCCGCCGCCCGATTGCAGGGGCTGGACGACCGCCTGGCGCCGTCGCTCAGGAATCGCCTGCGCCGCGCCGAGGACCGACTGCAGGTCGCGCGCCGCGACCTCGACGCCGCCGTCACCGAGACGCTCGCGCAGCGGCGCCGCGCCCTCGATCGCGCGGACGATGCCCTCACCGGACGCGTCGCCCTGGGGCTGGGACGCATGGTGACGCGCGCCGAGACGGCCCTCGGCGAGGCCGGGCGCCGTCTCGACCTGGCCGCGCACGCGCAGCTCGACCGCAGACGCCTGGCGCTGGCACGTGCGGCCGGTCAGCACGAGATCCTCTCGCCGGAGCGGACGGTGGGGCGCGGGTATGTCATCGTGCGGGACGCCGCCACGCGCCGCGTGCGCACGTCGTCGGCCGCAGTGGGCGCCGGCGACCGGCTGGCGCTGCAGTTTCGTGACGGTGAACGCGAGGCCACGGCCGAGGAGGAACGTCGGTGACCGACCCCCAGCCCCCGACAGAGGATCTGACGTTCGACCAGGCGCTCGCCCGGTTGGAGGAGGTGGTGCGCCGCCTGGAGGACGGCAGCGTCGACCTGGACGAGGCCATCCGCCTGTTCGAGGAGGGCAAGGCCCACGTCGCACGCTGCCGCGAGCGGCTTGCCGCGGCGCAGGGCCGCATCGAGGAGCTGACGGCGTCGAACCTACCGACATCGACCCCGGACCCAGGGCACGAGACGGGCTCGGACGGAGGCGGCCCCGCCTGACCGGGCCACCGCCAATGTCACCGTCCACAGGAGGATGAGACTCAGGCGGTGCGGGGCGCGCGAGTGCACTCCGACGGGCAGGGAAGCCGGGCTCAAGGAAACAGTGCGAAACGCCGATCTCGCAGGCGATGCCGATAACAAAGCCTTCACATCTGGCGACGCGGGCGCTCGCCGCCCTGGTCGTCGCCGTCGTCATGCTGGTCGCCGCGTCGAGGGGCGAGGCCGTGACCATGACCAAGACCGCTCCGGCCCAGGTCCTCTACGGGACGTCGAGTCCCGTGACGGTCACGGTTCACGGTGCTCCGACGGATCCGTATCTGTACAACCTCACGATCCGGGACGTCCTCCCTCCCGGCGTGTCCTACGAACCGGGCTCATCGAGTCCCGAGCCCGACCAGATCATCCCGGTCGCGGGCGGGAGCACGGTCATCGTCTGGCGCAACCTCTCGGACCTGTCCCCGGCATCAACCTTCCGCTTCACGTATTCGGTCGCCCACGACATCGCGACCGTCCCCCTGGGCGGCGCGTACGTCAACAACGCACAGGCGCTGTTGAACTCGCAGCCGCGGATCGTCCCGACGGTCAACGCGACGACCGGTGCGCCCAGCGCGTTCACACACCAGGCCGTCGCCAGCGCCACCACCCAGACATCCGGGATCAGGATCCGGAAGAGCGAGCCGTCACCGGAGGGTGAGATCCTGCGGGGTGTCCACAACCACCCGACCACCTACACGCTGACCGTGCGGGGCAACGCCGTCGCCGCGGACACGGATGTGGTGGTCGACGACTACATCCCGGCCAACCTCGAGTTCCTGGGGTGCGGTGGCATCGACAACACCGAGACCGGCGTCGTCGAGTACCCCGGGGCCCCGCGGCTGGACGCCTCCGGCACGACCCCCGGATGCGTGATGCCGGGTCTGGTCGAGACGATCAACGCCGACCCCGACGGTGCAGGCCCGCTGCCGGCCGGCGTCTACACCCACGTCCGCTGGACCAGCGCACAGGTTCCCGCCCTCGCGACGCTCGGTGTCAACGCCGTCGTGACGATCCCGTATCGCGTGGGGGTCCCGATGCGGTCGAACACCGCCTCGTGGCCAGGTGCCACCCCGGCGAGCGACGGTGCCCAGGCCGCCAACCTCGACAACAACACCGGTCCGCTGACCTTCGACGAACAGCCCATTCTGAACGGGGCGACCGCGAGCGGGACCTACAGCGGCTCACCGACCCAGACCGTGACGGACCACACGACGCTGCTGCGGACCGCGGAAGACCTCCGCATTCTGAAGACGGCTCCGGCCGGCCTCGTCACGAACGGTGAGGTCGTCCCGTTCACCATCACGCTCGACGGATCGGAGTACGTCACGTCGAGCGGACTGGAGGTCACGGACACGCTGCCCGACGGGCTGTGCCCGCTGGGCGCCGTCCCACCGCTGCCCGACGCCGAATGCCACCTTGCCGGTCAGGCGCCCACCCTGCCGTACACCTCGGTGACCGAGGACGCGAACGGTGACTTCACGATCCGGTGGAACATCGACTCTCTGGCCGCGGACGGAACGAACATCATCACGTTCCCGACACGCGTGCGACGCTACTACCAGGAGGACTTCGCCGACGTCCTCACCTCGCCGGTGCTTGCGAGCGACGGATTGGTCAACACGGTGCGCGTCGAGGCGACCGCGAACCCGACCATCGGCGGTCAGTCCGTCGCGGTGACCGATGAGAGCGCTGCGACCGTCAGCACAGGGGCGCCCACGATCGACAAGAAGGTGTCGAACGCCGCCAATCCACTGACGTGCGCAGGCGCGACCTATGTCGACGATGTCGCCGCAGGCGCGTTCCGCCCCGGCGACCGCGTCTGTTTCCTTCTTCGTGCGAGCTTCCCGTCGGCGATGTTCACCAACAACGTGAGCATCTCGGACTTCCTGCCCGCCGGCATGGTCTACGAGAGCGCCACGCCCACGCCCAACAACACCTCCACCGGCTGGACCATGACCACGTCGACCGTCGGGGTGGTGCAGTGGACCCGCCCCACCTCGGTGCCGGACACCGGACAGGTGTTCGAGATGTGGGTGTCGGCGATCGTCACCGATCCGAGCGCCCGCACCGAGGGTGAGATCGCCGGCAACCTGATGAAGCTGAGCTACGCCAACACGCCCACGCAGACCTTTCCGCTCCGCGATCGGGTGGACATGGTGATGACCGAGCCCGTCGTGCGGCTGGTCAAGGGCGTGATGCGGGTGAACGGCACGCTCATCATGCCCGCCGGTCCCAACAGCCCCACGGTGCCGAACGTGCGCGGCGGGGACGTGGTGGAGTTCCGCGTCGATCCGTCCAACACCAGCGCGACCCCGGTCGTGAACGCCCAGATCTGGGACAACCTGCCGCCCGGGTACATGTGCGCGGACCTCATCGCGCCGATTCCGACCCCACCGACCGGGTCGGTGACCTGCGTCGACCAGGCCGCCAACGGTCGCATCATCTGGACGGGTCTCGTGATCCCCGCCGACACCGCTCCGGGCGACCTGACGCTGACCTACCGTCTCGCGGTGCCGGAGACCTACGGCCCATCGCTGCGGATGACCAACACCGCCGGTGTGCGCCAGTTCGAGGTCGCGACGAACCGCGGTGGTACGTACACCTACATCCCGCTCAACAACATCGACCCCTCGCAGCCCACGTCGGCCGGCGCGATCCCGGCGGCGGACCGGGTCAACCGTGGTGTCACCGATCCGGCGCGTGACACCGCCGCGGTCACCTACAGCGCGGCCTCACTGACGAAGACGCGCGTGTCGACCTCGGTGGTGGACGTTCCGGGCAACAACGGATCGACCCAGGCCACCCCCGGCGAGACCGTCGCGTACCGGATGACCCTCACCATCCCCGACGGGGAGACGGTCTACGATGGACTGCTCAGCGATCCCATCCGGCTGGGTCAGGAACTCGTGGGGACGCCGACCGCGACGCTGAACGGCGGCCCGCTCCCGGCCGGCTTCGATCTCACCACGACCGGTACTGCACCGTCCGAGACCCTCCGACTGCAGTTTCCCCCGACGTATGTCAACGCGACCGGCTCCGGTTCTGACGTGTTCGTCGTCGACTTCTCGGTCCGCGTACGCGCCGACGCGGGGACCGGTGTCGTCAACAGCGGGGCGATGACATATCGGCAGACGCCCACCACGGCGACCATCACGACGCTCAACTCGTCGACCATCACGACTCCGGTGGTGCGCCCCTCGCTGACGCTCACCAAGTCGAGCGACAACGTGGGCGGCATCATCGCTCCCGACGGGTACGTCACGTACTCACTGTCGGTCACCAACGCGTCTGCGGCATCCGGCGCCTCGACCGCCCATGACGTGGTGCTGACCGACGTGTTGCCACAGGGGGCGGTGCCCGTCGCCGGCACCGCACCCGTCACGGGCGACGGTGCCCCCGTGCCCTGTCCCACCACTCCGAACCCCACGAACGGGGTCCCGGCGGCGGCATGTCCCGCAGCCCCCCTCGACAGTGCGACCCTCAGCCTGCCGCGTACCCTCACGTGGCCGACGACCACCATCCTGCCCGGTCAGACGGTGACCGTCAGGTACCGCGTCCGGTACCCGGCCGAGAACCTCCCCGACGTCAACCTCGTCAACACCGCACGCGTCGACTACAGCTCGATGGCCGGCACCGCCACCGGCGAGCAGTCGTTCTCGACCACCGCGTCCCACACGCTCACGTGGAACCGGCCGAGCATCGTCAAGACCGCCGATCGCTCGACGCAGGTGGTGGGCGGACTCGTGCGTTACGCCGCCACCGTCACGATCCCGGGCGGGGTCCACTTCAATGACGCCGTCGTGGTGGACCGCGTGCCGGACGGCCTGCAATTCGTCAGATACGACAGCTTCGCCTGCGTCGGATGTGACGTACCGATGCCCGCGTCGCCGATCCCGCCGACGACCGATCCGGATGGCTCGACGCGGATCGGCGGCTGGCTCGACGACGTCCCTGCCCAGGCGACGCCGCGCACCCTGACGATCCAGTACACGGCCCGAGTCGCCCCGACGTTCACGGGCACCGGCACACCCGCCGACGGGACCCCGGTCGTCCGCGACGTGACACTCACCAACGCCGCACAGATCCAGTGGTCCCTCACGGATGACACCGACGAACAGCCCGCCGCCGCGCCCGCACCGGTCGTTCCGCCCAGCGCCACGATGACCGCCATCTCGACGGCCGACGTGCGTGTGGTCGAGCCACGCCTGATCATGAACAAGCACGTGGACTGCGACGGGGCGGACCCCGGCCCCGTGGACACCGACTCGGACGCCTGCACCACGACGCCCGGCGTCGACCGCTACACCTACACGATCAGCATCCAGAACACCGGCAACGCCACGGCGCACGACGTGCAGGTGACCGATCTGATCCCGTCCACACTCACCGATGTGCGGATGGAGACGCTGCCGTCGGAGGTGAGCGTGGTCGACGACACCGCGCCGTCGCTCGAATGGGCGATCGACGAGCTGCCCGCGGGCACGCTGACCGTCATCACATACTCGGCGCGCTGGGTCGACTCGGCGCAGCTCGGCCCCGGAAGCACGGCGGTCAACGACGCGGCGGTCCCGCACTACTTCGCGGCACCGCGGTCCGAGCGGGAGCTGGTGCCCGCCGGCACCTACCGCGACCACACCGACGGCGGCTCCGACCGCGTGACCCTCAGCATGGTGTTCCCCGAGGTCACCGTCGCCAAGACCGTCCGCGGTGGCGCCGAGACCGGCGATGCCCAGGTGAACCAGCCGTTCGGCTGGACGATCGTGCTCGCCAACGACTCGAGCGCCGACGCCTTCCGGGCGATCGTGAGGGACACGCTGCCGGAGGGCTGGGAGTACGTGGCCGGCTCGACCTCCTACTCGGTCGATACGGTCCCCGCGGCCGGCGGCACCGCCGAGCCCACCGTCTCCGGACGTGACCTGACCTGGTCGACCGGACTGCGGATCCCCGCGGGCCGGAAGCTCACGCTCACCTTCGAGGCCCGGCCGACGTCCTCGGTGCTGGACGACCCCGCACCCCGCACCTACACCAACACCGCGAGTGCCGCGGTGGAGGACGGCACCGGGGCGACCGGCGCCGGAACCCCGATCCGCCCGTATGCGCCGGGGACGGACACCGCGACCGCGACCGTGGTGCTGCCCGCACCCGCCATCGCGAAGACGCCCGACGCCCAACCCGTGAGCGCGGGCGACGTCGACGTGCCGTTCTCGATCCTGGCGTCGAACTTCACCGGTGGCGTTCCGCTCCGAAACGTCGTCATCACCGACACGCTGCCCACCGGCACGACCTACGTGACCGGAAGCGTCGCCGTCGAATCATGCGCGCCCGGCCCGGTCTGTGTGGCGGGGCCCCCGCCCGCCGGCTTTCAGGAGGGCGTGGAGGGACGGACGGTCACGTTCCGCCTGCCCACGATCGCCGCCGGGGCGGGATGGCGGATCACCTATCGCGTCAACGTGACGCGTCCGCTCGCCAACGGGACCGTGCTCACCAACACGGCGCGGATGACGGCGGATGAGATCCCCGGCACGACGGTCGTCGAGGACACCGGAAGCCTCCGAGTGGGTTCCGCGCCCGCCTGGTTCGGGGCGGGGCCTGCGACCACCACCAAGACGTCGGTGCCGGCGACCGGCTCGGTCGTGGCGCCCGGTGACCTCGTCACGTACAGCCTGCGCTACGCGAACTCGGGCAACGAGGATGCGACCGGCGTCGTCCTGACCGACGTGGTGCCGGCCGAGACGAGCTACGTCGCTGGGAGCGCGTCGTCGGCGGGGTCCGCCGCGGTCGCGTACCGCGTGGCCGGTGTCTTCCAGGCGACCGAGCCGGCGGATCCGACACGGGTGGAGGCGATCCGTTGGACGATCCCCGTGGTGGAGGTCGACACCGACGGCGTCCAGACGTTCAGCGTGCGCGTGCGCGGCCCCGTCGACACGGGCACCGAGTTCACGAACCTGGGTGGCATCGCATCCGATCAGACGCCGACCCCGGTGTCGTTCGGCCCGGATCCCGGTGATCACGGCGTCCCGACGCGCCACAGCGTGCGCAGCGCTCCGAACCTCTCGCTCGCGAAGTCGGTGGACCATCGGGTTCTGACGTTGACCCGTTCGCCGAACGACCTCGTCTACCGGCTGGTGCTGTCCAACACAGGTGACATGGACGCCACCGGCGTCGTCATCGAGGACGGGGTCCCGGACGGGGTGAGTCTGCAGACGATCGACGCGGGCGGCGCCGCGGTGACCTGTTCGACCGATCCCGGCACACCGGGCCACACCTTCGGGACCTGCCCGGCCGACCTCACGACCGTGACCAGGGTCCGCTGGACGTTCCCCAGGGTCGTCGCGCGCGACACCGTCCCCGTCACGGTTCCGCAACCGGATCGGGTCGTCGGCATGACCGTCCGCGTCCCCCTGCCGGGGGTCGACGGCACGGTCATCGGAAACCGTGCCGACCTCGTCTCTGACCAGACCGCGCCGGCGACATCGAACCCGGTCACGACAACGGTCGCAGCCGCACCCGCGCTGTTGGTGGCGAAGTCGGCGTCGGCGGCCGAGGTCGCACCCGGCGACGCGATCACCTACAACGTCGTGATGCGCAACTCTGGCACGGAGGTTGCGACCAACGCCCGTCTGACCGACGTCATACCCGCCGGCACCGTGTACGTCGCCGGCAGCGCGTCGGGCACCGTGGCGTATCGCGTCGCGGGGGTCTGGACCGCCATCGAACCCACGGACGCGACGTCGGTGGAGGCGCTGCGCTGGCAGGTCGGGACGCTGGATCTCGACGAGACCGCCGCCGCGAGCTTCATCGTGCGTGTTCCGTCGGGGACGTCGCGATCCACGACGCGGGTCGCCAACACCGCCCGCTTCGAGAGTCGGGAGGCGGACCGGGCGAGCAACGACGTCGTCACCGCGGTCGTCCATCCGGTCGATCCGACGATCGCCGCACCGCCGGCGAGCCCGCTCGTCACGCCGGCACCGGCATCGCCCGCCCCGCAGCCGCCGGCCGCGGCCGAACCCCCGGCCGGATCGGTGTCCGCTCCGGTTCGCCTGCGTCTGGTCAAGCGTGGCCCGACCCGGCTGCGAAACGGCCAGGTCGGCACGTGGCGGATGACGATCACGAACACCGGCAGGGTCCCCGCCACCAACGTGGTGGTGGTCGACACCTTCCCGCGCGGTCTCACCTACCGGGCGATCGGCAACCGGGGACGGCTCGTCAAGGGGGTGGCGCGCTGGTCGATCCCCCGGCTCGATCCCGGGCGGTCGCGGACGGTGTGGGTGCGACTGCGCGTGACGCCGACCGCGCGTGGAGTGTTGACCAACCGGGCCGTCGC
Source organism: uncultured Bifidobacteriaceae bacterium (assembly GCA_964628685.1). Classification (GTDB taxonomy): domain Bacteria; phylum Actinomycetota; class Thermoleophilia; order Miltoncostaeales; family Miltoncostaeaceae; genus CALMEC01. The sequence continues at coordinate 68,233 of CAZVNM010000007.1, read as the reverse complement.
GCGGGCGGGCAACTCACGCGTGGTGCTGCGGAGCAGCGCCAGGGTACGCGTCAGCGGGACGGTCCGCCGTCCCGGCAAGGTGGCCGTGACCGGCTGAGCGACCACCGTCGACACCGCACGCGGGCAGCGGCGCGTGCGGTGTCGACGGCCGTCGTACGCGCGGGGAACGGCCGCCGGCGGCGCCGGCATGAGAACGGGCCGGCGACCAGCCGCGCGGCGGTTCCGCGGGCCCGCCCGCATCGCGGGGACGGCCGTCGACCGCCACCGGGTGATCCCGTGTCCATCCGGTGTCGGTGCGGTGACGCTCCGGAGGGTCGAGACCGGCGCCGGGTGCCACCGGGGAACGCGGCGCGGACCGGTCCCGCCGATCGCGGTGGCGGTCGGTCTCGGATGACCGCGTCGGGTGTCAACGGCCGCACCCCCGGTACTAGGATCCCAGGCATGTTCGAAGTCCGCATTCACGGTCGCGGGGGCCAGGGGGTGGTGACCGCCGCGGGACTTCTCTCCGAGGCGGCCTTCGTCGAGGGACGCCACTCGCAGGCGTTCCCCAGCTTCGGCTCCGAGCGCACCGGGGCACCCGTCGTGGCGTTCTGCCGCATCGCCGACGAGCCCATCCGTGCGCGCGAGCCGGTGATGACCCCCGACGCCCTGGTGGTGCAGGACGCGACGCTCGTGCACCAGGTCGATCTCTTCCGCGGACTGGCATCGGACGGCTACGTCCTCATCAACTCGGGTCGCACCCTGGAGGACCTGGGGCTCGAGGACCTGCTGGAGGGGCGCCCGGAGGGACGCATCGTCACGCTGCCCGCCACCGAGCTCGCCCGCACACACGTGGGGCGGCCGGTGCCCAACGCGGTCCTCCTTGGCGGCCTCGCGGCGCTCACCGGGCTCGTTCACCTGGACTCGGTGGCCGGCGCCATCCGCAAGCAGTTCCCCGGACCGCTGGGCGAGGGCAACGTGGCGGCCGCCACCGCGGCATACGAGCTGATCGTCGGATCGCGGGAGGAGACACCCCATGCGCATGCAGATTGAGGGTTCGCAGGCGGTCGCACGCGCCGTGGCGGCCTGCCGCCCCGAGGTCATCTGCGCCTATCCGATCTCGCCCCAGACCCACATCGTCGAGTCGCTCTCGGCGCTCGTGAAGTCCGAGGAGCTCCCCGGCTGCGAGTTCGTGAACGTGGAGTCGGAGTTCGCCGCCATGTCGACGGCCATCGGCGCGTCGGCGGTGGGCGCACGCGCGTACACCGCCACGGCGAGCCAGGGGCTGCTGTTCATGGTGGAGGCCGTCTACAACGCCTCCGGCCTTGGGCTTCCCATCGTCATGACCGTGGCCAACCGCGCCATCGGCGCACCCATCAACATCTGGAACGACCACAGCGACACGATGTCGCAGCGCGACTCCGGCTGGCTGCAGCTCTACGCCGAGACCAACCAGGAGGCGGCCGACCTGCACGTGCAGGCGTTTCGCATCGCCGAGGAGATCTCCCTGCCGGTGATGGTCTGCATGGACGGGTTCATCCTCACCCACGCCGTCGAGGTGGTGGACGTGCCCGAACGCGAGCAGGTGGAGCGGTTCCTGCCGCCGTTCGAGCCGCGCCAGGTGGTCGACCCGGACGAGCCGGTGTCGATCGGCGCGATGGTCGGCCCAGAGGCCTTCACCGAGGTGCGCTACCTGGCCCACCACCGGCAGATGGAGGCCCTCGACCTGATCCCGCGGGTGGCCGACGAGTTCCGGGAGGTCTTCGGCCGCGACTCCGGCGGGCTCGTGCGTCCCTACATGTGCGAGGACGCCGAGACGATCATCGTCGCCCTGGGATCGGTGCTCGGCACCATCAAGGACGTCGTCGACGAACGCCGCGAGCGCGGCGAGCGCATCGGGGTGCTCGGCATCACGAGCTTCCGGCCGTTCCCACAGGAGCAGGTGCGCGAGGTCCTCTGGAACGCCAAGCGCTTCATCTCGCTGGAGAAGGCGTTCTCGGTGGGGATCGGCGGCATCGTCTCGTCACACGTGCGCGCGTCGCTGGTGGGCAATCCGATGCCCAACTCCACCGTCGTCGCGGGGCTCGGCGGGCGACCCATCACCAAGGAGTCGCTGCACGAGCTGCTCGACCGCTCCGCACGCGACGAGGTGGCGTACCTGGAGTTCCTCGACCTCGACCACGACCTCGTGGAGCGCGAGATCGCCCGCACCCGGCTGGGGCGCCGCTCCGGCCCCGCGGCCGAGAACATTTTGAAGGACCTGGGCGCGGTCCGCTCGCGTCCGAACTGAGAAAGGCGACAGCGATGTCCGACGACGAGACCACCACGACGCAGACCGCAGAGCCGGTGCGCTTCTACCAGGTGGGGAGCTTCGCGGTCGGCAACCGGCTGCTTCCCATGGACCTGCTGACCGTGCAGGCCGAGAAGGACCGGCCCAACGCCCTCACCTCGGGACACCGTGCCTGTCAGGGCTGCGGCGAGGCCCTGGGTGCCCGCTATGCACTGGACGCCGCGGTGCGGGCGGTGGACGGGCGGCTGGTGTCGGTCAACGCCACCGGCTGCCTGGAGGTGTTCTCCACGCCGTTTCCCGAGACCTCGTGGCGCATCGCCTGGCTGCATTCGCTATTCGGAAACGCACCGGCGGTGGCCACCGGCATGGCCGCCGGACTCCGCGCGCTCGGCAAGAGCGACGTGCGCGTGGTGGCCCAGGGCGGCGACGGCGGCACCGTCGACATCGGGTTCGGCTGCCTGTCGGGCATGTTCGAGCGAAACGACGACGTGCTCTACATCTGTTACGACAACGAGGCGTACATGAACACCGGGGTGCAGCGCTCCGGCGCGACGCCGCCCGCCGCGCGCACCCAGACCACCCAGACCGTCGGCCCCGACCCGGGCAACGTGTTCGGTCAGGGCAAGGACGTGCCGCGCATCGCCATGGCGCACGAGATCCCCTACGTCGCCACCGCCACCGTCGCCGACCTGCACGACCTGGAGCGCAAGGTCACCACCGCCATGGGCATCCGCGGCGCCCGCTACCTGCACGTGCTCGTGCCGTGCCCCCTGGGATGGGGGAGCGCCTCGTGCGACACGATCAAGGTCGCGCGCCTCGCGACCCAGAGCGGCATCTTCCCGGTGTTCGAGGCCCGCGACGGCGAGGTGGTGGGCTCGACGAAGATCCGCCGCCACGTCCCGGTGGACGACTACCTGCGACTGCAGAAGCGCTTCGCCCACCTGTTCACCCCCGAGCGTCGCGATGACGTGATCGACCGGCTTCAGGCCATGGCCGACCGCAACATCCGCCGCTACGGCCTGCTCGAGGAGGCCACCCCATGAACCAGAAGCCCTTCGCCATCACCCTGGACGTCGGCTCCAGCCTGGCCAACCACACGGGAAGCTGGCGCACCGAACGGCCCCTCTACATCGAGCGTCTGCCGCCCTGCAACGCGGCCTGTCCCGCCGGGGAGAACATCCAGGGGTGGCTCTACAAGGCCGAGGAGCGCGACTACGAGGGCGCCTGGCGGGTCATCATGCAGGACAACCCGCTTCCCGCGATCATGGGTCGCGTCTGTTACCACCCGTGTCAGACCGAGTGCAACCGCGCCCAGATCGACGAGGCGGTCGGCATCAACGCGGTGGAGCGCTTCCTCGGCGACCTCGCCATCCGCGAGGGGTGGCGGGTGGAGGTGGACGCCGCGCCCTCCGGCAAGCGGGTGCTGATCGTGGGGGCCGGACCGTCGGGCCTCTCGGCCGCCTACCACCTGCGCCGGCTGGGTCACGAGGTGACGGTGCGCGACTCCGAATCGCAGCCCGGCGGGATGATGCGCTACGGCATCCCCGCCTACCGTCTGCCGCGCGAGATCCTGGACGCCGAGATCGGGCGCATCGCCGACATGGGCGTGCGGTTCGAGCAGGACGCACGCGTCGAGGACCTGGAGGCGGCACTGGGGGAGGGCTTCGACGCCGTCTTCCTGGCGGTCGGCGCGCACGTGGGACGCCGCGCGTACATCCCGGCCGGTGAGGCGGCCCGCATCGTGGACGCCGTCGGGCTTCTGCACGACGTCGAGACCGCCGACCAGGCCGACGCCGAACCCCCGATGCTCGGCCGGCGGGTCGTCGTCTACGGCGGCGGCAACACCGCCATCGACGCGGCGCGCACGGTGCGGCGCCTGGGTGCCGACGAGGCGATCATCGTCTACCGGCGCACCCGCGACCGCATGCCCGCCCACGACTCGGAGGTGGAGGAGGCCCTGGAGGAGGGCATCCGCCTGCGCTGGCTCACCACCATCGCCCAGGTGGACGAGGGGGTCATGAAGATCGAGCGGATGGAGCTCGACGAGAGCGGCTTCCCGCAGCCGACCGGCGAGTTCGAGGACCTGGAGGGTGACGCGCTGGTGCTGGCGCTCGGCCAGGACTCCGACCTGCGCCTGGTGGAGGGCGTCGACGGCATCGTCGTGGACCACGGCGTCGTGCAGGTCGACGAGGGGATGATGACCGGCCGCGAGGGCGTGTTCGCCGGTGGCGACATGGTGCCCGCCGACCGCACCGTCACCGTCGCGATCGGCCACGGCAAGCGCGCGGCGCGCGAGATCGACGCGTGGCTTCGCGGATCCCGCTACGCACCTCCGCCCAAGCACGAGCTCGCGACCTTCGACCGCCTCAACACCTGGTACTACGCCGACGCCCCGCACATCGTGCGCGACCGCATCGAGGCCGCCCGGCGCACCGACACCTTCGACGAGGTGGTGCACGGCCTGGACGAGGAGAGCGCCAAGTTCGAGGCGCGGCGCTGCATGTCGTGCGGCAACTGCTTCGGCTGCGACAACTGCTTCGGCGTCTGCCCGGACAACGCCGTCATCAAGCTGGGCGGCGGGAAGTACGAGTTCAACTACGACTTCTGCAAGGGCTGCGGCATGTGCGTGGAGGAGTGCCCGTGCGGGTCGATCAAGATGATCCCGGAGGAGGGGTAGGGGGCCGAGCCTGTCAGGCGGGGCGCTCGCCCACCTCGTACTCCCGCACGTCCGCCGCCCGGATCCGCTCACCGAGCGCGACGTCGGGCCCGTCGCCGCGAAACCGCTCCAGCGCCTCAGGTGACTCCCAGCGCTCGAAGATGTTGACCCTGTCGGCATCGAGGGGGTCGGCGGTGATCGCGAAGTCGAGACAGCCGCCGGCCGCCCGTGCGGCGGCGACCACGTCCCGGCAGGTCGCGACGTAGTCCTCGCGGTCGTCGGCGTCGACGCGCAGATGGCCGGCGACGATGATCATGGGGTGCTCCTCGGTCAGGGGTGGGGATGATCCAGTCCCATTGAGACCGGCCGTGCGACCGCGATTCATCGGTGCGGGCGGCCCGTCCCCGTCGACCGCCGGCACCGACAGCCCGGGATCCACCGCGGATGGGTGGGCGAGCACCGCGTCGCCGACCGTCCGTCGCCCGGCACGTGAGGGTCGGGGGCCGCGCCGAACGGGACGGTCGCGGAGTGGGTTCCCTACGCGGCCGCCGGCTGCGCGTCCCGCCAGCGGGCGTAGCGGCGCACGTCACGCTCGATCTGCGACAGCGGGATCTGGCACCCGGCCGCCGACACGTTGGCGTGGGCCAGCATCCGGTTCTCGTCCGAGCGCACCGTCATCCACTTGGCGATGAGGTCGTCCCCGATCGGCAGCAGCGCGGCGCGACCGTCGCGCGAGGTCGACGCGTCGCGGAACTCGATGCAGTACTCGCGCACCGGCGACAGGGAGCGGGGCAGCAGCGCGACGAGCGGGCGGTGCGGGTAAATGAGGTAGCGGTAGCGGGGAAGCCCCTCGGTCCCGTCCGGTCGCAGCCGCCGGCCGGTGACGCAGAGGAAGCCGAGCTCCTCGTACATGCGCCACTCGTCCTCGTTCACCACCGAGCGCAGAAGCTCGAGGGAGCGGGCATCGGCCTGGCCCTCGCTGACCGGCCACTCGCGCGCCCAGACCGGACGGCGGGGACGACGCGCCTCGGCGGCACGCACCCGGCGGGGACGGCGCGGCTCCGACCGTCGCGGACGACGGGGCACGGCGCCGAATGCCGCGACCGAGAGGGCGAGCACCCCGATGACCGTGATGAGGACGGTCACCGGACCCCTGCGTGCGTCACAGGGAGCCCCCGGCGGCACGCGGCCAGAAGAGGACGCGCTCGGCGGTCGTGGGGATCTGGTCGAAGTCGGTGACGAGCTGCGCCTCGCGACGACCGGTCAGACGGTCGGTGATGGGCACCCCGGCCCACATGCCGGAGCTCAGCTGGCGGCGGAACTCGGCGACGAGCGCCTCACGCTCGGCATCGAGCTGAGGGTCGCCCTCGGCGATGAGCGTCTCGCCGTAACCCGGGGTCATTCTGAGGAACTTCATCGAGGCATCTCCGCACGTCACAGACCGGAATGGTGGTTATATCGCGGGCGACGTCACAAGGCAACGGGCGTTTCATCTCGGGTCGGCTGCAACGGGCCCCGATCGGCTCCGGTCGTGCGAACGGTCACACGGGATGGGGTGGGGCCACGGCCGGTGGGCGCGTCGTGCCGTATGACGGGACTGATACGGTCAGCGACGGTGTCCGAACGCTTCATCATCGAGGGCGGCGTCCCGCTGTCCGGAACCCTCGTGCCCAGCGGCAACAAGAACGCGGCCCTGCCGATCCTCGCCGGCTGCCTGCTGACCGACGAGGAGGTCATCCTCGAGAACGTCCCCGACATCCGGGACGTGCACTCGATGCTTGGTCTCCTCGACGACGTGGGCGTGCAGATCCGGGAGATCAGTCCCCACGAGATCGCGCTCTGCGCCGCCGACATCCGCACCACCGAGATCGACCGCGAGCTCTCCAGCAAGATCCGCGCGTCGTTCCTGCTGGCGGGCCCCATGCTCGCCCGCTGCGGCGAGATCCGCCTGCCCCAGCCGGGCGGCGACTTCATCGGCCGCCGTCGCGTCGACACGCACCTTTTGGCCTTCCGCGAGCTCGGCACCGAGATCGCCGAGGGGCGCACCTTCGACATGCGCCACAACGGCGGCCTGCGCGGCGCCGAGATCTTCCTGGACGAGGCGTCGGTCACCGCCACCGAGAACACCCTCATGGCCGCGGCGCTCGCCGAGGGCGAGACGGTCATCTACAACGCCGCGTGCGAGCCGCACGTGCAGGACACCGCCCGCTTCCTGGTGGAGCTGGGTGCCGACATCACCGGCATCGGCACCAACGAGCTGCACATCCGCGGCGTCGAGCGTCTGCACGGTGGACGGTTCCGCATCCCGTCCGACTACATCGAGGTCGGGTCGTTCATCGGCCTGGCCGCCGTCACCGGGTCCGACATCACCATCCCGGACGTGCGTCGATCCGACATGCGGATGATCTGCCTCACGTTCGAGCGCCTCGGCATCCGCGTCGAGTGGGTGGGCGACGGCCTGCGCGTGCCACCGGACCAGTCGCTCGAGATCCAGCGCGACTCCGGCGGCGCCATCCCCAAGGTGGACGACGGCGTGTGGCCGGCGTTCCCGGCGGACCTCACCAGCATCGCGACGGCCGTGGCCACACAGGCCCACGGCACGGTGATGATCTTCGAGAAGATGTTCGAAAACCGCCTGTTCTTCGTGGACAAGCTGGTCGCCATGGGTGCGCGCATCGTCCTTTGCGACCCGCACCGCGCGGTCATCAGCGGCCCTGCGCAGCTGCACGGCGAACGGCTGGAGAGCCCCGACATCCGCGCGGGCATGGCGATGCTGATCGCGAGCCTCTGCGCGCAGGGGACGAGCGTGATCGGCAACATCCGACAGATCGACCGCGGCTACGAGAAGATCGACCAGCGGTTGCAGGCCCTCGGCGCGAGGATCGAGCGGGTACCGGAATGAGCGGGGCGCAAAACGGGGGACTCGAGCGCACCCGGCTTCCCGAGGGTGCCCGGGATCTGCTGCCCGTCGAGCGCGGCGAGCTCGAAGCGATCGAACGGGGCCTGCGCGAGGCGTTCACGCGCTTCGGCTACCGCGAGGTGCGCACGCCGATGGTGGAGTACGCGGACGTCATGGACCGTGCCCAGGAGGGCGGGGTCGGCCGGGCGTTTCGGCTGTTCGACGACCTCGGGCAGGTCCTGGTGCTGCGCCCGGACCTCACCATCCCGGTGGCCCGCCTCGTCGCCAGCCGGTACACGGCGCGCACCGCACCGCTTCGGCTGAGCTACGTGGCACCCATCGCCCGCCCCGCGAAGCCCGGCCGCGCCCAGGGCATCGAGGAGCGCCAGGCCGGCGTGGAGCTGATCGGCGTGCCCGGTGAGGCCGCCGACGCCGAGGTGATCGCACTCGTGGTCGGGACCCTCCGCGGGCTCGGCATCACCGACCTGCGGGTGGGGCTGGGCGACGTGGGCCTCATGCGCGCCCTGGTGGGCGGCCTGGGCGCCTCGCAGGAGGAGCAGGTGCGCCTGGAGGCCGCGGCACGGGCCAAGGACCTCATCGCCTGGCGCGACGTGAGCGAGGCGTCCGACGCCCCGGCGTCGCGGCGCGAGGTGCTGGCGGCGCTCCCCACGCGCCGGGGCGGCGCCGAGCTTCTGGACGAGCTGGCCGATGCGGTGCCCGCGGCCGCCGACCGCTGCCGCGCACTGGCTGAGACGCTTCGCATCGTGGGCCTGCACGGCGCCGGCGACGCGGTCATGATCGACCTCGGCGTGCTGCGCGACTGGGGCTACTACTCCGGTGTGGTGTTCGAGGCCTACGCCCCGGACGTCGGGCGTCCCGTCGCCGTCGGCGGCCGCTACGACGATCTGCTGGGCCGGTTCGGCGCAGCGCGTCCGGCGGTCGGCTTCGGCGTGCTCCTTGACGTGCTGCACGAGGGGCTTCGCGCCCGCACCGCCGCCGCCGGCCCCCTGGACGGCGCGGTCGTCGTGGGAGGCCTCGAGACGGCGCTCGACACCGCCACGCGCCTGCGGGCGTCCGGCGTGCCGGTCGCCGCGGTCGCCACCTCCGCCGAAGCCGACGATCTGGCGGCCGCCGACGGCTGGCGCTTCGTGGTCGTGCCCGACGGCGAGGCGACCGCGGTCGTCGATCGCGCCGCCGGGGAGCGGGTCTCCGGCACCGACCCGGTGGAGGTGATCGCATCGCGCCGCTCGTGATCTGCGTGCCCCGCGGGGCGCTCTACGACGACACCGTCGACCACCTGGAACGCGCCGGACTGGATGTGGCGCCGCTGCGCGACATCGGCCGGCGCCTCGTGGCCGACGCCGCGGACGGGCTGCGCTACATCACCACCCGTCCCAGTGACGTCGCCACCTTCGTCGAGGCGGGCTCGGCCGACGTCGGCATCGCCGGCACCGACGTGCTGCGCGAGTACGCCCCCGACGTCTACGAGCTGCTCGACCTGCGCTACGGCGGCTGTCGCATGATCTACGCCACCCTGGACGGCGAGGACCCCACGCCCGACGTGCTGGCGCACCTGGGCGCGGTGCGCGTGGCCACCAAGTACGTGAACGTCGCGCGACGGTACTTCGCCCGCACCGGCCGCCCGGTCGAGGTGGTCAAGGTGAACGGCTCGGTGGAGCTGGCGCCGCTCGTGGGTCTGGCCCACGGGATCATCGACCTCACCGCCACCGGCCGCACCCTGGTCGAAAACGGCCTGGTGGAACGCGAGGAGGTGTTCACCTCGTCGGCCCGTCTCATCGCCAACCGAGTGAGCCACAAGGTGAAGGCGCGCGAGGTGGACGAGCTCACCGCACGGCTGGCCGCGGTGGTCACGTGAGCGAGGTCGCCCGCATCGACGCCCGCGGGACGGACCTCACCGACCTCGCCCTGCGCCTGCAGCCGCCGCCACCCGACCCCGCCATCACCCAGCACGTGGCCGAGATCATCCGGGACGTGCGCGACCGCGGTGACGCGGCGCTCGTCGACCTGACGCGCCGGTTCGACTTCCCGCAGTTCGAGGCCGCGCACATCCGGGTCGACCCCGAGGAGATCGCGCGCGCCGGCGCCGGTGCCGAACCGGGCCTGCGCGAATCGCTGGGCGTGGCGGCCGACCAGGTGCGCACCCTTGCTGAGGCGCTGCGTGGGGCCGACACCCCCGTCGAGCTCGCCTTCGGGCAGCGCATCACCGTGCGCAGCCTGCCGGTGGCGTCGGCCGGCGTCTACGTGCCGGGCGGTCGCGCCGTCTACCCGTCCAGCCTGGTGATGGCCGTCGTCCCGGCGCAGGTCGCGGGGGTGGAGCGCATCGCCGTCTGCACCCCGGTCGGTCCGGACGGGACCGTCTCCCAGTCGATCCTGGCGGCCGCCGACCTGCTGGGGATCGATGAGGTCTACGCCGTCGGCGGCCCCGGTGCGATCGCCGCGCTGGCGTTCGGGACGGCGACGATCGCGTCGGTCGCGGTCGTCACCGGCCCCGGCAGCGCCTGGGTGCAGGAGGCCAAGCGCCAGGTGTTCGGCACGGTCGGCATCGACTCGGTGGCGGGCCCCAGCGAGGTGGTCGTGATCGCCACCGGTGACGTGGACGCCGAGGCGATCGCCGCCGACCTGTGCGCCCAGTCCGAGCACGGACCCGACTCGCCGGCGATCCTGGTCTCACCCGACGCTGCGGTGGTCGACGCCGTCCAGGCGGACCTCGCGGACCACGCCGTGGACGGGGCGATCACCCTGGTCGACGTGGTCGACCTGGACGACGCCGTGAGCTTCGCCGAGGCCTTCGCGCCCGAGCACCTGCAGATCGACACGCCCGACGCCCCGACGGTGGCCGGGCGGATCCGCCACGCGGGCGCGGTCTTCACCGGTCCCAACGGCGCCACCGCCTTCGGCGATTATGTCGCGGGCAGCAACCACATCCTGCCCACCGGCCGCGCCGCCAGATTCGCCTCGGCGGTTGCACCGGCCACGTATCTGCGCAGAATGTCGGTGATCGACCTTCCCGACGAGGCCGTGACGGAGCTCACCCCGCACCTGGCGGTCATCGCACGGGCGGAGGGATTCGACCATCACCGCCGCTCTGCGGAGGTGAGGGCGCAGGCAATCGAGAGGGGAATGCGATGACACGGCGGGCTGAGGTGCGACGCACCACTGGCGAGACGGACGTCACTGTCAGGCTGGACCTGGACGGTGCCGGCGACGTGACGGCGGCGACCGGCGTCGGGTTCCTCGACCACATGCTCGTGCTCTTCGGCCGCCACGGCATCGTCGACCTGGACGTGGCCGCCACCGGCGACCTCGAGACCGGCGGGCACCACACCATCGAGGACACCGGCATCACGATCGGCCAGGCGCTCGACCGGGCGCTCGGCGACCGCGCCGGCATCGAGCGCTACGGGTCGGCCTTCGTGCCCATGGACGAGACCCTGGTGCACGCGGTGGTCGACATCTCGGGGCGCCCGTACCTGGCGTGCGACGTGCCGCTTCCCTTCGGCGTCATCGGCGGCTTCGAGACCGACTGCCTGCAGGAGTTCCTGCGCGGCTTGGTCAACCACGCCCGCCTGACGCTGCACGTGCGCCTGCTGGCGGGGGAGAACCCGCACCACGTCATCGAGGCGTCGTTCAAGGCCGTCGCCCGCGCCCTCGCGGTGGCGATCGCGCCCAACGGACGCGTGCAGGGTGTGCCGTCGACCAAGGGCAGCCTGTGAGTCTGCGGGTCTGCGTGCTGGACTACGAGATGAGCAACCTGCGAAGCGCGGTGAAGGCGCTCGAGCGACTGGGCTCGGACGTGCACATGGCGCGTGCGCCCGAGGACATCGCCGACGCCGACGTGCTGGTGCTGCCCGGTGACGGGCACTTCGCCGAGGCCATGCGACGGCTCACCGAGAGCGGGCTGGCCGACGCGGTGGTGACCGCGGCCGGTGAGGGCACGCGGGTGCTCGGCATCTGCATCGGCCTGCAGGTGCTCTTCGACGCCAGCGACGAGGCGCCCGGGGTGCCCGGCCTGGGGCTCATCCCCGGCAGGGTGCGACGGTTGGGCGACACCGCCAAGGTCCCGCACATCGGCTGGTCGGCGGTCACGTTCAACGACCGCTGCCCCATCACACCGGGTGACGAGGCCGAGCACGCCTACTACTTCCTGCACAGCTACGCCGTCGAGCCGGATGAGCCCGAGGCGTGCTGGGCCGAGGCCGACCACGGCGGTGCGCCGTTCTGCGCCATCGCCGGCCACGGCAACGTGGTCGGGTTCCAGTTCCACCCCGAGAAGTCCAGTGACGCCGGCATCGCGCTCCTGCGCCACTGGGTCGAGACAACGACCGCGGAGGTCGGCGCGTGATCACGCTCTATCCGGCGATCGACCTGCAGGGCGGCAAGGCCGTGCGACTGCTGCAGGGGGACTTCGAGGCCTCCACGACCTTCAACGACGATCCGGTGGCCCAGGCCATGGTCTTCGCCGAGCAGGGCGCCACCGCGCTGCACGTGGTCGACCTGGACGGCGCCCAGCAGGGCGCGCCGGTGCACGCGCCGCTCATCGCTGAGATCGCCAACCGCTTCCCCGGTGAGGTCCAGATGGGCGGCGGGCTGCGGTCCAAGGCGGCCATCGAGACCGCCATGGCGACCGGCGTCGAACGGGTGGTGCTGGGCACCGCGGCGCTTCGCGACCGGTCGCTCCTGGAGTGGGCGGTCGATCGTCTGGAGGGGGCGCTCGCCGTCGGCATCGACGCGCGCGAGGGCATGGTGGCGACCCACGGCTGGACCGAGCTCACCTCCATGGACGCCAACGTGCTGGCCGCCGACCTGGTCGCCACCGGCGTGCGGCGCATCATCTACACCGACATCGGTCGCGACGGCATGCTGAGCGGCCCCAACCTCAACTCGCTGCGGCGGGTGGCCGACGCCGCCCCACCGCTCGAGATCATCGCCTCGGGCGGCATCTCGTCGCTGGACGACCTGGCGGCGCTGCGCGCCTCGCGCATCCCCAACCTGATGGGGGTGATCGTGGGCCGCGCGCTGTACGAGCCGCGCTTCGACGTCACCGAGGCGCTCACGGCGCTGGGAGGCCCGTCATGATCCGCATCGTCCCGTGTCTGGACGTGAAGGACGGCAGGGTCGTGAAGGGGGTCAACTTCGTCGGCCTGCGCGACGCCGGCGACCCGGTGGAGCTCGCCCAGCGCTACGACCGCGAGGGCGCCGACGAGGTCGTCTTCCTGGACATCACCGCAAGCCACGAGCAGCGCGAGACGATCGTGGAGCTCGCGCGCCACACGGCCGAGGAGGTGTTCATCCCGTTCACCATCGGCGGCGGGCTTCGCACCGAGGACGACGTGCGAGCCGTGCTGGCCGCCGGCGCCGACAAGGTGTCCATCAACTCCGCCGCGGTGCGTGAACCCGAGCTGATCGAGCGCTGCGCCAACCGCTTCGGCTCGCAGTGCATCGTCATCGCCATCGACGCCAAGCGTCGCGACACCGGCGACGGCTGGGAGGTGTACCTCAACGGCGGACGGCTCGAGACCGGCCTGGAGGCGGTCGAGTGGGCCGCCGAGGCCGCGCGGCGCGGTGCCGGTGAGCTCCTCGTGACGAGCATGGACCGCGACGGGACCCAGATCGGATTCGACAACGAACTCCTGTCGGCGATCGGGCGGGAGGTGAGCGTCCCCATCATCGCCTCGGGTGGTGCCGGCACGCTGGAGCACTTCGTCGAGGCCGTGACGGACGGACATGCCGACGCGGTGTTGGCGGCGTCGGTCTTCCACGACGGCGTCTATTCGGTGGCCGACGTCAAACGGGCGATGGACGCGGCCGGCGTCCCGGTGCGCCGCACCTGGTGAACCGGGACGGCCTCGACGTGCGCCGCGCGGTCGAGGACGACCTGTCCGAGGTGTTCGCCCTGCGCCGCACCGCGGGGTGGATCGACGATCTGGTGGAGGGCGAGCTATGGGTCGCCCGCGACCCCACGGGCCGCCTGGTGGGGTCGCTGCAGATCCGTGCGGTCCGGCCCGGCGCGGACTGGCTGGACGCCGTGGTGGTGGACACCGCGCTGCGCGGCGGGGGCATCGGCGCCGCCATGGTGGCGGCCGTCCTCGCGGGACGCGTCAACGCCTGCTGGCTCGAGTGCGCCCGCGAGCGGCGGGACTTCTACCGGCGACTCGGCTTCGAGCTCGTGCTGCGCGCCGACCAGCCGGCGTGGGTGCGCGAGCTCGCCGGTGAGCGGATCGACCGTCCCCAGTACTTCATGCGCCGGCCGGCAGCGGGCTGACCGCCTTCTTCACCGAAGGTGAACCCGTGGTCGCGGCCGCCATGTGATGCGGCTGGGAGCATGACCCGCATGATCACCGTCACCAACATGACCAAGCGATACGGGGACCACGTCGCGGTGGACGACGTGAGCTTCTCGGTCCAGCCGGGGCGCGTCTGCGGATTCCTCGGCCCCAACGGCGCCGGCAAGTCGACCACCATGCGCATGATCGTGGGGCTCACGATCCCGAGCGCCGGCACGTCGACCGTCCTCGATGTGCCCTACGAGGCGCTGGGGAACCCGGGCACGAGCGTCGGCGTCCTGCTGGACGCGTCGGCCCAGCACGCGGGCCGCACCGGACGCGAGGTGCTGACCCTGGGCGCCATGACCATGGGCCTCGCGACCTCCCGCGTCGACGAGATGCTCGACACCGTGGGCCTCACCGCCAAGGAGGCGAAGCGGCGCGTGGGCAACTACTCGCTCGGCATGCGTCAGCGACTGGGCATCGCCCATGCGCTTCTGGGCGAGCCCGAGGTGCTGATCCTCGACGAGCCGGCAAACGGCCTCGATCCGGCGGGCATCCGGTGGATGCGCGACCTGCTGCGGGGCTTCGCGGGGCGCGGCGGCACCGTGCTGCTCTCGTCCCACCTGCTGTCCGAGGTGGAGGCGATCGCCGACGACCTGATCGTCATCAGCCACGGCCGCATCGTCACGCAGGGCAGCAAGGAGGAGCTCCTGGCGGCGAGCGGCGCGGTGGTGCGCACCGTCGACGACGAGCGTTTCGCGGCGCTGGTGCGCGACGCGGGCTTCGACGCCCTCGTGCGTGAGGACGGCGGTGTGCTGGTGGGATGCGACGCCGAGACCGCCGGGACGGTGGCGTTCGACAACGGGATCCGGCTGCGCGAGCTGCGCGGGGCGGACGGCGGCAAGCTGGAGGACCTCTTCCTGCAGCTGACGGAGGACAGCGATCGCGATCGCGGGGCCGCGAGCCCCGTTCAGGAGGCGGCATGACCACGGCCACACATCCGATGGGGGCGACCGGCGGCGCCGGCTCCCGGGGATCGCGCATCCCGTTCACCCGCCTCCTGCGGGTCGAGATCCGCAAGCTCTACAACACACGGTCGGGCAAGTGGCTCCTGCTCACCATGGCGGCGCTCACCGTGCTGTTCATGATCATCATGCTGTTCGCCGCCGACGCGCAGGACCTGACGTACCAGGGCATGGCCGAGCTGGTCGCCGCACCGCAGATGTTCCTGCTGCCGGTCCTGGGTGTCCTTGCGGTCACCAGCGAATGGAGCCAGCGCACCGGCCTGGTCACGTTCACGCTCGAGCCGTCGCGGCTGCGCGTCATCCTGGCCAAGGCGGTGGCGGGGGTGCTCGTGGCGCTGGCGGTCGGCGTGCTCATCCTGGTGGTGGCCGCCATCGGCAACGTGATCGGCGCCGCGCTCTTCAGCGGCGACGGCGCGTGGAACATGAGCGCCGCCGACGTCGGTCACCTCTTCCTGCTGCAGGCGCTCAACCTGCTGGCCGGCACCGGGTTCGGACTGCTCTTTCTCAACTCGGCCGCCGCGATCACGCTCTTCTTCGCGCTGCCGATCGTCTGGTCGATCCTGCAGGGGGCCATCTCCGCCCTGGAGGGACCCGGCAAGTGGCTCGATTTCAGCCAGGCCACCCAGCCGCTCTACGACCACACGATCAGCGGTGAGCAGTGGGCGCATCTGGGGGTCGCGGCCCTCGTGTGGGTGGGCATCCCGATCGTGGTCGGGACCTGGCGGGTGCTCCGCGCCGAGATCAAGTCGGCGTAGCGTGCGGAGTTCGTCGTCGCACCGTCTCGCGCGTTGGCAGAGGCGGTGCGGCGACAGGTTCGGGACCGCCGGGTGCGGGTTCCGATCGCGTGAGGTCCGCGCGTGGTCCTGATGCCGCACACGCCTGGTGCCTGGCACCTAACTTGTGATGCCGCGCACGCCTGGTGCCTGGCACGTAACTTGCGAGCGGTCGGTCAGTCGGTGCCCACGGAGCTGTCCGAACGGATGTCGTCACGCTCCCGTGACGGCATCGTGACGGACGCGTCTGGAGTCGTGACACGTCGCCGGGCCATCCTCCATGCATGGAAGCGGCACGGGGGAGGGGGTACGATCGATGGCGATGGCGGGCCTGCTCGAGACGACGTCCAGGCGGTTCACGGCCGACGAGGTCTGGGCGATGGTGCGTGCGGGCATCCTGGGCGAGGACGAGCGCGTGGAGCTCCTCGAGGGGGAGCTGGTCCCGGTGAGCCCCTCGGGGTACGACCACACATGGGTGGTGAGCACGCTCGGACGGCTCCTTCACGAGCGGTATGACCGCACATGGGCCGTCATCATCCAGTCGACGGTGGGGGCGGGACGCGACAGCCTGCCCGAACCCGACGCGACGGTCGTGCGGTTCGGCGACGATTGGGACACCGACCGCCGGGTCCCCGAGTGCGGCGAGACGGTGCTGCTGATCGAGGTGGCGGTGTCGAGCGTCCGCATCGACCGGCGCAAGGCGCGCATCTACGCCGGCTCGGGGGCGCCCGAGTACTGGATCGTGGACGTCCCGGCCAGGACGCTCGTGATGCACCGCGGCCCGCGTGCGGACGGCACCTGGAGCGAGATCGTGCGGGTCGACGAACCGGCCACGGTGGAGCTGCCGGCGGGCGGTGGTGCGGTGGCGGTCGCCGACCTCATGCCACCGGCCGACGCCACCGGCTGAGGCCGCCGGCCACGACGGCGCCCGACCGCGGCGGTATCGTCGGCCCATGACGCTGACGCCCATCCGCACCGACGGGGCACCCGCACCGGTCCAGGGAGCCCCCTACAGCCAGGCCATCGACGCCGGCGACACCGTCTACGTGTCGGGGCAGGTCCCGCTCGACCCCGACGGCCTCCTCGTGGGGGACGACATCGTCGCCCAGACCACGCGGTGCCTGGCCAACGTCGCCGCCATCCTCGAGGCCGCCGGGCTCAGCCTGCGGTCGGTGGCCAAGACCACCGTGTACATGACCGATCTGGGCGAGTTCGGGGCGATGAACGACGCCTACGCCGCGGCCTTCGGCGACCATGCACCCGCGCGGGCCACCATCGGGGTGGCCGCCCTCCCCGCGGGCGCCCGCGTGGAGATCGAGGCGGTCGCGATCAGGGGGTGAGCCGTGCCGGCTACTCGAACCAGGTGCGCCGCTCGCGCAGGCTGTCGAGCGCGATGCGGTCGATGTACTGCGGCGCGTCGCTGATGGGCCTGCCCTCGTTGGCCGGATCGCGCACCCAGGCGCGAAACGCCTCCTCGTTGGCGTCGAACCGCTCCTGCAGCTCCAGGATGGTCAGGTGCTCGTACACCTTGAAGCGCTCGAGCAGCTCGGGCATCGCCACCGGGGTGGACCGGGCCAGTTTGTCGGACAGGGGATCGTAGGTCACGCATGGATTCTCACCGCCTGCGCGACACGGTGCAAGGACAGATGTCGCTGGTGCGGCTCGTGGAACTGTGTCCCGACGTCCCGGTGAGCCTCGTGGGCGGGGTGGTGCGCGACGCACTCCTGGGACGCCCGCCGGGCCCCGACATCGACCTGGTCGTGGAGGGTGACGCCATCCGCGTGGCGCGTCGCCTGGGTGGGGCGCTGGGCGTCGAGGTGACGACGCACGCGCGGTTCGGCACGGCGGCCCTCACGCTGGACGACGGCACGCTCATCGACCTGGTGACCGCGCGACGTGAACGGTATGCGGCGCCGGGGGCACTGCCCGAGGTGACCGCCGGCACGATCCAGGACGACTTGGCACGCCGCGACTTCACCGTGAACGCCCTGGCGTACCGGCTGACCGGTCCGCAGGCCGGCCGACTGCTCGACCCCCACGGAGGCGCCGCCGACCTGGAGGCCGGGCTCATCCGCGCCCTGCGCGACGACGCGTTCGAGGAGGACCCCAGCCGCGTCCTGCGCGCCGCCCGTTACGCCGCCCGCCTGGGGTTCACCGTGCAGCACGCCACCGCCGCCCAGGCCCGCGCCGCCGCCCACGGCGTCGATCCCGCCATCGCCCGGGTGGGGGAGGAGCTTCGGCGCCTACTCTGCGAGGACGACGCCGCCGGCGCCCTCGCGGTCGCGGTTGACCTGGGTGTGGCGTGGATCGTCCCCGATCCGGAGCGTGGTGCCCTGTTCGCCGCCGTCGACGACGCCCTGCGCCTGCCCGGAGCACCGCCGCTGCCCGCATGGGCCGTCCGCCTGGGGCTCGCCGTGAGCGCCGATGCGCTCGGCACCGTGGCGGTGCCCGAGTGGGCGCGGCGGATCGCGACCGACGTCCGCGACGCGGGCCCCCTGGCCGACCGGGTGGCCGATGCACCGGTGCCGTCGCGACGCGATGCGGTGCTGGGCCCGTCGCGTCCGGCCGCCCAGGTGGTCGCCGTCGCCCGCGGATCGGGCGCGATCGGCGACTGGTGGGCCAACATCCGCGACATGCGACCGGCCATCAGCGGCGACGATCTGCGGGACATGGGCATGGCGCCGGGACCCCGCCTGGGACGGGCCCTGGACGCGCTTCGCGCCGCGATCGTTGACGCGGAGGTCGGCCCCGGACGCGACGACCAGCTGGCGTGGGTTCGGCGGTGGGACGCATGAGCGGCCACCTGCCCACCATCGCGGTCGACACCGTTCCCGGGGTGCACGCGCACTTCACGACACGTGTGGGCGGTGTGAGCGAGGGCACCCACGCGGGGCTCAACCTGGGAAGCACCTCGGGCGACGCCGCCGTCGACGTGCGCGAGAACCGCCGTCGGCTGGCGGACGCCCTGGACCTGGACGCGCAGCGGGTGAGCATGGGCCACCAGGTGCACGGCGCCGATGTCCACCGCATCGACGCGCCGGCCTCGTTCGGCAGGTTCACGGGTGAGCTCGCCGGGTGGCGCGACGGCGACGGCCTCGTCACCGCCGCCGCGGACCTGCCCCTCATGGTGCTGGGCGCCGACTGCCTGCCGGTCCTCCTGTGGCGGACCGACGGGTCACAGGTGGGGGCGGTGCACGCCGGCTGGCGCGGCCTGGTGGCCGGGATCCTGCGAAACGCCGTGACGATGCTGGGCGGTGAGGTGGCCGCCGCGGTGGGACCCGCCGTGCGCCCCTGCTGCTATCCGGTGGACGATGACCTGCGGGCCACGTTCGCCGACCGGTTCGGCGCGGCGACCGTGGTGGACCGCGCGGTGGACCTGGCGGCGGGCGCACGCGTCGAGTTGACGGATGCGGGCGTCGACCCGACCCACATCACGGTGGCGGAGGCGTGCACCTCGTGCGACGCCGAGCGCTTCTACAGCTACCGCCGCGACGGTGAGCACACCGGCCGCCAGGCGGGGATCATCTGGAGGACCGGGACATGATCGACGCCGACCGCCTGCGCGCGGCACTCGCATCCGCCCGTGAACAGATCGACGACGCGTGCGCCCGCAGCGGCCGCGACCCGCACGAGGTCGAGATCGTGCTTGCCGGCAAGTACATCGCGCCCGAGGACGCACCGGCGCTCGTCGCGGCGGGGGTCACGGTGGTGGGGGAGAACCGTCTGCAGGACCTCCAGGCCAAGCGCGCGGTGGTCGGCGACGCCCTCGTCTTCGACTTCATCGGACACCTCCAGCGACGCAAGGTGCGGCAGGTGCTGGACGAGGTCCGGCTGGTCCACGCGGTCGACTCGGAGTCGCTCGTGCACGAGATCGACCGACGATCCCCTGCTCCTGCGCGGGTTCTGGTTCAGGTCAACACCAGTGGGGAAGACAGTAAGCATGGTATCGTCCCCGGCCAGATCCAGGCGTTCGTCGAAATGATCAGCTCATCAACCACGCTCGTCGTGGGCGGGCTCATGACACTCCCGCCGCCGAGCGACACCCCGGGCGCCAGCCGCCCGTACTTCGCCGGGCTTCGCGAGATGCGCGACGACCTCGCCGCTCGATGGGAAGGACGCCACGATTTCCGCGATCTCTCGATGGGCACAAGTCAGGATTTCGTCGTGGCAGTGGAGGAAGGAGCCACCAAAGTGCGAATTGGACGGGCGATGATCGATCAGAGCCAGGTGAGCTGATGTCGTTCGCGGACTATTGGCACAGGACCCTCGTCTACTTCGGCATGGCCGACGACGAGGACGACGACTACGGTCCCGAGCGCGAGACGCGGGCGGCGCCCGCACGTGCGCAGGAGGAGCTCGAACAGAGCTACCGTGAACGCCCCAACGTGCGTCGCATCGGTTCGCGCCGACGTGACGACTTCGACGACATCTTTAGCGACGACGAGCCCGTCGGCGCCGGCGCACGCGCCACGCCGATCCGTGCGGTGCAGTCGCCGCGCCAGCAGATGCAGGTGCACCTCGTGGTGCCGAAGAGCTTCAACGACGTGCAGCAGGTGGCCGACAAGTTCAAGGCCAGCGTGCCCGTCATCCTCAACCTCCAGAGCGCCGAGATGGACCTGGCGAAGCGGTTGATCGACTTCACCAGCGGCCTCACCTACGCACTCGACGGCGGCATGCAGCGGGTGGCCGACAAGGTCTTCCTGCTCACCCCGCGCAACGTCGAGGTGTCCGCGGAGGAGCGGGCGCGCCTGCTCGAGAAGGGCTTTTTCAACCAGTACTGAGCCGACCGCCCGTCGAGCTGGAAGGATGGTCGCATGAGCAGCTGGCCGGAACGAGTCGTCCTCATGGGCTGCGGTGCGATGGGCACCGCGATGGTCGCCGGGATGGGGCGGGGCGGTGGACTGAAGGACCGTGAGCTCGTCCTCGTCGACGTCGTGCCCGACGCCGCGACCGCGGCGGCCGAACGCACGGGCGGCACCGTCGGCTCGGTCGACGACGCCGCGGCGGCCGACGTGGTCCTCCTGGCGGTCAAGCCCATCGACGCCGTCGCCGCACTGGAGTCGGTCGGCGACCGGCTGACCGAGGACACGGTCGTGATCTCGGTCGTCGCGGGGCTCGACATCGCCGCCATCCGCGCGCTGGCCGCCCGCCCGCCGATCGTGCGGCTCATGCCCAACCTCGCCGTGGCCCAGGGGGCGGGGCTCCTCGGGATGGTCGATGACGGCGTGCCCATCCAGCTTCGCACGGGGATTCTGCGGCTCCTTCACCGGCTCGGCACCGTCATCCCGATGGCCGAGGACGAGCTGCCGGCGGCCACCGCACTCGTCGGAAGCGGTCCCGGTCTGGTCGCCCTGGTGGCTGAGGGGATGGAGGAGGGTGCCGTGGCCGTCGGGTTCAGCCGGCGCGACGCGCGCCGCATGGTGCAGGCCGTCCTCGCCGGAACCGCCGCGCTCCTCGCCGACGGGGACGATCCGGCGGCGCTCCGCCAGCGGGTGAGCTCGCCCGCCGGCACGACCGTCGAGGGGCTGGCGGTCCTGGAACGCGGTGCGGTGCGCGCCCACATGGCCGACGCGGTTCGCGCGGCCACGCGGCGCGCGTCCGAGCTGTGATCCGGGCCGGGGTGCCCACATGAGCACATCGCCCGCCTGGCTCACCCGCCGCGACGGCGGCGTGACCGTGGAGGTGAAGGCGGTGCCCCGCTCCCGGCGCACCGCGGCCGTCGGCATCCAGGACGGTCGCCTGCGGATCCAGATCGCCGCCGCCCCCCATCAGGGGCAGTCCAACGCCGCCCTGTGCGCCTACCTGGCCGAGACCGCCGGGGTGCGGCCGGCGGCCGCGGCCATCCGTCGCGGCTCAGGCGGGGCGCGCAAGCTGGTGGAGATCGACGGCGACCCGCAGGCGCTGGCGTCGCGTCTGCTGGCGGCGTTCGCCGACCTGGAGGGGGCGGACGCATGACCGAGACACCCGCCGGCGGGGAGACGACCCCGCGACGGCCGAACGCCGGACGGTGGATCGTCATGGCCGCCGCCGCGCTCGTCGTGTTCGGCCTCGACCTCGTGACCAAGATCCTCGTGCGCGATCGCATCACACCGGGTGAGCGCATCGACCTGCTGCCCGGCGTCGACCTGGTGCACATCACCAACCGCGGCGTCGCCTTCGGCGCGTTCGCGGGCAGTCCCCGCATCGTCGCCGTGCTCACGACCGTCGTCCTCGTGGTCCTGGCGGTCTGGCTGGTGCGGATCGGGGACGAGGGCGTGGCGGTGATGCTGGGCGGGGGCCTTTTGGCCGGTGGCGCGGTCGGCAACCTGATCGACCGCCTCGCGCGCGGCGGCGTGACCGACTTCGTCGACATCGGCCGATGGCCGGCGTTCAACGTGGCGGACGTCGCCATCGTGGCGGCGGCGGTGCTGATCGTGGTGGCGCTCATGCGCGGGGCACCGCGGCATGAATGAGGCCCGGCCCATCGTCCTGCGCGTCGACGGCGCGCACGAGGGACGGCGGGTGGACGCCGTGGTGGGCGAGATCGAGGCCGTCGGCAGCCGCGCCGAGGCGCAGCGGTGCATCGATGCCGGGCGCGTGCGGGTGGACGGCGAGGTCGTGCGCAAACGCCACCTGGTGCGGGCCGGCCAGACCGTGGAGGTGCTGCCCATCCCGCGGGCGTCGTCCGAGCTGGAACCCGAACCGATGGACCTGCCGGTCGTCTACGCCGACGAGCACATGCTGGTGGTCGACAAGCCGGCCGGGGTGGTGACCCACCCCAGCCGTGGACACGATCGGGGCACCCTGGTGCACGGCCTGCTGGCGCTGGGGGCGGCCGGGGGCGACGCCGACCGACCCGGCATCGTGCACCGCCTGGACCGCGACACGAGCGGCCTCCTGGTGGTGGCCCGCACGCCCAGGGCCCACCGCCGTCTGCAGGCGATGCTGCGCGAGCGCCTGGTCGATCGCCGCTACGCGGCCCTGGTGCACGGGGCCTTCCCCCCGGCCATGGCGGTCGACCGGCCGATCGGCCGCGACCGGCGAAACCGCATCCGCATGTCGACCAACACCGATCGCCCGCGCGATGCGCGGACGCGGTTTCGGCGTCTGGCCGCGTACGAGCGCCATAGCCTGCTGGAGGCACGCCTGGACACCGGCCGCACCCACCAGATCCGCGTGCACCTGGAGGCGGCGGGGTACCCGGTGGTGGGTGACCCCGTCTACGGGCGCCCCCAGGCCGACGGGCTGGGGCTCACCCGTCAGTTCCTGCACGCGTGGCGGCTCGATCTGCCGCATCCCGAGACCGACGAGCCCCTCAACCTGACGAGCCCGCTGCCGGCCGACCTGGTCGCGGCGCTCACCCGCCTGGGCGCCGGGCCGCCGTCCCCGGGCGACTGACCCCCGCGGACCGACCCGGACCCGAAATCCGCACCGTGCGGGGACGCCGTCACCGGGAATCGGCCGGACGGGAGGCTCCAGGGACGTGGGACGGGGACGGCGACGGGACCGCGTCCGCCGGTCCGCTAATATCCACACTCGTCCAAACCCCCGACCCCGGCGACAGAGGGATCGGCGGACGGTGCCGCGCCAGTCGCGGTCCCGCCGAGCCGCGCCGGGTGCACCACCCACACGAAACCACAGGAGCGACTGTGCCAGTCACCATGAAGCAGTTGCTGGAGTCCGGAGTGCACTTCGGACACCAGACCCGCCGCTGGAACCCCAAGATGAAGCGCTACATCCACGGTGAGCGCGCGGGGATCTACATCATCGACCTGATCCAGACCCTGGAGCTCCTCCAGCAGTCGGTCAACATCGTCACCAACATCGCCAACCGCGGCGGCACGGTGATGTTCGTCGGCACCAAGAAGCAGTGCCAGGACGCCGTGCAGAACCAGGCGACGCGCTGCGGCCAGCCCTACGTCAACCACCGCTGGCTGGGTGGCCTTCTGACCAACTGGATCACGATGGCCGACCGCATCAAGCGGCTGCACGAGCTGCGCCGCCAGAAGCGCGACGGTCAGCTGGACCTGCTGCCCACCCGTGAGCGCCTGGCGAGCGAGGCCGAGCTCGTGAAGCTCGAGACCAACCTGGGCGGCGTGGCCGACATGCAGCGCCTGCCCGACGCCATCGTCGTCGTCGACCTCAAGCGCGAGGCCATCGGCGTGCGCGAGGCCAACCGCCTCGGCATCCCGGTGATCGGCCTTGTGGACACCAACTGCGACCCGGACGAGGCCACCTACGTCATCCCGGGCAACGACGACGCCATCCGCTCGTGCAACCTGATCCTGGGCGCCCTCGCCGAGGGCATCAACAACGGACGCGGCTACGTCGAGCAGAAGGCGCCCGAGACGCCGGCCCCCGCGGCCCCGGCCGCCGAGACCCCCGCCGCACCGGCTCCGGCGGCACCCGCCACTCCGGCCCCTGCGGCTCCGGCAGCCCCTGCCGCTCCGGCCGCCGAGGCTCCCGCGGCTCCGGCCGCTCCTGCGGCTCCGGCCACCGAGGCCCCCGCCGCACCGGCTCCGGCCGCACCCGCCGCCGACGCCCCCGCGGCTCCGGCCGCTCCGGCCGCCGAGGCTCCCGCGGCTCCGGCAGCCCCGGCCGCCGAGGCGCCCGCCGCACCGGCTCCGGCCGCTGAGGCCACCCCCGACACCACGACCCCGGCCGCCCCGGCCGAGGAGGCCGGCCAGTGAGCGACTACACCCCGTCAGCCAAGGAAGTGAAGGCCCTGCGCGACGCGACGGGCGCCGGGATGATGGACTGCAAGGCCGCCCTGGCGGAGGTCGGCGGCGACCTCGAGAAGGCCAAGGACCTGCTGCGCGCCAAGGGTGCCGCCGACGCCGCCAAGCGCGGTGGACGCGAGGCCCGCGAGGGGCTCATCCACAGCTACATCCACGCGGGCGGCCGCGTGGGCGTGCTGCTCGAGGTCAACTGCGAGACCGACTTCGTGGCCCGCAGCGACGACTTCAAGGAGTTCGTGCACGACGTGGCCCTCCACGTCGCGGCCATGAACCCCCTGTACGTGTCGGCCGACGAGATCCCGGACGATTACAAGGAGCGCGAGCGCAGCGTCTACCTGGAGCAGGCCAAGGAGCAGGGCGTCGACGAGAAGTTCCGCGACAAGGCCGTCGACGGCAAGCTCACCAAGCACCTCAAGGAGATCGCGCTGCTCGACCAGGAGTTCGTGCGCGACCAGGGTGAGAAGAAGGCCCGCTCCATCGAGGAGCTGCGCGTCGAGGCCGCGTCCCGCCTGGGCGAGAACGTGACCATCCGGCGGTTCGTCCGGTATGAGCTCGGCGGATAGCACGCCGAGCGGCGACACCGCGGTACGCCGCGTCGTCCTGAAACTCTCCGGGGAGGCCCTTCTCGGAGAGCGCCAGTACGGCATCGATCCCGCCCGCATCACGGGCATCGCCACCCAGATCCGCGAGGCCGTGGACATGGGCTGCGAGATGGCCATCGTCGTCGGTGCCGGCAACATCTTCCGCGGCGTCGCCGGCGCGGCCCGCGGCATGGACCGGGCCACCGCCGACTACATGGGGATGATCGCGACCGTCCTGAACGCCCTGTCCATCCAGGACGCGCTCGAGAAGCTGGACGTCACGACGCGCGTCCAATCGGCCATCGCCATCCAGGAGGTGGCCGAGCCGTACATCCGGCGCCGCGCCATCCGCCACCTGGAGAAGGGCAGGGTCGTCATCTTCGCCGGCGGCACCGGCAACCCGTTCTTCACGACCGACACGACCGCGGCCCTCCGGGCGCTCGAGATCGGCGCCGAGTGCATCCTCATGGCCAAGAACGCCGTGGAGGGCGTGCTGGACGCCGACCCGCGCGAGAACCCCGACGCCCGGCTCATCCCGGAGATCACCCACATGGAGGCCATCGAGCGGGGCCTGCGGGTGATGGACACCACGGCGCTCACCCTCTGCATGGACAACGATCTCCCGATCATGGTGTTCAACATGGCGGACGAGTCGAACGTCCGCCGCATCCTCAAAGGCGAGCGTGTGGGCACGCTCGTCGCGACGACGAAAGAGGCCTGATGAAGGATCTCATTGCAGACGCCAAGCGCCGCATGGAGGGTGCGCTGAACGCCCTGGAGACGGACTTCCAGACGGTTCGCACCGGGCGTGCGTCCACGCACCTCCTGGACCGGGTGGTGGTCGACGCCTACGGATCGGAGATGCCGATCAACCAGGTGGCGACCGTGCACGCGCCGGAGGCCCGGCTCATCACCGTGCAGCCGTTCGACAAGTCGCTCATGAAGAGCATCGAGAAGGCCATCCAGGAGGCGCAGCTGGGTCTCACGCCGTCCAACGACGGCCAGATCATCCGGCTGCCCGTGCCCGCCCTCACCGAAGAGCGGCGCAAGGAGTACGTGAAGCTGGTGCACAAGATGGCCGAGGAGGCGCGCATCGCCGTGCGCAACGTCCGGCGCGACATCATGCAGGACATGAAGAAGCGCGAGAAGGACGAGGGGCTCTCCGAGGACACGGTGGCCCGGGCCACCGACGAGGTGCAGAAGCTGACCGACGGCGAGATCAAGGCGATCGACACCGCGATGGAGCGCAAGGAAGCCGAGATCCTCGAGGTCTGAACCGGCGCTCGGGACGACCTCCGACCAATGGCCCTTCGCACACGCTGGCGTGCCGCGCGCGCGCTGCTCGGAATGGGTTCCGCCGAGCGCGCCGCGGTCGACTCGCCCGAGGAGGTCCCGCGGGGCGTCGCCATCATCATGGACGGCAACGGCCGCTGGGCCCAGGAGCGGCACATGCCGGTCGCCGTCGGGCACCGCGAGGGGGCCAAGGCGCTCAAGCGCATCGTGCGCGCCGCATCCGACCGCGGCATCGAGGAGCTGACGGTCTTCTCGTTCTCCACCGAGAACTGGGCACGCCCCGAGGACGAGGTGAACGACCTCATGGAGCTCTTCAGCGAGCTGATCGACCGTGAGACCGAGGAGCTCACCCGCCAGAACGTGCGCATGCGGTTCATCGGACGGCGCGAGGAGCTGCCCGGTCCGCTCCAGGAGCGCATCCGCTGGTCCGAGGAGTCGACCCGCCACAACACCGGGCTCACCCTGTTCGTCGCGATGAACTACGGGGCCCGCAACGAGATCGTCTCCGCCGCACGGCGGTTCCTGGACCAGCACGGCGACGACGGCACCGAGGAGGACTTCGCCGCGATCATCGGCGAGTCCGGCCCGCGCGACCCCGAGCTGCTCATCCGCACGAGCGGCGAGCAGCGCCTGTCCAACTTCCTGCTGTGGCAGTGCGCGTACGCCGAGCTCTACTTCTCGCAGCGACTCTGGCCGGACTTCACGCCCGAGGACCTGGACGCGGCGCTCGTGCATTACGCCGGGTGCCAGCGGAGGTTCGGCGCCCGGTGATCAACCGCATCCTGATCGCCATCCCCGGCATCGCGCTCGCGATCGCCGCGGTGCTCCTGGGCAACCCGGTGTTCGCCATCGTGGTCGGCCTCATCGCGATGGTCGCACTGCACGAGTACCTGAACCTGCTCGCCGCCATCGCCCCCGTGCGCTGGGCCGCGTTCGCCGGAGCGGCGCTCACGATCGCCCTGCCGGCGATCCTGGACCTGCCCGAACGCGGCATCCTCGTGGGCGCCGCCGCCGCGGTGATCCTGGCGGCGGTCGGGGGACTGCTGCTCGCCGACCGCACCGAGGTGACCATCCGCGTGGCGCTGACGGCGTTCGGGGCCATCTGGATCGGGGTGCCGATGGGGCTCATGGTGGCCCTGCGCGAGTTCGAGTTCGGTGCGTCGGCCATCGCCAACATCCTCGTCGGGACGTGGGCGTTCGACACGTTCTCGTACTTCGGCGGACGGTTCCTCGGCCGTCACCCCGTCGCCCCGCGCACCTCACCCAAAAAGACGGTGGAGGGCCTCGTGATCGGCGTGATCGGTGGCACGCTTGCCGTCGCCGTGGCCGGGCTCTACATGGACTGGATCGACGCGCCCCAGTCGCTGCTTCTGGGCGCGATCATCTGCGTCGTCGCCTATGTGGGCGACCTGTTCGAGTCGCTGATCAAGCGCGACATCGAGGTGAAGGACACCAGCCGGCTGCTCGGTGAGCACGGCGGCGTGCTCGACCGGTTCGACGCGATCCTCTTCACGGCCGTCGTCGGCTACTTCGCCACCATCTGGCTGGTGACCTGACCCGCACCGCGGCCGCGCGGATCATCACGCCGGGGGCGGATGCCCACCGTGATGACGCCGACCGTGGTGTCCGGGCGCCGACGGCGCCTCCACCAGGCCGCCGCGGGCGGCGAGCGCCCCGCCGATCACCGCGCCCGCGACCGTGACGAGCGCACCCAGGATGAGCGCCGACGACTCGCCCGGCCGCAGCACCCCCAGCTGGGTGCCGACGGTCGCCGCCGCCACGGGCACGCCCATCTGGGACGCCGCCAGGAGCCCCAGGGAGACGGGCTGTCCGGTCAGGCGGCACAGCAGGTGCACCACGATCGCGCCGCCGCCGAGCGCCAGCCCCAACCCGATCATCTCCGGGTGGTCCAGCAGGTCGCGCATCTGCAGCGACGCACCCAGCCAGATGAAGAAGAGCGGCCCGAAGAAGCCCTCGGTGAGGGCGAAGAGCTGCTTCGCGACCCGGCGCGGGGTGCCCACCCGCGCCACCGCGAGCCCCAGGGTGAACCCGGCGAGCATCACCGACACGTGCAGCCACACCGCCAGGGCGGCCAGGCCGAAGAGGACCGCCAGGCTGATCCGCAGCTCGAGCGCCAGGTGGCGGTCGCCCGAGACGTCATGCACCCGGTCGCGGATCCCGCTGTCCTCCACCCGCTGAAGGACCAGGTGGAGGGCGACGGCCGCGACGATGACCACCAGGGCGCCCACGGCGGCCCGACCGACATGGGCCGGGTCGATGGCGAGTGGGAGCGCCACGATGCAGAGGGCGTCGGCCAGTGCCACCTGCGGCAGGAGGGCGATCACGCGGGGCCCGCCGAGGCCCACCGACGCGATCACCGGCAGCACGATCGCGGCGGACGACGATGCCATCAGCACGGCGTAGAGGGGCCAGTGCGTGGTGTCGAACACCCGGTCGATGCCGATCCCGAGGCCGACGGCGCCCACCGCGACCAGGACGACCCGACCGGCGGCCGTCCGCAGGGCGGGCAGCATGCGCGCGTCGCGCATCGGCACATGCGTCCCGGCAACGAACATGACGAGCGCGAAGCCCACCTCGCCCAGGAACGTGAACGTCGCATCGCCCGCGTCGAGGACCGCCACCCCCGTGGCCCCCAGGAGGATCCCGGCCAGGAGCTCACCCAGCACCACGGGCAGGTGCAGCGATCGCCTGAGCGCGAGCACCGGCCCCACCAGACCGACCAGGCAGATGAGGGCGAGGATCGAGAAGCTCACCGCACGAGCCTAGTCCTCCTGAGGCTGCCACCGGTCCTCGTCGTCACCCGCGTCGGGGCCGCCGATCGGCTGCGGCAGCCACGAGTGCAGGATGGTCCGCAGGCCCCGAAGCGGTAGCGGTCGCGCGTACCAGTAGCCCTGGGCGAACCTGCAGCCCAGCTCGTGGGCGAGCTCGCCCTGCATGCGACGCTCGACGCCCTCGATCGTCACGTCGGCGCCGGTGGCGCGCGCGAAGGCCACGATCGCGGAGACGATCTGGGTGGCGCGCGGTTCGCGGCCGAGCGGCGCGGCGAGCGTCCGGTCGATCTTGATCCCGTCGATCGGCATGTGGGACAGACGCCAGAACGACGAGTACCCGGTGCCGAAGTCGTCCACCTCCACCCGCACGCCCAACCCGCGCAGGCGGTGCAGGGTGCGTTCGGCCCACGTCGGGTCATGCGCGAGGACCGTCTCGGTGATCTCGAGCACCAGGCGGTCGGCGGGAAGCCCGTGTCGCTCGAGCGTCGAGCGCACGAGCGTCGTCAGGTCCTGACGCACCAGCTGGCGCATCGACACATTGACGGCCACGGTGATCCGCCGTCCGTCGTCGCGTTCGATGCCGGCGATGTCGGCGACGGCGCGGTCCAGCACGAAGGTACCGACCTCGTCGATCAGCCCCGTGTCCTCGGCCACCGAGATCAGGCGTCCGGTGGGCACGTCGGGCCGGGCCGGCCAGCGCACGAGCGCCTCCACCGATGCGATCTCACCGGTCGACAGCCGGATCCTCGGCTGGTAGGCGACCGCCAGCTCCCCGGTGTCGAGCGCGTCTCGCAGCCCGTCGCGGATGGCCGCCCGCTCGTCCGCGATCGATCGCAGGCCCGGCCGGAAGCTGCGGAAGGTTCCGCGGCCGGCGGCCTTGGCGTCGAAGAGGCCGAGGTCGGCGTTTCGAAGAAGCTCGCGGTGGTCCGCCGTGTCGTCGTCGAGGATGGCGTAGCCGACGCTCACCGACGGGCGCAGCGCGTGCCCGGCGAGGTCCACGGGCTCGCTGGCCACCTCGACGAGGCGGGCGGCGAGCGCGGCCACCTCCTCGGGGCCGCCGAGGCTGCTCGCGATCATGACGAACTCGTCGCCGCCCACCCGGGCCACGACGTCACCGTCGCCGGACTGTGCGTCGACGCGTCCCGCCACGATGTGAAGCAGCATGTCCCCGGCCTGATGCCCGAGCGTGTCGTTGACGTGCTTGAACTCGTCCAGGTCGACGAAGAGCACGGCCAGGGTTCCGCCCGACGCGCGCGCATCGCCCACCATCACGGGCAGGCGCGATTCGAGCAGTGAGCGGTTGGGGAGCCCGGTGAGCGCGTCGTGGGTCGCCTGATGGGCGAGGCGGGCCTCGGCCCGACGAAGCCGAGCGTGCTCGCGCTCCTGTCCCCGCACCAGCTGGACCAGGCGGACCAGCGTGAGGGCGCTGATGGCGAGGGTGGCGCCAAGCAGCACGGGCACGAGCGACCGGTTGCCGCCCGCACGGACCACGACCGCCAGTGCCGGCGCGCCCAGCAGGGCGATCGCCAGGAGCGGCAGACGCTGCGACGGACGTTCCTCCGGCGGATCGGCCACGGCCGTCACCGGGCGTCCGGCGGCCAGGGCTGCGGCCACCAGACACCAGTACGAGACGTCGTAGAACGCCGAGCTCAGCGGCAGCCAGTCGGCGATCGCGGTCCACTGGAGCGTGCCCAGGTAGAGGATGTCCGCGACGAGCATCGCGACCCCGTAGACGAGGAGCCACCAGGTGGGTGGGGTGCGGCGCACCGCCAGGAGCAGGGTCAGGATCGCCCCGATCACCATCACGTCGCCGGTGGGGTAGAGGACGGCCACCACCCGGTCGGCGGCGGCGCCCGTCGACAGTGCACCCGGCCGAACGACGAACACGTGCCAGAGGGCGATGCCGATGAGGATGGCGACGGCGGCGGCGTCGATCGCCGCGGCGCCGACCCGCACCGAGCGCTCGTGCCGGACGTAGAGGATGATCCCGAGCACCATCACCGGGTACGCGGCCAGGTAGATCGCGTCGGCGACGCTCAGGGACGGCTCGGATCCGTGCCGCCAGGTGAGGGCGGCGAAGATCACATCGCCCAGTGCCGTGAGGCTCATCGCCGCCGCCAGGACGAGCCAGGGCGGTCGGCGGGGGGACGGGATGCGGCTCGCGACGAACCACATGGCGAGCGCCGCCGGCGTGGCCGACCCCAGCCCGATCACCGGTCCGATGACGTCGGGGTTGAGGAACTCGAGGCAGGCGAACACCAGCCCGACGGTCAGGGCGGCGAGGGGAAGGCCGGCTCGGGAGCGGTCGCGGGTGTCGGGGTGGGTCGTCACACGGGCATCTGGTGTCTCTTCGGACCCCCGCGCGTCGGGCTTGACAGTTCGCGGACCCCGGCTGCGGCCCGTGGCCCGGTGGTCAGGCTAGGATTCGTCGGTGCCGAAACGCGTGCTCATCCTCGGGTCGACGGGATCCATCGGCATCCAGGCGATCGACGTCGTCTCCGCGCACCCGGATCTCGAGGTCTGCGGGCTGGCGTGCGGACGCGACCGGGAGACCATGGCGGCCCAGTCCGAAGCGCTCGGGGGCGTGCCCACCGCCTGCGCGGCGGGCGGCGGGACGATCGACGCCGACCGGACGTTCGCCCGGATGCTGGAGGTGGCCCGCCCGGACATCGTCCTCAACGCCATCGTCGGATCGGCCGGGCTGCGGCCCACCCTCGCCGCCGTGGAGGCCGGGCTGGACGTGGCGCTCGCCAACAAGGAGAGCCTGGTCGCCGGCGGCGACCTCGTGACCGCCGCGTGCGGCCGCACGGGGGCGCGTCTCATCCCCGTCGACTCGGAGCATTCGGCCATGTTCCAGCTGCTGGAGGGCGTGGACCGCGCACACGTGCGCTCCACCGTGCTCACCGCGTCGGGAGGCCCCTTCCGGGGGCGCACCCGCGACGAGCTGGCCGACGTGACCATCGACGACGCGCTGGCACACCCCACGTGGTCGATGGGCGCCAAGATCACCGTCGACTCCGCGACCCTCATGAACAAGGGCCTCGAGGTGCTGGAGGCGCGCCACCTGTTCGACCTGACCGACGACGAGGTGGAGGTCGTGGTGCACCCGCAGTCGTTCGTCCACGCGATGGTGCGGCTGGTCGACGGCGGCGTGCTCGCCCACTGCGCACCCCCCGACATGCGGGTGCCGATCGGTCAGGCCCTCACGTGGCCCGACGCCCCGCCCGAGCGCGCGCCGGTGGACCTCGTCGGACGCACCCTCGAGTTCCTGGCACCGGACGAGGAGACCTTCCGCTGCCTTCCGCTCGCCCGTGCCGCCGGACGTGAGGGCGGCACCGCCCCGGCCGTGATGAACGCCGCCAACGAGGCGGCCGTCGCTGCGTTCCTGGACGCACGCGCAGGGTTCCTGGAGATCGCCGACCTGGTGGAGGACGCCCTGGGCGCGATCCCCGCCGGGCCGGCCGACGACATCGAGGCGGTCATGGCCGCCGACGCCGCCGCCCGCGAGCACGTGGAGGGGCGACTGGGGGTGCACACGTGACCGGTGTCAACATCGCGGTCTTCGTCCTCATCCTGATCGTGCTGATCATCCTGCACGAGCTGGGGCACATGATCGTGGCGAAGATGAGCGGCATGCGGGTGGAGCGCTTCTCGGTGTTCTTCGGCAGGCCGCTCTGGTCGTTCCGGCGCGGCGAGACCGAGTACGGCATCGGCTGGCTGCCCCTGGGCGGCTACGTGAAGATCACCGGCATGGCGCGCGAGGAGCTCTTCGAGCGCGAGGTCATCACCGTGCCCGTCGACGACGATCGCGCCGCGTCGGTGCTGCGGGCGGAGGCGGCTGCCGACACGCCCTTCACCACCGATCCCGGGCCGCATCCACAGGGGTGGGTGCGCGATCACGGCGAGGCACCCGACGGCCAGGTCCGGTTGGTGCGCGAGGTGCCGATGGCGCCGGAGATCGCCGAGCGCGCCTACTGCAACGCCACCACACCGCGCAAGGTGGCCACCATCCTGGCCGGGCCGCTCGCCAACGTGGTCGTCGCCATCATCGCCTTCGCGATCTCGTTCTGGGTGGGCACCCCGGTGTTCGAGTCGGTCTCGACGCTGCGCTCGGTGGCGGCGGACACCCCTGCGGCGAGCGCCGGGCTGCAGCGTGACGATCGTCTGACGAAGGTCAACGACGTGGTGGTGAGCGAGGATCCGGCGGCGTTCGAGGCGTCGTTCACCGCGGCGCGGGACGAGATCCGCCGCAACGCCGGCAAGCCCATCGACGTCACCTTCGTCCGCGACGGCCGCACGCAGACCGTGACGACGCCGCCGCTCACGTCCGACCCCGCCGACCCGGGCGTCGGCCGGCTGGGCGTCACCTTCGACCAGGCCCGCACCGGCACCGAGCGCGACGGGCTCGTCGCAGGCATCGGCAACGCGTTCCGCTTCACCGGTTTCCTCACCAAGGAGCAGGTGCTGGCGCTCGGCAAGCTCTTCACCTCGTCCGAGGTGCGCGAGCAGGTCTCGGGCCCCATCGGCATCGGCGCGACCTACAACGAGTTCGCGGCCGAGGGCTTCGGCACCATCATGCGCTTCGTCGGGATCATCAGCCTGATCCTCGCGATCATGAACCTCATCCCGCTCCTGCCGCTCGACGGGGGCCACATCGTCTTCGCCCTCGCCGAACGCCTGCGCGGACGAAACCTCTCCATCGCCGTCTACCAGCGGGCCTCGATCATCGGCATCGGCCTGGTCATGATCCTCGCGATCTACGCGTTCAACAACGACATCGGCAGGCTGACCGGGGAGGGCTTCAACCCATGAGGCGGGCATCGGTGACGTGCACGGTGGGCGACGTGGCGGTGGGCGGCGACGCCCCCGTGGTGGTCCAGTCGATGACCAACACCGACACCGCCGACGCCGAGGGCACCGCCCGTCAGGTGGCCGACCTGGCCAACGCCGGGTCCGAGATCGTCCGCATCACGGTCAACAACCGTGCGGCGGCGGCGAGGGTGGCCGAGATCCGCGACCGGCTGCGCGACGAGCACGGCGTGCGCGTGCCGCTGGTGGGGGACTTCCACTACAACGGCCACACGCTGCTTCGCGAGTTCCCCGACGCCGCCGAGGCGCTCGACAAGTTCCGCATCAACCCGGGCAACGTGGGCCGGCGCGCCCGCCACGACGCGAACTTCGCCGAGATCGTCCAGGCGGCCATCGACCACGAAAAGCCGGTCCGCATCGGGGTCAACGCCGGGTCGCTCGACCCGGAGCTCCTGGACGACCTGATGGACCAGAACGCCCGGCGCGCCGACCCGGCGAGCGCCGAGGAGGTGCTGCGCGAGGCCATGGTGCAGAGCGCCCTGCGCTCGGCCGAGGCGGCCGAGGAAATCGGCCTGGGCCACGACCGCATCATCATCTCCTGCAAGGTGAGCCGGCTGCCGGAGATGGTGGCCGTCTACCGCGACCTGGCGGCCCGCTGCGAATACCCGCTGCACCTGGGCCTCACCGAGGCCGGCATGTCCAGCAAGGGCATCGTCGCGACCTCGGCGGCCCTCGCGGTGCTGCTCGAGTCCGGGATCGGCGACACCATCCGCGCCTCCCTCACCCCCGAGCCGGGCGGTGACCGCACCCTCGAGGTGCGCGTGTGCCTGGACCTTCTGCAGTCGCTCGGCCTGCGCTCGTTCCGACCGGAGGTCACGGCCTGTCCCGGTTGCGGGCGCACCACCAGCACCGTCTTCCAGGAGCTCGCCCAGGCCATCGAGGCCCGTCTGGAGGAGCGGATGACGGTGTGGCGCACCGAACGGCCGGGCGCCGCGGCGCTCAAGGTCGCGGTCATGGGCTGCATCGTCAACGGACCCGGCGAGAGCCGCGCCGCCGACATCGGCATCAGCCTGCCGGGCACCGGGGAGGAGCCCCGCGCGCCCGTGTACGTGGACGGGCAGAAGGTCGCGACCCTGGAGGGCGCGGGCCTGGCCGAGGACTTCATGGCGATGGTGGAGCGGTACGTGGATGAGCGGTACCCGGTGGCGCCAGGCGGCGCTGCTAGCGTGCCCGCCTGATGAGCACCCAGAAATCCTCCGACGACTGGCGCATGGCCGCGGCACCCCGCGGCGACTCCTGGCGCCTCACCGGCCGCTTCTGGCCCACCCTGCGCGACGCCCCGGCCGACGCCGAGGCCGTCAGCCACAGGCTGATGGTCCGCGCCGGCCTGGTCCGTCAGCTGGCCGCCGGCCTCTACACGATCATGCCGCTGGGCCTTCGGGTCATCCAGCGGGTGGAGGCGATCATCCGCGAGGAGATGAACCGCATCGGCGCGCAGGAGATCCTCATGCCGGTGATGAACCCGGCTGAGATCTGGGAGGAGACCGGGCGCTATGGCCTGTCGGAGCAGTTCCGCCTTGAGGACCGCAGCGGACGTCGCATGGTGCTGGCGATGACCCACGAGGAGATCGTCACCTGGCACGCGGCGCGCGAGATCCGCTCGTACCGCGACCTGCCGCAGAGCTGGTACCACCTGCAGACCAAGATGCGCGACGAGCCGCGCCCCAAGAGCGGGATGCTGCGGGTGCGCGAGTTCACCATGAAGGACTCGTACTCCTTCGACCGCGACGACGCGGGCCTCGACCGCAGCTACGAGGCCCACCACGAGGCCTACGCGCGCATCTTCGACCGCTGCGGGCTCACCTGGTACGCCGTCGAGAGCGACGTCGGCATGATGGGCGGCGCCGGGGCGCACGAGTTCATGGCGCCGTCGGAGGTGGGGGAGAACGTGGTCGCCCGAAGCGACGCGTACGCCGCCAACCTCGAGATCGCCACGTCGGTCGCGCGCGAGCCGGCGTTCCCGGACGACCCGGGCGCCCCGGAGCCCTTCGACACGCCGGGCGTCGAGTCGATCGCCCAGGTGGCCGAGTTCACCGGCCTCGAGCCGGCGGTGCTCGCGAAGAGCGTGGTGGTCGTGACCGACGACGGGACGATGGTGCTGGCGCTCGTGCGCGGTGAGCACGCCGTCAGCACGGTCAAGCTCACCAACCTGATCGGCCCGCACCGGGCGGCGCACGCGGAGGAGATCCGCGACGTGTTCGGCGCCGACGCCGGCTCGCTGGGCCCGGTGGGCATGGAGCAGCGGGTGCGGATCGTCGCCGACGAGACCATCACCAGGGGCCACTACGTCACCGGGGCCAACGAGACCGGCAGGCACATGCGCGGCGTCAAGCACGGCCGCGACTTCCAGGCCGAGGTGGCCGACATCCGCGAGGTGCTGGCGGGGGAGGGGTGCCCGGTCTCCGGTGCGCCGCTCATGCTCGAGCCGGTCATCGAGGTCGGCAACATCTTCAAGCTGGGCACGCGCTACTCCGACCCGCTGGGCGCCACCTACCTGGACCAGGACGGGAAGGAGCAGACGATCGTCATGGGCTCCTACGGCATCGGCCCGGCCCGCGTGGCGGCCGCCGCCATCGAGCACTCCAACGACGAGGTGGGGATCGTCTGGCCCAAGGCGATCGCACCGTTCGACGTCCACATGGTGCTGATCGGGGACCCGGACACGCCGCAGGCCGAGTACGCGACCCGGCTCTACGACGAGCTCTCCGACCTGGGGCTCGCGGTGCTCCTGGACGACCGGCCGGGGATGTCGCCCGGCGAGAAGTTCATCGAGGCCGAGCTGCTCGGCTGTCCGCTGCGCGTGACCCTGGGCAAGCGCACGCTGCCGGACGGGCCGCTCGAGGTGCAGGTGCGCCGTGGTCGCGAGAAGCGGAGCGTCGACCTGGACGGCGCCGCCGCGGCGCTGCGTGAGCTGTGGGAGTCGCTCGCATGAAGTGGATCGTCATCGCACTGCTCGTGGCCGGCAGCTTCGGCGTCATCTGGACCGCGCCGTGGAAGGACGACGTCGACCGCCTGACGGCCCGCGCCAAGGACGCCGTGGCGACCCTCGACCAG
The DNA here is from genome assembly GCA_964628685.1 of uncultured Bifidobacteriaceae bacterium. Classification (GTDB taxonomy): domain Bacteria; phylum Actinomycetota; class Thermoleophilia; order Miltoncostaeales; family Miltoncostaeaceae; genus CALMEC01. The sequence goes on along the minus strand of CAZVNM010000007.1, from coordinate 31,018 downwards.
AAGACCGGCGGCGACTGCAAGGCCGTCGGACAACGGGCGTCGGAGGACGTGCGCAGCGCGGTCGCGGCCCTCGAGGCCGACGCCGCCGACGAGAAGGGCGTGCGCGACGCGGCCGCCGAGCAGGCCGACCAGATCGCCGACTGCCTGCGCCGGGTGCCCGACGTCGCACCGGGATGGAACGACATCGAGCGGCGCCTGCGGTCGATCGCCGACCGATGACCACCCGGGGGACGGGCACCGGCCCTGTGGTAACCTCCCCCTGCTTCGGGGCGTGGCGCAGTCTGGTAGCGCACCCGGCTGGGGGCCGGGCGGTCGGAGGTTCAAATCCTCTCGCCCCGACTTCACGTGAGTGATCTCTCCTGGAAGTCCAGGCTGCGATGGCTTCCCAACGCCATCACGATGGTGCGCCTGGCGGGCATCCCGGTCCTGATCTGGGCCATCGCGACCGTCGACGGACCCACGTCCCCGCTGGTGGCGTGGCTCTTCACCGGCATCGCCCTGACCGACTTCGTGGACGGCAAGCTGGCGCGCTACCTGCACGCCGAGTCCCGCTTCGGCCGCATCGCCGATCCGCTGGCCGACCGGCTGGTGATGGCCGTGGGGCTGGTCGGTCTGATCGTGCTGGGGCGTCTGGCCTGGCCCGGGCCGGTGGTGATCCTCGTCCGCGACGTCCTCGCCGTGGCGGCGTTCGTCTGGCTGGCGCGACGCGGGGTCGAGATGCACGTCGACTGGTGGGGCAAGACCAGCTCCACGCTCGCCATGGTCGGCACGGGCATCTGCCTGCTCACCGAGTGGGTCGGGGGAGACGTGGTCTTCTGGCTGGCCGTGGCCCTCTCGTTGGCAACGCTCGTGAACTATGCGCGCACGGCGACACGTCGATTGCGAGGCTCAGCCTCGACATGAGGTTTGGACGGTCGTGGGCTATGCTGTCGCGACCATGAGCGCTCCGGAACAGCCAGGAAAGCCCGACGTTTCCTCCGCACAGGTCGATTTCCCCAGCCTGAGCGACGAGGAGCTTCGCGACACGGTCCATCACCTCTCGCGCCGAGAACGGGAGATCTCGTTCCAGCGGCGATTCCTCCACGGCCAGATCGAGCTGGCCAAGGCCGAGGTGCAGCGGCGCCTCAACGAGGACACACCCATGTCGCTCACCCCCGAGGAGATCGAGGAGATGGACAGGGTCATGCGGGGCATGGTGACGATCCAGTTCCCACCGCCCGGGGACGGTTCCGCCTGATGTACTGCCCCGAGTGCGGCTTCCACCAGAGCGAGCGTGCTCACACCTACTGTGAGCGCTGCGGAGCGCTGCTGCCGCACGAGTCCGGCGCCGGTTCACAGACGACGGGTCCGTTTGCGATCCCGGATCTGGAGACCGACCCGCAGGTCGGCACGTCCGGCGGTGTGGAGGGGCCCGCGTTCGCCATCCGTTCGGGCGGCGGCGTGTCGGGCCAGGTGTTCCGGTTGGAGTCGTCCCGCGTCGTGACCCTGGGGCGCGACCCCAAGTGCGACATCTTCCTGGACGACGTCACCGTCTCGCGCAAGCACGCCCAGGTCGCGGTGGGCGACGAGGTGACGCTGGACGACCTGGGAAGCCTCAACGGCACCTACGTCAACCGCCGGCGCATCGACAACCCCGAGGCGCTCCTGGACGGTGACGAGATCCAGATCGGCAAGTTCCGTCTGGTGTTCATCAGGTGAGCACCGACCCGGGAGCCGCCCCGAATCACAAGGCGCTCACCATCGGGCGCGTCTGCAAGGAGCTCAAGGCCGAGTTCCCCTCCATCTCGATCTCGAAGATCCGGTTCCTGGAGGACCAGCGGCTCATCACGCCGCAGCGCACCGAGGGCGGCTACCGCAAGTACACGCAGAACGACGTCGAGCGGCTGCGGACCATCCTGCGCCTGCAGCGCGACGAGTTCCTGCCCCTGCGCGTCATCCGTCAGGAGCTCGAGTCGTCGACGTCCGGGTCGTTCAGCGTCTCCAACCAGGCGCGCCAGCTGAAGCGGGCCAACCTGGCCGAACCGGCGCCCACCGTGCGCACCGACGCGAGCGAGGTCGCCGAGCGCACGGGTGCGCCCATGGCCCTCCTGGCGGCGCTCGAGCAGTACGGGCTCATCGCGTCGGCCGAGGACGGCGGGTACAGCGACACCGACCGCGAGATCGTGCAGACGGCGGTGGAGCTGGCGGCGTTCGGCGTCGAGCCACGCCATCTGCGCATCTTCCGGGTCGCCGCCGAGCGCGAGGCGGGGCTGCTGGAGCAGGTGCTGGCGGCGGGACTCCACGCCAAGAACCCGGACCGCCGCCGGGCGGCGCTGGGCGAGCTCGAGAACCTGGCTGCGCTCGCGTCGCATCTGCGGCACCTGATGCTGGTCTCGGAGCTTCGGCGCATCGTCGGAGCGTGACCGCGTCCCGGGTCGGGCGTCGCACCCGGTCCACTAGCATGTCGGGGTTGCAGGGACCGCTTCACCGGACCGGGAGATGACCGCCCGGCCACCGGCGATGGTGCCCGTTCGTCAATCGGAAGGAAGCCGAGTGGCAGACGCGTTCGACATCGACGCAGCAATCCGCAAGATCCCCAACCACCCCAAGCCGGGGATCCTCTTCTACGACCTCATGCCGCTGTTCGCCGACCCCCGTGGCCTCGAGGCGTGCGTGGAGCGCATCGCCGACTGGGCGCGGCCCAAAGACGTGGACCTGGTGCTGGGGGCGGAGGCGCGTGGCTTCATCTGCGGCGGAGCCGTCGCACGTGAGCTCGGCTGCGGGTTCGTCGCCGCGCGCAAGCCCGGCAAGCTGCCGGGACGGACGATCAGCCACGAGTACGAGCTTGAGTACGGCATCGACACCCTCGAGATCCACGAGGACGCGATCGAACGCGGCATGCGCGTGCTGGTGCACGACGACCTCCTTGCCACCGGCGGGACGGCGCAGGCCAAGTGCAGGATGATCGAGCGCCTGGGCGGCATCGTGGTCGGGGCCGCCTTCGTGGTCGAGCTCACGTTCCTACCCGGTCGTGACCGCCTGGACGGCCACGACATTCTGACGCTCGTCCAGTACGCGTCCGAGGCGGTGCCCACGGCGTGATGAACCGCCTCGTCCGGTGGTGGGAGTCCCGATCGACCGGGGTGCAGGCGGCGATCGCGCTTCCGGTCTCGCTGGCGGCGATGCTGGCGTTCCACCTCGGCCCGCTCAACCAGCCGCTGGGCCGCGGACTGTCCTACTCGGTGTTCTGGGGGTTCCTCGGCGCCGCCCTCATCATCGTGGCCACCAAGGCGGAGGCCGCCCGCAAACGCCAGGCGGAGGCCGATCGACGACGACGCAGGGAGAGGCGATGACCGACATGCCGTTCCAGATCCGCTCGTACGGGGCGGCCACCACCGTCACCGGCTCGTGCCACCTGCTGGACACCGGCAGCGTGAACGTGCTGGTGGACTGCGGTGCCTTCCAGGGGTCGCGGGCGCTCTTCGACCTCAACCGCGAGGCGTTCGCCTTCGACCCGGTCGCGATCGACGCGGTGCTCCTCACCCACGCGCACCTGGACCACTCGGGGCGGCTGCCGATCCTGGTGAAGAAGGGCTACGAGGGGCCCATCTACGCCCGTCCGGCAACGCGCGACCTGTGTCAGCACCTGCTGCTGGACGCCGCCAAGATCCAGGCCGACGACGTGGAGCGCGCCGAGCGCCGGGGCAAGGTCCCGGACGTGCCCACGTTCGACGAGTCGGACGTGCGTCGCACGATGGAGCGCTTCCGGCCGATCGAGTACGACACGCCGTTCGAGGCCGCCGGCCTCACGGTCACCGCCCAGGTGGCCGGCCACATCCCGGGCTCGTGCAGCTTCCTGGTCGAGGTGGCCGGCAGGCGGGTGGTCTTCAGCGGTGACGTCGGCAACGCGCGCAAGGACGTGCTGCCCGATCCCACCGGGTGCCCGCCCGCGGACGTCGTGGTCATCGAGTCCACCTACGGCGACCGCGACCACCGCGACTTCGAGGCCACCATCGATGAGTTCGCGGGGGTGTTGAAGGAGGCCCAGCGCCGTCGCGGCAAGATCCTCATCCCGTCGTTCGCCCTGGAGCGCGCGCAGGATGTGCTGTTCCACATCGCCCGCCTGGAGGACGAGGGGCGCATCGAGCCGATGCCCGTCTACGTCGATTCGCCGCTCGCGGCGCGCGTCGAGGACGTCTATCAGGCCCACATGGACGAGCTCTCCGACGAGGTGCGCCAGATCGCCCGCACCCGTGACCCGTTCGCCCCACGACGGCTGAGCTACACCGCCTCCGTGGAGGACTCCAAGGCGATCAACGCCGCGCACGAGGCGGCCATCGTCATCGCCGGGTCCGGGATGATGAGCGGCGGACGCATCCTGCACCACATGCGCGCCCACCTGGACGACACCCACACCACCCTCATGATCGTGGGCTTCCAGCCGCGCGGCGGCCTGGGGCGTCAGCTGATCGACGGGGCACAGCGGGTGCGGATCATGGGTCACGAGGTCAACGTGCGTGCCCGTGTGGTCACGATCAACGGCCTGTCGGCGCACGCCGATCGCACCGAGCTGCTCGACTGGTCGTCCGGGGCGGGTCCCGACGCCCGCTTCCTCACGGTGCACGGCGAGCCGGCCGCACTGGAGGCGCTTCGCGACCAGATCGCGGCGCGCGGACAGCACGCCGAGGTCCAGAAGAGCCAGGTGCGCCTGCCCGAGCACGGGCCGCGGGCCGAGCCGGGCGAATAGGGGGACAGCCCGGGCGCCACCGGGTCGGTCATGGGTTCGGACCCGTGGTTCGGCCGGATCAGCGCGGGCGAGGTCCGGAGCCGTCAGCCGACCGGCGCCGGCACCAGCTGGTAGCTGATCTTGGTGCTGTCCGGCATCGGCTTCACCGTCATCGTGTAGAGCCGCTTCATGAGGGGCGCGAGGATCGCCTCACCCTGCGTCTGCGTGATGGCGGCCGGTTTCGGGACCGACCGGATGGTCTCGTCGAGCGGGCGCTCGAGCGCCGCCCGCAGGTCCTTGCGACGGAAGTAGAGCACCGCCGCCGGCGGGGTGTCGCCGTCGGCCTGGAGCAGACCGGGCGGCAGCTGCACGATCACCGCCGACGCCTCCGTCACGTCCTTCAACCCGCGCAGAGCCAGTTCGTGCGCCTCCTGCACGGACAGGGTGAGCGTGCGCGTCTGATCGGCCTGCGGCGGGAACGCGCAGGCGGGTCCCGCCGCACAGAGCTTGAAGATCAGCAGGCTCTGCTGTTCGAACGAGAACGGCTGACCGCTCGCGTCGGCCGCGACCGCGACCACCTGCTCGTGCTGCGGGAGGTCCGGGATCACGTCCTCGCCGGCGGTCACCTGGACGAGCGGCAGCCCGTCATCGGCCAGGTAGCGGGCCTCGACGTGGTCGGCGATGGCCGTCGCGCGCTCCACCGGATCGGTCTGCGTGGGGCGGAAGTCCGCCCACGGGGCGGGACGGTCACGCTGCGACAGGATGAGTGCGGCGACGATCGCGGCGACCAGGACGAGCGCCAGGAACGCGAACGCGACGGCGAACGCGCGGCGGTGACGGTGCGTCGATCGGGCTACAGGCGTGGCCAATTGTCCTCGTCCAGGGGGTCGATCTCGGGGATCGTCAGGTTGACGGAGTCGAGCAGCTGGATCACGTCGTCGCCGAAGATCTCCTTGCGGCGCACGAGCTCCTCGGCCACCCGCTGCGTGCCCTCGCGGTTGTGGCGCACGAACCAGTAGGCCGTCATGAGCGACTGTCCCAGAAACTGCGCGACCATCGCACGCTTGTCGCGGTCCTCGAGCGTTGCGCCGACGGGATCGCCGGTGAGGGCGGTGCCGGCGCGCGCACGGTTCATCACCCGCGTGCCGACCTGTTCGAACCGGCGCATCAGCTTGCGTTCGGCGATCTCCCGCTCCACGGGGTCGCTCACCTTGGTGAGGGACGGACGCTCCGGCGCCATGCCCTTCGCGCCCACCATCATGGCGGCGCTCGCCGTGGCGGCCGAGACGTCACCCGCCACGCCGTTGCTGTTCTCGCCGAAGAAGACGTGCTCGGCGGCCATGGCGCCGAGAGTCCACACCAGGTCCGCGAACTCCTCGTGCTGGAACTTGGCGTACCGCCGGACGGTCTGGCCCATGTGGTGGTGGCCCAGCGAGTCGCCGCGGAAACGGATGGTGAGCCGGGTGGATGCGTGCTCGGTCATGAACATGTGCCCGGTGACCGCGTGGCCGGCCTCGTGGACGGCGATGGCGTAGGCCTCGCTCTCCACGTATTCGATCCCGCGGTCGATGCCCGTCTCGATCATCGTGACGGCCACCACCACGTCCTCCCAGTCCGCCGCCGGACGTCCGTCGTAGTGCGCACGCGTGAGGGCGGCCGAGCACACCTGCTCGATCATGGCGGGGGAGTGTCCCGCGGTGATGCGGGCGAACTCGTCGCGGCGCGCAGCCTCGTCCAGTTCGGGCTCGTGGGCGACGCGGCCCAGGTAGAGATCGATGATGTCGCGCCGGTCGTCCACGTCGGGCGTGTGGAACGGGATCTGCCGGCCGAACCGGCCGGGGCGCACGAGCGCGGGGTCGAGGGACTCCATCGCCACGTTGCACGCCCCGATGAAGTAGACCTCCTCGCGGCGGGGGCGGGCCGGCCGCAGCCGCAGCCGCACCGGACCGAGTCGCTGCGGGACGACGTACACGGCGTCCAGCAGACGGTTCACCCGGTTGCGCATGAACTTGCTGAGCCCGCTCGGCGCACGCACACCGTCCATCTCGACCAGGAGCTGCTGCAGACCGCCCTGCGCACCGCCGCCCATCATCCCCGGGAAGACGAACTCCCGCACCCGGCCCGACACGCGGGCCAGAAGCGGGGGAGACGGCCGCACGCCCTCCGCACGCGCGGCGAACAGCCGGTCGCGCCATTCGGGCGTCTCGAGGATGAGGTCGCCGGACGAGGTGATGGCACCCAGCGGACCGTGGAACATCACGTCGTGGATGCTCGGGGTGCGGCTGGTGGCGATCAGGGAGTCGCGCCGGCCGCCGATGGCGTCGAGCTCGTCGATGAACACCACGCACTGGCCGCCCCACTTGCGCGAGAGCCGCCGGGCCCGGACCATCAGGTACATGACGAGCATGACGTCGACGCCGATGAACGACTGGGCGAACGCCGGTCCGGGCGCCATGACGAAACGGCGCGTTGAAGTGGGTGGCGAGCGCCCGGGCCATGAGCGTCTTGCCGGTGCCCGGCGGGCCGTTGAACAGGATGCCGCGCTCGGGCTTGCCGCCCGCGCGCTCGAACTCCTCACTCGACTGCCAGAGGGTGACGATGCGGGCGATCGCCTCGCGCGCCTGGTCCTGGCCGCGCACCTCCGCCAGCCGCGCGCCCCAGTCGACGTCACCCGGTTCGTACACCTTGATCTGCCTGATCCCGGCGTACGCCAGCGGACCGAGGAAGATGAGCGTGTTGGCCAGGAAGATGATCGGGATGCTGATCGCAAGGCCGATCCAGGTGGTCGACGAGTCCGGTGCGGCGAACTGGTCGCGGATGAGGCGCGGGATGGCCAGGAACGCGTCGGCGACGTCGACGTCGCCGCGAAGCACCTGCACCAGGAGGATGACCGCGACCGCGACGAGGTAGAAGCCCGCGACCCACAGCAGGAGGTGGAACCAGAACCGCCAGAACCACACGCGCCGCCGGTCGGCGATGTCGGCCTCCCGGTGGGATCCGTCGTCGCCGAAGAGGCTGGGGCGGGGGATGAACCGGCGGGTGACGAGGTCCACCAGGCCGCGGAACGCGATCACGATCAGGAACGTCACGATGATCGCCGCACCGGTCCGCCAGTCGAACACGCGCGTCAGGGCGAGGAACACGGCGGGGGACGTGATGACGGCCACGGCCGTCGCGGCGTTGCCGAACCGCCGCCACTGGCGGTGCAGCTCGCTGTTGTCCCCGCCCGGGGTCTCCGCGGGGCGTCGCCGGTCCGGCCGACCGGCCGGCGACTCCGAGAACGTGGCGGACCGCTCCCCGTGCCCGGGTGGTCGCGCGGGGTGATCACCGTGCGGCATGTGCACACCATTGTACGCGCAAACGTCGGAAATCCCTGCCACGACGGCGGTTCGGGACGCACGCTGTTAGCCTCGGCCAATGGCATCCACCGCCCCGTCCCAGTCCGGCATCACCGACCCCGAGACCCTGGAGGCCGCCGATCTGGTGGCCGCCCTCGTTGAGCGCTTCGGCGACCGTCTCGTGCTCGCGTGCTCGTTCCAGAAGGAGGAGACGGTCCTCCTCGACATGCTCCTCGGCGTCGATCCGGACGCCCGGGTCTTCGCCCTGGACACGTCGTTCCTCTTCCCGGAGACCTACGCGTACTGGAACCAGGTGCAGGAGCGCTACGGCATCACCGTCGAGGCGTTCTCGGGTCCGTCGCCGGGTCTGCAGGCCGCGACGCTCGGTCCCAACCTGTGGGAGACCGACCCCAACCGCTGCTGCGCCGTCCGCAAGACCGAGCCGCTCGGCCGGGCGCTCGCCGACCGGGACTGCTGGATCACCGGTGTGCGCCGCGACCAGTCGCCCACGCGGGCCGACGCCCCCAAGCTCGGGTGGGACGACATGCACGGGCTGTGGAAGGCGAGCCCCCTGGCCGACTGGGACGACGAGCGCTGCTGGGCCTACATCCGCGAGCGGGACCTGCCGTACAACGCCCTGCACGATCGCGGGTACGCGTCCATCGGCTGCACCTACTGCACCATGCCCGGACAGGGTCGCGAGGGCCGCTGGTCCGGATCGTCCAAGACCGAATGTGGCCTGCACATGGACACCGGCGGGTCGGAGGACGCCTAGCCGGCGTCCACCTCGGCGGCGGCGGCGCGAAGCACCCGCCATGCGCGCTCCACGTCCGCCTCACCGGTGCGCATGTGGCCGATCGCCAGACGCAGCACGTGACGTCCGTCGAGGCGGGTGTGTGAGATGAAGATCTCGCCGCCGGCGTTCACACGCTCCAGGACGGCCTGGCTGCGCTCGTCGGGGCCCTCCGGGCGGAAGCAGACGGTGGAGAACGGGTGCGGGGCGCAGATCTCCCACCCGGGCTCGGCGGCCACGCGGGCGGCGAAGCCCTGCGCCAGGTCGATGGCCCGTTCGATCGCGGCGCGGATCCCCGAGCGCCCGTAGCAGCGAAGCACCGCCCACAGTTTGATCGACCGGAACCGGCGGCCCAGGGCCGGCCCGTACTCGGAGAGGTTCTCGGTCTCGTCCGGGGTGCGCAGGTACTCCGGCACCAGGCTGAACGCCGCGCGCAGATCCTCCGGCCGGCGGGTCCACAGGCACGAGCAGTCGGCCGGGACGAAGAGCCACTTGTGCGGGTTCACGACGAGCGAGTCGGCCAGGTCGAGGCCGTCCTGCGACCAGCGGGTGGCGGGGGAGGCCCAGGACGATCCCGCGTAGGCGGCGTCGACGTGCAGCCACGCGCCCGCCGCCGCGGCCAGCTCACCCATCCGGCGAACCGGGTCGACCGACGTGGTGGACGTGGTGCCGATCGTCGCCACCACGGCGGCCACGTCGCCGGCGGCCAGGGCGTCGGCCACCAGGTCGGCACGTGCGCGGAAGGCGTCGTCGGTCGCAACCGTCCGCAGCTCCATGTCCAGCAGCCGTGCGGCCTTCGCCACCGACGAGTGGGCCTCCTCGGAGGCCACCACCACGTGGCGACCGGTCACATGGCGCGCGGCGGCCATCGCGGCGAAGGTCGACGTGGAGGCCGTGTCCTCGATGTGGCCGTGCAGACCGGGCGGCAGCCCCAGCAGGTCCGCCACCCAGCCCAGGGTGACGGCCTCCATCTCGGTCGAGACGGGGGACGTGCGCCAGAGGAAGGCGACCTGGTTTATCGTCGCGGCCAGGAGCTCGGCCAGGATGCCGGGCGGCGGGGCGCTGGTGGCGAAGTACGCGAAGAAGCGCGGGTGCTGCCAGTGGGTGAGCGCCGGTAGCAGGCCGTCCAGGTCCTCCAGGATCGCCGCGAAGGGCTCGGGGTCGTCGGGCATGACCGGCGGCAGCGCGCGGCGGACGTCACCGGGTGCGGTTCGGGCCAACACCGGCATGTCGGCCACACCGTCCAGGTAGCGGGCGGCCCAGTCGAGGGCGAGTGCGCCGTCGCGACGCAGCGCGTCGCCCCAGCCGTCGTCGGGGATCGGGGTGCTCATGGCGCGAGGATCGCAGATGGCGACCGGGTCACGTGCGCGCGGGCGACGGGTCCTGGGCGTCGTCGGTGGGGGGTGGGGTGAGCGCGGCCGCCACGATGACGAGGGCGAAGGCGCCGACGCGCACGATCACCCCGACGGGATCGTCCGGGAACGGCTCCCGGAAGACGATGGGCCCCGCGGCGATGGTGGCGATGTTGGCCGCCGCCGCCGTGATGGCGATGACCGGGACGGGTGGGCCGACCTGAAGGCTGCGCGCCGACACGGTCAGCCCGACGAGCGATCCGAAGATCACGACCAGCACGAAGGGGTTCAGGAACGTGGCCGCGAAACCGTCGCCGAAGTGTCCCGTGAGCGCCTTGATCGCGACGTCGGAGGCGCCCCACAGTAGGCCCGCCGACATGCCCAGGAGCGGCCCGCCATGGCGGACGGTGCGCGCCGCGAGCGCGGCGGCGATGCCGAGGCCGGCCGACACGATGGTGTACGTGGCGAGCACCGCCGACGAGTAGGTGTTGTGGGCGGAGTCGGCCTCGCCCTGCAGGGTGGCGGCCAGCACCGCCAGGCCGGTGGCGGCCATCGCGACGCCGATCCATTCGCGCCGGCTGACGTTGAGGCCGAAGACGCGGTCGGCGAGGACCGTCAGGAACACCAGGCCACCGGCGATGACCGCCTGACCGAGCGAGATGGGGGCCAGGGCGAGGGCCGCGACGTGGAATCCCCACGAGCCCATCGCCACGAGGATCCCCAGCGTGTACCAGCGGGAGCGAAACAGCGCCAGCGACGAGCGGACGGGGCGCGCCGGATCGACCGGTGGCGCGTCCACCGCACCACGGTGCTTCATGAGGAAGCCGATGACCGAGGTGAGCGCCGTCGCCACAGCGAACCCGAGGCCCAGCATCACCGAGGGACTCATCGCCCCGCATCTTTCCAGATCCGTCCCGGATCCCACCCGAATGCCCGACGGGGCGTCGCCCCGCGGCGGTAGGGTGCCGTCCCATGATCCGAAACCACATCGTCATCCCCGCGGTCCTCACCCTGGCCGTCGCGTTCGCCGGGTGCGGCGGCAGCGACACCCCGCCGCCCACGGTGGAGCAGCCTCCGGGACCGCCGGCCGAGCAGGTGCCGAACCTCCGGTCGCCAATCGCGGCCATCCAGGACGACCAGGTCATCCGCGTAGAGGACCCCGACAAGGCCGGGTTCCTCGACGGGCGGATGTCGAGCATGGTGGAGCTCGGTGCGACCGTGACGCGCGTCGACCTCCTGTGGAGTCTGGTCGCCACGTCGAAGCCGGCCGACCCGACCGATCCCAACGACCCGGCCTACGACTGGACCCGGTACGACGACGTGGTCGCCGCCGCCAAGCGCGGCGGCATCGAGGTGCAGTTCGCGGTGTGGTCCACCCCGGACTGGGCGGTCGACCCGAGCGTCCCGAAGGATTCGAACGACCCGCCGGGGTGGGGCAACCGTCGTCCGGCCGACCCGGAGGCCTTCGGGCAGTTCGGGCAGGCGGCGGCCAAGCGCTACTCCAACCAGGGCGTGAAGATGTGGGAGGCCTGGAACGAGGCCAACATCAACTTCTACCTGCGCCCCCAGTACGAGAAGCAGGGTGACCGCTGGGTCGCGATCGGCCCGAAGACGTACACGGCCATGCTCAACAGCTTCCGCGAGAACGTGAAGGGTGTCGACCCGCAGGCGAAGATCGGCGGCGGTGTGATGGCGCCGCGCGGTGACAAGTGCGGCCTGTCGTGCCCGGCCTCCGGGGAGACCGCCAAACAGCCCAACCGCATGTCCCCGCAGGACTTCCTGCGCGGCCTCGACCAGGAGGGCCTGCGCCCCGAGATGGATGCGGTGGCCGACCACCCGTACCCGTCGGCGGACCCGAGTCGCCCGCGCTCGAAGTACGCCGTGGACCTCTACAACCTGCCCGAGCTCTTCCAGGTCATCGACGAGACCTACCTGCAGGGCAAGCGGGTGTGGGCGACCGAGTACGGCTGGCAGACCGTCGAGAGCGAGGTGCTCAAGTACACGGTCAGCCCGGAGGAGCAGGCCTTCCGCATCGCCCAGGCCTTCGCGACGCTGCGCGCCAACCCGCGCCTCGAGATGGGCACCTACTACTTCCTGCAGGACAACGGGCAGTTCAACACAGGCCTGCGTGACGTCGACGGCAACGTCAAGCCCGGCGCCGGTGCCTTCGCGGTCCCGATGTACGCGATGCCCACCACGGTCGCGAAGGGCGCCCCGGTCGAGGTGACGGGTCAGGTGCGGCCCACGGGCGGCCCGACCGAGGTGACCATCGAATGGAAGAACGGGGGCGACTGGAAGGAGCTCCAGAAGGTGAAGACCAGCCGGGACGGCACCTTCGAGGTCACCCTGCGGCCACCGGAGAGCGTCTCGCTGCGGCCGAAGTGGGCCGGCAACGCCCGCAACGGCAAGCCGGTGGAGTGGACCGGCGCGGAGATCCCGATCACGGTGGAGTGACCCGAACCGACGGGGACGCGGGACGCATGCATGCGTCCCGCGCACCGCCGGTGTGACCGCGACGACCCTTTCGTCGGTTTTGGAGGTTCGGTGGGGGACCTGGGGTTCCTGCCGCCACCTGGCCTCGCTGCGCCGCTCGCAAGGGCCCGTGCATCGTGGCCGTGACGGGCGGCCGCGCACGCCCTGGTGCCTGGCACGTAACTTGCGAGCCGTCCCTGAGGGGCACCCCTTGCCACGGACCCGACCGGCCCGATGACCCCGGCCGAACCGGCGTCACCCGCGCGCCCACTGGTAGTTTCACCTGTCGCGCCCACACCGCAGCATCCGAGTCACCGTCCGCGAGGAGAACGCATGTCCGACGCCCAGACCACCCAGGACTTCAAGGTCGCCGACCTCTCACTGGCCGAGTTCGGCCGCAAGGAGATCGAGCTCGCCGAGCACGAGATGCCCGGCCTCATGTCGACCCGGGCGGAGCTGGGACCGTCGCAGCCGCTGAAGGGCGCTCGCATCACCGGTTCGCTGCACATGACGGTGCAGACCGCGGTGCTCATCGAGACCCTCGTCGCCCTGGGCGCCGAGGTGCGCTGGGCCAGCTGCAACATCTTCTCCACGCAGGACCACGCCGCCGCCGCCATCGCGGTCGGCCCGGACGGCACCCCCGACGACCCGAAGGGCGTCCCGGTCTTCGCATGGAAGGGGGAGACGCTCGAGGAGTACTGGTGGTGCACCGAGCAGGTGCTCCTGTGGCCCGACGGCGGCGGACCCAACATGATCCTGGACGACGGCGGCGACGCGACGATGCTGGTGCACAAGGGCGTGGAGTACGAGGCCGCGGGCGCGGTGCCCGACCCCGCCGGCGCGGAGTCGGAGGAGTTTCGCGTGGTGCTGGAGCTCCTCACCCGGTCGCTCGAGGACGACCCGCAGCGCTGGACCAGGATCGCCAAGGGCATCCGCGGCGTCACCGAGGAGACGACCACCGGCGTGCACCGGCTCTACCAGCTGGCCGAGCGCGAGGAGCTGCTCTTCCCGGCGATCAACGTGAACGACTCGGTCACCAAGTCGAAGTTCGACAACCTCTACGGCTGCCGCCACAGCCTCATCGACGGCATCAACCGCGCCACCGACGTGATGATCGGCGGCAAGGTGGCCGTGGTCTGCGGCTTCGGCGACGTCGGTAAGGGGTGCGCCGACTCGCTGCGCGGCCAGGGTGCCCGCGTCATCGTCACCGAGATCGACCCCATCTGCGCGCTGCAGGCGGCCATGGAGGGCTACGAGGTGAAGACCCTCGACGAGGTCGTCGACCAGGCCGACATCTTCGTCACCGCCACCGGCAACAAGGACATCATCACCGCCGACCACATGAGCCGCATGAAGCACCAGGCCATCGTCGGCAACATCGGCCACTTCGACAACGAAATCGACATGGCCGGCCTGGGCGAGATCGAGGGTGTCGAGCGGATCAACATCAAGCCGCAGGTCGACAAGTGGGTCTTCCCGGACGGTCACGCCATCATCGTGCTGTCGGAGGGGCGTCTGCTGAACCTGGGCAACGCCACCGGCCACCCCAGCTTCGTCATGTCCAACTCGTTCACCAACCAGGCCATCGCCCAGGTGGAGCTCTTCACGAAGACCGCCGAGTACGGCAAGCAGGTGCACGTGCTCCCCAAGCACCTGGACGAGAAGGTCGCCCGCCTGCACCTCGACTCACTCGGCGTGAAGCTGACGACCCTCAGCGCCGAGCAGGCCGACTACATCGGCGTGCCGGTGGACGGGCCGTTCAAGCCCGACCACTACCGCTACTGATCCGCGGGCTGCGGGCTCAGCGCACGTCGCGCTGAGCCTGCGAACGCGGCTTCTCGCCGGTCGCACCCCGGTCGCGCCCGACGTCGACCTCCTCGTCGTCGCCCTCGGCGACGAAGATCGGCGCGAGCGCCGCACAGACGACGATGGTGACACCCCACAGTGCGATCGCCATCTTCCAGTTGTCGGCCAGCAGCCACACCAGGAGGAACACGATTCCGCCGAGGAGGATGCCGATCGAACCGGCGATGGCCATCCGCCTGCCCAGATGACGGCGCGTGCTCGGATCCTTGGCCGTTGTCGCGGCGCGCACGCGCAGGTCGTCCTCGGCGATCCGCTCGATCGTCTCCTCACGTGTCTCCGGATTGCCCGGGGTGCCGTCGGGTGCCGTGCCCATCGCTCCTCCTCATGTCTTCCTCACAGAGCCGTACCCACGGACGACGGGTCTGAAACGGCGGGTGGTGGTCGTCGACTCGGCGGATTTGGCATGCTCGCGGCATGGCGCTGGACTTTTCAGGCATCGACGCGGTCCTCTTCGACATCGACGGCACCCTCCGCGACACCGACAACGAGCTGGTGGACGACGTCGAGAAGGTGCTCACCCGGGTGGTGGGGGCCGATCGGTCGCGCCGGTGGTCGCGCGGCATCGTGCTGGCGTTCGAGGCGCCGGTGCAGCGCCTCCTGGGCCTCGCCGACCGCGCGCACGTGGACGGCCCCATCAACCACCTGATCGACCTCGCCACACCCCGCGGCCCCACCCGGGTCATCCCGGAGGCGCAGGCCGTGGTGCGGGCGCTTCACGGTCACATCCCCATGGGCGTCGTCTCCGCCGGCCCGCAGCGCCAGGTGCTGCGGTTCCTCACCGAACACGATCTGTTCGACGCCATGGACGTGGTGGTGACCAGCCAGACCTACCGTCGCACGAAGCCCTCGGCCGAGCCCGTCCTGGGCGCCCTTCGGACGATGGGCGTGCCGCCCGAGCGGGCGATCATGGTGGGCGACACCACCGTCGACGTCAAGGCCGGTCGCGCGGCCGGCACCCAGACCATGGGCGTGCTGACCGGCTTCGGGCGTGAGAAGGACCTGGCCCACGCCGGTCCTGACCTCATCGCGTCCAGCATGACGCCGCTTCTGGACGGCCTGCGTGGGCGCATCGCGCGTTAGCCGCCGGCTCGCGGCGCTCGTCGCCGGGGTCCTCCTCGCGGCCGGTTGCGGGGGAGGGACGTCCACCACGACACCGGCCACCGACACCGGCACGCCGGCGACCCTCGAGTACGGCACCCCCGAACGCCCCGCCACGCTCGGCTACGAGGTGGTGGCCTCCCATCCGCACGACGTCACCGCCTTCACCCAGGGGCTCATCCGCGACGGCGAGCGCTTCTACGAGAGCACCGGCATGCTCGGGCAATCCGACGTGCGCATCGTCGACATCCGCACCGGTCGGGTGCTGAAGCGGCGTGCCCTGCCCGACGCCGAGTTCGGGGAGGGACTCGCGCTGCACGACGGCAGGCTCTTCCAGCTCACCTGGAAGAACGGCATCGGCCATGTGTACGACGCCGCCACGCTCGCACCCCGCGGTGACTGGCGCTACCCGGGCGAGGGCTGGGGGCTCACCACGGTGGACGACGAGCTGGTGCAGAGCGACGGCACCGCGACGCTGCGCGTGCTGGACCCCGAGACGCGTCGCCAGACGCGCACCATCACCGTGCGCCTCGAAGGACGGCCGCTCACCGGGCTGAACGAGCTGGAGTACATGGACGACGGCACGGTGTGGGCCAACATCTGGCCGACGCCGCGCATGGTGGTGATCGACCTGGCGTCCGGCGCCGTCGTGGCCACGATGGACCTCACCGGCCTCAAGGCGCAGCAGACCGCCGGGGCCGAGACCAACGGCATCGCCCGCAACGCCGAGGCCGGCACCGTCTATCTGACCGGCAAGTACTGGGACACCGTCTACGAGGTTCGGGTGCGCCCCACGGACGCGGACTGAGATCAGCCGCCGGGCGGGGTCACCACACCCAGCTGCACGAGCATCCCAAGGTCGTCACGCGTCGCCCAGTGCTCCGACGAGCGCCCGTCGCGGATGCGCAGCATGTGCATCTGCTGGGCGCGGAACGACCGGCCGGTGGGTGGGATCCCCAGGAGCTCGCCCGTGTGCACGCCCGAGAGCTCCGCCCGGTAGGCCACCAGGTCGTCGCCGGCCACCACCTCGTGCACGTCCATTCGCATGTCCGAGAAGGCCTCGTGCAACCGCCGCAGACGCAGCCGAAACCCCTCGAACCCCGGGTCCTCGCCGGGCCAGGCCTCGTGGTTGACGAAGTCCGGGGTGACGAACTCCTCCACGTGGTCGAGCTCCCCGCGGTTGAAGAGCACCTCGACCCGCTCGACGGCGAAGCGCTTCATCGCATCGGTGTCCATGCGCGTGAGCCTATCGGTCATGCCGAGGTGGCCCGTGACCCGGGCGGCGTGCCGGGGGCGCACGATGCGGGTACGATCGCCCGCGTGAAACGATCGGTCACCGCCCTCATCACCTGCTGCGCCGGCGCCCTGGTCCTCGGCACGACCTCCACGGCCTCGGCCGCCGTCCGCGCGACCACGTCGTCCGCGGCCAAGCTGCGGGCCACCCCCGCGGGCGGCAAGGTGCTCGCCCACGTGCGGCGCGGCACCGCGCTGCGCGCCGAGTGCACCCGTGTCGGCGCCCTCGCCCGGGTGCCGCGCGACGGCTGGTCGCGGCTGTGGGTGCGGGTGAACGTCAACGGACGCTCCGGCTGGATCCACGACGGCCTCGTCAACCGCGACGCGCACCGGCTGCTCGTCCCCGTCTGCGGGGTGCCCGTCCCGTCGGGTCCGGCCGCCCCGGGCCAGGAGCGCGGGTTCTGCGCCGTCACACCCGTCGTGCCGCTCCTTCCCGCCTACGCCACGCGCGAGGAGTTCATCGCGGCGGCCCTGCCGGGTGCGGTCAGCAGCCGGGAGCGAAACGGCGTGCCGGCGTCGGTCGCCCTCGCACAGGCCACCCTCGAGAGCGCCGGCGGCCAGGTGGCCGCCCTGGGCAACAACTTCTTCGGCATCAAGGCCAAGGAGCCGGACCGCGCCGGCACCTACCGCTGGGGTGAGCACGCCGTGGGATGCACCTACAAGAAGACGCGCGAGGGCGAGCGCGGCGGGCGGCTGGTCATGACCTACGGCGCGTTCCGCGCCTACCGCACCCTCGATGCGTCGATCATGGACCACGGGGCGCTCCTCACCAGCAACCCGGTCTACCGGCCCGCGTTTGCACACACCACGGCGCCGCGGCAGTTCGCGGTGCTGATCGCCCGTCGGTACGCCACCGACCCGCGCTATGCGAAGAAGGTCCTGGACATCATGGACCGCTACCAGCTGACCCAGTACGACGCGGTGACGCCCGGCGCCTGATCCGCCGGGGTCAGGGCTCCGGTGTGGTCCGGGTGACCGCCCCCGTGCCGCCACCACCGTCCGGCCCGGCCCAGCCGGCGCGGCCGGCGTAGCGGCGCACCACCGCCTCCAGGTCGATGCCCGTGGTGTCGCGGAGCATCTCGAGCGTCTGCACGAGGTTGCCCGTGACCTGCTTGGGCAGCTGGCCGGCGCCGTCGGTCGAGATGACCGTCAGCTTGTCGATGGCGCCCATGGGGGCCGCCACCTCGCGGGCCACCTGCGGGAGGATCTCGATGAGCATCTGAAGGACCGCGGCCTCGTTGTACTGGGCGAAGGCCTCGGCTCGCTTCTCCATGGCGCCGGCCTCGGCCTCGCCCGTGGCGATCGTGGCCGCGGCCTGGGCGTCGCCCTCGGCACGCAGCGCGTCGGCCTCGGCGATGCGTCGTGCCTTCTCGGCCTCACCGCGCTTGGCGCCCTCGATGGCCTCGGCCTCGGCGAGGGCCGACCGCCGTGACTTCTCACCCTCACCGGTGAGACGGGCCTTCTCGGCGTCCGCCTCGGCCGCCGCGATGGATGCGGCCTTGTCGGCCTCGGCACCCAGGATCTGCGAGTTGCGACGCGCCGTCGCCTCGGTCTCCAGCCGGTAGCGCTCGGCGTCGGCGGGCTTTCGCACCTCGGTGTCCAGCTGACGATCCTTGAGCGCCGCCTGCCGCACCGCGACCTTCTCCTGCTCGGTGAGGATCGCCTGGTCGCGGTCGGCCTGGGCCAGCGGGCCGGAGGCGGCGGCGGTGGCCGCCGCGGCGTCGGTCTCGGCCTTGATCTCCGCCTGCTTCAGCGCGAGCTGGCGTTCGGCGATCGCGATCTCCTGCTCGGCGGCGATGCGCGCCTGCTCGGCGGCCTGCCGGGCCTCGGCCTCGGCGATGGCGGCGATCTGTGCGACCTTCGCGGATTCGGGTCGGCCGAGGTCGGCCAGATACGAGCCGTCATCGGTGATGTCCTGGATCTGGAAGGTGTCGAGCACGAGGCCCTGACCGGTGAGCGAGGTCTCGGACTCGTCCGCGACGCGCTGTGCGAACGCCGCCCGGTCGCGGATGATCTGCTCGACCGACAGCGACCCCACGATCGATCGCAGCGCACCCGCCAGGGTCTCCTGCGTGAAGGTCTCGACCTCCTCCTGCTGGATGAGAAACCGCTGGGCGGCCGCCCGGATGGAGTCCTCGTTGCCGCCCACCTTCACGATCGCGACACCGTCCAGGTTGAGCTTGATGCCCTGTCCCGACACGGCACCGCGGATCTGGACCGGGATGCGTCGCGATGACAGATCCAGCCGGTTGAGCTTCTGGATGAAGGGGATGACGAACACGCCTCCGCCCATGACGACCTTCTGACCCGACAGGTCGGTCGAGACCTGACCGGTCTCGGGGTTGCGCACCGACCGCCCCTTGCGACCGGTCACGATGAAGGCCTCGTTGGGGCCCGCCACCTTGTAGCGGTTGGTGATGAGCAGGCCCAGGAGGACCAGCAGGACGACGAAGCCGACGAGCGCGGTGACGACCGGGGACATGTGCGTGCCTTCCTTGGGTGCGAACCTTGAGCGATGACCTGCGTCAGTACAGGCGTTCCACCGACACGGCGGTGGAGGAGAGGATGGAGGTGATGACGACGGCGGTCCCGGCGGGGATCGCCTCCGACGATCTGGCGTTCAGACGCGTGATGTGACCGGCGACCGTCAGCGAGACAGATCCGTAGCCGTCCACGGGGATGGCGTCGACGACCGTGGCGGGACGTCCGTCGATCGTCGCCATGCGCACGGTGCCGCCGTCGTCGCCCTGGCGGAGCTTCGCGATGACCCAGCCGGTCATGAGCCCCACCAGGATGCCGGCGATCACTCCCACCACCACGGCGATGGCGGTGTTGCCGCCGGTGACGTCGTGGGCGATGGCGCCGCCGAAGCCGAACGCGCCGAGAAACCCCGACAGCGCCGCCCCGCCGAAGAGGTCGTTGCCGAGCTCGAACGACCCGATGAAGTCGCCCACGATCACCGACACCAGAAGCAGCAGGGCGCCCAGCGCGCCGATGACGAGGAACGTGCTCACATGGCCAATCCTAGACCGACCGTCGCGGCGTTCCCAACCGCGAAAAACGCGCGCCACCGCCGGCCCTTCACGCCGCGCGTCGCGTCCGCTGCGCGCGCTCGCGCACGATCACCGCGCAGCGGGTGAGACCCAGCTCGCGCAGGGTGCGCTCGAGCACCCGCATGCCCTCCGCCGGCTGCACGGCCAGGAGCTCGAACCCCTGGATCAGCTGCAGCTGATCGGTGGTCCGCAGGGCGTGTTCGTGGATGGTCGCCCGCGCGATCCACTTGGCCGCCGCCCGTCGGTAGCGCCGGTCGGTGCGAAGCACGAGCACCACCTCCAGGGCGTCGTCCAGGGCGAGCTCGCCCAGTCCCTGAGCCGCCGCCAGCACCAGCATCGGATCCCCGGCGGCCAGTGCCCGGCGAAACTCCCCGTATGCCGAACCGGCCACGCCCACGAACACATGTTCGCACAGCCGGGCCGTGTGGAGAAGGGGAAAGACGCGTCGACCGGGCGTGAATCCGGTCACGGGCGCCGTCGGACGTCCATGAGATGTTTCTCATCGAATGTTCATCGGGGCCTCATGGGTCGTCCGTAGCTTCGGTCCCGGAAGCAACGAGAGGAGCGGTCATGCGGGTTCGATTGGGGATGGCGATGGCGGGGGCGGTCGCGGCGTTCGCGTTCGGCGCGCCGGCTGCGCTCGCGGGTGATGTTCCGTGCACCGGTGCGATGGGGGCCACGTCGATCGACGGCGACATCGTCGTGCCGTCGGGCGCCACGTGTTCACTGGACGGCACGAGGATCGACGGCAACGTCAAGGTGTATTCGAATGCGACGCTCACCGCGCGCAACATCACGGTGGGCGGAAACATCCAGACCGACAACGCGAGGTCGGTGACGGTCACCGGCGGCCGCGTGACCGGCAGCGTGCAGTACGCGGGCGGTGGTGGGGGCGCCGTCGCCAGCATCGCGATCAACGGCAACCTGCAGGTCGAGAACCAGACCGGCGTGTTCCGTGCGACGTCCAACACGATCGGCGCCGATCTGCAGGCGTTCAGCAACACGGGTGGGGTCGACGTCACCGGCAACACCATCGACGGCAACCTGCAGTGCAAGTCCAACAACCCGGCGCCCACCGGTGGCAACAACGTGGTGAAGGGCAACAGCGAGGACCAGTGCGCCAACCTCCGGCCGGCGGCCGGCGGTGCTCCGGCACCGACGCCGCCCCCGAGCAACCCGGGTACGCCGGGCACACCGGGCGATGACGACCGCGGTCGCCTGATCCGCGGTGACGCACGCCCCAACCTGCTGCGCGGCACCGACGGCGACGACACGATCCTCGGTCTGGGCGGCGCGGACCGTCTGCTGGGGCTCGACGGCGATGACCGGCTCCACGGCGGCACCGGCAACGACCGCCTGTGGGGTGGGGACGACGACGACCGGCTGTGGGGCGACGCCGGCAACGACATCCTCGTCGGCGGTGACGACGACGACCGGCTCTTCGGCGGCGCCGGCAACGACCGGCTCCTCGGTGGCGACGACGACGACGTCCTCGTCGGTGGCCCCGGCATGGACGTCATGTACGGCGGCTCGGGCAACGACACGATCCTGGCCCGCGACGGCCGGCGCGACATCGTCGACTGCGGCCGCGGCCGTGACCGGGCGATCGTCGATCGGATCGACGTGGTCCGCAACTGCGAGGTCGTCAGCCGACGCTGACCGCGGACCGGCTCGTCCTCGGTGCCGGCGATGACCAGCAGGTGGCATGACCCGGTGGACGTCACGATCTCACCGCCCATCCCATGCGCATCGGGCTCGTGTGGGCCGTGGTCGAGCCCGGTGACGACGAGGGTCACGCGGCCGGCGCGCAGCACCGGACCGTGCACCGTGCGGTCCACGGCGGGGGCGGCGGTGCCGAGCCGCGTGCCCGGCGTCACCCGCCAGCGCAGATGCACCCGGCCCTCGAGCCCCTCCACCCGGCGGGCGAGCTCGGGCCAGGGCAGGCGACCGGCGAACCCGCCCACCAGGGCGTCGGTGATCCGCACCCGGCCGCCGGCGGTGCGGAAGGTCGTCTCGAGCACGTTGGTGTGCGGCACGTACCGGCGGTCGACCGCGAACGGTTCGGTGGGCGCCAGTTCGATGCAGCCGCCGTGGTCCGCGTCGAGGATGCGGGCGAAGACCGGCTGCGCGTCCATACGGGACACCGCCAGCCAGTCGACCGCGCCGTCACGCGCGACGAGGGCGACGGTGCGCCCGTTTCCGATGGCGGCATAGGAGCGCAGATCCGCGTAGCCGTTCCGATCCCTGAGCGTCCCCCGATCCAGGGGCGCGTCGGTCGCCGTCACGTCGATCCGACCGTCACGGCGTGGGGATGCCGCCGTTGACGTTGAGCGTCTCGCCGATCACGTAGCTCGACTCGCCCGATGCCAGGAAGACGTAGGCGGGGGCGAGCTCAGCCGGCTGTCCGGACCGCCCCAGGAGCGAGTCCTTGCCGTAGTCCGGCAGCTCGTCGGCCGCGTACCCATGGCTCACCTGGAGCGCCGTCCACGTCGGCCCCGGCGCCACCGCGTTCACCCGGATGCCACGCGGGCCCAGCTGCTGGGCGAGGGCCTTCGAGAAGTTGTTGATGGCGCCCTTGGTGGTGGCGTAGTCCAGAAGCGACGGCAGCTGGTTGTAGGCCTCGAGCGACGCGGTGCAGATGATGGAGGCCCCCGGGGGCAGGTGGGGGACGGCGTCCTTGACGATCCAGAACATCGCCGACACGTTCGTGCGCATGGTGTCCTCGAACTGCTCGTCGTCGAGGTCCTCGATCCGGTCGACCCAGACCTGCTTGCCGGCGTTGCTCACGACGATGTCGAGGCCGCCCAGACCCTCGACGGTGCGACGCACGAGCTCGCGACAGTACGCACGGTCGCGCAGATCGCCGGGAATGGCGAGTGCCGTGCGCCCCGCCGTCTCGATCAGCTCGACGATGTGGCGCGCGTCGTCCTCCTCGGCGGGAAGGTAGGAGATGGCGACGTCGGCGCCCTCCCGGGCGAACGCGATCGCCACCGCACCGCCGATTCCGGAGTCACCGCCGGTGATGAGCGCCCTGCGGTCCTGCAGCCGGCCGCTTCCCCGATAGGTGTCCTCGCCCAGGTCCGGCACGGGTTCCATGAGCGACTGCAGCCCCGGCTCGGGTTGCTGTTGCACCTTCGGGCTGATGGACGGATAGAGCGTTCGTGGATCGGTGAGGGTGTACTGGTCCCTGGCCATGACGGTCCTTTCTGTGTGGCGCACGGCGGGCGGGCCTCCCATGTGCCGCGGGCGGGCACGGCTCGGCATCGGTCTCGCGCCGCGGGCCTCATCCGGCTCGTACCCCCGTGCACGCGCGACACGCGGCAGGACGTTGACGCCGGACAGCGCCCCGTCACCGTCAGATGTTCATCGCCTGCACCGCGCCGCCGTCGATGCGGTAGTTGGCGCCGTTCACGAACGACGCGCGCTCGGACAGGAGACACGCGATGATGAAGGCCACCTCCTCGGGACGACCGCGACGCCTGAGCGCCAGATGCGGGCGTTCCTCGCGCAGGAAGCTCTCGATGGCCTCGTCCATGTCGGTGCCGCGCTCCGCGGCGCGGCGGCGCATCATCTGGTCGGTCATGTCCGAGGCGATGAAGGCCGGTGCGACGCAGTTGATCAGGACGCCCTGCTGCGCGCAGATCTGGCTGAGCGACTTCGAGAAGTTGAGCATCGCGGCCTTCGCCGCGTTGTAGACGGCCTCGTCCGGATACGGCTGGGCGGCGTTCTCCGAGGTGACGAACACGACGCGGCCCCAGCCCGCCCGCCGCATCGCGGGGATGAACGCGCGCGACATCCATACCCCGCTCATGAAGTCGGTGGTCCACGCGTGGGCCCAGTCCTCGTCGGTGATGTCGTCCAGGGGGTCGCCCTTGGCGCCGGTCACTCCGGCGGCGTGCAGCATGATCTGGGGCTGCCACTCCGCGTCGTCGCGCACACCCTCACGCGCGACCGTGGGAGCACCCCGCGGATCGGCCAGGTCGGCAACCACCATGCGCACGCGGGCGCCGCCCGCCAGCCGGTCGACCGACTGGGCGAGCTCCTCCTCGTCGATGTCGGTCAGGATGAGACGGCAGCCCTCGTCCAGGAGGATGCGCGCGGTCTCGTGGGCGATCGTCCCGGCGGCGCCGGAGATGACGGCTGTGCGATCGGTGATTCGGAGGTCCACGGGGTCACTCTCCTGCGGTCGGGCGTGTGCGGGGTCGGTGGATGCGGTCAGGCGGCGGCGGGGGACGGGGGATAGGTGACCGTGCCGTCGGCGGCGATCACGGGGTCGGCACCCCAGGCGCCCAGCTGGTGGCGTCGCGGCGAGCTGGTGGTGGAGAGGTGCCACACGGTCCATCCGCGGGCGGTGAGGGTGTCGGCGATCAGGGAGCGGTGGCAGCGCCACGGGGTCGGCTCGCCGCACATGACGCACACCCGGTGCTCGCGCGCCAGGTCCGTCAGCCGGTCGATCCCGCGCCGATACTCGTCGGTGAGGGTGTGGTCGGCGTAGTTCTTGAAGCTTCGGTTCTGCCAGCCGGCGTTGATGTCCGGCGGCACATCCGGCTGCTTTCGCCGGCGTCCACCGAGCTCTTCGATGTGCAGGTAGTCGATGCCCGCCTCACGGAGCCAGACGGGCATCGTGTCGCGTCCGAACTGGGGGCTTCGGCGCGATCCGGGGATGGAGCGCACGTCGACGATCGTGTCGATGCCGGCGGACCGCAGCGGCTCCAGGAACACGTCCTCCGGCGACACCCAGTGGCCGATGGTCCAGAGCTCGCCGCCCCCGCCGCCGGACGCGTCGGGTCCAGTCATGCCGGCACCCCGCATGTGGCCCCGCAGATCTGACTGATCGCCTCGATCGTCGTCTCCCTCCGTCACGGGGCCGCACCGAACGGCGGCCGTCGTCTCGTCACCTGGGGCTCTCGTACCCCGTCGGCACGGTTCGACCCGATCCGATGTTCGTCATCGACCCCGAGGGTTTCGGTCCTCGCCTGCGGGCGACACACGCGAAAAGGCAACGGCCGCGTCCGGGTGTGAACGGACCGGCCCCACACACCCGATGGGAGGCACCGTCATGTCCGATCGCTTCCGCGTGGGCGACCACGTGAGCTGGAACTCCGAGGCCGGGCGGGTCTCGGGCACGATCACCAAGGTCCACACGTCCGACTTCACCTACAAGGGCCACCGCCGGCGGGCGAGTGAGGACGACCCGCAGTACGAGATCGCGAGCGACAGGACCGACCACGTGGCCGCCCACAAGGGGTCGGCGCTCACCCGGATCAAGGGCGACTGACAGCCGCGACCCCTCGCCCCCTCCTGGTCACCTCACACTGCGGTGCATCACCCGATCGGGTGAAATCCGGGCGTTTCCGGTCGATCACGCTTGGAACGCGTGATGTCCCTTCGTACGTTCGGGACACCGACAACGATCCAGGAGGGTCACGTGAAGGCACTGGTATACGGCGGGCCAGGTCAGAAGAGCTGGGAGACGGTGGACGATCCCACGGTGGACGCGCCCACCGACGCGATCGTCCAGATCGAGACCACGACCATCTGCGGCACCGACCTGCACATCCTCAAGGGGGACGTGGCGTCGGTCGACGCGGGCCGCACGCTCGGGCACGAGGGCGTCGGCACCATCGTCGACGTCGGGTCGGGCGTCAACAACTTCAAGAAGGGCGACCGCGTCATCGTCTCGTGCATCACCAAGTGCGGGTCGTGCCAGTTCTGTCAACAGGGCCACCCCGACCACTGCCAGTCCAACGACGCCGGCATCGGCTGGATCCTGGGCCACAGGATCGACGGCACCCTGGCCGAGTACGTGCGCGTCCCGCACGCCGACTTCTCCCTGCATAAGGTGCCCGAGGGGGTCACCGACCAGCAGGCGGTCTTCCTCTCCGACTCGCTGCCCACCGGCTTCGAGGTGGGGGTCCTCGCGGGCGGCGTCAAGCCGGGCGACGTCGTCGCCATCGTCGGAACGGGCGCGGTCGGCCTCGCATCGGTGCTGACCACGGGTCTCTACGGCGCGTCGCGCATCATCGGGATCGACGTCGACGACTACCGGCTGGAGATGGCCAGGGAGTTCGGGGCCACCGACACGGTCCACGCGGGTGAGGGCTGCCGCGAGAAGGTGATGGACATGACCGACGGTCTGGGTGTGGACGTCGCGATCGAGGCCGTCGGCTACCCGGAGACCCTGCAGACGGCGATCTCGCTGGTGCGTCCGCGCGGCAGCGTGGCCAACATCGGTGTGCACGGGGTGCCGGTGGAGTTCCCCATGGAGGCGCTCTGGATCCAGAACCTCAACATCGCGATGGGGCTCGTGGACGCAACCTCCACGCCGACGCTCATGAAGATGGTGGCCTCGGGCCGCATCCCCTCGCAGAAGATGGGGACGCACAACTTCAAGCTGTCGGAGATCGACGACGCGTGGGACGTGTTCGCGAACGCCGCCGACAACAAGGCGCTGAAGGTCGTGCTCTCGGCCTGACGCGTCCGCCGGCCGACCGGGGACGGTGGCGCACCCGTCCCCGGTGCGGTCAGCGCGAGGTCAGCCAGTCGGCGCGCGTGCCCGCCCCGCCGCCCGAGCAGCAGGAGCACCCGCCGCCGTGGCCCGCGTAGTTCCGCACCGTCGGTGTGGCGGCGTCGCGGGCCGGGCGTGACGAGACGAACCCCGTGAGGAGGGTCTCGGCGGCCCCACCGCAGGAGGGGCAGACCTTCTCGTCGTCGGTCAGGAACCGCTGGCGAAAGAGCTCGAACGCGGTGTCGCATGCGGTGCAGTGCAGGTCATAGCTGGGCATCGGGTCGTCCGTCCGTCGGGGGGGTCAGGGGGTGATCGCGATCTTGCACACCCCGTCCTCCTGATTGGAGAAGAGGTGGTAGGCCTCCTCGATGTCATCGAGGCCGTAGCGGTGGGTGATGAGCTGCTTCAGGTTGAGCCGGCCGGTCTTCACCAGGTTCATGAGGGCGTTCAGCCGCTTCTTGCCGCCGGGGCAGAGGGTGGTGCGGATGTCGATGTCGCCGATCCCGTACACGAACGCCTCGAGCGGGATCGAGATCTTGTCCCCGTAGACGCCCAGCGACGAGACCATGCCGGCGGGGCGCACGGCCTTGAGGCAATTCTCGAACGTCTCCTGGATTCCGAGCGCCTCAATCGCCACGTCGGCCCCACGCCCCTCGGTGAGCGCCTTGACCTTGGCGACCGGGTCCTCCTGCGTGTAGTCGATGACCACGTCCGCACCGAGTGCGCGTGCGAACTCAAGGCGCCGCTCGTTGGCGTCGACCGCGATCACGAGGCCGGCACCGCGCAGCCGCGCGCCGGCGGTGGCGCAGAGCCCGATCGGCCCCTGGGCGAAGATCACGACCGAATCGCCCAGCTGGACCTCCGCGGTTTCGACCGCGGCGATGCCCGTCGTGGCGATGTCGGTGACGAACAGGACATCCTCGTCCGAGAGCCCCTCCGGGATGTGTGCCATATTGGCCTGCGCGTACGGCACGCGGAAGTATTCGGCCTGCACGCCGTCGGCGGAGTTGCCGAGGCGCCACCCGCCGATGATGCCCCACTGGTCCTCGTATCCCGCGCACTGCGAGAAGTCACCGGACTGGCAGAAGTAGCACGTGCCGCACGGGGTGATCGCACCCACCACCACGCGGTCGCCGGGTTGGTATCCCTGCACCGCGTCGCCCACCTCGTGCACGACGCCCACCGGCTCGTGGCCGACCACGCGCCCCTGCGCCACGGGGTACTCGCCGCGCCAGATGTGCGAGTCGGTGCCGCAGATGCTCGTCGTCGTCACCCTGACGATGGCGTCGGTGGGACCGCAGCGGGGGATGGGGACCTCCTCGATGTGGATGTCCCGGACGTCCTTGTAGACGGCGGCGCGCATCGTCTCGGCCATGTCGGTGCTCCCGGTCGGTCGGCGTGGGATGGGCACCGGCGCCCATCGGGTCCAGCCTACGAGAGTGGGGACGCGCCCGGGGGATCCGGCCCGTCCATCTCACCCGAAAGGGTGAGATGGAGTCGACCGCGGCGCGGAAGAGGGGTAGGGTGGACCGACCGCTTCGAAAGGGCGACGTGGGCACAGACGCCGTCGGCACGATCAGCCGCTCCTCGGACCTCAATCTCCTCGCCCGTGCGGATGCCGCGGGCCAGCGCCTCTTCCGCGAGCTCGTCGTCTCGCGCATCGCATGGTCGACCGTCTCGGAGGTGAGCCGGTTGATCGCCGTCGACCTGGTGGCGTTCTCGCTGCGCGTCGCCGGCTGTGACCATGCCCAGCCGTGCGAGCAGCACCACTGCCTGGACCGGCTGGAGCTGAAGGCCGTCCTCGGAAACCGCGGGTCGCGGCTGCCAGGCCTTCGCATCGCGGCGGGGGAGGGGGTGGGTGGGCAGGTCCTCTCGACCGGCCGCACCCACCAGGTGGACGACTACGGATCGGCGCCGTTCGACCCCGACCTCGTGCGGCTGGTGGCGGAGAGCGAGGGGATCGGCGCGCTCACCGCGGTACCGGTCTCGTTCGGCGGGGAGGTTCGCGGCGTCCTGCACGCCGGGCTGCGTGACGGACGCACCTTCAGCGCAGCGGTCATCACCGCGCTCACGCGCCTGTGCACCTACGCGGGCGCCGCGCTGGCCGCGGCACGGGACAGGGCGCGCGTGGAGGAGGTGGCCGCGGGCCGCGAACGGCGTCGGCTCGCGCGGTCGCTGCACGACGATTTCGGCCAGCGCCTGTTCGGGCTGGGCATCACGGCGCGGGCCGCGCGGGCCAGCGCCGCCACGGGTGGAGCCGACCTCATCGCCCACCTCACGTCCCTGGAGCAGCAGGTGGCCGGCGCGGCCGCGGCGTTCCGCGGGACGCTCAACGCGCTCTCGCGGCCCCAGCGCCCGTCCGGAGTGCTCGCCGTCATGCTGCGTGAGGACATCGCCGCCTTCACCACGCGCTCGGGCGTGGCCGCACATCTGCTGGTGCTGGGTGAGCCCGCTGAGATCGACGCGGATCGTGAGGATCTGCTCACCCGCGTGATGCACGAGGGCCTTCGCAACGTCGAACGCCACGCGCGGGCCGCCGAGGTGATCGTCACCCTCGCCTACACCCCCGACCGAGTCGAGCTGGTGGTGCAGGACGACGGCGTGGGGATCGGCCATTCGGAGCCGTTCGGTGGGATGGGGCTCGGCATGCTCCGCGACGAGGTGCGCCGGCACGGCGGTGACATGCGCTTCGGTGCGAGCGACGACACCGGGGCGACGATGCGAACCCAGGTGCCGCGATGACGATCGCCCGCCGTCCGCACTCGGTGGTCGTCGCGGACGACCACCCCATCGTCGTGGCCGGGATGCGCCTGGTGTTCGGCGGCAGCCGCTTCTTCGAGCTGGTGGGGGAGGCGCGCACCGGGGCCGAGGCGATCGTTCGCTGCGAGCAGTTTCGTCCCGATGTCCTCCTGCTCGACCTGCGTCTGCCGGACCTGCCGGCGGCGACGATCTGCGAGCGCATCAAGGAACGTCAGCCCGACACGAAGATCGTCATCCTCACCGCGTACCCGGAGGAGCTCGCCGTGCGCAGCTGCCTCAAGGCCGGGGCGTCGGCCTGCCTGTTCAAGGACGCCAACGAGCAGAACCTGCTGACCGCACTTCTTCAGGTGGTGCACGGACGCGGGGTCATCGACCCGCGCATCGCGGGAGCCGCGCTTCCCAGGCGTGGGCGGGAGACCCCCGCCGACAGCGCGCTCACCGCCCGTGAGACCGACGTGCTGCACCTGATCGCCCGTGGCCTGACGACCAAGGAGATCGCGGAGGAGGCGGGCCTTTCGCCCAACACCGTCAAGAGCCACACCCGGTCGCTCTTCACCAAGCTGGACGCACACAATCGGGTGCAGGCGCTGGCGGTGGCCAAGGAGCGGGACCTCCTCTGACCATGGAGGCGACCGAACGGGCGGTCGAGTCTCGTGGACCGACGGCTTCCGGTTGCCACTTGTAGCCTCATTTGATGTCGTTCTTCATGCATCGGGGAGGATCGAATGCGGACGACGCTCGCACTGGACGATGATCTGCTGGCCGAGGCACAGCGTCTGACGGGCATCGCCGATAAGACCGTGTTGGTCCGCGAGGCGCTTCGTGCGCTGATCGAACGTGAAAGTGCCCGGAGGCTGGCGCTGTTCGGCGGGACCGAGGACCAGCTGCGTGTACCGTCGAGGCGCCGCAGGTCGACGTGATCGTGGTCGCCACGTCTGCGTGGGGCGGGCCGAACTCGGGAAACGAGGGCCGATGACGACGACCGCTCGAGCGGCGGTGGACAGGGCGTTGCGCCGAGCGATCCGCGACCATCTTCGTCCACGGGGATTCACCGGCTCGTTTCCGCACCTGCGGCGCATCACCGACAAGCGCATCGATCTGATCACATTCCAGTTCTACTCTGCCGGCGGCAGGTTCGTCGTCGAGGTCGCAGCGTGTCCGCCGGACGGGATCACAGACGTCTGGGGAACAGCAGGCCCGAAAGAAGTGACGGCACAGCATGTCGATCCAAAGAACCGTCCCCGTCTGGAATTTGCGGACGGTGACTGGCTCTCATTCGGGCCGCGAACCTATGACGATCCGGAGCCGGTGCGTTCCGATGAATGGTACGCACAGATTGCCGCGGAGGTGATTCGAGCTATCGACGAGCAGGCGGAACCATGGTGGTCGTCGGGTGCTAAGACCACGCCGTAGGGTCTCATGCAGCTCGACCCATAGGCGGCCACACCGCCGCCGCGGGCGCGGGGGAGCATCCGGCGATCCTTGAACCTCGCGCGAGACCGCCCGTGAGGCACATGAAGCCGCTTCCCGATCACCCGTGAACGATGCCATTGTCGCGCTCGCAGCCAGGGCTCCGCTGCGTTCAACGCATGAGCAGACATCACGGCATCGCCGCTGACAGCGGGAAGGTCATCGTCTTGGTTGCGAACTAGCGGCCACGCCTATCCCACGAACCGAGTCGGGTGCTTCGGAGGACTCGCCGGTGACGGCGGTCTCCACCTTCGGTGCCGACGTCGTGGTATCCTCTCTACCTGAGAGTAGGGAGGAGGACGTGTTGGCG
>CAZVNM010000006.1:103270-168652 GCA_964628685.1 uncultured Bifidobacteriaceae bacterium | reverse complement strand
GATCCCGGTATCCTCCACTTCACGTGAAACCCCTGCATCTGCGGGGGTTTCGTCGTTTCGAGGACGCTGCGTGCCCAACCGGGGCCCCACCGGTGACACCACCAGACGACGACGGCCCACGGGCGGCCCGGCACATGCGCGCCCGAGCGCATTGGGGACGGGTGTCGAGTCCGCGTCGGGCCGGGACGGCGATAGAATTCGCGGTGTGTTCGGCAGGTTTCCCAGGCGTGCGGTCGGCGTCATGGACGATGAGCCCTGGACGCGTGACGCGTCGGGACTGATGCGGTGCCCATGAACCTGCCCGCGACATTCAACACGCTGCGCGCCCGCCTCCTGCTGGTGATCCTGCTCCCGCTTCTGGGAATGCTGGTCTTCGCCACGATCTGGGCCGTCGACCGTCGTCAGGAGGCCGAGCACGCCGTGGTGGACAACAAGCGCATCACGACGATCGTCGACGCCGCCCGCCTGCAGTACCGCATGGACCTGATGGGCGCGGTCGCCGACGCGATCGGTTCGATCGGTCCCGAGACGCCGGTGGTCGGTCAGTTCGACGCCCTCCTTCGCTGGTCGATCCAGCTGAGCATGAACCAGATCGACCAGGAGGTGGCGGGACTCCGCCGCGCGCCCACCGCAGGGCCCGCGGAGGCCGCCATCGTCGAGCGCATCACGGACACCACCGAGCGCATGCTCACGGCCACGCGCCTCGGTCCCGACAGCTCCGTCAGGGACCTCCTGGGCCACACCGCGGAGATCGGACGGGCGCGCGACGTGGTCGCGGCGGGCGTGGTGGACCTGATCGACGAGGCCGACGACGCCGGCACGACGGTGCAGAGCATCCTCGACCTCTCGACCTACCAGATCGCCCTCACCAACGAGAACATCTCCGTCCTCGAGGCGGCGGTGTCGCGCGACCCCGTCGTCGTCGACCGCGCCCAGGAGTCGGCCGAGCGGCTGCAGGTCGTCCAGGCGATGACGCTGCGCAAGCTCCCCAAGGATCTCCGTGAGCGCATGCAGGGATGGAACTCCGGCGAGGCCGGCCGACGGTGGGACCAGGTGCGCCGCGACGTGCTCGCGCGAAAGCGCATCAACCTGCTCACCTCCGTGCCGCTGGTGGTCGACCGCTCCCAGGTCCTGGACGGCATCGAGAGCGAGATCGCGCGCAGGCTCGCCGGCTCGGCCGCCACCCGCGCGGACGATGCCACCCGTCAGTTCCGGATCGCCCTCGGACTCTCGATCGTCCTGCTTCTGGGTGGGCTGGTCGTCGCCTGGCTCGTCTACCGGGCGATCCGAAGCGCCCTGGGACGGGTGACCGACCACGCCCAGCGCATCGCCGGCGGCGATCTGGACGTCCCGAGCCTGAGCCCCGCCGGCGGCCGCGAGCTGGCGCTTCTGGGCGGCACGTTCAACAGCATGACCGAGACCCTGCGGGCGCTCAGAGGGCAGCTGCACGCCCTGGCCGAGGGGCGCGACCGCGAGGACGAGGCCGGCCTCCCCGGCGAGCTGGGGGCGACGATGGAGCGCTCGATGCAGCGCGTCAGCGACATCACCGAACGCCTGCGGGTGAGCGAGGCGATATCCCGCCTCACGATCGAGACCGCCGTCGAGGCCATCGTCCGTCTGGACGAACGGGGCGTCGTGACCGATGCCAACCCCGCGGCCGCGGAGCTCCTGGGGCAGGGCGTGGACCTGATCGTCGGCAAACCCGTCTCGGAGGTCGTGCTCCTCGAGGGGGTGCGACTGTCGGGGGAGGACGTGGAGCTCGTGACCGACCGGGAGGCCACGCTGCGTCCCGCCCGCGGCGGACGGGTGAACGTCCTCATCTCGACGCGTCGCGTGAACACCGGCGACGGAGAGCACCGGGTCATGCTCTTCATGCGCGACATCTCCGATCGCAAGCGCACCGAGGAGCGTCTGGCCTGGGAGGCGCTGCACGACCCGCTCACCGGCCTGCCGAACCGGACGGCGCTCGACCGCGGTCTCACGCACGAGGGCACACCGCTCACGGCCGCCGCGGTGCTCTTCATCGACCTGGACCGCTTCAAGGACGTCAACGACACCCTGGGACACGAGGTGGGCGACGAGCTCCTGCGGTCGGTGGCCGCCCGCATCCGCCGAAACGTCCGATCCAACGACGTGGTGATCCGGATGGGCGGCGACGAGTTCGTGCTCGTGCGCTCAGGTGGCGCGGACGCGGCCGAATCGGAGCAGGTGGGTCATCGTCTCATCCAGTCGCTCGAGGAACCGTTCCACATCGGCGGGCACACGGTGAGCATCTCGGCGAGCGTGGGCGTCGTGGCCGCCGAGGGCAAGGAGGACGTCGCGGAGCTCATCCGCCGCGCCGACCAGGCCATGTACGCCGCCAAGAACGCCGGTCGGGGACGGGTTCGCCGGTACCAGCCGGGTGATGACGGCGAGGACGCCACGGCCGGATGACGATTCGGGCGCTCCTGCGCGTCTGTCTGCTGGCGATCGTCCTGGGTGTGCTGGGGACGGCCGCGGGCGGGTGCGGACGCTCCTCGACCGACCCGCCGTCGGGCGCGCCGGCCACGGTGGCGCACCCGCAGGTGGGATTCCGCTCCGCCACCCGTCTGGACGAGCACTTCCGAAAGCACGGACGCGAGTTCGGCGATGTCGACCGGGCACGGTACCTGCTGCTCGCACAGACGCTGCGCGACGCACCCCTCGGCGGTGAGATCCTGGAGGAACGGCGGGCGGACGGGGTCATCACGCGCTTCGACCGGTCGACCGGGGCCTTCATCGCGTTCAACCGCGACCTCACCATCCGCACCTTCTTCCGTCCCGACGACGGCATCGCCTACTTCCGACGACAGGCACGCAGATGACCCCGACGCGCGACCCGCAGGACACACGAATCGACACGTGGCTCGACGCACGCGGCGCCGGTGCCCACCTGGTGGGTCTGGGACTCGCCGGGCTCGTCGCCCGATGGGAGGCGGTCGTGGCCGAGGTCGCGTCGGGGTCGGTCCTCGGGCTGGACGACTACCTGAACGACCTGGACCTGCGCCAGATGCTCCACGAGCTTCTGGCGACCATGCCCGACACGCGGGCGCCGCTCATCCGCCGCCTGCGCGACGCCGACCGTCGCCTCGCCGCGGCCACCCGGCCGGTTGCGTCCAACCTCTGGGGTGACGGGACCGCCGCTCGGCGCGGCTGGACCCCGCGTGTGAACTGGTGGTACCACGCCGTGCCGCGCGCGATGGGGGACGAGCTGACCGACGACCTGCGCGCGGCGGGGATCACGGTGCCCGCGGGCTGAGGACCGCGACCCGTCACTCCCATCACGCCCCGTACTGCGACCGGCGCATGGAACGGACGACCGGCTGCCGGGGGTTCGTGGAGCGCGTGCACGCCGGCCGCCTGACCGCGGCGGACGTCTGAGGCTCAGCGCCCGTCGCGGGTGCGGATGAACGCCGTGAGCCCGAAGGTGGTGACGGGCATCAGCCCGTGCTTGCGGTAGAAGCCCTCGGCGCCCCGCTCGGACATGAGCACCTGATGGTGGAAGCGGTCGATGGGGAAGCGCTCCAGGAGGTCGAGGAAGAGCGCGCTGCCGATGCCGTGACGCTGACGGTCGGGGCGCACCAGGATGTCGGCGATGTAGACGGCGAACTCCCCGTCGGAGAGCACCCGCGCATACCCCACCACCTCGTCGTCGGCCACCGCGACGATCGAGAGCGACGAGTTGTCCACCGCCCGTCGCAGGCGGGCGGGATCGGCGGCGTGCACCCAGCCGTGGGCGCGGTAGAGCTCCAGGATCGCGGGGAAGTGGCGGTCGAGGTCGGCCTCGACGATGGCGGCGGGCACCCTCAGCGTGGCCACGGGCTGACCCCCGAAAGGCGCGGATATACTCGGCCGTCGATGTCCCGGACTCCCCACATGCTCGGTGAACGCTACGACGCCGACGCGGTCGAGGCAAAGTGGCAGGCGATCTGGGATCGCGAGCACGCCTTCCGCGCCCAGCCGATCTCGCGCGACGGCGAGGCCCCGGTGGTACCCGACACCCCCACCGCATACGTGCTGGAGATGCTGCCGTACCCGTCCGGCGAGGCCCACATGGGCCACGTCAAGAACTACACGATGGGCGACGTGGTGGCCAACTCCAAGCGCCGCCAGGGCGTGGACGTCTTCCACCCGATGGGCTACGACGCGTTCGGTCTGCCCGCCGAGAACGCGGCCATCCGGGAGGGCCAGCCGCCCGACGTCATCACCAAGCGCAACATCGCCCGCATCCGCGAGCAGCTTCGCCGCCTGGGCTTCTCGATCGACTGGGACACCGAGATCGCCACGTGCGAGCCCGAGTACTACCGCTGGACGCAGTGGCTCTTCTTGCGCATGCTCGAGAAGGGGCTCGCCGAGCGGCGCGAGGCCGCGGTCAACTGGTGCCCCAAGGACCAGACGGTGCTTGCCAACGAGCAGGTCGTGGACGGCGCGTGCGAACGCTGCGGCACCCAGGTGGAGCTGCGCCAGCTCTCCCAGTGGTTTCTGCGCATCACCGACTACGCCCAGCGCCTCCTGGACGACATGGACACCCTGGTCGACTGGCCCGAGCGGGTCCTCACGATGCAGCGCAACTGGATCGGACGGTCCGAGGGTGCGCGGGTGCTCTTCCGCACCGACGACGGCGCCCACGAGATCCCCGTCTTCACGACCCGCCCCGACACGCTGTTCGGGGCCACGTTCTTCCTGTTGGCACCCGAGCATCCGCTCCTGGGTGAGCTGGTGGCCGGCCGGCCGGAGGAGGCGGCGGTCACCGAGTACGTGCGCGCCGCGGCGCGGGCCGACGTGGCCGACCGCAGCGCCGCCGACCGGCCGAAGAGCGGCGTGTTCACCGGTCGTCGGGTGGTGAACCCGGTCACCGGCGAGGAGATCCCGGTCTGGGTGGCCGACTACGTGCTGATGGACTACGGCACCGGCGCCATCATGGCCGTCCCCGCCCACGACGGGCGCGACTTCGCGTTCGCCACGGCCCACGGCCTGCCGGTGCGTCGCGTGGTCGCCGCCGATCCCGCCGACGCCGACGCGCCGCTCGAGGCCGCCGAGCCCGGCGACGGCGTGCTGGTCAACTCGCAGTTCCTGGACGGCCTCGCGGTCGACGAGGCGAAGGCCGCCATCGGCGCCTGGCTCGCCGAACGGGGGATGGGGGAGCCCACGGTCGGCTTCCGGCTGCGCGACTGGCTGATCTCGCGCCAGCGCTACTGGGGCGCGCCGATCCCGGTCGTGCACTGCGACGCGTGCGGCGTGGTGCCGGTGCCCGACGACCAGCTGCCGGTGCTGCTGCCCGAGGTCGACGACTATGCGCCGCAGGGGCGCAGCCCCATCGCCGCGGCCACCGAATTCGTCAACACGACGTGCCCCGGCTGCGGTGGTCCCGCCCGCCGTGAGACCGACACCATGGACACGTTCGTCGACTCGTCCTGGTACTTCCTGCGCTACACGGCACCGCACCTGTCCACCGCGGCGTTCGAGCGCGAGATCGTCGACCACTGGCTGCCGGTCGACCAGTACATCGGCGGCATCGAGCACGCGATCCTGCACCTGCTGTACGCCCGCTTCTTCACGAAGGTCCTCTACGACCTGGGCTACGTGGGCTTCGCGGAGCCCTTCGCGCGCCTGTTCACCCAGGGGATGATCTACCACCAGGGCGCGAAGATGAGCAAGAGCAAGGGCAACGTGGTCCCGCCCGATGCCATCGTCGAGCGCTTCGGCGCCGACACGCTCCGTCTGTACGTGCTCTTCATGGGCCCCGCCGCCGACGACGCCGAATGGTCGGACTCCGGGGTGGAGGGGCAGCGGCGCTTCCTGGACCGGGTCTGGCGGCTGGTGGCGGGCCAGGAGGGCGACGCCCTCGTGGAGCGCCCCACCCCGGCGGACCTGGAGGGCGACGCCGCCGCGATGGCGCTCATGCGACGCGCCGAGTCGACGGTGATCCGCGTCACGGCCGACATCGGCGAGCGCTTCTCGTTCCACACCGCCATCTCCGCACTGCAGGAGCTGGTGAACGAGGCCACCAAGGGGCGCGGCGACGGCGCATACGACTCGCCGGCCGGCCGGCTGGCGCTGCGCCACGCGACGCAGACGGTCGTGTCGCTCTTGCATGCGTTCGCCCCGCACATCGCCTGTGAGCTCTGGGAGGCGCTGGGCGGCACCGCCCTGTGGTCGGCGCCCTGGCCCGACGCCGACGAGGCCTTCCTGGCCACCGAGACGGTGACCGTGGCGGTGCAGGTGAACGGCAAGCTGCGCGACACGCTGGCGGTGACGCCGGGTCTGGAGCGCGACGAGCTCGCACGCCTGGCGAAGGAGCTCCCCAAGATCGCGGCGGCGATCGACGGCAAGACCATCCGCAAGGAGGTCGTGGTGCCCGATCGCATCGTCAACATCGTCGTCGGGTAGACGGCCGGCGCGGCCGCGTGCCGCGGGTGCGACGCCACCGGCGCCCGTCGATCCATCATCGTCACTGTGACGCGAACGTCGTTGCAATGTTGGCACGCAGGCGACACCCACGTGTGACACATCGGTCCGTACCGTGGGTGCATGGATCGACTGCGACCATGGCTGCAGGCCCACACCGCCGGGTACCTCCTGGTCGCCGTGGCGCTGGCGGTGCTCGCGTGGCGTGCCGCAGGCGGCGGTTCCGGCGGCCAGCCGGAGCCCGCCGGGACACCCACGGCCGAGCCCGCGGCCGTCATCAGGGATGAGCCGACGCGGTTCCTCGTCCACGTCGCCGGGGCGGTGCGCAAGCCCGGCGTCTACGAGATCGGCGGCGACGGGCGCATCATCCAGGCCATCCGGCTGGCCGGCGGCCCGACGCCCAAGGCGGACCTGGCCGGGGTGAACCTGGCGGCGCCCGTGCAGGACGGCCAGCAGATCGTGGTGCCGATGCGCGTCGCCGCCGCCCCGGCCGGATCGCCGGCGTCCGCGAGCGCGGCCGGCCCGTCCGGCCCCATCAGCCTGTCGTCGGCGACGGTCGAGCAGCTGGACCAGCTGGACGGGATCGGGCCGACGCTCGCCGCGCGGATCGTCGAGTGGCGCCAGTCGCACGGCGGGTTTCGCAGCGTCGAGGACCTGCAGGACGTGCCCGGCATCGGGGAGGCGCGCATGGAGGCGCTGCGGAACAAGGTGACGCCATGAGATGAGCGCTCCCGCGGCACCGCTCGGTGCGCGCCTGGTGCCACACGCGGTGGCGCTCGCGTTCGGCCTGGGCATCACGGCGTCGCTCGTGACGCGTCCGGGATGGCCCTGGTGGTCGGTGGCGCCGGTCGTCGTCATCGGCGTGATCGGCGTGGGACGTGCCGACCCACGTCGGGCCGCGGCGGTGCTGGTGGCGTGCGTCGCCATCCTGGGATGGTGGTGGGGCGGGCTGCGTCTGGGCGCCACCGACGTGACACCCATCCGAACGGCCGGTGGCGTGGCGGGGGTGGTGGAGGTCGCCGATCCCCCGGTGGCCGGGGAGGCGGGGGCACGGGCGGTCGTCCGGGTGGTCTCCCTGCACGGTGCCGAGGGCGAGGCGACACCGGCGGGCGCCCGGCTCTTTCTCGTGGTCGACGCCGAGGACGCGGCCACGATGGGCCACGGGGTCAGGCGGCGGGTGCGGGGCACGCTGCGGCCGGCCGCATCGACCGGCGATCCGGCGTGGTGGCGGGCGTACGTCGAGCGACGCGGCATCGTCGGGACGCTTCGGGCGACGTCGGTCGACGAGGCGGGACGCAGGGGAGGGGCCGGCGGGGTCCGCGACCGCGCCCGTGACGCACTGGGCCGCGCCGTCGTGCGGGGGCTCTCGGGAGACCGCGCGGCGATCGTGCGCGGCATGGCGTTCGGCGGCGGCGCCGGGCTCTCCGACGCGACCCGAACGGACATGCGCGACGCCGGCATCTGGCACCTGATGGCGGTCTCCGGGCAGAACATCACCTACGTCAGCTTTGCGGTCGTCACGCTCCTGGTGGCCGCCGGCATCCGCCGGCGGCGTGCGGCGGTGATCGGCGCGGTGGCGGTGATCGGCTACTGCCTCATGTGCGACGGCGGCGCGTCGGTCGGGCGGGCCGGTGTGGTGGGTGTGCTGGTGGTCGTCGCGGGCGTCCTGTCGAACCCCGCCGACCGCTGGTACCTGACCATCGTCGCCCTCGACATCCTTCTGGCGGTGCAGCCGCGGTCGATCGACGATCCCGGGCTGCAGCTCTCGTTCGCGGCGGTCGTCGGGCTCCTGACGCTCACCCCGCCGCTCGCCGTGTGGCTCTCCGGGCTGATGCCGAAGGTCGTGGCCGACCTGGCCGCCCAGGCGCTAGCGGCGTCGCTCGCCACGGCACCGGTCACGGTGCTTCGGTTCGAGACCCTCTCGCTGGCCGGCCTCGTCGCGAACCTGGTCGCGGTGCCGCTTGCGGCGCCCACGGTCGTCCTCGCGACCGCGGGCGCGGCGGTGGGAGCGCTGGCATGGCCACTGGGCGTCGTGCCGGTGTGGTGTGCGGGGCTGGGCGCCGATGCGATCCGCGTGGTCGGATGGAGCGCCGCGCGGCTGCCGGGTGCCACGGTGCGCCCCGGATGGATCGGCGTGGCGGCCGCCGTGGCCGTGGCCGGCGGGGTGGTGTGGGCGCGCTGGTGGCTGTGGACCGCCACCCCGCACGACCGCGGATCAGGCGGGCGGGCAACGCGGGTGGGGATGCCCCGGCGAACGGTCGCGGTGGCGGTGGCGCTGGCGGTGCTCGTGGCCGGCGTCGTCGTCCGGCACCGGGTGGCCGGCCGACCGGTGTGGCCGGCCGTGCCGTCGGTCACGATGCTGGACGTGGGGCAGGGCGACGCCACGCTCTTTCGGTCACCCGACGGCCGCGCCATGCTGGTCGACACCGGCCCGCCCGGAGATCCCGCCCCGGTGGTCGCGCGATTGCGGCGCATGGGGGTCCGCCGGCTCGATCTCGTCGTCCTGACGCACCGCCAGCAGGATCACGACGGTGCGCTGGATGCGGTTCGCGAGGCGTTCGACGTGGTCGCGGTGGCGCGGGCGGGTGCGCGTGGCCGGGGTGCGAACCCCGCGGCGGACGCCGCGCTGGGTCCCGGTGACCGGATCACCCTCGGCAGCTGGCGGGCGGAGGTGCTGTGGCCCCCCGACGGGACCCGATCGGACGATCCCAACCGCGACAGCGTGGTGATGGTGGTGCGGGCGCCGGGCGTGTCGGTGCTGGTCGGCGGCGATGCGGAGTCCGATGTGCTGCGGCGGGCCGCGCCGGGACGGGTGGACGTGCTGAAGGTGGCGCACCACGGATCGGCCGATCCGCAGCTTCCGGGACTCCTGCGGACCCTGCGACCCAGGGTGGCGGTCGTCTCGGTGGGTGCGGCCAACCCGTACGGACACCCCGACGCCGGCACCATGCGGGCCCTGGACGCCGCCGCCGTCCGCGTCTGGCGCACCGACAGGGACGGCAGCGTCGAGGTGCGCCCCGCGGACCGTGACGATCTGACGGTCCGCGCGGACGGGTGACCGCCGGCCGGTGCGGTCAGTCCGGGGTGGCGGCGCGCTCGGTCGCCACGGGTGGGGTGGGGGTGAGCGGCCGACCGTCGGTCCGGTCGTCGGCAGCGCCCTCCACCGAGAACTCCGGCAGCCATCCCAACCACCGCGGCAGATACCAGTTGCGGTCGCCCAGCACGCTCATGAGCGCGGGGACGAGGATGCCGCGCACCAGCGTCGCGTCGATGAGGATCGCGACCGCCAGCCCGAATCCCATCTGCTGGAACATCACCAGCCGGCCGGTGGCGAACCCGCCGAACACGGCGACCATGATGAGCGCCGCCCCCGTGATGAGACGCCCGCTCGAGGCGATGCCGTACGCGATGGACTCGCGGTTGTCACGCGTGGTGACGTAGCGCTCCTTGATCCGCGAGAGCAGGAAGACGTGGTAGTCCATGGAGAGCCCGAACAGCACGGCGAAGAGGAAGATCGGGATCCACGCCTCGACGGTGTCGACCGCCTGGAATCCGAGGATCTCCGCGCCGACGCCGTCCTGGCACACGAGGGTGAGGATCCCGAACGCCGCACCCACCGAGAGCAGGTTGAGCAGGATCGCGACGAGCGGGGCGACGATCGACCGGAACGCCACAAGCAGGATCAGGAACGAGCACGCCAGCACAATGGCGACCACGAACGGCAGATACCGGTCGGACATGTCGAAGTAGTCGACGTTCAGCGCCGTGGCGCCGCCGACGTTGAGCGTGGTGGCATCACGCAGGGCGCGGACGGCCGCCTCGGCGGGGGCGCTGGTGCTCGACACCAGGACCGGGACGGTCAACACGGCGCCGTTCCCCGATGGCGCCGGCACGAGCGCGGGCGGGCCGAGCGCCGGGATCGTGGCGGCCGTGCGTTCGACCGCGCGGATCTGGGCGGCGTTGGCCGGTGATGTGGCGTCGCCGACGACGGGGATCCTGATCGGCGACACCTCGCCGACGGTGAAGTCGCGCTGCAGCGTCTCGTACGCCTGACGCGCCTCGATGTCCCTGGGCAGCGACGTGACATCGGACGCGCCGGTGTTCATCCCCCAGTAGGGAAGTGACGCGATCACGAGGAGGCCCGCCGTCGCGACGAACCACAGGACCGGCCGGCGCATGACGCGGGTCACCGCGCGGCGCCAGAACGGGCTCTCGCCGGTGCCGCGCATGCGGGCGGCCAGCTTCCTGAGTCCGAGGAGCTGCGCGAGCGACGCGACGTTGCCGGCGTTCACCCGGTCTCCCAGCAGGGACATGATGGCCGGAAGCAGGGTGGTCGCGGCGAGCACCGCCGAGATCGCCACGAGGATCGCACCCACCGACAGCGAGATGAACACCGAGAGCGGGACGATCAGGAGCCCCACGAGCGCCACCACGACCGTCATGCCCGAGAAGAACACCGCCCGGGCCGACGTGGCCCCCGCGCGCTCGATCGCGTCCAGCTTGGGGACCCCCGCGGCCCGCTCCTCGCGGAAGCGGCTGAGGATGAAGAGCGAGTAGTCGATGCCGAGCGCGAGCCCCATCATGCTCACCATGTTGGTCACGAAGAACGACAGGTCGCCGATCTGACCGACGAGGGCGGTGAGCGCGAGGGCGAGGGTGATCGACACGAGGGCGAGGATCAGGGGGATCACCGCGGCCACCAGGGCGACGAACACGATGAGGAGCACGATGAGGCCGACGCCGATGCCGATGGCCTCACCCTTGCGCAGGTCCTGTTCGGAGACGGTGTTGACGGCCTCGTTGATGGAGGCCACACCGGTGACGGCCACGTCGATGCCGTCTCGGCCGTCGGCCGCCGCCGTGAGGTCGAGGACCCTGCCGATGTTGTCGGTGGCGGTGGTGACACCGCCCGCCATCTCGACCGGGATCAGCGCCACGCGCGTGTCCTTCGACACGAGGCGGGGGTCGGCGCTCGCGGGGATGACACGGGTGACGACATCGGGCCCGAGCGCCCGGATGCGCTGCGCCAGCGCGTCGGCGGCCCGCATCCTGGCCGGGTCGCGGAACGAGCCGTCACGGGCGGTGAGGACCACCGTCTCGGTGACGCCGTCCTGCACGCCCAGCGCCTCCATCTGGTCGATGGCACGGGCCGCCTCGGGCGTGTTGACGAACTGCTGGTCGTTGCTCAGCACGCCGGCGAGCAGGCTCACGATGACCGCCGCCGACGCCGCCAGCACGACGGCCCAGACGGCGATGACGGTCTTCGGGCGCTCGGCGCAGGCGCGGGCGACCCGCCGGGTGGAGAAGATGCTCATGGCCTGGAGTCCTTCTGTGACACGGTCGTCGGGGGTGTGGGGGAGGTGACGTCGTCGTCGGGGTGACGGATGCCGGCGCCGCGGAGCGCGTAGCGCACGTAGTCGTCCAGATGGGCGGCCACGCCCTCCGGCGACTCGCGGATCTGTTCGACGTAGTCGATGCCGAGGAACGTCGCGACGATCATGAATCCGGCCACCCGTGGATCGATCGAGGGGTCGGCATCCCCCTCGGCCTGGGCGCGCGCGACGAGCTCGCCCACCAGCACGAACCACTCCTCGAAGGCCTGGTCGAGCGGCGGGGTGACGGGATCGTCACGCATCTCGAGGCACATCCGGCCCAGCGCGGCGCCGGTGGAGGTGTCCTCGGTGGTCGCCGCGACCTTCGCCATCGCGAGCAGCTGGTCGATCGCCCTGGGGTGGGTGCCGACGGCGGTCACGATCCGGTCGCGCTGCTCGTCGCGCATCGCGTCGATCGCCTCCAACCCCAGTGCGGACTTGCTGGGGAAGTGGAAGTAGAAGCCGCCCTTGGTGACGCCGGCCGCGTCGATGATCGCGCTGACCGGTGTGGCGTCGAAGCCGCGCTCCGTGAAGAGGTGCACCGCGGTTTCGATGATGCGCCGGCGGGTCGCCTCGCCGCGTTCGGTGGGTGCGGGTGGACTCACGGACGCGACGATACAGACCGACCGGTCGGTTTGTGAAGGAAAGGGAGGGCAAAGTCTGCGGTGCGACCCGCCTCCCGATCAACCCCCCCCGGGGCATGGGGCGCGCGTGCCCCATGCCGGTCGGGTGGTCTAGTCTGGAGCGATGGCACCGGTCCGAACCGCTGATCTCGTCCAGTGAGCGCATCGTCCCCACCGCTCGGCCCAGCCTACGGGATCTGGGGCGAGGACCGCGGCAAGGTCGACCGGGCGGTCAGGCGCCTTCAGGACCGGGTGATCGCCGAG
This sequence comes from uncultured Bifidobacteriaceae bacterium, assembly GCA_964628685.1. Classification (GTDB taxonomy): domain Bacteria; phylum Actinomycetota; class Thermoleophilia; order Miltoncostaeales; family Miltoncostaeaceae; genus CALMEC01. Next base: position 155,967 of record CAZVNM010000006.1, on the reverse strand, counting down.
GGAGGACTCCCGCCCGACCTGTTCGACGCCTCCACCGACGTGGCGGCGGACGTCGCGACCACCTGCCGGACCCTGTCGTTCGGCGGGCTGCGTCTGGTGATCGTCCGAAACGCCGAGGCCTGGCGCGCCGGCGACGTGCAGCCGCTCCTGGAGTACCTGGGCGATGCGAGCCCCGACACCTGCCTGGCGGTCGTGGCGGCGCAGGCGCCCACGCCCAAGCTCGTCGCGGCCCTGTCGTCGGCGGGACAGGTGCTCGAGTACGGGCCCAAGCCGAAGGCGAACCGCAGGGACCGCGCGAAGTGGTTCGCCGACCACGTCGTCGCCGAGTGCGAGCGCGCCGGCGCCAAGCTGCCGGCGGCCCTGGCGCGTGTGATCGTCGAGCGGGTGGGCGAGGACGCCCTGGCGCTTTCGCAGGAGGCCGTCAAGCTCGCGGCGGGGGCCGGCGGCGGTCCGATCGACCGCGCCCTGGTCGACGCCTTCGTCGTCACCCATCCCGAGGCGAAGTCGTACGAGCTGGCGGACGCCCTCACGTCGGGTGACCGTGCCCGCGTGTACGCGCTCCTGGACGAGCTGGCCGCCGGCGACAACCCCACCGAGCCGATCGTGATCCAGATGGCGCTGGCCCGTCATTTCCGGGCGGTGGCGGTCGCCCAGTCGCTCGGTCCCGGCGCCGGGGCCGACGACGTGGGGGCGGTCACCGGGCTGCGCGGTTACCCGGCCCAGAAGGTGGTGGAGCAGGCGCGCGCCCTGCCGGACGACGCCGGCGACCGCTGCGTCGCGCGGCTGGCCGCCCTGGAGCTGGACCTGCGCGTGAGCGCGCTGACCGACCTGGGGCGCTCCAGCGACGACGGCAGACGCTTCGCGCTGGAGCGTGTGGCCCGGGACCTGCTGGTCGCGATGCGGGGCTGACGACCGGGATCCCGGTGCTTGTTCGCCGCCGTCGCACGCCTGGTGCCTGACACGTAACTTGCAAGGTGGCCGCCCCGCAAGTTAGGTGCCAGGCACCAGGCGTGCGCGGGGGGCGCCGGCACGGCGCCGGCACCCCCCGGGTCTCAGCAGCCCAGGGACTCCTGCAGTCGCGCTGCTGAGAGCGCCTCCGCACGGGTGAGCTTCGTCCCGGCGGCCGCGTCGGTGCGGCCCGCCGCGGTGCCGGCCAGACGCCACACCTCCTCCGGGTATCCGCCGTCCGCCCGCATCTCCCGCAGGATCGTCCAGCGGCGGGTGCCCTCGATGGCCGTCAGGGCGTCACGGGCGCTCCGGGCGTCGCCGCGCGCCTCGGCGGCACGCAGGCGCGTGAACCAGGCGCACGCGACGGTGCCCGAGACCTGCGCTCCCAGCTGGTAGCGATCCTGGACCGCGACGCCGCGGCGAAGCTCCGCCACGTCGACCTCCGGTGGTACCGGGATGTCGCGCAGCATCGCGTCGACGGCCTCGGCCCGCTTGCCGGGGATGATGACCGACGCGGGCATCGCGGCCAGCCACCGATCGACGGGCGTCCGGTGCACCTCGGTGAGGATCGCCCGGAACTCGTCGAGCGACGCAACCGCTGCGCGGAGCTCCATGGTCGCGCTCTGACCACGCCAGACCGCGGTGAACTGACGAAGGCCCGCCTGCGATCCCGGTGCGCCGGCATCCGGGACGACGGGCGGCGTCGCGACGGCGCCGTCGGGCGGGGTCGCCGGGGCGTCGCGGTACCGGTACACCGTCGCCGGGGCGTCGCCGACCGTGGCCTGCACGGTCAGGTCGGCGGAGGCGGCGCGATCCTGCTTCAGGTTCGCCACGGTGGTCCTTCGCCAGTGCAGGTCGGCACGCCGACCGTCACGGGTGAAGCTCACCTCGCCCTCGCCGCCGTACTCGTCGGCGCGCGTAACGGCCCAGCCGTCGATGAGCATGTGCTGAGCCCGCTGGGCGAAGGCGCGCGCCTCGGCGCCCCAGGCCTGCGAGCCGTCGTCGCCGAAGCTGGTGAGGCCGAAGGCGGTCGCGAGGGCCACCGCGCATGCGACGCCACCGGCCGCGACGAGTCGGCGACGCCGGGACCGCGTGGGACGGGACCGCGCGGGCTCCTGCGCGGCGTCGCGCATGACGGCGTCCAGCAGATCCGCCTCGGCGTCGGTCAGGTCCAGGCGCTCGACCTCGGCGGCGGTGTGGGGGTTGAGGGACGCGACGTGCGTCCGGATGTCACGGTCGTCGTTCATCGGATGCTCCCGGGGTCGTGTGCGGCGGTCGCGGCACGGGGCCACGGTCCGGATCAGCCGATCCTCGTTCGAGGGCCCGTCGCATCCTGGCCCGCGCCCGATGAAGGCGCGTTCGGGCCGCGACCTGCGAGATGCCGAGCACGGTGGCGATGGCCGACGGATCGAGGTCCTCCCACGCGTGCAGCGCGAGGATCTCCCGGTCCGCCGGACGCAGGCCGGCGAAGGCGGCGCGGACCTCCGGGTCGGGGGCGACGGGGGATGTATGAAGCAGCTGCGCATCCACCTCGGCGCCCAGCCTGGCGGCCAGACGCTCGCGCCGGCGCGCGCCCCGACGCTGGTTCGCCATGACGTTGCGCGCGACGGCGAAGAGCCACGGTCGCGCGTCGGCGCCGGTGGGCAGGTCGTCGATGCGCCGCCAGGCGATCAGAAACGTCTCGGCGACGACGTCGGCGGCATCCGCCGTCTGGTCGGTGCGCCGGAGCGCGAATCCGAGGACGTCACGTGAGTGCGCCCGGAACGCGGTCTCGAACCGCTCTGGGGGTGTCGGGGTGAGGTGGCATCGGGTCCCTCGGACGATTGGCTGATGCCCCCACATGTCCGGACCCGTCCGCGGCGTTGCACCCCGGTCACCCGTCGGACGGTCGGCGGGTGACGGAGTTCGTCGCCGGCCCGGGGTCTGATGCGACCCGGCCGGCGCGAGGGTTCAGCTGCCCGTGCGGGCGAGGATGCGCTGGATGCGGCTCTTCTTGCGGGCCGCGGTGTTGGCGTGCAGCGCACCGCGGGCGGCGGCGCGATCCACCAACTTGGTGAGCTCACGCGCGCGGGCGGCCTGGTCGTCGCCCTCCGCGGTCTCGAGCCCCTTCAGCATCGTGCGGATGGTGGAGCGGTAGCGCACGTTGGACTCGTGCTGCTTCTGCGCGCGCTTGATGCGCTTCTTCTGCTGCTTGATGTTCGCCAAGCGACTACCTTTGGTGAGACGTTCTGAACGACCGCGTATCGTACCAGCATGCACAGGCGCGGCGCCACACCATCATCGCGGCCCACCCCGGGCGGACGGTCGGAGGAGGGGAACCTCGGACGCCGCTGACGGGCGCGGGACGTCGTCCGGGCGCCGGCACGACGCGATCCACGAACCCGAGACACCCGAGTCGCTCCTGGCGGAGGACGTCACGACCGAACAGCCGGTCGTCGGATCGGACCAGGGCACCTCCCGTTCGGCGGGGCGCTCCACCGCGATCTTCGCCATGTGGACGGCGGTCAGCCGGGTGGCCGGCCTCGCGCGCGAGATCGTGGCCGCCCACATGTTCGGTGTGAAGGGGGCGATCAACGCGTTCGTCATCGCGTTCCAGATCCCCAACCTGCTGCGCAGCCTGGTGGCCGACGCGGCGCTGTCTGCCGCGTTCGTCCCGATGTTCGCGCGTCTGCGCGAGGAGGGGCGCGAGGAGGAGGCACGCCGGCTGACCGGCGCCCTCATCGGGCTCATCAGCATGGTGCTGGGCGCGATCACCCTCGTCGCCATCGTCACGGCGCCGTGGGTCATGCCCTTCTTCGGCTGGAACCTGCCGGAGGACCAGATCGACAACCTGGTCGGCCTCTCGCAGGTCATGTTCCCGATCGTCGTGCTGCTCGGCCTCACGGGGCTCGTGATGGGGCTCCTGCAGTCCTACGGCGAGTTTTCGAGCTCGGCGTTCGCCCCCGTGCTGTGGAACGTGGTGATCCTGGTGGGGCTCGTGGGGATCACCCCGTTCCTGGAGGGGGACCAGCGCATCTACGGGTACGCGGTGGGCATCCTGGTGGGGACCGTCGTCCAGCTCACCTACCTGCTGCCGGGCCTGCGCGGCAAGGGGCCGTTCCCACTCTCGCTGGGCTTTTCCAACCCGCACGTGAAGACCGTGCTCGTCATGATGCTGCCGGTCACGATCGGGCTGGGGATGATCAACGTCAACGCGGTCGTCGACACCTACATCGCCCAGAAGGTGAGCGAGGAGTCGGTGCGCGCCATCGACGCGGCCTTCCGCCTGTACATCCTCCCGCAGGGCGTCTTCAGCGTCGCGGTCTCGACGATCCTCTTCCCGGCGCTCTCCCGCATGGCGGCGCGCACCGACCTGCGTGGGATGGGCGAGGTGATCACCACCGGCACCCGGCAGATCTTCTTCATGCTGGTGCCGTCCTCGATCGTGCTGGCCCTGCTCGCGGTGCCGGTCACGCGTCTGGTGTTCGAGCGCGGCGAGTTCGACGCGGCGGCGACCGCCCTCACCTCCGAGTCGCTCTTCTACTTCGTCTTCGGCCTGGTCTTCAACGGCGCCAGCCTGCTGCTCATCCGGGCGTTCTTCAGCCTGCAGCAGCCCTGGACCCCCACCAAGATCGCCGGGGCGACCGTCGCCCTGAACGCGGCGCTCAACCTCGTCCTCATCATCCCGCTCGGCACCGGCGGCATCCCGCTCGCCACCTCCATCTCGAGCCTCGTGAGCTTCCTGGCGCTGCTCACCCTGCTCGCCCGCCGCATCGAGGGCGTCGACTTCTGCTCCATCGCCGACGGCATGGCGCACACCCTCGTGGCCGGCGCGATGATGGGCGCCTGGGCCTACGGATTCTGGCACCTGCTGGACGAGGGGCTCGGCAGGTCCCTCCCCGCGCAGATCGTGAGCGTCGGGGTCGCGATCGCCCTGGCGACGCTCGCCTACCTCGCCGTGTGCCACGGACTGCGCATGCGCGAGGTCCAGGTGCTGTCCCAACTCCGATCCAGGCTACGATAGGCGGGCTTTGGACCAGTCGCACATCCGCAACTTCTGCATCATCGCCCACATCGACCACGGCAAGTCGACCCTGGCCGATCGCATCCTGCAGATCACCAACACCGTCGCCGAACGGGACATGCGCTCCCAGCTGCTCGACTCGATGGACCTCGAGCGCGAGCGCGGCATCACGATCAAGGCCCAGGCGGTGCGGGTCTTCTACACCGCCTCCGATGGTGAGACCTACCAGCTGAACCTCATCGACACGCCGGGCCACGTGGACTTCTCGTACGAGGTCTCGCGCAGCCTGGCGGCGTGCGAGGGGGCGCTGCTCGTGGTGGACGCGAGCCAGGGCATCGAGGCCCAGACGCTCGCCAACACCTACCTGGCGCTCGAGGCCGATCTGGAGCTCATCCCGGTCCTCAACAAGATCGACCTGCCGGCCGCCGACCCGGAGCTGCACTCACGGGCGATCGCCGACCTGATCGGCGACCGGCCCGAGAACGTGCTGCGCATCTCGGCCAAGACCGGACAGGGCATCGAGGACGTGCTGGAGGACGTGGTCTCGCGCATCCCGCCCCCCAGCGGCGACCGCGACGCGCCGCCGCGCGCCCTCATCTTCGACTCGGTCTACGACCAGTACCGCGGGGTGGTCACGTTCGTCCGCGTCGTCGACGGGCGCTTCACGACCAAGGACAAGCTGTACGCGATGCAGACCGGCCTCACCGCCGACGCCGAGGAGATCGGCGTGATGACCCCGACGATGACGCCCACCGGGTCGCTCGAGGCGGGGGAGAGCGGCTACCTCATCACGGGCGTCAAGAAGCTGGGTGACCTTCGCGTGGGTGACACGCTCACGGTCGCGTCCAACCGGGCCGAGGAACCGCTCTCCGGCTACCGCGAGGTGAAGCCCATGGTGTTCTGCGGGCTCTTCCCGGTGGACGCCGACGAGTACCCGGACCTGAGGGAGGCGCTCGAGAAGCTGTCGCTCAACGACGCGTCGCTCGTCTGGGAGCCGGAGAACTCGCAGGCCCTCGGCTTCGGCTTCCGCTGCGGCTTTCTCGGGCTGCTGCACATGGACATCATCCGTGAGCGTCTGGAGCGCGAGTACGACCTGGAGCTCCTCGCCACGACCCCCAACGTGGCCTACCGGGTCATCACGACCACCGGTGAGGAGCTCGAGGTCAAGAGCCCGGCCGAGCTCCCCAACCCGTCCAACATCGAGACCGTCCACGAGCCGTTCGTGCGGTGCACCGTCCTCATCCCGCCGGAGTACGTGGGCGCGGTGATGGAGCTCTGCCAGGAGCGGCGCGGGGTCTTCAACACGATGGAGCCGATCGAGCAGCGCCAGCAGATCGTCTACGACATGCCGCTCGCCGAGATCGTGCTGGACTTCTACGACCAGCTGAAGAGCCGCACCAAGGGCTACGCGTCACTGGACTACGACATGCTGGGCGACCGCGAGGGGCCGCTCGTCAAGCTCGACATCCTGCTGGCCGGCGAGACCGTGGACGCCCTCTCCATGATCGTGCACCGCGACGTCGCCTACCAGCGCGGCAAGCACATCGTCGAACGTCTGCAGAAGACGATCCCCCGTCAGATGTTCGAGGTGCCCATCCAGGCGGCCATCGGCAGCAAGATCATCGCGCGCGAGACGGTCAAGGCGCGGCGCAAGGACGTGCTGGCCAAGTGCTACGGCGGTGACATCTCCCGCAAGCGCAAGCTCCTCGAGCGCCAGAAGGAGGGGAAGAAGCGCATGAAGCAGGTGGGCCGCGTCGAGGTGCCGCAGGAGGCGTTCCTGTCGGTGCTCTCCATCGGGGAGGACGGCGGCTCCGGCAAGAAGTGACGGGCGCCCGCCACCTGTACGTCCACCTGCCGTTCTGCGAATCACGCTGCGGGTACTGCGCGTTCGTGGTGCAGGTGGGCGCACTCGACCGGCGCGACGCGTACCTGGACGCGCTGGTGCGTGAGCTCGAGCTGGAGTCGGGCCGGCTGGCGGACCGCATCGACACCGTCTATCTGGGGGGCGGCACGCCCACGCTGATGGGCGCGGAGCGCATCGGGACCCTGCTCGCGGCCGTGCGCGATCGGTTGGCGCCGGGGGCGGAGGTGAGCGTCGAGGCGAACCCCGAGACGGTGGACGAGCCGATGCTCACCGGTCTGCTGGCGGCGGGGGTCACGCGGATCTCGATGGGGGCCCAGTCCTTCCGACCGCATCTGCTGGCGCGCCTGGACCGCCGGGCGAGCGCCGATCGCGTGCGTGCGGCCGTCGCGACCGCCCGGCGCATCGGGGTGCCAAGCCTCAGCCTCGACCTGCTGTTCGCGGTGCCGGGCCAGACCGCGGCCGACCTCGACGCGGACATCGAGGAGGTGCTGGCCGCGGCTCCCGACCACGTCTCCTGGTACGAGCTCGAGGTCAAGCCCGAGACCGGCCTTGCGGCGCGCGGCGAGGTGGTGGACGAGGACTTCACCGAGGACGCCTACCACCGCATCGTCGACGCGCTCGAGGACGCCGGCTACCGCTGGTACGAGACCGCCAACTTCGCGCGTCCCGGTCACGAGGCGCGCCACAACCTGGCCTACTGGGGCGCCGCGGACTACCTGGGCGTCGGCATCGGCGCCGTCTCCACCGTGGGCGCGGCCAGGTGGCGGAACGCCCCCGACCTGGAGGGCTACGTCGCCGCGCTCGCCGCGGGACGCGTGCCCCGTCGCGGCGGCGAGGACCTCGATCCGGCGACCCGGCGCCTCGAGCGCTGGATGCTGGCGCTCCGGCGCGACGAGCCCATCGACCGGCGTGCGCTGGGCGAGCCGGACCACCCCGAGGCGCTGGACGAGCTCGCCGACATGGGGCTCCTCACCTACGACGACGAGCGCATCCGCCTCACCCGCGACGGCCGGTTCGTGCAGAACGCCGTCGCGGGCAGGCTGATGGACTTCGTCTGAGCGTCAGTCGTAGCGGTTGACCATCCGCACGCTCAGGAACACCATGACGATCCCCGAGGCGACGATCACCAGGAAGCCCCTGCCGATGATCGCCCAGTCGAGCTCGTTCAGCACCAGCGACCGCATGGCCTCCATGATGTAGGTGACCGGGTTGAAGGTCGCCGCGATCTCCATGGGACGCGTCAGCATGTCGCGCGGCACGAAGTTGGGTGTGAGGAAGAGGAGCGGGAAGAAGACCATGCTCCCCGCGTTGGTGGCGGCGGCGCTTCGGGTCCTGACGGCGATGAGCTGCATGAACCCCGAGTAGACGATCGCCCAGCCGGCCGCCAGCAGGAGCAGCAGCAGGAAGCCGCCGACGCCGCTGTCGACGGTGATCCCGAACGGCAGCGCCAGGAGGACCATCACGATCGTGATGAGGAAGCTCTTCACCGCCTCGGCGAGGAGGCGGCCGAAGACCAGCGAGCTGCGCGCGGCCGGTGTGGCGCGCAGCTTGTCGAAGTATCCGCCCTCGATGTCCTCCACCAGGTAGAGGGCCGCCGAGCCGAACGACGCGGCCAGGAGGATGGAGGCCGGAAGCTGGAACGCGGCGTAATTCTGGCCGTTGAGGAACGGGGTGGAGTCGGACGGGAAGATCTTGCCCGCCTGTCCGACGTTCACCACCAGGAAGAAGAGCGGGATGAGGACGGTGGGGACGAGGGCCTCGGGGGTCCGCAGCGATTCGCGGATCGCCCGCCCGCCGAGTGTGAGTGCGGCGCTCATGCGACCTCCTGCACCTCGCCGGCCTGCCGCGTGCGGGTGCGGCCGGTCACGTCGAGGAACACATCGTCGAGGGTGGGATCGGAGTCGAGGCCGCGGCGTTCCCGCAGTGCGGCCTTCAGCGCGGCCGGCGTGCCCTGCTCCACGATCGTCCCGTCGTCGATGATCGCGAGACGGTCGCAGAGCTGGTCGGCCTCCTCCAGGTACTGGGTGGTGAGGAAGACCGTGATGCCGTGCTCGTCGTTGATGCGCCGCACCTCGTCCCAGATCGTGATGCGGCTGGCGGGGTCAAGCCCCGTGGTGGGCTCGTCGAGGAAGAGCACCTGCGGCTCGTGCACGAGGGCGGACGCCAGGTCGAGCCGACGTTTCATGCCGCCGGAGAAGCCCTTGATGCGTCGCCCGGCCACATCGGTCAGGCCCACGAGCTCCAGGAGTTCGTCGGCGCGCCGGCCGGCGGCCTGGGCGTCGATGCCGAAGAGCCGTGCCTGCAGGACCAGGAGCTCGCGCGCGGTCTGGCGGGGATCGAGCCCGGCCTCCTGCAGGGCGACGCCCATCCGGTGGCGCACCTCGTCGGCCTGGGTGGCGACGTCCAGGCCCGCCACCCTGGCGGTGCCGGCGGTGATCGTCGTCAGCGTCGTGAGCATGCGGACGGTGGTCGACTTTCCCGCGCCGTTGGGGCCCAGGAACGCGAAGATCTCGCCCTCCGCGATCTCCAGGTCAACGCCGCGCACCGCCTCCACCGTGCCGGACCGGTCGGTGAAGTGCTTCACCAGGCCGCGGGCCTCGATGGTGGCGCTCACGGTCGTCCGCCCGTCTGGGGGTGTCGCATCGGCCTCTCCTCTCGTCGTGCGGTCGCGCGCATCATAGGAACACGTGTTCTTCGGTGTGCGCGGTGGGTCTGGGAGGAAGACGGTCGTTGCGGCCGATATTCATCGGTGGCCCGTTCGGCCACCGTCGCGTGGCCCTTCGCCGGTGGGTCTGATGGAATGGGGTGGTGGACGACCGGGACCTCACGACGCGCCAGAAGGTGATCCTGCGGATGGTCGTGGAGGAGTACGTGGCCTCCAACACCCCCGTGGGCAGCAAGCACCTGGCCCGCCGGGACGGCATGGAGTACGGGGCGTCCACCGTCCGGGCCGAGCTGGCGCGGCTGGAGCAGCTCGACCTGCTCGACCAGCCGCACACGTCGGCCGGGCGCGTGCCCACCGACGCCGGGTACCGCTACTACGTCGATCACCTGGTCCCGCGGGGTGAGTCCACCGCGGCGCGCGAGCTCGTCCAGCAGGCGCTCGAGGTCTGGGAGATCCGCAGGGAGCTCGACCTCGCCATGCGCAGCACGGCCGAGGCGATCGCGCAGGTCACCGACATGCTGGGGGTCGTGAGCGCTCCCCCGGCCGAGTCGACCACCATCCGGCGCGTCGAGGTGCTCCTCCTTCAGCCGCAGCTGGTCATGGTCGTGGTCATCACCTCGACCGGGGACGTCGACAAGCGCATGTTCGCGTTCGACGCGCCGGTCGATCCGATGCTGGCCGACTGGGCGTCCGACTTCCTCAACGAGCAGATCGGCGGAATGTCCCCGGGCGCGCGCAGCATGGCCGCGCGGCTGGCCGACCCGTCGCTCGGGCCCCGCGAGCTGGCGTTCATCCGGACGATCGGACCGGCGGTCACCGAGCTCGGCGGCGACGAGGACACGGTCATCTTCATCGGGGGGCAGTCCCGCTTCGTGCAGCTGCACCGTGCCCAGGACGTGCTGGAGATGGGGGCGATCATGCACGCGCTCGAGGAGCGGTACGCGCTGCTGCAGCTTCTGCGCGGAACGCTCTCCGGGCCGGAGGTGCTCCTTCGCATCGGCTCGGAGGTGGCGGTGCCCGATCTGCGCGGTGTGTCGGTCGTGGCCGCCGGCTACGGGTCGGCGCGACGTCACCTCGGGGCGGTCTCGGTGATCGGGCCGACCCGGATGGACTACCGTTTGGCGATCGCAACGGTGCGGGAGGCGGCGCGCGCGCTGTCGGCCCATGTCGAGGAGGTCTACGAATAGACGATCGGTTCGAGGTCCTGGAGGTCTGGCGGCGCCCGCTTCGCGACGGGTCGCCCGCGGCCGTGCGCGTGCTCGCCAAGACCGAGGCGGGTGCCATCGGTCCCGAGGAGTACGCGGTCGGCATCACCAGCAAGGCCGAGTCGCAGCTCTACCCGCAGGCCGACGAGGCCAAGCTCTTCACCGGCCTGTCGTTCGCCGAGGCCCACTGGGTGGCGGCGGTGCTCGCAAGCGCTGCGGGCAACCCGCTGGAGGCGGAGGAGCTCCTGTTCGACCTGCGCGTGCCGGTGGACCTCACGTGGCGCGACATCGAGCTGGCGGCCGAGGTGATCGAGCCGGAGGGGCTTCGCAGCGGTCCGCTGGTCCCGTGGGAGCCCGACGGGCTGCCGTCCAACAGCCGCTATGCGATCGCCACCTACACGCTCGAGTGCGGCCACCAGGCCGTGGAGCTCCTGCGCCAGGACCTGGAGTCGGCGCCGTTCTGGGTCGTGGAGGGGGCGGTGGACCACCTGGCGGCGCGGGACGCCCGAAGCCTCTGCCGGCTGCTGCTCGAATCGATGACCATGGACGAGGCCTACACGCTGATCGACTCGGCGCGCACCAACCTGGCCACGCACGTGGACGACGATGACCTGGACGACGACGAGGGTCGGGACGACGAGCGCTGAGCGAGCGCATGCGGGACGTGGCCGATCGAATCCGTCCGCGGTGCGGGGCGACCGGCGCAGACCGCCCGTGACCGCATCGCACGCGCGCAAGCCTGGTGCCTGACACTTACTAAGTGCCAGGCACCAAGCTTGCGCGGAGCCCGAATGCAGCCACGGTTCCGGTCGCCCGGTCCGTCTCCAGGACGGGGACGAGACCCGCCAGTTCGATCGCCGTCGTCATCGCCTCCGCCTGCGTCTCGGCCACCTCCATCGCCGCCAACCCGCCCGGACGCAGCCACCGGACCGCCCCGTTCAGCACACGCCGCGCGATGTCCAGCCCGTCGTCGCCACCGTCGAACGCCACGCGCGGCTCGGCCTCGCGCGCGTCGCGCGGGAGGGTCGCGAGCTCCTCCGACGGCACGTAGGGGACGTTCGCCACGAGGATGTCCACCCGGCCGGCCAGATGGTCGGGCAGTGGATCGAACAGGTCGCCGCATCCCACCCATGCATCGGCAGGGAGGTTGCGGCGGGCCACCCGCACCGCGACCGGGTCGATGTCGGTCACATGCACGCGGGCGGCGGGGATCTCGGCCGCGATCACCGCGGCGATGGCACCCGATCCGCAGCAGAGATCCACGACCACGGGTGCGGTCACCGGGGGACGCCGGGCGGCGTGCCGTCCAAGAACGGCGCGCACCAGGTGCTCACTGCGCGGGCGCGGCACGAACACGCCGGGCTCCACCAGGATGCGCCGCCCGCAGAACGCCGCCCAGCCCACGACGTGCTCCAGCGGCATTCCGTCCACCCGCAGGCGCACGAGCCGCGCCAGCCCGGTGGCGTCGGATGCCCGCTCGCGCAGGATCCGCGCCTCGTCCTCGGCGAACACGCACCCGACCGCGCGCAGCGCCGCGACGACCCGGTCGCCGTCTCCGGCGGGTCCGTTGCTATCCTCGTTGGTCGTGTCCACGGCCAGCCGCGATTATTACGACATCCTCGGCGTCACCCGCGATGCGGACGCCGCCGCCATCAAGAAGGCCTTCCGCCGCCTCGCGCGCGAGAACCATCCGGACGTCAACCCGGGTGATCCCGACGCCGAGACGCGGTTCAAGGAGGTCGCCGAGGCGTACGAGGTCCTCTCAAACCCCGAGTCACGGGAGCGCTACGACCGATTCGGCAGGGAGGGGCTCTCCGGCTCACCCTTCGGCGGTGCGGAGGGCTTCGGCTCGTTCCAGGACCTCTTCTCGAGCCTCTTCGGCGCCGACATCTTCGGCGGCGGCGGTCCCAGCCGCCAGCCGGGCGACGACCACCTGGTCGGCGTGAGCATCGGCTTCGTCGAGTCCGCCCACGGCGTCACCCGCGAGGTCGAGGCCAACCTGGTGGTCCACTGCGACACGTGCGAGGCGACCGGCGCGGCACCCGGCACCAGCGTCACGACCTGCGACACCTGCGATGGTCGCGGCCAGGTCCAGCAGGTCATGCGCACCGCGCTGGGCCAGATGGTGCGCCGGACCGCATGCCCCAAATGCCACGGCGCCGGGCGGTACCCCGAGAAGCCCTGCGACGACTGTCACGGCATCGGACGGCGCATGGAACACCGCGGCATCGAGGTGGAGATCCCCGGCGGCATCGCCGACGGGCAGCGCATCCGCATGCCCGGCAAGGGCCACGTGGGCGACGCGGGCGCGCCGGCCGGTGACCTCTACATCGAGATCGCCGTCGAGGCCGACGAACGCTTCGAGCGCGACGAGCTGGACATCATCCACCACGTGCAGATCCCCGTCACCGACGCCATGACCGGCACCACGCGCACCGTGCCGACCGTCGACGGGGACGAGGAGATCACGCTGGCGGCCGGCACGCAGCCGCTCGCCGAGCACGTCATCCGCGGCCGCGGCTTCCCCCAGATCCGGGGACGTCGCCGTGGCGACCAGCGCGTGGTGGTGCACGTGGACGTCCCCGCCGTCACCAGCGACGAGGGGCGCGAGTACCTGGCCGGCCTTGCCGAGCACATCGACACCAAGAAGGGGTCCGGCGACGGGCTTTTCGGTCGCATCCGAAGCCGATTCCGCTGATCTCGTCCGTCTGACGATATCGGTGGCGTCCGCCGACGCCGAGCGGGCCCAGGCGGTTGCCGTCGACCTGCTGGAGCACGGGTGGAGCGAGACCCGCGACGACGAGCACGTCCACCTGATCGTGTGGGTGCCCGCCCGCGACGCGGACGCCGCGGCGGAGGCGGTGCACACCGCGCTCGCGGCCGCCGGCGTCGAAGCGCACGTCCGAGCCGCACCGGAGGGCGACGAGTGGCGCGACGGTCTGCGGCGCCACCACCGGCCCATCGAGGTCGGCGGCGTCCTGCGGGTGCGACCGCCGTGGCTCGAACCGGTGGACGGACGGATGGACGTGGTGATCGACCCGGGCATGGCGTTCGGCACCGGACAGCACGCGACCACGCGGGGATGCCTGGCGTGTCTGCTCTCGGTGACGCCCGGCGGTCTGGTCGACGTGGGCTGCGGCTCCGGGGTGCTGTCGGTGGCGGCGCGCCGCCTGGGCCACGATCCGGTGATCGCCATCGACCACGACCCCCTGTCGGTCGAGGCGACCCTGCGAAACGCCGCGGCCAACGGCGTCACCGTGGACGCGCGCCTGGCCGACGCCACGACCGCGACCCTGCCCGAGGCCGACACCATCGTCGCCAACATCACGCGCATGCACGTCATCCGGCTGGCCGCGCGGGTCGCGACGCCGCCGCGCACCGCGGTCCTCTCCGGGTTCATCATCGACGACGTCCCGTCGGCCACGCTGCCGTGGCGCGAGCTCGGGATGCGCGTCGCACGCGAGGTCCACGAGGACGGCTGGGCGGCGGTGCGTCTGGAGCGGACGTGAAGCACACCTTCCGGTACCTCGTCGACGCGTGTGTCCCGGACGCGACGGTGACCCTCGCACCCGAGGACGCCCATCATCTGGCCCGGGTGGTCCGCCGCCGCGAGGGTGACGATGTCGAGCTGATCGACGCGGCGGGAGAGCTCTGGCCGGCGGTCGTGGTGAGCGTCGAACCGGCGGTGGTGCGGGTGGGGCCGGCGCCGCGACCCGCTCCGCGGCGGCTGCCGGTGTCGCTCGCGGTGGGGCTGGCCGAATGGGGACGGCTCGACACGGTGGTCGAGAAGGCGACCGAGCTGGGGGTCCCCGACATCACCTTCTTCGCCTCCGACCGCGCCGACCGGGTGCCGGACCCCGCCGCGTTCACGAAGCGGCTGGACCGGATGCGGCGGGTGGGGGAGGCCGCCGCCCGCCAATCCGGACATCCGCAGATGCCGATCCTGATCGGCGTCGCGTCGCTGCGCGAGGTGCTGGCCGACGTCCGGCCCACGTTCCTGATCGACCCCCGCGCGGAGGTCGGTCTGACCGACGCGGTGCGCGATGCGGCACCACCCGAGTCGCTGGTGGTGGTGGGTGGCGAGGCGGGGTTCAGCACCGCCGAGATCGCGGCGGCGGTGGAGGCCGGCGCGCACCTCGGGCGCCTGGGGGACGCGATCCTCCGAACCGAGACGGCGGCCATCGTGGCGGTGGCGATCACCGCGGCGGCCATGGGCGCACTGGGTGCGGCGGAGGACGGGTCGTCACACCTCGATGTGGCCGGCGGGTGATGCGTCGGTCCGTGGTGGACGATGACGAAACGCCATCCGTGACGTTGCTACCGTTTCGGCCGTGAGCGACCCCCGGACACGCACCTGATGGCCACCTTCTCGGTGCGCTTCCTCGGCTGCAAGGTGAGCCAGGCCGACGCCATGCTCATCCGCGACGCCCTGCGCGACGCCGGCCACGTCGAGACCGCCCGCGAGACCGCGCAGGTGCACGTGGTCAACACCTGCGCCCTCACCCTCGAGGCCGAGCGCAAGAGCCGCCAGCAGGTCAACCGTGCCGCGCGCATCGGCGACCACACGTTCGTCACCGGCTGCGCCGCCAACCTCAACGCCGGTCAGTTCGGCGACGGGGTGACCGTGGTGGGCCGCTCGGCCGACCGTGCGGCGCTCGAGATCGTCGAACGCCTGGGCGGCGGCGCCGACCCGGGCTGCCGGGACGACGCACCCCCCGAACAGCGCACCCGCGCGTTCCTCAAGGTGCAGAACGGCTGCGACCAGCACTGCACCTTCTGCATCATCCCGCGCACACGCGGTGCTGCCGAGAGCCGTCCCCTCGCCGCGATCCTGCGCGACGCCGAGCGCCGCTTGGCGGAGGGGCACCCCGAGCTTGTCCTGACCGGCATCAACATCGGCACGTGGCGCGGGGACGACGGGGCGGATCTGCCCGACCTGGTGCGCCGCATCGGATCGCTGCCCGGCCTGCGGCGCCTGCGCATCTCGTCCATCGAGCCGGGCGACGTGACCCTGCGGCTGGCGGCGGCGATGGCCGAGACCCCGACCGTCGCCCGTCACCTGCACATCCCGCTGCAGTCCGCCGACGACGGCGTCCTTCGCGCCATGGGCCGAAGCCACGACGTCGCGGGGTACGTGCGCGCCGTCGGATGGGCCCGCGAGCTCCTCCCGGACCTCAACGTCACCACCGACGCGATCATCGGCTTTCCGACCGAGGACGCCGACGCGTTCGACCGCACCCTCGCGTGCTGCGAGGAACTCGCCTTCGGCAAGGTCCACGTCTTCCCGTTCTCGCCGCGCCCGGGCACCGTCGCCGCGGACCTTGGCGACACGGTGAGCCCGCAGGAGAAGGACCGTCGCAGCCGGGAACTGCGCGACCTCTCCGACCGCCTCGGGTTCGCCCGTCGCCATGGACGCGTGGGATCGGCGGACGAGGTCATCGTCGAACGGGTCCTCGAGGACGGCACCCGCACCGGGTACGGCTCGGACTACTGCCGCTTCGTCGTCGACGACACCGCGGCGCGCCCGGGCGACCTCGTGCCGGTGCGCGTCGCCGGCATGGCCGGCGAGCACCTGCGCGGCGAGCCGCTCGACCGCGCGGCGGCTGATCCGGCATGACCGGTCCGGCGTCGGGCACCATCGCAGGGACATCCCCCCGACAGGAGGACACCGTTGGCTGACGACTGCCTGTTCTGCAGGATCATCGCGGGCGAGCTCCCGTGCGAGGAGGTGGCGCGCGGCGACGGGTTCTTCGCCTTCCGCGACATCGCGCCCAAGGCGCCGGTGCACATCCTGGTGGTGCCCGAACGCCACGTGTCGAGCATCGCCGACTCCGCCGGCCTCACCGCCGAGGAACGCGCCGCGATGCCGCTGTTCATCGCGCGCGTGGCGAGCGACGCCGGACTGGACGACTCCGGGTACCGGGTGACCACCAACCACGGGCCGGACGCCCGCCAGGCCGTCTTCCACCTCCACTGGCACGTGCTCGGCGGTGCCGGTTTGTCAGAATCCATGTGATGCAACGGACCATCGAACTCTCCGACGACGTCGCCGTCGAGCTCGCCGGCAACCATGACGCCGTCCTGCGGTCCCTCGAGGACCGTCTGGGCATGGACATCGGCCTGCGCGGCAACCGCCTCACCCTGATCGGGGACGACCGGCGCGTCGCCGCCGCGGCCACCGCCATCGGCGAGCTGGCCGACCTGGTGCGCGGTGGTCAGACCCTCGGCCCCGGCACGGTCGAGGCGGTGGCGAGCGCCGTCGACCGCGAGGCGCCCCTGGGCGGGATGCTGGGTGACGTAGTGCTCCGCCACCGTCATCTGGCGGTCACCCCCAAGACGCCGGGGCAGAAGACGTACGTCGACGCGATCCGCGATCACACCATCACGTTCGGCATCGGCCCGGCCGGGACCGGCAAGACCTACCTGGCCGTCGCCCTGGCGGCCGCCGCCCTCAACCGCAAGGAGGTGGGGCGCATCATCCTCACGCGGCCGGCGGTGGAGGCGGGGGAGCGCCTGGGGTTCCTGCCCGGTGACATCGCCGCCAAGGTCGACCCGTACCTGCGCCCGCTGTTCGACGCGCTCTACGACATGCTGGAGGCCGAGCGTGTGCAGGCCTTCCTGGAGCGGGGACAGATCGAGATCGCCCCTCTGGCGTTCATGCGCGGCCGCACGCTCAACGACAGCTTCATCATCCTGGACGAGGCCCAGAACACCACGTCCGAGCAGATGAAGATGTTCCTCACGCGGCTGGGGTACCGCTCGAAGATGGTGGTGACGGGCGATGTCACGCAGATCGACCTGCCGCGCGACCGCCCGTCCGCGCTGCGCGACATCCAGGGCATCCTCGACGAGGTGGAGGATGTGGCCTTTGTGCGCTTCGGCCGCGACGACGTGGTGCGCCACCGTCTGGTGCAGGAGATCGTCGAGGCCTATCGCGTGGCAGACGAAGACGATCGATGATCGAGGTCGCCGCCACCTGCGAGGTGGACGGAGTCGACCTCGACCTGCTCACCACGACCGCGGTCGCGGTGTGCGGTGAGCTCGGCGTCACCCGCGCCACGCTCGGTCTCATGGTGATCGAACCGGACCACATGGCACGCGTCAACGGCGAGCACCGCGCAAAGCCCGAGCCGACCGACGTGCTGTCGTTCCCGGTCGACGGCCCCGACGTGCTGGACGGCTGGGACGACGACGGCCCGCCCCCGGAGCTCGGCGACATCCTCATCTGCCCCGCGGCGGCGGACGAGCCGCTCACCACGCTGGTGGTGCACGGCGTCCTTCACCTGGTGGGCTACGACCACGAGACCGACGACGGGGAGATGCTGGCGCTCCAGGACCGGATCGTCGAGTCGCTGGCATGAGCGACGCGCAGCACCGACGGGGGCGCATCGCGCGTCTGATGCGTCGAAACCGGCCCGGGGGCCTGCCGCGGCAGGGGTCGCTCCGCTGGTCGTTCACGTGGGCGTTCGAGGGCATCGTCTACGTGCTGCGCACGCAGCGCAACATGCGGATCCACGTGGCCGCAGGCACGGGTGCGCTGGTACTGGCGCTCGTCATGGGCGTGACCCGGCTCGAGTTCATCGCGGTGCTCGTCGCCGTCAGCCTCGTGCTGATCGCCGAGATGTTCAACACCGCCCTGGAGGCCGCGATCGACGCGACCGTCACCCACTACCACCCGCTCATCAAGGTGGCCAAGGACGTGGCGGCCGGCGCCGTGCTGGTCTCGACGGTCAACGCGCTGGCGGTCGCGTACCTGGTCTTCTACAGCAGGCTCACCTCACCCAGCCTCGATCTGATCGGACGGCTGCAGGGACGGCCGTCGCAGATCGTGGTGGGAGCGCTCATCATCACCGTCATCCTGACGATCGCCATCAAGGCCGCCACCGGCCACGGCACCCCGCTGCGCGGCGGGATGCCGTCCGGACACGCGGCCGCGGCCTTCTCGGGGTGGGCGGCCGTCACGATCCTGGCCGGCAAGCTGCCGCACGCCGCGCTGGTGTCGACCCTGGCATTCATGATGGCGCTGCTCGTCGCCCAGTCGCGCGTGGAGGCGGGCATCCACTCGGCCCTGGAGGTCGTCGCCGGGGCGGTCCTGGGAACCGCCGTCACGATCCTGCTCTTCCAGGTGCTCGGATGACCGACGACGCGCTCTACGAGGCGGCGCTCGTGGCGACGGCACGTGCCCACGCCCCACACTCCGGGCTGCGGGTGGGAGCCGTGCTCGAGACCGCCGACGGTGCGCGCTACGCGGCCGGCAACGTCGAGTTCGCAAGCTACGGGCTCACCGTCTGCGCCGAACGCGCCGCCCTCGTCGCCGCGATCGGCGACGGCCACCGGCGGTTCCGGCGCATCGGCGTGGCCCGCGGTGACGACCTGCCCATCAGCCCGTGCGGTGCGTGCCGGCAGGCGCTCACGGACTTCGCCCCGATGGACGTGGTGTTCCGCACGGCCGACGGGGTGCGCACCGTGCCCCTCACGGATCTGCTGCCCGATGCGTTCCACCTGGAGGCCGCCGGATGAGCGGTGCCCCGTTCCGTTCCGGCCTGGTCGCCCTGGCCGGCCGTCCGAACGTCGGCAAGTCGACGCTCGCAAACGCCCTGGCGGGCGTGCACGTCGCGGCTGTCTCGTCGCGCCCCCAGACCACCCGTCGCCGGGTGCGGGCCATCGTGCACGGTGAGGACTGGCAGGCGGTCCTCGTCGACATGCCGGGCTTCCAGAAGCCCGCCGACGCCCTCACCCGGCGGATGCAGGACACGGTGGACGAGACGCTCGCCGACTGCGACCTGGCGCTCTTCGTGGTGAACGCCCGCGAACAGGTCGGGGCGGGCGACCGGTTCATCGCCGAGCGCCTGGCCGCCGCGGGCCTGCCGGTCATCACCGTGGTCAACAAGATCGACGGCGCACCCGCCGAGGACGTGGCGCGCACGATCGCGATCGCCTCGGGGCTGGTCCCGTTCGTGGAGCTCCATCCGGTGAGTGCGACCGGCGGCGACGGGCTGGACGCCCTGCGCACCTCGATCGCCGGTGCGCTTCCCGCTGGACCGCGCTACTTCCCCGACGGCGTCGTCACCGATCAGACCGACGAGGAACTGGCGGGCGAGCTCATCCGTGAGGCGGCCCTCCACCGTGTGCGGGACGAGGTGCCCCACGCGGTGGCGGTGCAGGTGGAGACGATCGAGCCCGCGAGCTCCGGACGCATCGTCCGCGCGGCGATCCTGGTGGAGACCGAATCGCAGAAGGGCATCGTCGTCGGCAAGGGCGGTCGCATGATCCGCGCGATCGGCGAGGCGGCGCGGACGACGCTCACGCGCGTGCTGGGTGAGCCGATCCACACCGACCTGGTCGTCAAGGTCCGTCCCCGCTGGCGGCGCGACGACAGCATGCTCGACCGCCTGGGACTCTAGGCCGCGTCAGCCGGTGCGGCTGTGCCACCAGCGGCGCAGCCGCTTCCAGAGCGGGCGCGCGGGGTTCGGGTAGCTGCGGTCGGACATCCAGACACTCATGGGGCGACGGTAACCCAGCCCCACGTGCATCCACCCGCCGGCCCACCGAACTCATGCAAGGTTTTCACACTTTCAACACACGGGTGTCGCCCTCACGCGAGCGCGGCGGCCACCCGGTCCACCCAGGCGCTCGCACGGGGCATCGGGATGAGCCCGCCCCACGGCGCCCGAAGCGCGACCGCGTGCGTCGCGCCGGGAAGGAGCGTGTAGGAGCCCGTCGCACCCAGGGCGCGGATGCGATCGAACCCGGCCCGCGAGCTCTCCGGGCTCACCCCGGGAACGCCGGGCAGGTACCGGTCCAGGGTGCCGTGGACGACTGTCAGCTCGCGCCCGGCCATGGGGCCGACGTCGAGCTCCTCCGGAAACCAGGGGGCGAGCCCGACGACGCGGCGGACGAGCGGATGGTCGGCCAACTGCGCCACGACCGCCCCACCCATGGAGTAGCCCATCAGCACGATCTCGGCGGGGCGCAGTGCGGCGACGGCCGCGAGCGCCGCCCGGGCGTCGTCGGTGCACATCTCCAGACGCTTCCAGGAGCGGATGCGGTAGCGGACCTCGGCGAACCCGGCGCGCGGATAGCGCCGGGCGAGCGCCCGCACGACGTACTCGGCGGTGGCGCTCCAGGTGCCCGGACGGTCCGGGGCGGTCCCGCCGTTTGCGGCCAGCACCACGAGGCCGTCGGAGGGGCCGCGCAGCCGAAGCTCCGCGCCGGTCGCAAGCCCGACGACCCTCACCGGATGAGGCGGCTCATGCGGCGATCGGCGTACACCCTGCCGCCGGTCTGGCAGTCGGGGCAGTAGACGAGCTCGTATCCCTCGTACGACACGCGCTCGAGCGTGTCACCGCATCGCAGGCACGGGTCGCCGGCGTGTCCGTGCACCGCGGTGACGCGACGCTCGTTGCTGGGCATGTCGACGTCGATGTCGGCCCGTGCGCGCTCGAGCGCCTGCGAGAGCACGGTGTCGGCGGCCCGCGCCAGGGCGGCCCACTGCGCATCGTCCAGGCGCGTGGTGGTGGTGAGCGGGGGCAGGCGCGCCGCCCACATGATGTCGCTTGCGTACGCGCGGCCGATGCCGGCCACCCGCCGGCCCTCCCGCAGCGCGTTCTGCAGCCGTCCCGGCGGGCTGGTGAGCCGCTCCCGCCAGACGGCGGGGTCGAGGCCGATGGGCTCCGGTCCGAGGGCGGCGAGCGGCGGATGCGACGCGAGGGCGTCGCGCGCGAGCACGTGGACGCTCGCACGGTGCTCGGTGCCCGCCTCGCGCAGCCGCAGCTCCCGGCCGTCGTCCAGCCGCAGGGACAGCGCGACGGTGCGCGGCGGCCGCCGGGCGGACGGGGCCGCGAGCCCCAGCCGGCCCGCCTGCATGAGGTGGATGACCACCGCGAGCGGTCCCACGTCGATGCCGATCAGCTTGCCGCGACGCCACAGCCCGGTGATCTCGCCGCCCTCGAGCGCGGCGATGCCGGGGTCGGCGGACTTCACCACCGACGGGTGCCAGGCGGTCGCCGAATCGATCCGCCGTCCGGTGACGGCGCGGTCGAGGCCCTCCACGATGGCCTGGATCTCGGGCAGCTCGGGCACGGGCGCAATGTTGCCATCTCGATATACTCGGCGCATGTCGTCCGCGTCGGGGGAGCGCTTCGATTCAGGCTGAGGAGCTCGCGAAAACGATCGATCACACACTGCTCGACGTCCGTGCGACCCAGGCGGACATCGAGCGGATCTGCGACGAGGCGGTCGCGAACCACTTCGCGACCGTGTGCACGTTCCCCACGTTCCTGCCGATCGTGGCCGAGCGGCTGCGCGGCTGCGACGTCAAGACGTGCGCGGTCGTCTCGTTCCCGTTCGGCGCCGACCTGCCGCAGAGCAAGATCGCCGCGGCCGAGCACTGCGTGACCGCGGGTGCCGAGGAGATCGACGTCACGATGAACGTCGCCGCCCTGCGATCCGGTGACTTCGGCTACGTGCGCAACGAACTGGCGACCCTGGTGCGGGCGGTCCAGTCGCGGGCGGTCAACGACGCGCGCGGGGCGGTCATCGTCAAGGTCACGATCGAGGCGCCGTTCCTGGACGACAAGCTCAAGCGGCTCGCGTGCAAGATCGTCGCCGACGCCGGTGCCGACTTCGCCAAGACCGCGAGCGGTGTGGGCACCGCGGCCAGCGTGGCGGACGTCGAGCTCATGCGCGAGGCGCTGCCGGAGGGTGTGGGGGTGAAGGCATCGGGCGGCATCCGCACGTTCGACGTCGCCGAGGGGATGATCAACGCGGGCGCGAGCCGTCTGGGCACGAGCTCGTCGTTGAAGGTCCTCAAGGAGCTGGCCAAGGCCGGATGAGCGCGCTCGCCGCGGTGCCGGAGGTCCTCGAGCGCGTCCGCTTCGGACAGGACGGGCTCGCGCCCGCCATCGTCCAGGACGCCACCACCGGTCGCGTGCTGACGCTGGCGTGGATGAGCCGCGCCTCCCTCGAGCGGACGCTCGCCGAGGGGGAGACCTGGTTCTGGAGCAGGTCGCGTCAGGAGCTGTGGCACAAGGGCGCCACGAGCGGCAACACGCAGGCGGTGCGGGCGATCATGCTCGACTGCGACCAGGACGCCCTGGTGGTGCTGGTCGACCAGACCGGCGTGGCGTGTCACACCGGTGCCGAGACGTGCTTTTCGGAGGAGCTCGCGGGCCGCGACGGGCAGGCGTTCGCCGCGCTCGGGCGGCTGGTGGGCGTGGTCGGTGCGCGCGCTGCCGCGGCCGACCCGGAGTCCTCCTACACCGCGCGCCTGCTCGCCAAGGGCATCGACACCGTCTGCAAGAAGGTCGGCGAGGAGGCCACCGAGGTGGTCCTGGCCGCCAAGGGCGACGAGCACGACCAGATCGTCTACGAGAGCGCGGACCTGCTCTACCACCTGGCGGTCCTGTGGCAGGCGACCGGCGTGCGCATGGACGAGGTGGCGGCCGAGCTCGAGTCGCGGCGATGAACGCCGGCGCGGCGATCGGCGAGCTGGACATCCGTCCGGCCCGCCACGAGATCACGCCGACCGACGGCGTGCGCCAGGTGCCGCTCCTGCACACGTTCATCGCCGACTGCGACACCCCGGTGAGCGCCTTCCTCAAGCTGCGTGACGGCGGTCCGTGCTTCCTGCTCGAGTCGGCGGAGGAGGGCCAGCGCCTGGGTCGCTACAGCATCGTCGGCATCCGGCCGCAGGCGGTGATCCGCGCGGACGGTCGCGACGTGGGCGTGCTGCGGTCCGACGGGCGGTTCCAGCGCCTCGAGGGCGACGATCCGTTCGCGGCGGTGCAGGATGCGGTCGACATGGTCGGGATGGGTGCGCCGGTGGACGACATCGCCTTCTACGGCGGTGCGGTCGGCTTCCTGGGATACGACCTGGTGCGCACCGTGGAGCACCTGCCGGACGTGCCGGCCGACGACGCGGGCATCCCGGACCTGATGATGATGCTCACCGGGCCGCTCGTGGTGTTCGACCACCTGCGCCGGTCGATGACGATCGTGATGCCGTGCCCGGTCGACGGGGACCTGGACGCGGCCTACGACGACGCGGTGGACCACGTGCGCGAGATCAAGGCGCGCCTGGCGGGCCCGCTGCCGCACAGCGAACCGCGCCCGCCGCTCGCGATGGGCCCCATGCAAAGCAACACCACCCGCCGGGCGTACTGCGACGCGGTGGAGGCCGTGCGCGAATACATCGCCGCCGGTGACGCCTTCCAGGTGGTGCCGTCGCAGCGCTTCAGCGTCGACCTCGAGATCGACCCGTTCGCCGTCTACCGCGGCCTTCGCACGGTCAACCCGTCGCCGTACATGTTCTACGTGGACTTCGGCGACCTCGCGCTGGTGGGCGCGTCACCCGAGATGCTCGTGAAGGTGGACCGCGGCACCGTCGAGACGCGTCCCATCGCCGGCACGAAGCCTCGGGGCGAGACGATCGCCGAGGACCAGCGGTTGGCGGACGAGCTCCTGTCCGATCCGAAGGAGCGGGCGGAGCACGTGATGCTGGTGGACCTGGGGCGCAACGACGTGGGACGCGTCAGCATCCCCGGCACCGTCCATGTGAAGGAGCTGATGGGCGTCCACCTCTACAGCCACGTCATGCACATCGAAAGCAGCGTCGTCGGCACCCTGCGCGAGGATCTGCGGGCGGTCGACGCGCTGCGCGCGACGTTTCCGGCGGGCACGCTGTCCGGCGCGCCCAAGGTGCGCGCCATGGAGATCATCGACGAGCTGGAGCCCACAAAGCGCGGCCCCTACGGCGGCGCGGTCGGCTACATCGGCTACGACGGCGACCTCGACACCTGCATCACCATCC
The DNA here is from genome assembly GCA_964628685.1 of uncultured Bifidobacteriaceae bacterium. Classification (GTDB taxonomy): domain Bacteria; phylum Actinomycetota; class Thermoleophilia; order Miltoncostaeales; family Miltoncostaeaceae; genus CALMEC01. The sequence goes on along the minus strand of CAZVNM010000006.1, from coordinate 131,472 downwards.
GCACCATCGTCTGCCGCGACGGCGTGGCGAGCGTCCAGGCCGGTGCGGGGATCGTGGCCGACTCCGTGCCCGAGACGGAGTTCGAGGAGACCCAGAACAAGGCGGCGGCCCTCTTCCGGGCCATCGAACTGGCCGCCGCGCAGTCGGACTGGTAGAGGTGTGCCCCGGATGACCCCGCGCGTCGTGCTCGTCGACAACTACGACAGCTTCACCTACAACCTCTTCCAGTACCTGGCCGAGGCGGGTGCGGAGGTGCTCGTGCACCGCAACGACACGATCACGGTGGACGACATCGTTGCGATGGAGCCGTCCCATCTGGTGATCTCACCGGGCCCGAAGACCCCCACCGAGGCCGGCGTGTCGGTGCAGGCCATCCGCGACCTGGCGGGTCGCGTGCCGATCCTCGGGGTGTGCCTGGGCCACCAGGCCATCGGACAGGCCTTCGGCGCCAAGGTCGTGCGCGGCCGGCAGCCGATGCACGGCAAGACCAGCGAGATCAGCCACGATTCGCGCGGGGTCTTCGCGGGCATCGAGAACCCGATGATCGCCACGCGCTACCACTCGCTCGTCGTCACCGACATCCCGGACGAACTCGAGGTGAGCGCCCGCTGCGACGGGGACGTGATCATGGGTCTGCGCCACCGAACCCTGCCGGTGGAGGGTGTGCAGTTCCACCCAGAGTCGATCCTCACCGAGGCGGGCAGGCGGATGCTCGGCAACTTCCTGGCGATGTCGGCATGAGCGTTGCGGCCGAGATCGACGACCTCCTCGCCGGACACGATCTGGGGCGTGAGCGTGCCCAGGCGGCGCTCTCCAAGATCATGAGCGGCAAGATCGACCCCATCCAGACGGGGGCGTTTCTGATCGCCCTGCGGGCCAAGGGCGAGTCGGCGACGGAGCTGGCGGGGCTGGCCGACGCGATCCGCGACCACGGCCGCAGCGTCATCGTCGCGGGCGACGGTCCGGTCGTCGACACGTGCGGCACCGGCGGCGGCGCCGCGACCTTCAACATCTCCACGGCCGCGGCGTTCGCGGTGGCGGGGGCGGGGGTGGCGGTCGCCAAGCACGGCAACCGCTCGGCCACGTCCAAGTGCGGCAGCGCCGACGTGCTCGAGGAACTGGGTGTGGCGATCGAGCTGCCACCGGATGCGGTGGCGGAATGCATCGCCCGGGCGGGGATCGGCTTCATGTTCGCCCCCGCCTACCATCCGGAGTTCCGTCACGTGGTGCCGGTGCGCCGCGCACTCGCCGTGCGCACGGTGTTCAACATGCTCGGTCCACTGGCCAACCCGGCGGCCGTGCGCCGTCAGGTCATCGGCATCGCCGACCGCGCCTACCTGGACCGCGTGGCGCAGGCGCTCGCCGAACTGGGCGCGGACCGGGCGCTCGTCGTCTCGTCCGACGACGGGATGGACGAGATCTCCACGTCGGTGGGCAGCGAGATCGCCGAGGTGACCCCGGACGGCATCAAGCGGTGGCGCTTCGAGCCCGGTCACCTGGGGATCGCACCGCCGCCGCCGGGGAGCCTTCAGGGGGGAGCGCCGTCGGTGAACGCCGGCATCATCCGCTCGGTGCTCGAGGGTGAGCCCGGGCCACGGGCCGACATCGTCGCCCTCAACGCCGCCGCCGGCTTGCTGGTGGCGGGGACGGTTGAGACGATGTCCGATGGGTACGACATGGCGAGGTGGAGCATCGAGAGCGGCAGAGCGGCGGAGCGGTTGGATGAGCTCGTGGCGGTGAGCGGGGCGGTGGTCGCCTGATGGGATTCCTCGAGGACATCGTCCACCAGCGCAGGGGGGCGGTCGCCGGGCGGCGGTCGGAGGTCCCGCTCGAGTCGCTGCTCGCCGAGATCGATCCGCCGGGACGCGGGCGTCCCTTCTCGGAGGCGCTCATCGCCCCGGACGTCTCGCTGATCGCCGAGGTCAAGCGTGCGAGCCCCAGCCGCGGGCCGATCCGTCCGGACGCGAGCGTCACCGACATGGTGCGCATGTACCAGGACGCGGGGGCGTCGGCGTGCTCCATCCTCACCGAGCCCGACTTCTTCGGCGGGTCGCTGGACGACCTGCGGGAGGCGCGGGCGGCCTGCGACCTGCCGCTCCTTCGCAAGGACTTCATCGTCGACGAGTACCAGCTCGCCGAGGCCCGCCACGCGGGTGCCGACGCCGCCCTGCTCATCGTGGCCGCGCTCGAGCCCGAGCACTTCGCCGACCTCCTACACTTCGGTCAGAACCTGGGCCTCGACCTCCTCGTGGAGGTCCATGAGGAGGACGAGGTGGTCGTCGCGGTCGAGGCGGGCGCCGAGATCATCGGGATCAACAACCGCAACCTCAAGACGCTCGAGGTCGACACCGACACCGCGTTTCGCCTGCTGTCGGACATCCCGGCGGGCACCGTGGTCGTGGCCGAATCGGGCATCGCCGAGCGCTCCGACGTGCTGCACCTGGGTGAGGCCGGGGTCGACGCCATCCTCGTGGGCGAGGCGATCATGGGTGCGGACGACCCGTCGCAGGTGATCCGGAACCTGCTCGGGTCCGCCTGACGAATGTCGCGCACGCGCCCGACGGCGGTTGTGACGGGTTCGGGTCGGCTACATTGGCGCGGATGAGCGACGAGCCCGCCCAGACGACCACCGAGGGATGGAGCCGCGGCCGCATCGTCGGCACGGCGCTCGGCGTGGCGCTCGCGTTGGCCGTCACCGTGTTCCTGATCCTGGGGCTCATGCGCGGCGGCGGCCCCAGCCGGCTGATCGACAACGCCGTGCGCGACGGCAAGCCGTACGAGGCCCCCGACTTCACGCTGCCGCTGATCCAGACGGCCGGCGACGTCGGACCGGTGGGTTCCGAGCTGACCCTCAGCGATCTGCGCGGCAAGCCCGTGGTGATCAACTTCTGGGCGTCGTGGTGCGATGCGTGTCCCGGCGAGGCCCCCAACCTCGAACGCCTCTGGGAGCGGTACGAGAAGCGCGGTGTCATGGTCCTCGGCGTCAACAGCCAGGACAACCCCGACGATGCGCATGCGTTCATGGATCAGTACGGCCTCAAGTTCCCGAACGTCCGCGAGGGCAACGACCGCATCGCGCGCGAGTACGGTGTGGGGCAGATGCCCGAGACGCTCCTCGTCGATCCGGACGGCATGATCCGCGTGCTCCCCATCCGCGGGCCGATCGACGACGTCATCGAGGCGCAGATCGGTGCGCACCTGGACCGGGTGCTGGTGCCGTGATCCGCCGCGTCCTCATGACCGTGTTCGCGGCGCTCCTCCTCCTTCCCGCGGCCGCATCGTCGGTGTCCATGACCGATGTGGCACAGGAACTTCGCTGCGTCACATGCGGAACGTCGCTGGACGTCTCGGACGCACCCGCCGCGCAGCAGATGAAGACCCGCATCAACAAGCGGATCGCCGAGGGCGCCTCCAAGCAGCAGATCATCGACGAGTTCGTGCACGACTACGGCCGTCAGGTGCTCGCGACCCCGCCCAAGCGGGGCTTCGACCTGGTGGCCGGGTGGTTGATCCCCATCGGCGTGATCGTGGTGGCGCTCATGGCCCTGCCGTTCGTCGTGCGCGCCTGGAACCGCCGCCGCGCGGTGGGCGACTCGGGCGACGCGGCCGTTGAGGAGCTGCCCGACGCCGAGCGCGACCGGGTCGACCGTGAGCTCGAGGCCCTCGACGGCTGACCCCGGGCGGGTGCTCGTGGGCACCGCCTCCTGGACCGACCCGGAGTTCATCCGGGCGGGGTGGTATCCGGACGAGGTCAAGAACGACGCCGAGGCGCGTCTTCGCTACTACGCCGCGCACTTCCCGATGGTGGAGGTGAACGCATCGTTCTACGCGCTGCCGACGATCGACACCGTCGAGGCCTGGGCGGACCGCACACCCCCGGATTTCCGCTTCCACGTCAAGGCCCATCAGGTCATCTCGGGCCACCCCTGCGACCCGGGGCGACTGCCCGCCCCGCTTCGCAACCTGCCGGCCGAGCTCGACCGGCGCGGACGCATCCGTCGCCCCGGACGTGAGCTTCGCGATGCCGCCATCGACACGCTGCTCGAGGCGTGTGGCCCCCTGGGCGATCGCCTCGGAGCCGTCCTGTTGCAGCTGCCGCCCTTCGTCGTGGCGGGCGATCGCCAGCGCGACGAGATCGCGCGGATCGTCGAGCGCATCCATCCGGTGCGGACGGCGGTGGAGTTCCGTCACCGCTCCTGGGCCGGTGACGGGGAGCGCGCGGTCACCGCCGACCTGCTGCGCGAGCTGGACGCCGCCTGGGTCGTGGTCGACACGCCCGACCGCAACGTGGCGAGCATCATGCCGCGAATCGTGGAGGTCACCTCACCGGGCCTCGCCTACCTGCGCATGCACGGGCGAAACGCGGACGGCTGGACGAAGGGGAAGACCGTCGCCGAGCGCTTCGACCACGACTACACGGACGCCGAGCTCGAGGAGTGGATCGACCCGGTGCTCGAGATGGCGCGCCGGGCGCAGGAGGTTGCCGTGGTCATGAATAACAACGCCCGCGACTACGCGCTGACCGCGGCGGAGCGGTTCACGAACCTACTGGAACGCGCGCGCAGCGCGGCCGCCGAGGAGTGAGCCGCCCGCGGTGACCGGGGGAGTCGCCGACCCGGCGCGAGGGATCGGTGACGACGGCAGACGGTGTTCGGCCCGGCGTCGACCCCGACCGGGATGGGCGCCGGGCACACGTCGTCCGCGAGCGGCGTTCGATGCCGCGACTGCCGCCGGCCCGGGCACGTCTCCGCCACGCCTCACGTGCAATTGAGCGGTGGTACTCGTTCAATTGAACGTGACGCGCCGTTCACTCCGACGCGAGTCGTGACGCATCCGTCGCACCGGTGTGACGACGACTCCCCCGCGGGGCCGATCAGGCCGTCCGGCGCCGCTCATCACCGCGTGCGCCGGACGGCCCCGCTCATCACCGCGTGCGCCGGACGGCCCCGCTCATGAGACCGTCGCGGCCACGGTGATCGGCTGGGCCAGGCCGGGGCTCGAGATCGAGATGTAGCCGCCCGCGTGATTCACCTGGTCCGGCGGGACGGTGATGGTGACGCCGGTGGGGGTGGGGGTCACCTGCAGCGGGCCGGTGATGCCGCCCGCCACGAGGCGCGTGGCGAGCGCGTCGGGTGCGAGCTGCGGGGACGAGACCGTGATGACCGGGGTGCGCGTGTTCCAGCGAAGTCCGATGGAGGTGACGCCGCCCACCGGAACCGCCGCGCTGGTCGACCCGCCGGTGCTGACCACCGTCGGGGTGTTGGCGGCGATGTACCCGCGCGTGTCGACGGGGAAGGTCATGTTGGCGGTCGGCGTGGTCATGCCGCCGCACACGGCCTGGTGCGCCGCCCCGAGCGCCGTCGTCCAGCGTGCGTCGCCGATCAGGGCCATCGTGGCGTCCGACGAACGCAGGACCCCCTTGACGGCAACCGCGATGAGGTTGCGGATCGTGCCCGGTTGGGTCTTCTCGAGCTCCATCCAGACCGGGAACGACCGGTAGTTGTCGAGGCCCGGGCCGGCGTGGGGGGTGAAGCTGGTGCAGAAGCCCACGGCGCGCGCCGAACCGCCGTGCAGACGCTGCTGCCCGTCGGCCGGGTCGACCAGGACCCCGCCGACGAAGCCGACCGGATCGCTCACCGCCGCACTCCACTCGGCGCTGCCCTCGGTCACCAGGTCGGACGTGTTGGACACGCCGCGGTTGCACTGCACCACGTGGAAGAGCTCATGCGCGAGCGTCGCGGTGTCCGCGTTCGCCCGGTTGGTGAGGACCACCATCGACGTGGACTGGAAGCGGTAGGCGCCGAACAGGGACGGATAGCTCAGGCACGACGCGTACCCGTCGCGCTCGCCCATGAAGGCGGCGTTGGCGGTCAGCGTCACGTCGATGCGTCGGTCCCCGCCCACGAAATCGGCGGCCGTCCCCCGCTGGGCGCGGCGGATGTCGACCGCCAGCGCGCGGCGCAGGGACGTGGCGAGACCGCGGTTGACGATGCGCCGCTGCGCCGGGGAGAACGACGCCAGCACACGACCGCGGGTCGTGCGCTTCGTGCCCTTCAGAAGCGCCGCGCGCCGCGTGGGCGAGAGGGAGACCAGCAGGCGGTAGTTGCGCCGCTGGAACACGAACTTCGGCAGGCTGTCGCCGGCGATGACGCGGAAACCCAGCGATGCGACGGCGACGCGACCGCGGTGGAGGGCGTCGAGCGACTCCTGGGCGACCGGCGGAACCGTGGCGCAGTTCCCGTCGGCACCCTGGATCGTCTGTGCGGCGCCGGGCACCTCGGTCCACCAGAGGCGGAACGCCCCGGAGTCGGCCACGCACACCGCGCCCGCCTTCCTGAGGTCGTCGCCGACCCCCGGAGGGAGCTTGGCCGGCATCTTCGCGACGCGACCGGTCGTGGCGGTGGCACCGGATGCGGCCACCGCGAGCACACCCAGGGTGAGAAGGAGCTTCTTCATCGACATCGACATCGGCCTCGGCTGGTGGTGCGGGATCGGCGGGAGGCGCATGAGGTTGGGGTGCGCGTCCTCGGGGAGATCGGCAGGTCGCATGCCGACCTTGAGATCGGAATCATCACACGCCGCGGCCGCCCGCGTGGGTGACTCCGGGACCGTGCGGCCATCCGGGGATTCGCCGTGCCGCCGGGGTGCCGTGTTTTGCACGGTCGCGCTATCCTTACCGGGTCAACGACGTTGGAGGACGCATCGATGGTGACGCTCACCGAGACCGCCAGTGACAAGATCAAGGGCCTCATCGCCGAAGAGGGCGAGGCGGGCGACGGTCTGCGCGTGAAGGTCGTACCGGGTGGCTGCTCGGGCTTCGAGTACCAGCTGACGTTCGACAAGCCGGAGGACGCCGACGAGGTCTTCGAGCAGAACGGCGTGCGGATCATCGTGGACCGATTCAGCGCCCCGTACATCGTCGGCGCCGAGTTCGACTACGAGGAGAGCTTCCAGGGCGCGGGGTTCGTGATCAACAACCCCAACTCCGAGTCCAGCTGCGGCTGCGGGAAGAGCTTCCAGGCCTGACGATCGCACCTCTCGGTCCGTCGGACGGACCGTGAGGGGCCGGGGGCCCACGACCGACGCACGTTGACACGCGGGCCGCGCCGAGCGGCCCCGCTTCGTCGTGGGTGCATGCGATGCGACGGCGCCCACCCACGGCATGGGCGCGGAGCGTGTGGGACGATCGTCACAAAGAACCGGGATTGCCGGTCACGGTGGTGGCGGACCCGTGGCGACGGACGGGCAGACATGAGACGTGACGGTGCCGGCCCACGGCGCGGGCACGGAGCGTGTGGGACGGTCGGCGAAAACGGCGATCGCCGGTCACGACGGCGGCGGATCCGTGGCGACGGACGGGAAGACATGAGACGTGACGGTGCCGGCCCACGGCGTGGGCACGGAGCGTGTGGGACGATCGTCACAAAGAACCGGGATTGCCGGTCACGGTGGTGGCGGACCCGTGGCGACGGACGGGCGGACACGGCAGTCGGCGGCCACCGCACGAGGGCCCGGGCATCTGGAGCCGTCGTGTGGCGCAGCGGCGCCCTTGCGTCGAACGACCGGAGACGTCGGTCCCCGCCGTCGTCGACAACGCGGTCCCCGCCGCGCCGGCAGCAGGTGGCGGATGACCGGCCGGAGGAGGCCAGTGATGACGACGCCTGAGCAGGTCGCACAGACCACGTTGCTCGGCGAGGACTCGGGGGACACCCTCCGGTCCGTGCGTCGGTTGAGACGCCGATCACCACGAGCGCGGTGTGGGGCCGCGCCGGCCGCCGGTCGGGTGTCCCGTGCCGGAACGCGAACGTCAGGAGCGGGCACGAACGCGGTTCGCGCCCGCTCCCGAAAACCTGTGGAGAATCGTCGAACGGCCGGGCGGACGGGAATCGTCGACGAGGACTCGGGCCGGATGACCGGGCCCGGGCGATCAGCCGCCGAAGTCGGTGGCGTAGACCGTGTTGGCGCAGTCGCCGGAGGAGACGATGGCGATGCCGACGTGCTTGAACTCCTTGGCCAGCAGGTTGCGCCGGTGGCCGGGGCTCTCGAGCCACATCTGGACCATGGTCTTGTGGTCGCTCACGCCGCTGCAGCCGCCGATCATGCCGAGGTTCTCACCGATGGCCTTGCGCTTGCTGTAGCCGGCCCTGTAGATGCGGACCCAGAACGGCTTGCCGTCGGCACCCTCGTGCTGGAGCTCACCCAGCGTGGCCAGGTAGCGGCTGTGGGCGAGGGCCGGCCGGGACAGGACGGCGTTCATGCGAAGCGGAGCGCGGCGGTGGGCGCGGCGGACGGCGTTCATCTCCTTGAGAAGCGCCGCCTTGGTGGCGTTGTTTGCGGCCATGGTGCGGGCGGAGGTCTGGGCCGGAGCCTGCTGCACGGTGAAAGCGAGTGTGATGAACGCAACGATCAGGGCGAGAAGGGCCTTCGGAGCGAGCGCTAACGCCTTCAATGGAGACCTCCGTGTCCGTGAAGCTGTCCTGGTGCCGCATCAGCCGCGATCCGTGCGGTGATGGGTCCACCATCGGCAGGTCACCCGGGAACCTTTAGCCCTGATTTCACAGACCGGCATCTTTTCTCCGGAATCGTCGAACATTCCCTGCAACGAGCGTGATTTTTCGTTGTTGCGAATGTCGGTTTCGGTCGCAATCACCCCCTGCCGCGGCCGAAGTACTGACCGGCCGGCACCGCACGGCGCACGCGGTGCTCATCGGCGTCCGAACGTCGTTCGGCGGGGACCGGCGCGCGTTCCAGCCGCGTCGCCAGCACGTTGACGTTGCGGCCACGCCGTTCGAGGCGTCCGTGTGCCACCAGGACGGTCTCGGTGCGAAGGAGCGCGCGGTGACGGTCGTGGATCTCGGGTCGCACGATCACGTTGACCATCCCGGTCTCGTCCTCCAGGAGCAGGAAGACGATGCCGTTGGCGGTCTGGGGACGCTGGCGGGCGGTGACGATGCCGGCGACGACGACCCGGGTGCCGTCGGGGGTGTCCGGAAGCTGCGATGCGGTGAGCGCACCCGGGGGAAGGCCGGGGCGCAGGAGGGTCGCCAGGTGCCACCCCGTGGAGACCCCGGTCAGCTCATAGTCGGTGACCACCCGCTCCATGCGCGAGGGCTCGTCCAGCTGCGGGACGCGGTCGGGGCTCACGTCGAACGCCAGCTGCAGACCCTGGCGCATGGTCGCGGGACGCGGGAGCGTGCCGGCCTGCCAGAGCATCTCGCGACGGGGTCGGTCGAACGCGTCGCAGGCCCCCGCCCGCACCAGGGCGGTGAGCGCATCCTCGCCCAGCCCCGTCCGGGTCGCCAGGTCGCCCACACCGTCGAACGGCCCGCCGCGCGTGCGTTCGCCGACGACCGTCGACGCCGCCTCGCCCAGCCCGCGGATGTACCCGAGCCCGATCCGCACGGTGCCGGGCTCCTCGACCGTGCACGCGACCTCGGATCGCAGCACGCAGGGTGGCCGTGTGCGCACCCCGCGTCGGGCGGCGTCGCGCACGAGCGATGCCGGCGGATAGAACCCCATCGGCTGGGCGTTCAGCAGCGCCGCCAGGAACTCCGCAGGATGGTGACGTCGCAGCCAAGCGCTCTGATAGGCCAGCACCGCGAACGCCGATGCATGCGCCTTGGGAAAACCGAAGTTGGAGAAGCCCACGAGCTTGGTGAACACCGTGCGGATGACCTCGTCGTCCACGCCGCGTTCGCGCGCCCCGTCGCGGAACTCGCGCCACATGCGCAGCATCGCGTCGCGACTGCGTTTGCGGCTCATCGCCCGGCGAAGCCCCTCGGCCTGGCCGGGGGTGAACCCCGAGAGCGCCATCGCCACCTCGAGCACCTGCTCCTGGAACACCACCACCCCCAGGGTGTCGCGCAGACAGTCGGCCAGAAGCGGGTGGTCGTACGGCGGTTGGAAGTCGGGATCGTCGCGCAGGGCGTTTCGATGCTTCACGTAGGGGTGCACGGCACCGCCCGAGACCGGACCGGGACGGATGAGCGCCACCTGGATGGTGAGGTCGTCCAGGTTCTCGGGCCGCGTCTGCAGGATGCTCTGGATCTGGGCGCGGCTCTCGATCTGGAACACGCCGACGGTGTCGCCCTGACCGATCTCCTCGTAGACGCCGGGATCGTGGAGGTCGACGTGCGACAGGTCCACCGTCCGGCCGCTCGTGCGGTGCACCATGTCGATGCACTCCTCCACCGCCGATAGCATCCCCAGCCCCAGCAGGTCGATCTTGACGAAGCCCGCGTCGGCGCAGGAGTCCTTGTCCCACTGACACATCTGACGCCCCGGGAACGCGGCCGGCACCACCGGCACCATCTCCACGAGCGGACGGGCCGAGACGATCATGCCGCCCGAATGCTGGGAGAGGTGGCGGGGAAGGCCCGCCGCCTCGCGCGCCAGGAAGGCAAGGGCGCGCCACCTGGGTGACTCCAGCTTGGCGCGACCGTCGGACAGGCGCAGGATCTCCTCCTCCAGCGCCGTGGGCGACGACCAGCCGTCGGAGAGCTTCGCCAGACGCTCGATGTCGGCCGGCGGCAAGGCGAGCGCCCCGCCCAGCTCGCGGATGGCCATGCGGGCGCGGAAGGTGGGGAAGGCCGCCACCATCGCCGCGTGCTCATGTCCGTAGCGGCGGATGATCTCGGCGATGAGCCCCTCGCGGATGTCGCGCGGGAAGTCCAGGTCGATGTCCGGCACCGAGGTGCTGTCGCGATTGAGGAACCGACCCAGAAACAGGCGGTTTCGCACCGGGTCGACGTGGGAGAGGCCGGTCAGATAGCAGACGATCGAGCCGACCGACGATCCCCGACCGCGTCCCGGCGGCAGGATGCGACGCGCCGATCCCGCCGGCCTGCACGTGTGGGCGACCTCGCGGGCGATCTCCAGGATCTCGCGGTGCAGCAGGAAGAACCCGGCCAGACCGTGGTGTTCGATGAGCGCCAGTTCCTCGTCCAACCGCACCGATGCCTCCCGGCGCCGTGCTGCGTTGGGATACCGGGCGCCCATCTGCATGCGGCAGATGCGGGTGAGGGTGGCCTGGGCGGACTCACCCGGAGCGGTGAAGTCGGGGTGGGCGTATCCCAGGTCGCGGGTGAGGTCGAACTCCAGCCGTTCGGCCAGCCGCACGGTCTCGGCCACGGCCCGTGGGTGCGCGGCGAAGCGCTCCGCCGTCTCCTCGGGGGTGCGAAGGACCGCGTCGCGGTTGCCGCGCCGCTGCGCCTCCGACCCGTCCAGGGTGAGCCGCATGCGGACCGCCACCAGGGCGTCCTGCAGGAACGCGCGGCGGGGATGGTGGGCGTGCACGTCGCCGGTGGCCACGGTGGGAAGCCCCTGCGACTCGGCCAGGTGGGTCAGGTCGCGGATGAGCACCTGATCGCCGCGTGAGCGGGGGCGTTGGAGCTCGACGTAGACGTTCCCACGGCCGAACACGCGGACGAGCTCGCGGGTGTGCTCCTCGGCCTCGCGGGTCCGTCCGGTCGCGACCATGCGTGGGATGAGGCCCTGACGTGCGCATCCGGTCAGGCAGACAAGCCCCGTGGCGTGCGCCGCCAGGTGGGCGGGGTCGAGTTCGGGCGGCAGGGGCCGTCGGGTCGGAGGGGGTCGCGTGTCGCGATGGGCCAGGGTGATGAGGCGGCAGAGGTTGGCGTACCCGGTGGCGCTCTCGGCCAGCAGGGTGAGGTGGGCGCCGCCCTCGAGGGTGAGCTCGGCGCCGGTGATGGCGCGGATGCCCGCCTCGCGGCACGCATGGGCGAAGGCCAACGATCCGCAGAGCCCGTCGTGGTCGGTGAGGGCGATCGCGGTGTGGCCCAGAGCGGCGGCCTGCTCGGCCAGCTCCTCGGGGCTGGAGGCGCCGTCCAGGAAGCTGAAGGCACTGTGCGTGTGGAGCTCGACGTATCCGGGGTTCGGCATCGAACACATGTTCGCTCATGGCGGGTGGTTCGAGCAACCCCGACCGGGATACTGTGATGCATTCGTGAGGGTTCGCGCGTGCTGTGAGCATTGTCCGTCGCACGCTGTAAGCGTTCTGTTGCGTTCGTCACGAGAGCGGGTTGAGCGGACCGATACTGCGCACATCCGGGACCGGAATCCCGTGCAACGTTCACGAACGGAGGATCACTCCATGCGCAAAGCCCTCGTCGCCGCTGTGGCGGCCACCGCCATCGCAACCCCCGCCGCCATCGCGGCCAAGCCGACGACGACCCCCGCGAAGCCGGCGAACCCCGGCAAGTCCGCGACCGCTCCGGGCAAGGTCAAGGCGCACCCGGTCACCTACGTCTTCAAGGGTGTGCTGACCGCCGACGCGGTCGCCCCCACGGCCGACGCGGCCGGTGCGGTCACCCTGAACAGGGTCTCCGGCAACGTCTTCGCCCGTCGTGCCGTGCTCGACGCCACGGTGAAGGCGCCGTGGAAGGTCCCGGCCACCACCAGCGTCACGCTCAAGCTCGACGCGAAGACCGTCGTGCGCGGCAAGGTCGTCGAGAACGGCGTGGCCCGCCCCGCCACGGCCGCCGACCTCACGGCCGGCGACACGGTGATCCTCGTCATCCGTGCCGCGAAGCGGACGCCGCTGGCCGACCTCTCCGCCGCGAAGTGGATCAACGAGCGTCCGGCCGCGCCGGCGCCGTCGGTCACGCCCGCCGGCTGAGCATCCTCCGACGATCCCCCGGGATCGCCCCGTTTCACCGATCGCCGGGCCATGCGCCCGGCGATCGCCATTTGGGCGTGTGCGAACGCCCGCACGTCACGTGTCGGACACCAGGCCTGCGAGGACCGCCGTCACGAGCGCCAGGCCCAGCGCTGCGGTCAGGGCGAACGGGTTGTCGACGATGGCGAGCGCCGCACCCGTCGCGCCGCCCACGACCCAGGCGACCACCGCCGGCCACCGCACCGTCCGCGGGGGTGCGGCACGGTTTCGTATCTCGTGGTGCCACATCACGCCGATCAGACACGGCGCCGCGACGGCCAGGATGGTGAGGTAGGGGATCATCCAACGCGTGACGTCGGCCATGGCGAGGGCGGTCCCCACCACGAAGATCGCGACGAGGGCCCGATGGTGCGAGAGCCCCCGCACAAGGTCCTCCACCGCGAGCGCGCCGCTGTGGAGGTTGGTGAGCACCGAGCCGGTGAACCCGAGCGTGACGAAGGCGTACGCGACCGTGGGACTGCCGACCCGATCGAGGATCTCGACGAGGTTCCACGACCCGGTGCTGAGGGTGAGCACGGCGCCCGCGGCGGCGAACGCGATGAGCGGGAGCGCGAGGCCGACCACACCGCACCACAGCACGTGACGGCCGCGTCGCAGGTCGTGGGTGAAGTCGGGTGTCCGCAGGGCGAACGCCGCCCCGTAGCCCACCATCACCGTGATCGCGGTGAGCGTCCCCAGGTCAACCGCGGGCCGACCGTCACCCAGGAGCGGCCCGCTGTGACCGTCCAGGGCGCGACGGATCCCGTCCCCGGCCAGGAGGACCGTCGCGCAGCCCGCGACCAGGGCGGTGATCGACAGGGCGTTGAGGCCGCGCCAAGCGACGGCGAGCATCGTGGCGGCGAAGAGGGCGACGCCCGCCTCGCGGGGGACGCCGATCAGCCGGCCCAGCCCGTCGCCGGCGATGCCGGTGTTGAACGCGAACCAGCCGAGCATCATCGCGGCCACGATGGGGGCGGCCAGGAACCGGCTGCCGCCGGTCCCCAGCGTGTCGCGCGCGAGCCCGGGGAAGCGGCGGTGGCGGCGCTGTCCGAGGACGCCCTGCGCGACGGCGAGGAGCATCAGGAGGATCGCCCCGACGACCACGGCGACCACCAGATGCCACCGCTCGTTGCCCTCGGCGACGCCGCCGCCCACCATGAGGGCGACCGGGCTCGCGCCGATGCCGAGCCACGGACCCAGGCGACGCCACCAGGTGACGGTGGGGGACGGGGGAGCTGTTGCCACCACGAGACCCTAGTGCGGACGGACCGATCACCGTGGGTCCACCACCCCGGTGCGCGGCGGCGCGACGCCCGAACCGGGGGCGTGCGCCCAGCCGTTGGTTCGGCGACGCCGTAGGCTCACCGGATGCCGGTGGACGACCAGACCGTGCCGATCGCGGCCGCGCCCCACTGGTGGCGACGCGTCGGACCGTGGCTGGGGATCGGCGGCAGCCCGGTCGTCCTCATGGTGGGCGGCGGCGTCGCCGAGGGCAACGAGCGCGGATGGCTGGTGGCCGCCGTCCTTCTGGGCGCGGCGCTTCTGACGACACTCGCCGTGGCGCAGGGGGACATCGGCCGGCGTCGACGTGCCCGGTTCCCGACGATCGCCGCCGAGACCCTCGGTCCCCGTGGCAGCCGCTTCCTCGCCTCGCCGGTGATCGCCCTCATGATGGTGGGCTGGTTCGCGTTCAACAGCGCCGTCGCCGGGGCCGGTCTGGGGCGGCTCATCGGCACGTCGGACCGGATCGGCGTCCTGCTGTTCGCACTCGTGATGCTCGCCATCGCCTGGTGGGGGCTCAACGTCCTGTCGGCGGCCGCGTTGATCGCCGGCATCGCGACCATCGGCCTGGCCGGCGAGGGCCTGTCGCGCGCGCTGGAGGATCGCGTCGGTCCGCTCCTGGGCGACGGTTCACCCGCGACCGGGCTCGGGTTCCTGGCCGCAGTGACCATCGTCGTGGGCTATGGGGCCGCGTTCGCCCTGCGGACCCCCGACTTCACCCACGACCTGCGCCGAACGCGGGACGTGATGTGGTGCGGTGTGCTGGGCCTCATGCTGCCGCTGGCGCTCTTCGCGCTGGCGGGCGGCGTCCTCATGCTGGCCACCGGCACCTGGGACCTCGTCCTGGTGCTCGAACGCATCGGCAGCCCGTCGCTCGCCTACGCGTTCGTCACGATCGGGATCAGCGGCTCGGTGCTCACGACCATGCACAGCGCGGCCATCGCGATCGAGGACCTGACGGGACGTCTGTCGCACCGCGCGGGGCTCGTCCTGGACGCCTCCCTGGGAACGGTGCTCGCCATGCTCGACTTCACCAGCCGCATGGTGCCGTTCCTCACGACGATGGCGGTCGCGGCACCCTGCCTGATCGGCGTCATGCTCATGCGGCGCGACAGCGGTGACGCCGCGGACGGGGCCGCTCAGCGGGGCGCGGTGATCGCATGGGTCGTCGGCGGGGTCGTCGGGGGCACGATGGCCGTGCTCGGACACCCGGCGGCGCTGCCGGTCGGGATCGCGGTGGCGGCCGTGGTGGCGTGGGTCACGCGCCCGCGACGGTTGGCCGGTGGGGGCGCCGCCCACCGCCCGTCGTGACCCGCCGACGGCGCGTGGGGTGACCACGACCACCGCGACCCGCCCGGGGTGCGGCGACGGCTCGGCTCAGCGGCGAAGCCGGTGGTCGGTCACCTCGGCACGCAGCCGCACGGTGTGCACCGAATCGCCGGACAGCACACCGCCGCGGCCGAACAGGCGACCGCCCTGCCAGTTCGACAGACCGAGCTCCGGGGTGTCGAGCGCGTACTGGCCGTCCACCCAGCGCGTGAAGCCGTTGCCGACGAACGGGGCATCCACCGTGCGGTAGAAGGCGTCGTGGGCGGCCGGGTCGGATGAGACGAGCGACGCCACGAAGTGCGGGCTGTGCCGGTTGCAGAGGCGCACGGCGTGATCGACGTCGTCCACGACGACCAGGCTCATCTCGGGGACGTCGTCCCATTCCCACTCCGTCGCGAGGGCGGGGTCGTCCGGGGCCAGGTCGTGGATGATCGCGCCCGTGGCGTCACGGGCCGCCGCGGCCTCGTCCGCCGCGCGCCGGACGACGTCGATCAGGTCGGCACGCCCGGCCGGGACGCAGCAGACGTTGAGCGTGTTGCAGACCTTGCGGTCGAGTGAGTTGCGCACCACGTCGGCGAGGACGTCCGGATCCGCGTCGGGGGCGGCCACCACCCAGGCGCCGCCGGTGCCGTGGAGGCTCACCGGCACACCGTGCTGGCGCGCCACCGCACCCAGCTGGGCCACCGCCGGGCCCGACCCGCGGGCGACCGCGAGCGCCACGCGGGGATCGGCGAAGAGCGCCCACCCCGCGGCGTGCGCGGCGCTGTCGACCAGGCGAACGGCGCCGCGCGGAAGGCCCGCGCCGTCGAGTGCCGGGCCGACGATGTGGTCCATGATCGCCCGGGCGGTGCCGAGCGCGTCGCTTCCGATGCGGAACACGACGGTGTTGCCGGTGCGAAGGACACCGGTGGCGTCGGCGAACACGTTCGGTCGTCCCTCGAACACGAAGGCCACCACGCCCAGAGGATCACGCCAGCGCTCGATGCTCCAGCCGGTGTGGTCGATCCGGTCGATGGGCTGGCGCGGTCGCGTCGCGCTGTCGCGCCACGCGCGCAGGCCGGCGATCATGTCGGTGCGCATCGTGGCCGTGAGCTCGAGGCGTCCCACGGCGCGGCCGCGCTCGCGGGCGGAGACCAGGTCGGCGGCGTTGGCGCGCGCGACCGGTGCGAACGCGGCGTCATCCTCCAGCAGGGCGGCGCAGCGGTCGAAGAACGCGCTCACCGCGTCGTCGTCCACCGTCGCGAGGGCCGCGAACGCGGCGACCGCGTCGTCCACGGCCGCGGTCACCAGGTCGTGTTCGGCGGCCGGGATGTGGAGCAGGTCCCCGGTCTCGTGCACCACGACCAGGCGATCGCCTGCGGCGAACGCCTCGGCGAGTTCCGGGGTGACCGTGGTGAACCGGTCGCCTCCGACGAGCAGTCGCTCACCGGCGGTGAGCGACGTGAGCGGCTGGATCGACATGTGCGGAGGCTAGCCGGGCGGGTGTGCGCCTGCCTCGATGAGCGAACTCTCACCGCCGCCTCACCGAGCTCTCACCGCGGCCTCATGGTGGGTTCAGCCACCGCCGCGAACCTCGTTCCACCGAGTTGAACGACGGAAAACGAGGTGCCGCGATGACGACGACCGCTTCACAGACCGCCACCGTTGAGGCGCACCACGGCGGTTCAAGTCCGACGACGCGAACGCCGATACCGAGGGTGCACCGCACGGATCGCGGTGTGCGTCACCACGCGTCACCGACACGGAGGTCTCCCATGAAGTCGTTCTCCCCGACGACCAAGCCCGTTCTCGCACTGATCGTGGCGCTGCTCATGCTGGCGCTCACCGCTCAGGCCGCCCCCGCCAAGAGCGCGAAGAGGTCCGCGGCCGCCGCCAACCCCCGCGCCGCCCTCCTCAAGGAGATGAACGCGGTCCGCCGCGCCCGCGGCCTGAAGCCGCTTCGGCTGAACGCGGTCCTCACCCGCCCGGCGCTCGCCCACAGCCGTCACCTCAGCCGCACCGGTGAGCTCGACCATCGCGGTGCCGACGGCAAGCCCTTCTGGGTGCGCATCTACAGGGCCGGCTACAGCAAGCGCAAGGCCGTCGGTGAGAACCTCGGCATGATCGGCGGCTGCAGCGTGCGCGACGCCGCCACCATGGTCGACATGTGGCTCGCGAGCCCGGGTCACCGGCGCAACCTGCTGGCCAAGGAGTTCAAGAACGTCGGCATCGCCATCGTGACCGCCCGCGACTGCAGCAACACGGTGTACGCGACGACGTTCGGCGGATAGCGGGAGCGACCGCGCCCCGCACGTTCCTGCGCACGGCCCCGCGTCGACCCCCGCCGGCGATGGCGGGCACCCGGGTCCGCCCGTGTCGTTCGTCCTGCATGCGCCGTCACCGCATGACCCGACCGCCGCTTCCGCCGCGGTCGGGTCATGCGACCGCGATCAGCCCGCTCGTCCCGGGATTTCGTCCCGCACCCGTCGGTCCGGTGAGCGCGTGTGCGCACGGCCCGATGTCCGACGCGTCACGTGCGCGCGACCCCGGTTTGCGGTCGTTGAAGCGTCGGTCGGCGTGACCATTCGGTGGCGAGAGCGTCCCGCGCACGCCCAGTGTTCGTAGACTGGGCCGATGCACAAGAAGACGCTTGTCGTGATGGAGGGGGACGAGACCGGGCAGGAGCTGCTCGAGGAGGCGCTGCGGGTGCTCGATCCCGCGGTCATCCGCCTCGAGGTGGAGCTTCTTCGCTTCGACCTCTCGCTCGAAAACCGCCGCGCCACGAAGAACCAGGTCGTCCACGACGCGGCGGCGGCCATGAAGGAGACCGGCTTCGGTCTGAAGGCGGCCACCATCACCCCGGAGACGGCCGGTGACGTGGGCAGCCCCAACGCCATCCTGCGAAGCGGCATCGACGGCAAGGTCATCATCCGCACCGGACGGCGTCTGTCGGGCGTGCGGCCGGTGGGCGGCATCCACGCGCCCATCTCGGTGGTCCGCATGGCGGTCGACGACGCCTACGGCGCCGACGAGGGCCGCGAGGGCACCGGTGACGACGAGATCGCATGGCGCACCGAGCGCATCACCCGCAGGACCTGCCGCGCGGTCGCCGAGATCGCGTTTCTGCAGGCCCGGCGCATGCGGGCGGCGGTGACCGGTGGACCCAAGTGGACCGTGTCCCCGGTGTACGAGGGCATGCTCAAGGAGGAACTGGACGCCGCGGCCGCCCGTCACCCCGAGGTGACGTACAAGCCGATGCTCATCGACGCCACCTACGCGATGCTCATCTCGCACTCCGGTGACGCCCTGGTCGTGCCGGCCCTCAACCGCGACGGCGACCTGCTGTCGGACATGGTGCTGCAGCTCTTCGGCTCGATCGCCGGCGCGGAGTCGCTGCTCTTCGCCCTGGACCACGAGTACCGACCCACCGTCGTGATGGCGGAGGCGCCGCACGGCACCGCTCCGACGCTGCTGGGCAAGAACCTGGCCAACCCGCTGGCGATGATCCTGGCGTCGGCCGCGGTGCTGTCGTACATGGACGAGGACCTCGCGGCCCGTGCGATCTACGAGGCGGCGCTCGAGACGGTGGGCGAGGGTGTGAAGACGATGGACCTGGGCGGCTACTCGCACACCGACGAGTTCACCGACGAGGTGATCAAGCGGGTGGCGACCAAGCTGGACGTGTGGGAGGCCATCGGCGACAGCGCCCTGGAGATGGCACACCGTCGCCCGGTGCCCCAGCCCGGTGAGACCTTCGAGGTGCGCAAGGCGGATCGGGAGCGGGTGGACCAGGCGCGGAGCGCGCCACAGGGCGAGGGCTGATCGAACAGGCGCGCGTCACGCAGACATGATCTCTGCGTGACGCGAACGGTGGTCAGTCGTTGGCGGAGGGCAGCGCGTCCTCGCGATCGGTCACGTGCTCGCGCACGGCGATCGCGATGAACGGCAGCGACACCACCACCAGCACCAGCGCCGGCAGCGCCGCCGCGCCGTAGGCGCCGACGGTCGTTTTTCGCCACACCTCGGTGGCCAGGGTGCGCGCACCGGTGGGAAGCAGGAGCGTGGTGGCGGGAAGCTCCTTGATCACCGAGAGGAACACCAGCATGACCGCGGCGACCAGGCCGGGTCGCATCTGCGGCATGGTCACCTCGCCCAGCACGCGCATCGGCGTCCGTCCGAGGCTCCGCGCCACCTCCTCGGTGCGGGGATTGACCGACGCGAGGGCGGTGTCCACCCCGGAGAGCGCCTCGGCGAAGAAGCGGATGAGGTACGCGATGATGAGAAGCGGGAAGGTCTGGTAGAGCCAGGGCAGGTAGCGGGCGCCCAGGAAGACCAGTGCGAGGCCAACCACGATGCCCGGCAGCGCGTTTGCGGCGTAGCCGCTTCGTTCGAGACCACGGGTCCAGGGTCGCGGATGACGGTGTGCGAGCACGCCCACCGGGAGCGCCGCGATCGTCGTGACGAGGGCGGCGGTCGCCGCCAGCATGACCGAGGTGACCGTGGCTCCCCACGGAAGGCCCTGCAGCGAGCCGTTGCCGGCGCTCCGCACGATCCAGTAGACCATCACACCGAGCGGCGTCACCACGAACGCCGCCGAGATGAACCCGGCCCAGATGAGCGCCGGCACCCGCATCCGTCCGAGCGGGATGCGCCGGGCCTCCCGGCGCACCCCCGGCCCGGTCCGCATGCGCACCGATCCCCGGGCGCGCGACTCGATCATCAGCAGGATCACCGTGATCGCGATCAGCAGGAGCCCCAGAACGGCGGCGGGCCGGCGGTCGAAGCCCGATTCGTAGCGGGTGAAGATCGCGCGTGTCACGGTCGTGTAGCGCATGAGCGACACGGCACCGAAGTCCGAGACCGCGTAGAGCGCCGCCAGGAGCGCCCCACCCGCGAGCCCGCGGCGAAGCTGCGGCAACGACGCCGCCACGAACGCACCGACGGGTCCGCGTCCCAGGGCGCGGGCGGCCTCCTCCTGTGCCGGGTCGATCCGCCGTATGGCCGCCATCGTCAGGAGATAGACGTAGGGGAACGTCGACATGACGATGGCGAGGGTCGCCCCCCAGTACCCCTCCATCCGCTCGATGGGGCCCAGGCCGACGGTCGAGGCGAACCGTGAGAGGAATCCGCTCGCCCCGGTCGCCCCGGCCAGTGCCAGCGCGGCCACGAAGCTGGGCATCGCGAGCGGCACGACGGCGGCCACCGCCCAGACCCGTCGCAGCGGGATGTCGCTGCGCGCGACCAGCCACGCCATCGAGCCACCCACCAGCAGTGAGCCGATGCTCACCCCCAGCACCAGCCAGAGCGTGCGGATGACGATGTCCCACGTGCCGCGCTCGCCCATGATCGCCCAGGCGTCGCCGAAACCGGCGCGGATGAGCAGGTAGACGGGCGGGACGGCGAGCAGCAGGACGCTCGCGATCGCCGCGACCACGACGAGCGCGGGCGGTCGGCGACCCGCGCCGACCCGCCCACGTCCGTCATGTATGCCGCTACGAGGTAAGACCGGCCTCGGTGATCAGTTCGAGGGTCGCCTTCTCCTCCTTGCCGAGGTCACCCAGCGGGATCGATTCGCCCACCAGGGTCTCGAGGGGCGGCAGGCCCTCCCGCGGCTTGATCCCGGCGACCAGCGGGTACTCGTTCTCCTCGGCGTCGGTCGCGTAGAAGCGCTGGCCGGCGTCCGAGAGCAGGTACTCGACGAGCCGCTGGGCCTGCTCGGTCTTCTTCGAGCTCGCGAGGATGCCGATGCCCGCCACGTTGACCAGGGCACCCGGGTCGCCGGCGGCCAGGAACTTGTTGTCGACGGCCGCGTCCGGGCGCTCCGCCTTGACCAGGGCGAGGTAGTAGTGGTTCACGAGCCCCAGGTCGACATCGCCGTCGGCGATGGCCTCGACGATGGGACGGTTGCCCTCGAAGGTCTTGACACCGTTCTTCTTGAGGTCGGCGAGGAACGTCTTGGTCCGCTCGTCACCCAGCTTCAGGCGCATCGCCGTGACGAAGGCCTGGAACGACGCGTTGGTGGGGGCGATGCCCAGCCGAGACGCGTACTGCGGCTTTGCGTAGTCGAGCACGTCGTCGGGAAGATCCGCGGCCTTGTACTTCTTCGTGCTGAACGCCACCACGCGGACACGGCCCGACGTGCCGACCCACTTCCCACCCGGATCGCGGAAGCCCTCGCCGACGCGGTCGAGCGAGGCCTGGGGGAGTGCGCTCAGCTGGTCGGCGACCGATCCCAGCGCCCCCGCGTCCTGCGAGAAGAAGACGTCGGCGGGAGAGTTGCCGCCCTCCTCGGCGATCTGCGCCGCCAGTTCGGAGCTCTTGCCGTATCGGACGTCGACGCCGATGCCGGTGGCCTCGGTGAACCGGTCGAAGAGGGGACCGACGATCTCCTCCTCGCGGCCCGAGTAGACGACGAGCTTGTCGCCGCCGTCACCGGATCCGCCGCCGCAGCCGGCGGCCACGGCCGTCACGCCGACGAGGGCGGCGGCGACGGCGAGTGCGTTCATGAGCCGGCGTCTGCGCGGTCGCGGACGGTCAGCGCCTGTGGGTGCAGTCAAGTTGTATCCTTCCTGTTGTGAGCGGTCGCTCGCGCCGTGCGCAGTCAACGTTCGTGCGAGCGGGTGAACACCGTGACCGGGGCTCGATGTGGCTCAACCGCCACGCGGGCCCCGATCGCGACCGCCTCAGTCGACGGCCGCTGGGCGCAGACGACGGTGCCGTCTGCGAGGCGGACGCGGTACAGCACGTCGTGTCCGCGGAATTCGCGCCCGACCACCTCGGCGGTGCCGTCGTCGGCGGGGCGCAGCATGATCATCTCGGGGCGGATGAGGGCCTCGACGGGGCAGCCGTGGGCGGCCGGTGCGATGAGCGGGAACTCACCCACCGAGGTTCCCACCAGCTCGCCCTCCACCACGCCCGGCAGGAGGTTGCCGGGGCCCACGAACTGGGCGGCCCAGCGATCCGCGGGGCTCATGTAGAGATCCTCCGGCGCGGCGATCTGGACGATTCGTCCGTGCGCCATCAGGGCCACGCGATCCGAGAGTGAGAACGCCTCCTCGCGGTCGTGCGTGACCAGGAGCACGGTCGCGCCGGCCTCGCGCAGGATGCGGACGATGTCGTCGCGCACCGCCTCGCGCATGAGGGCGTCGACGCTCGACCAGGGTTCGTCAAGGAGCACCAGGTCCGGCTCGGGCGCGAGGGCCCGGGCGAGGGCGACGCGCTGCTGCTGGCCGCCCGAGAGCTCGGACGGCATGCGGGACTCGAGTCCGGTGAGGCCCACCAGATCCATGATCTGTCGCACGCGATCGGCGCGTCGCGCCTTGGGGACGCCGAAGCCGATGTTGGCGGCGACGTCACGGTGCGGGAAGAGCGCGTGGTCCTGGAAGACCATGCCGATGTGGCGGTGTTCGGGTGCGATCCAGGTGTCGTCGTCGGCGACGATGCGGTCGCCGATGACGATGGAGCCGCCCTCCGGCTGCTCGAACCCGCAGAGCATGCGCAGGAGGGTGGTCTTGCCGCAGCCCGAGGGTCCGAGGAGCGCCAGCACCTCGCCCCGCTGGATGTCGAGGTCCACCCCATCGAGCGCGACGGTGGTGCCGAAGCGCTTGCGCAGGTCCTGGATGCGGATGGCGATGTCGATTGGGGTCGGTGCCATGGGGGTGGTGTTCGTTGTTAGGGCGCCCTAACAACGGCGGTCACATTACTGGGCGAACACGGTTTTGGCAATGGCCGTTTCCGTTATTCGTTCAGCGACAACCGGCCGGACCATCCGCAACGTGGGCGCGCCATCCGATCAAGTATCCACGTCGGAGGCCGTCCCGTCCGTGCCGATCGTCCCTTCCGACGGGGACGGACGGCGGTGAACGGTCATTTTCTCATGTGACGCGTCGTCAGGCGGCGCGCGTCTCGGGTGGGATGTGCGCGTGCCAGTCGCCGGCGCGCATGTCGCGGTAGGCGACCATCACGCGTCCGGGTTCGAGCACCAGCTCGAAGTAGTGGCGGTCGACGGGGGCGTCGGTCCACCAGCGGTCCTGCACCAGCCAGTCCTCGCGGATCGCGATGACCTGCCGGCGTCTGCCGTCCGCGACGATCGCGTACGGCACGCCGGAGGGCCCGGTGATCACGTCGACGGGACGGGGCTGATCGAGGCGTCGTAGGGAACGAGTGCCCATCGGCGTTCGGGGAGTCGTGACCAGGGTTCCAGCTCGACGGCGCGCAGCACCGATTCGTCGCCGTGGGCGCTTCGCACCTGACGGACGGCCTCGCCGGTGCGACGGGTCCGCTCCCGTTCGGCCGGGTCGGTGATCGCCATCTGGTGTCCTGCGAGCCGGCCGGAGGCGTCGGCTCGCAGGACCAGGGTGTCGACCGGTCCGGTCACCTCCGCCAGGGAGGGGAGCGTGGCGACCGTCAACCGGTCGATCTGTGTGGTGGCCTCGCGCAGGGTGATGGTGCGCGTCCAGGATCCGCCGCCCTCCAGCCACGCGCGGATGGTGACCGAACGAAGGGCCGTGCCGCGGTTGCGCGCCGCACCCGCCAGCTCGGAGAGCAGCAGGCCGGCCGCGGCGTGCAGCGCGGGAAGGGCACCCACCGGTTCGGGGAAGTGGAAGGCGGCCTCGAGGGGGTCGGGGGGACGGCGGGGCCGCAGTCGTTCACCGTCGACGCCACGCGCGCAGTTCCACGCGCGCAGACCGTCCAGACCGAAGCGGTCGATCACATCGGCGCGAGAGAGCCCGGCCAGTCGCCCCAGCGTGGTGATCCCCAGGTGCTGCAGCGCGGTGATCGCGGACCGGTCGAGCGGCAGGGCCTCCACCGGCAGCGGGGCCAGGAACCCCGCCACCTCGTCCTGTTGGAGCACCAGCGGGACGCGGGTCGAGGCGTGGCGGGCGGCCTGCAGCGACGCGAACGGGGTGGGGGCCAGCCCCACGCGTGCGTCCATGCCGATGGGAAGCGCGCCTCGCACACGGCGGAGCACCCCGGTGGGGCCACCGTGCAGACGCTGGAGCCCCGTGATGTCGAATCGCCATACCCCGGTCGCGGCGTCCAACTGGTCGACCTGCGCGCCGATGGCCTCCAGCCGCTCGGTCACCTGTTCGGACGCCTCCAGCGTGCCACCGGGGTCGGCAACCAGGAGCTCCAGGTCGGGACGGCGGGCGAGCGCCTCGCCGATGCGCAGCCCGGGATGGACCCCCGACTCCTCCGCCGCGGGTGTGCAGAGGCCGATCAGCTGCGGATCGCCGGGCTGGGGTCCGAGGGCGATGGGCAGGTCCTGCGAGCGGTCGCTCGCCCGCAGCGCCACCAGGAGGGGGAAGCGGGGGATGTGGACCGTGAGGATCACGTGAGGGGTCCGAGAGAGGGGAGGGGGTGTCGTCCGGTGCGCCGCGGCATCGAACGTATGTTCGCTCAGGCGCGCCGGGATTTCAAGGCCTCGGCGTCGACGGATACGCGGATCAATGCTCACCGTGAGCCTGAGGTCAATGCATGTGCGCAGACCCTCGACCAACGTTCGACCAATGGCCGCGAATCCCGTTCTGACGGCGATTCTCGCCCGGTCGCCACGCCCGAAGCGGTCGCTGAAATGTAATCGCAATGTAAGAAGATCACGCAACCACAACGCGATCTTCTGTCAATCACAGCCGTTGCGGCGTGGCCCCGACTGGGCCCCTCGACCTTCGTCTAGTGCGGGCGGCTCCGATGAACTCGTCTTCCGGGGAGTACCCGTCACATCCGGTCGGGAGGAGATTCCCTGTCGAAACCCCTTCCCGCGTGACGAATCTCCCCGCACGAACAAGGAAAAGTTCTCATGGAGCCCACAGGTACTTCCCGCCTCCGTTGCCTGATCCTCACCGTGGTGGTGGCCGCCCTGGCCCTGCCGGCGGTGGGGGCGGCGATCCCCTCCATCGACTGGGAGGGGGTGAGGACGACGAACGCGGTGACGGCCAAGAAGGCCCCGAAGGCCGTCAGGAAGACCCCGAAGGTCTGCACCAGGGCGCAGGCCGCGGCGCGGGCCAAGGGCAAGCGGGTCAACTGCGTGACCAGGCCCAGGGTCTGCACCGCCGCGCAGGCGAAGGCGAAGGCCAAGGGCAAGAAGGTCAACTGCGTGACGCGGAAGGTCGCCAAGAAGGCGGTCGCCGCGAAGACCTCGCAGGCGCCGTCGACCGAGACGCTCGTCACACCGTCGTCGAACCCCCCGGCGGCGACATCGCTTGACACCCAGTCGATCTCGCCGATCGCGCTGGCGCTCGTCAACGCACCGGCGCTCGCACCGGCCGTGGGCTGTTCCCCCACGCTCCTCAACTTCGAGGGGAGTGACGGGGACTTCGTGCCGAGCGCGACGGGGACGAACTGCCTCGACTGGACCACCGTCGACCCGGTGAGGACCATCAACGACGTCGTGACCAACGGTGTCGATCAGTCCACGTTCGTCCGCGGCGCCAAGGACTACGAATCGCTGGCGGTGCTCAGGTCGAAGGTCGAACCCGGCCAGGTCAGCAACAGCACCGACATCTACCGCTCCTACACCCACCTCGACCAGTCGAGCCCGCTGTTCGCGCTCGGTCTCGTCCGTGCACCCGGGCCCGGGACATCCGCCTACAGCGTGGAGTTCAACCAGAACGACGCCACACGCAGCTCGGGCGATGTGCTGTTCGTGTTCGACTTCCCGGACAACAGCCTCCCGATCATCACGCGCTACACCTGGCTGACCGCCAACGACGGCCTGTCGGGCACCTGTGAAGCCCCCAACCGCCGTCCCTGCTGGGGTGCGAGGACCGTCCTCGATTCGACGCAGGCGATCGCCGGATCCAATACGACCCCCGTCCAGGATCCCTTCACGGGAGAGACGCTGCCGTACCGGACCTTCAACGAGCTCGCGCTCGACCTCAGCAAGGCGCTGCCGCCGATCGAGGCGGGGACCTGCAAGAACTTCGGATCCATGTGGGTCCGGTCCCGCAACGGCGGTGACATCAACTCGTCCCTCACAGACTCCCTGGACCCGCAGCCGATCAGCATCGCCAACTGCAAGCCGCAGATCGTGAAGTCGGTGCACAGCATCACGGGTCCCGACGGCGCGTCCATCCCGGTCACCACGCCGCAGCCGCCGATCCCGGCGGGCTCCACGGTCACCTACGACATCGCCGTCTCGTTGCAGTCGGGCAGCAGCCCGATCCGCCAGGACCTCATCACGGTCACCGACTCCTCCACGTCGGGCGGCATCACCAACCAGCAGCTCGTCCTCATCCAGAAGGCGGGCGGCGACCAGGACAACCTGCTCGAGGCCGGCGAGACCTGGTACTACGGCCTCTCGGTCGGACCGCCCCCGGTCCGCGTGAGCCAGACAGCCGACGAGTGCTCGCTGGACAACACGGCGAGGCTCGCGGTCACCGGCATCACGGTTGCGAAACCGACGTCCACGGTCACCACCCCGGTGGCGTGCGGCACGCTCGTCATCAAGAAGGTGACCGACCCGGCAAGCACCCCCTCGACGCTGAAGTTCGGCTTCACGCCGGGCACCAGGCCGGGTGGCGGCATCTTCGAGCTGGGCAACGGTGAGACCAAGACCTACACCAACCTGCTCGCGGGGACGGACTACGCCATCGCCGAGACCGGCACGGCGGCGAACTGGAGCCTCAAGAGCGCGACCTGCACGGTTGCCGGTGTCCAGGTGGGCGGCGCCCTCAACGGTCAGAACCTGACCGGCATCGAGGTGCGCTCCGACGCCGTGACCACCTGCGTCTTCACCAACAAGCGTGATCAGGCGCAGTTCAACATCGGGAAGACGTACGAGGGGCCGGCGAATCTTGGTCCTGAGACGTACAGGGTCAACTACGAGTGCAGGATCGGGGGCGCGGTCGTCGCGTCCGGCCAGGTGAGCGTCGGTCCGAACGCCACGTCGGCGAACATCACGGTGGACACCACCGCGGAGTGCACGATCACCGAGGTCGCTCCGGCGGCCGTCCCCGGGCACACGTGGACCACCACCTACCCGACGAGGACCGTCACCATCGCGACGGGCACGACCCCGACCGCCGTGGTCAAGAACGTCCTCACGCGTGACACGGGTTCGCTCAGCATCGCCAAGACGCTGCAGAACCCGGACGATGCGTCGGTGCAGGCGACGTTCGCGGTGACCTACACCTGCACGATGCAGGGGCAGACCACGATCACCGGCACGGTGAACGTGGCCCCCGGGACGCCGCAGACCGTGTCGGGCATCCCGACCGGTTACACGTGTTCCATCGTCGAGACGGCGCCGACGCCGGTCGCCGGCCACACGTGGGATGCGCCGACGTACTCGCCGTCGTCGATCACGGTGAACGCAAAGGGTGGGACGTTCACCCTGGGCGTGACCAACCGGATCACCCGTGACCGTGGTTCGCTCAGCATCGCGAAGACGCTGCAGAACCCGGACGGCGCGTCGGTTCAGGCGACGTTCGCGGTGACGTACACCTGCACGCTGGATGGGCAGCCGCCGATCACCGGCAAGGTGGACGTGGCGCCGGGGACGCCGCGGGTGATCAACGGGATCCCCACCGGCTACGCGTGCTCCATCGTGGAGACGGCGCCGACGCCGGTCGCCGGGTACACGTGGGATGAGGCCACCTACTCGACCCAGCCGGTGACGGTCACCCGTGACGGTCAGCAGATCGGCATTACGGTCACCAACCGGATCACCAGGGACCGCGGTTCGCTCAGCATCGAGAAGACGCTGCAGAACCCGGACGATGCGTCGGTTCAGGCGACGTTCGCGGTGACCTACACCTGCCGGATGGATGGGCAGCCGCCGATCACCGGCACGGTGAACGTGGCGCCCGGGACGCCCCAGGTGATCAACGGCATCCCGACCGGCTCCACGTGCACCATCAGCGAGACGGCGCCGACGCCGGTCGCCGGCCACACGTGGGATGCGCCGACGTACTCGCCGCCGTCGATCACGGTGAAC
>CAZVNM010000006.1:0-103170 GCA_964628685.1 uncultured Bifidobacteriaceae bacterium | reverse complement strand
CGCCGGCCACACGTGGGATGCGCCGACGTACTCGCCGCCGTCGATCACGGTGAACGCGAAGGACAAGACGTTCACCCTGGGGGTCACCAACCGGATCACCCGTGACCGGGGTTCGCTCAGCATCACAAAGACGCTGCAAAACCCGGACGATGCGTCGGTTCAGGCGACGTTCGCGGTGACGTACACCTGCACGCTGGATGGGCAGCCGCCGATCACCGGCAAGGTGGACGTGGCGCCGGGGACGCCGCGGGTGATCAACGGGATCCCCACCGGCTACGCGTGCTCCATCGTGGAGACGGCGCCGACGCCGGTCGCCGGGTACACGTGGGATGAGGCCACCTACTCGACCCAGCCGGTGACGGTCACCCGTGACGGTCAGCAGATCGGCATTACGGTCACCAACCGGATCACCAGGGACCGCGGTTCGCTCAGCATCGAGAAGACGCTGCAGAACCCGGACGATGCGTCGGTTCAGGCGACGTTCGCGGTGACCTACACCTGCCGGATGGATGGGCAGCCGCCGATCACCGGCACGGTGAACGTGGCGCCCGGGACGCCCCAGGTGATCAACGGCATCCCGACCGGCTCCACGTGCACCATCAGCGAGACGGCGCCGACGCCGGTCGCCGGCCACACGTGGGATGCGCCGACGTACTCGCCGCCGTCGATCACGGTGAACAAGAAGGGTGAGACGTTCACCCTGGGCGTCACCAACCGCATCACGCGGGACCGCGGTTCGCTCGCGATCGAGAAGACCCTCGTGAACCCGAACGACGCGACGGTTCAGGAGACGTTCGCGGTGACCTACACCTGCACGATGCAGGGTGCCGAGAACGTGACCGGCACGGTGAACGTGGCACCGGGGACGCCCGAGGTGGTTTCGGGCATCCCGACCGGCTACACCTGCACCATCACCGAGACGGCCCCGACCCCGGTCACCGGCTTCACCTGGGCCGACCCGACCTACGACCCGGAGTCGATCGTGATCGGCATCAAGGGGAAGACGTTCACCCTGGGTGTCACCAACACGATCGCGCGTGAGATGGGCTCGCTCGTCCTGAGCAAGACCCTCACCGGTGGCCCGGCCGGCTACACCGGTCCGTTCTCCATCGGCTACACGTGCACGTTCCCGGGTTCGGAGCCCCTGAGCGGCACGGTCGAACTGGCGGCCGACCAGACGTCCGACCCGGTCGACGTCCCGTCCGGGTACGTCTGCTCCGCCACCGAGACGCTCCCGGCGGCTCCGGCCGGCCACACCTTCGGAACGCCGCAGATCGGCGCTCCGGTGACCATCGCCAACAGGACGCGGTCCGAGATCGCGGTGGCCAACACGCTCACCCGGGACACCGGATCGCTCGTCGTCGCCAAGACCCTGACGGGCGGCCCGGCGGGCTACACCGGTCCATTCCCGGTCGCGTACTCCTGCACCATGGCCGGTGCGGAGACGATCACCGGCACCCGTGAGGTGAGCGCCGGAGGGTCGGTCACGATCGACGGGATCCCGACGGGCTACTCCTGCTCGGTCACCGAGGAGCTGCCGACGGCTCCGGCCAACCACGTGTTCGCCACGCCGGTCATCTCGGGCGCGGTCTCGATCACCAAGGACGCCACGGCCACGGTGACCGTCGCCAACCGCCTGCAGGTGATCGACGTCGCCATCGCCAAGGTGGTGACCAACGGGGCGGCCTCGTACCGGCCGGGTGACGTGATCGTCTACGCGATCACGGTGACCAACACCGGCGAGGCCACCGTGCCGGTGTCCGCGATCCAGATCACCGACCCGGACATCACCGGCCTCACCCTGGTGCAGCCGGCTCCGGCCGCGATCGCCCCCGGCGAGTGGGTGACCTACACGGGCACCCGCGTGGTGACCGAGGCGATGCGGGGTCAGACGGTCCCGAACACCGCCAGGGTGACGGTGCCGGGCGACGACAACCCCAACAACAACACGGCGACCGCCACGTTCCCCGTCGAAATGCGTGTGATCGTCGGTCAGCCGACACCGCTGCCGGCTCCGGCGCGCGCCAGGCTGTCGATCGACAAGTCCGGTGCGAAGCGGGCGAAGGTCGGCGACGACGTAGTCTACACGATCCGGGTGAAGAACACGAGCCCGAACGTGGCGACCGGTGTCATCGTCAGCGATGTGATCCCGACCGGCATGACGCTGGTGGGCGTCCCGACGTCGACGCCGACCCAGGCGAGGGTCAACACCCTCACCAGGTCCCTGGCAGCGGCCCGTCTGGCGGCCCGCAGGGCCACCGGACGTGCCAAGGTCCGCGCCACCGCACGGGTCAGGACCCTGACACGCGCACTGGCGACGGCACGGGCGGCCGATCGGGCGGCTCGCGCCAAGGGGCAGCCGATCAGCGCGACGATCCTTCGCGGGATCGTGCGGTGGAACGTCGGTGACATGAAGCCCGGCCAGGTCGTGACGTTCCAGGTCACGATGCGGGCGGGCGGAACGAAGACCGTCGACCGGTGCAACACCGCCGACGCGATCGCCGGCAACGCCGACAGGGTGAGCGACCGCCAGTGCACCCGGTTCGCGCAGGTGGCGGGCGCCCGGGTGATCCCGAAGGTCACCGGATAACGGGATCGCCTCCCACGGCGTGATGGCGGTGCTCCGGCACCGCCATCCACATCGAGCCGGTTCCCCGCCATCCGGGGGGCCGGCTCGAGCCGTTTCCGGCCGTGTGGATGCCGCGCGCCTCGGAGACCCGATCGTGTCACCGGCATCCGAGACGTGGGACGATCGGTACCCGCGCTGAAGGACGGTGATCGTCCGTCGACACTCCGGTGCGGCACCGCGCGGGACCGCGATGCGGGGCTGTTGTCGCAGCAAAGCTGATGAGGAACCCGTTAATTCGTCTTCACGGATCCTTCACGGAGGATGACGGATGCCGCGGCGCGACTGGTGTCCTCGACTTTCGTCCAGGTTGGACGGTCCGGCGAAGACTGGACCTTTGGGGGTACTGCCGGGCGTATCCGCGAGGGACGGTCCGTCTCATGACAGACGACAGGGTGCCTCCCGCCACCCTTGTGCATCACGACCCGGAGGGCTGACGTCATGGGAATCCCGTTCCGCAAACTCCTGATCCCGGCCACGATCGTGGGCGGGATCGTCGCGCTCGCGGCGCTCCCATCGGCCGCGCTCAGCGCGCCGGCGGTGAAGAAAGCGAAGGTCACGAAGGCGACGTCGCCCCCGTCGCACCGTGAGGTCGTCTGTCACCGCACCGGGAGCGGCCGGTACATCGCCATCCCGCCCGCCAAGGCCTCATCGCACATCACCAGCGATGGCGAGAAGCCGCGTGGCCACGAGGGCGACTTCATCATCCACGTGACGTTCCCCTCCGGGGTGAAGTGGAACGAGCTCAAGCGGGGCCTCGACCAGGACTGCAACGAGCGCGTGAAGACGCCGGCCGCACCGACCATGTTCGACCCCTGTGAGCTCGACCGGGACACCTACACGATTCCGTCCACCGCCGGTGTCGAGTACCGGGTCGACGGAGCGGTGACGAGGGCGGGCACGCACTCCACCAATGGAGCGTCCAGCATCACGATCACCGCCAACGCGGCCGCCGGGTACACGCTCAAGGATGGCGTCCCAACGTCGTGGACGTTCGACTTCACGAACACGCCATGCGGCAGCAGCCCGACGCTCATCAGCGCTCCGCCGCCGTCGGTGCAGGAGATCTGTGGCCCGAACAACGACCTGATCACGCTTCCGACCGCCCCGCATGTGACCTACACGGTCTCGCCGACGTGGTCGGCGACGAGCACCAAGACGGTCACCGCCACGCCGGTCGCCGGCTACGAGATCGTGGGCGAGCGGTCCTGGACGTTCACCGACGTCAACGAGCCCTGTCCGGTCAGGGTCACACCGTCCGCCCCCGTCGTCCGGGTCGACCCGTGTGAGACCGTCAACGACACCTACGAGGTGCCGAGCCAGCGCGGCGTCATCTACCAGAACGCCGACGGCGACGTGATCCCGGCGGGCGTCCACTCGACCGGTGGGGCCCTCACCGTGGTCGTCTACGCGGAGGCCGCGGAGGGATACACCCTCGCCACCAACGCCCAGACCGTGTTCACGCTGACGTTCACCAACGTGCCGTGCTCGACGACTCCGGAGAACCCGGGCACCACCCCCGAGAACCCCGGTGGTTCGACGAGCGGAACGCCGACCCCGGCCCCGACTCCCACCCCGACCCCGACGACACCCGCTCCGCAGTCGCCCCCGGCCCCGCCGGCCGCGCCGCCGACAGGTGTCGCCGGTCTGACGGTCGCCAAGACCGGTCCGGCCACCGCGCGCCTCGGCCGGAACATCGTCTACACGCTCCGCGTGCGCAATGACGGCACCGCCACCGCGACCAACATGGTGCTGGTCGACCGGATCCCGGCCGGGATGGTCGTCGTGTCGAAGCCGGCGGGTGCGAAGGTCGTGCGTCGCTCCATCCGCTGGAACGCCCGCACCCTCGCGCCCGGTCGCACCATCGTCGTGCGCGTCGTGATGCGCGGCGTCGGTTCCACCGCGGCCCGTCGCTGCAACGTGGCGGTCGCCTCGGCCTCCAACGCCACGACCGCGCAGGCCCGCGCCTGCACCAACTTCACCCGCGTCGCAGGTGTCACCCGGATCCCGCGCGTGACCGGCTGATCCATCGGAGGTACCGCGGCGGATGCCGTTCGCCGAAGGGGCCGGATCCTCGGATCCGGCCCCTTCGGCGTTTCAGGGCGCGACGGTGTCGCGGGAGCCGCGGCCGGCGAGCTCGCGCTCGAGGCGCTCCACGGCCTCCTCCACGCGCCGCCGTTCCTCGGGGTCCGGCTCGGCGGGCGAGAAGGCGTCGGCGTCAAGCGCATCGGCCAGTCGGTCGAGGTCGCGCGAGCCCACGACGGTCCGTTCGAGCGAGCGCAGGTATTCGCGCGTGGTCTCACCGTCCTCGCGTCTGCGCCCCGCGCGGCGTCCCGCGCGTTCGACGCGCAGGACCTGGTGCTCGGCCCACGACATGCCCCGCCGACGCTCGCGCGCGGCGCGGATGCGTGCGACGACGCGGAGGATGGGCCGCCACAGGATCAGTGCGAATACCGCGGCCACCAGCGCGACGATCGCGGCGACCAGCCCGGCGGAGGGTCGGGGGAGGTGGTTTCGCAGGTAGTCGCTCAGTCCGTTTCGCGCGACGTCGCTGCGCTCCTCACCCGACAGCGGCACCTGTGCCGTCGGGTCGAACGCCTGCCAGCCGACACCGGGGAAGTAGACCTCGGTCCAGGCGTGGGCGTTCTCCGCCTTCACCTCGTACATGCCGGTGAACGGGTTGCGTTCGCCGGGCGTGAAGCCCACCGCCAGGCGCGCGGGAATCCCCTGCGAGCGCAGCATCACCACCAGGCTCGAGGCGATCTGCTCACAGAACCCGATCCGGTCGACGAACAGGTACTGATCGACGGCGTTCGCCCCCTCCGGCAGCGGCGGGATGTCGATCTGGTACTGCGTGTTGGCCGCCATCCACGCCTCGAGCGCGCGCACCTTGTCATAGGTGGTCGGCTGGTTGCGCGTGAGCCGTTCGGCCAGCTGCAGGACCCGGTCGGGGGTGGGCGACATCTGCGTGTAGCGGTCCCGGATCGGCTGCGGCACGCTGGTCGTCACATCGCCCGCCGCCCGCAGGCGGGCCTCGGTGACCATGGGACGGTGGCTCACGACGGTGTAGACCGCACCCTGCTCCAGCTCGACGCCGGTGCGGATGGTCCCGTCGCCCATCTGGAAGAGCGCCCGCTGCGGGATGTAGACCTGGGTGGTGCGGTAGGCGCCGAAGATGACGTTGGGTCCGGGCGTCTCGAGGAAGTAGGTCTGGATGAACTCGCTCCCGCGCACCGGCGGATCGACGTCCGACGCCTTGGTGGGGATGGCGCTGCCGCCGGTGATGACCTCGGTGCGGTCCTGCGACATCGTCCACACGCGCCCGTCGAACAGGTCGAAGGTCTGGCCGCGCCAGAAGTCGGGTGCGGACGCGCGCACGCGCATGACGAGGGTGTCGTCCGGCCGCCCGCGGATCGAGGTGTCGAGACGGTTGGAGAAGCCGAAGTACCCGAACGACGACGGGCCCTCGCCGGTGTCGCCCGTGCCACCGCCGGCACCGGACGGGTTCTGGTCACCCAGCGACGGGTTGGAGAGCCCGCCCTGCTGTGGCACCGCGGTCTGGTTGGGAAGCCGCGCGGTGAACGCCAGGAACCTGCTGGACTTCGCACCCGGGATGACCAGGAACGCGCCGACCGCGATGGCCAGGGCGGTCAGGGCGGCCACCGCCGGCATCACCAGACGCGGACGCGGGCGCCGAACCGGCCGCTCGACGGGGGTCGCCCGCTCCACCATCTCGCTGCGCTGGAGCGCGATGAGACAGACGGCGCTGGCGGCGGCCCAGATGAGCAGCGGGATCGCGAACGAGATGCTCATCGCCGCCGATCCGGCGACCGCCATCAGGGCCAGTGCCGACAGCAGCGTGAAGCGGATGTCCCGGCGGGTCCGGGCGATCGCGAGTCGCAGCGTCTCGAGGCTGATGAGGAGCTCGGCGAGCGGTGTGCGCAACTCGGCCGGGGAGGTTACGCCTCCGGTGCCGAGCAGGAATCCGATCGCCATCGCGATGCTCACCACGGTCACCACGAGCGATGGCCAGGGACTGCGCGAGCGGCGCGTCCACCAGCCGACGGCGGCCAAGGTGGGGATCCCGAGCGCGACGGTGATCCACATTCGGGGGCCCCACACGACACCGCTCTGAAGCACGGCGAGACCGGCCACCAGGAGCGCCAGCACGGCGCTCACCCGCACCCACAGCGAATCCTCCGCGGTGTGCGCCAGATCGCCGAAGAGGCGCGTCCACGCCGGGGGTGGGGTGGGCGCGTCCGGGGCCGGCACGTCCTCGGTGGTCACGTCGGTGCTCACGATCGGCCCGCCCGCACATGCACCACGCGTCCGCCGCGCGTCGGGGGCGTGGGCGGCACGCCCGCCGCGGCGGTCGCCAGACGCCGACCGGCGTCGCGCAGCGTGCCCACCTGGGTGATGTGCCCACCGTCGCCGTCGACCGTGTAGAGGGTGACCGCACGATCGGCGTCCAGGGCGTGGGCGACGATCCCCATCGCCCGCTCAGCCGCGTCCTCGTCGATCTCATCGGCACCGGAGAGCGTCACCACGACATGAAGACGGGGCTGTGCGGGTGATTCCAGCTCCTTGACGATCAGCGAGCCGCGACGGGCCGTGGCCGGCCAGTGCACCATCCGCAGCGGGTCGCCGCTCATGTGCTCGCGCACCGATCGCAGGCGGTCGCCGTCCACCGGTGCCCCCGAGGTGACCTCGCCGTCCACCGCGGCGCCTGCGGTGTCGGGTGCGGTCTCGTCGCCGATCCGCGGTGCCACGTGCACGGGCTGCGCGAGGGGGACGGTGGTGATCCGACGCTGACGGACCATTCCGAACGGGGCCGACGAGACGAACTCCATTCGCAGCGACGACACAACGCCGCGGCGGGGGAACACCATCGGCGCGAGCTCATTGGCGCCGCCGACGACCCCGGCCTGCACGCCGGCGGGTTCGACGACCCGCACGAGAAGTCCCAGGCCCGGGCGGCGGGCGGTGAGGGTGAGCGGCGTCTCCTCACCGGCGATCGTGTCGGCCGGCGCGCTCGCCATGGCGTCGACACGGACCAGGGAGAGCGCCGACCACACGGCTCCCGCCACCAGTGCCCCGATGAGCAGGCAGCACAGCACGATCAGCCAGCCCGCCCCCGAGGTGCGCGCGGCCAGGAAGGTCATGAGCGCGAACCCGATGCACGTCCAGCCAGCACCGGTCAGGCGTGGCAGCCTCATCCCCGCGGGGGCGGCACCCGACCGAGGATGCCGGTCACCAGGTCGCGGCAGTGGCGGATGTCGGATCCGCCGGTCGTGATGATGCGGTGCGCGAGGGACGCGGAGGCGACCGTCTTCACGTCGTCGGGCACCACATAGCCGCGTCCCTCCGCCACGGCGTGGGCCTGGGCGGCGCGCTGCAGGCTGAGCGTCGCGCGCGGGCTCGCGCCCAGTTCGATGGCGTCGTGGTCGCGGGTCGCCTCGGCGATGTCGAGGATGTACTCGACGATCGGGTCGGCGACGTGCACCTGGCGGACGGCGGCGACGGCCCTGCGGATGCGGTCGGCGTCGGCCACCGGGGCGATGTCGTCCAGAAGGCCGGTGCCGGCTTCGCCGCGCAGGATCGCGCGCTCGGACGCACGCTCGGGAAGGCCCAGGTTGAGGACCATCGTGAAACGGTCACGCTGAGCCTCGACCAGTGGGAAGGTGCCGTGGTGTTCGTGCGGGTTCTGGGTGCCGATCACAAGGAAGGGATCGGGCAGTGGGAGCGTCGACCCCTCGGCGCTCACCTGACGCTCCTCCATGGCCTCCAGGAGCGCCGACTGCGTGCGCGGCGTGGCGCGGTTGATCTCGTCGACGAGGACCACGTTGGCGAAGAGCGGCCCGTGGCGGAACCGCCAGGTGCCGTCGCGCTGGTCGAGCACCGCCACGCCGGTCAGGTCGGCGGGCAGCAGGTCGGGCGTGCCCTGCACGCGCCGGAACGATCCGTGGATCGAAGTGGCGAGGGCCTTCGCGAAGAGCGTCTTGCCCACGCCGGGGATGTCCTCGAGGAGCAGGTGACCGCCCGCAAGCAGGGTGACCACGGCCAGTCGAACCGTGTGGGCCTTGCCGTGGATCACGGTGTTGAGGTTGTGCTCGACGTCCTGCGCCACGCGCGTCGCGTGCTGCAGTCGGTCGACGCCGTCTGTGATCGGTACGGTCGCCATCCACCCTGAGTGATCGGCGTCAACCCCGGAGGGCTTGAGGTCGTGGGCGTCCCCGATGTCGCGGGAGAACCGCATCGTGTTTCGTCGGAGGCCGGCGCGGTGGCCGACCCCGCGTGCGTCAGCCGCGCAGCAGGCGGTCCTTCGCCAGGCTGAACTCCTCGTCGGTCAGGTCGCCGCTTCGGTGAAGCGCGCTGAGCGCCGTCAGCTTCGCCACGAAATCGTCGGCGTCGGCGCCCCCCGACTCGGTCTGGGCACGGGGGGTCCGCAGCCACGGGTCGTGCCTCGGCGGCGTCTCATCCTCTGGCTCGTCGGTGCCTGAGCCGGTCGGGGACGGCGCGGTGGAGTCCGGGGCTGCGGTCGGCGTCGGCGGTGGAGTCGCCGGCGCCGCGGCGGCCGGTGCGGCCGCTGATGCCTCGGTCGGTGTTCCGTCGGCCGCGCGGTCGGCCGGCTCCTGGGCGGTGGTCGAGGTCGGTTCGTCGCCCGGTGATTGGGCCGGCGGGGTGGAGGCGGGGGCGGTCGGCGTCACCGGTGGTGTGGTTGGCGCGGCCGTGTCCGCGGTCGGAGTGGCCCCGGTCGGTTTCGCCGCGGTGTCGGTGGGCGCGGGTGGCGGCGTCGGCGTCGGTGCATCCGTGGGCGGCCTGGCGGGTGCGGTCGGTGCGGCCGCCGCCGGTGACGTCGTCTCGGCCGGCTTCGTCGTGGTGTCGGCCGGTGGGGATTTCGGTGCGTCCGTGGGCGGCGTGGCCGCCGGCTGCGTCGGAGCGGTCTCGGCCGGCGGCGTCGTGGTGTCGCCCCGTGTGGAATCGACGTCCGGAGTCGTGGACGATGCGGAGGGTGCCGTGTCCGTCGCGGGTGCATCCGTCGTGGGAGCGGGTGTCGACGGCGGCGTGGCGTCGGACGGGCCGGTCGGTGACGGCGTCGAGGGTTTCGGTGTGTCGGGAGCGCCGGGCGGGGGGTTCGATGCCGAACGGGACGACGCGGCGGCATCCGCCGCAGGCGTCGGCGGCTCCCCTTCGGCGACGGGCCGGGCCGGCGTGGGCGGGGACGTCGGGGGTGTGGGGGACGTGGGTTCCGGTGCGCTCGACGGCGGACCATCCGGGGCGGCGCCGGGCAGATCCGGCACGCCCTCCAGACGCTGGGCGGGGGTGATCGCCCCGGCATCGCGTGCGGCCTGGAGGTTGCGAAGGGCGTCGCCCAGCTTGGGTCGCTCGCGGGTGGGGCGTGCGGGGGGCGGCCCGGCGGCGTCGGGGGTCTCGCCGGCGGGGGCAACGGCGTCGTCGTCGCCGGATGTGCCGGTCCCGGCGGGCGGCGCGGGTGATGGCACCGTGCGGGCGTCGTCCGCGGCGGACGGGGACGGTGCCGGCGACGGGCCCTCCGACACCGGCGTCGGTGCATCGTCATCGGCGGCGGGGAGGTCGGGCAGCCCCTCGAGCCGCTCGGCCGGCTTCACCAGACCGGCATCGCGTGCGGTCTGCAGCCGCTTCAGGGCGGCGCTGAGGCTCGGTCGCGCCGCGGGCGCGTCCTCGGGACCCGTCGGGGCGGCGGGCCCGGTCGTCGTCGGCGGGCCGGCGGTGGCGGGTGGGGGTGCCGATGGAGTCGGTGTAGGCGAGTGGCCCTTGGTGTCGCCTGTGGCTGGCGTCGGTGTGGGCGAGTGGTCCTTGGTGTCGCCTGCGGGTGGAGTCGGTACGGGCGAGTGGTCCTTGGCGTCGCCTGCGCGTGGCGTCGCTGCGGGCGAGTCATCCTTGGCGTCGCCAGCGGGTGGGGCCGGTGCGTCCTGCGTCGATTCGGCGTCGCCCGGTGCGCCGCGCAGCTCGTAGCCGATGCGCGTCGGGCGCGGCATCTGCTCGACGGCGCGCCGCAGCACGTAGAGCTCGCCGCGGCGAAGGACGTCGGCGGGTGCGTAGTAGTCGAGCTCCGGGGCGGACTCGGTGAGCCAGAGTGCGATCTGGCGCTGCGTGAACTTCTCGCGGATGGCCAGCACCACGAGGTGCAGCTCGTCCAACACCTCGTGGAAGTGCTGGCCGGGCTCAAGGGTCCCCTCGATCCACTGGTCGACGACGTTGGGCGTGGTGCCGATGATCTCGGCGATCTCCTGGCGGCTGAGCCCCAGTTCGTTGCGTGCCGCGATGACGGCCTGGCGGTGGTGGGAGGTGGTCATGAACGCTGCCGGGGGTTGTTCCATTGCTCGTCGTGGACCAGGGTGCGCCATGGGCGACGGATCGCCTTCAGCGCCGGGGGAAGGCCGGTCGGGAACTCGTCCGGGCGGCCGAACGGGGTGATGAGCGGCACCTCCAGGTCGTCCGGCAGGCCCAGAAGGTCACGGAACTCGCGGTCCTGATACCAGTGGAACACCGTCGGCACCGTCCCGATCCCGCGCGCTCGTGCGGCGACGAACAGGTTCTCCATCGCGAACGCGATGGAGGTCAGGTCGGCGGTGCGCTCCTCGTCGCGCTGGTCGGCGGGGAAGACGTCGCGTGGCACGACGATCGCGATGATCCAGGCGGGGACGTTGCGGTAGGTGCCCAGGACCTCCTCGGCGTACCCCTCGGCCCATCGTTCGTGCGCCGCGGCGTCGTTTCCCGGAGCGGGCGGGCGGACCGTCGCGAAGTAGCGCGCACCGCCCCGGATGACGAGCTCGGCCAGCGCGCGGCGGCGGTCCTCGTCGCGCACGACGATGAAGCTCCACGCCTGCGACATCCCGCCGGTCGGCGCCAGGAGGGCGAGCCGCAGACACTCGTCGATCTCCTCGTCCGACACCGGTGCGTCGGTGTAGCGCCGCACGCTCCGTCGCGCGCGGATGGCCTCGTCAGCATCCATGTGATCCTCCCGTGGTGCTCATCACCAGTGGACCATGTTAGATGGCCGCGGCAGGTGGCAGCATGTACGGACGCAGATGCCCGACCCCATCCCGATCACCGGATACGACGACGAGGCGCGCGCCCGCAATCTTCGGGCGATGAAAGCCCGCGCGACCGGGTTCCTGCTCGTCGCCGCGGTCGTGTTCGTGGTGGCGAACCTGCTGCAGGACGACCACCCGTGGCTCGCGTACGTCATCGCCGGCGCCGAGGGTTCGATGGTCGGCGGCCTGGCCGACTGGTTCGCGGTGACGGCGATCTTCCGCCACCCGCTGGGGGTGCCCATCCCGCACACCGCGCTCATCCCCAACCGCAAGGACCAGCTGGGTCGCGCGATCGGGGCGTTCGTGGAGCAGAACTTCCTCACCGGCAGCGTGGTCCTCGACAAACTGCGCGGGGTCGGCATGTCCTCGCGCGCCGCGGACTGGGTGACCGATCCCGACAACGCCGCCACCGTCGCGCGGCACACCTCCGCCGCCATCGCCGGTGTGGCCCGGGTGATGCGCGACGACACGGTGCAGTCGGGGTTGGAGGCCTCCATCGGCACCTGGGTGCGTCGCGTGCCGCTGGCGCCGATGGCGGGTCGTGCGTTGGCGGTCGCGACACAGGACGGCCGCCACACGGAGCTTGTGGACGCCGGCCTGCGCGGTGCCCTGCGGTTCCTGCACGAGCATCGCGAGGACCTGCGAAGCCGCTTCGGTCGCGAGTCGCCGTGGTGGGTTCCGGAGGCCATCGACGAGCGCATCTTCAACAAGCTCTACGACGGCCTGTGCGGTTTCGTGCAGGAGGTCGGGGAGACACCCCACCACGAGTTCCGGCGCTATCTCGACCAGCGGGTCGAGCAGCTCGCCGAGCGGCTGCAGACCGATCCGGAGCTCATCGCGCGCGGGGAGGAGCTGAAGGAGCAGTTCCTCGCCCACCCGGCGGTGCGCTCATGGACCATGTCGCTGTGGAGCGACTTCAAGGGCCTGCTGCAGCGGCAGGCGAGCGACCCGTCGTCCGAGCTGCGTCGCCGCATCGCAGAGGAGGCGGCGGCGATCGGCCAGACCATCAAGGAGGACCACGAGCTGCAGGCGAAGATCGACGGCTGGGTCGAGGGGCTCGTCATGTACCTGCTGGACGAGCATCGCCACCAGGCGGGCGACCTGATCGCCACGACGGTGGAGCGCTGGGACCCGAAGGACGCCGCCGACAAGGTGGAGCTCGCCGTCGGACGCGACCTGCAGTTCATCCGCATCAACGGCACCGTGGTGGGTGGCCTGGCGGGCGTCGCGATCTACGCGATCAGTCAGGCCTTCTGAACACGCATTCCCGGGGGTTTTTCTTGGGGGAGGGCGTCGTGTTCTGCCGCCCGACGCCCTGCTGGCGATGACCGGTGGACGCGTGACGGACCGAGCCCTGAGACCGGGTCCGTCAGGAGGATGGACGATCGGCCCGGTCCGGTGACCGCGAGGCCCGTCGGTCCCTAGTCGTCCAGCGGGTTGCGGCGAAGCGCCTTCGTCCGCGACCGTCGCGCCTTCTGGTCCAGGCGGCGTGCCACCGACGCCTTCGACGGCCGGGTCGCCGTGCGCGTGCGGCGGGGCGTGAGCGCCGCGCCGACCCGTGCCAGGAGCTCGGCCTCCACGGTCGCACGGTTGCGCTCCCGTGAGCGGTCCGCCTGTGAGGCCAGCCGCAGCGGCCGCCGCGTCAGGCGCAGGCGCTCGGCGAGCGGTGCCGCCACCTCGGCCGGCAGACCCTCGAGCGCGGCCGGGACGATGACGAGCTCGGCACGGTTTTCGGTGTGATCGCGGTGCTGGCCGCCGGGGCCGGAGGCGCGCGAGAACCGCATGGGGCACCGCGCGAGGAGGTGCGCGGTCACCTGTTCGGGGCTCACTTGGTCGACGCGGGCTCGGCGTCGGCGGCCTGTGTCGCCTCCGCCGCGCCACCCTGTGCCGCGTGTGCCTCGGCGAGGCGCTCCTGGGCCTCCTCGCGGGTGACGTCGTGGCCCTTCTCGCGCTTCCAGATGACGAACCCGCACCCCGGGTTCTTCCGGCTCTTCCAGCTGGTGCAGCCGTACGCGCGGGAGTTCTCGACGATCCTCCCGCCGCAGCCGGGGGTGGGGCAGTCCCCGATCGGCTCCTTCGACGCCGCGGGGGCGGCGTTGGTCTCGCCCGCGGCCACCATTCGGCGGGCGGTCTCGATGTCGACCTCCTCCTTCTGGCCGCGGACCTTCTTCCAGATGACGTAGCCGCAGCCGGTCTCGCTGCGACTCTTCCAGCTGGTGCAGCCGTAGGAGCGCGTGCGCTCGACGATCTCGCCGTCGCAGCCCTCGGTGGGGCAGGGTCCCAGCGTCTCGCGGGCCGCCTCGAGGTCCTTGCTGGACTTGCCCTCGGCGATCATCTGCATGGCGTCGTCGAAGCCGATGGCCTTGCCGTGCTGGCGCTTCCAGATCGTGAAGCCGCAGCCGGGCTCGTCCTTGCTCTTGTAGCTGTTGCAGCCGTAGCTCTTGGGGTACTCGACGATCATCCCGGGACAGTCCGGGGTGGGGCACTTGGCGAGCTCCCGCCGCTCGACGCGCAGGTTCTCGCGGTCCTTGTCGGCGAACCAGGTGACCACGTCGCGGGTGAAGCCCTCCACGTCGCGTCGGAAGTCGTCGTGCGACTCCTCGCCGCGCTGGATGCGGTTGAGACGCTGCTCCCAGCGGCCGGTGAGCTCCGGCTTGGTCAGCACGTGGTCGCCCAGCATCTGGACGAGTCCGATGCCCTTCTCGGTCGCGCGCAGGCTGCGCCCCTCGCGCTCCACGTACTCGGCGTCGATCAGACGCTCGATGGTGGCGGCGCGGGTGGCGGGGGTCCCGAGACCGGCGTCCTTCATCGCCTCGGCGGCCTCGTCGTCGTCGACGAGCTTGCCCGCGGTCTCCATGGCGCGCAGGAGGGTGCCCTCCGAGTAACGGGCCGGCGGCTTGGTGCGCTTTGCGAGCGACTCGGACTCGGCGCAGGTGACGGCCTCACCCGTGGTGAGCTGCGGCAACTTCTGGTCGCGCTCGCCCTCCTTCTCCTTGCCGTCGGCCTCGGTCTCCCCGGGCTTCGTCGCAGCCTTGGGGGCGTCGTCGGCCTCCTCGCCGTAGACGGCGCGCCAACCGGCCTCGAGCATCACCTTGCCGCGGCTGCGGAAGAGGTGGTCGGCGCAGCGGGTCTCGATGACCGTGTTCTCGAAACGTGCGGGCGGGTGGAAGACGGCCAGGTACCGGCGGGCGACCATGTCGTAGATGCGACGCTCGTCGCTCGTGAGCCGGGCGAGGTCGTGGTCGGCGTCGGTGGGGATGATGGCGTGGTGGTCGGTCACGCGGGCGTCGTTGACGACCTTGCCGAGCGGCAGCTTCTCGAGGCCCAGCACGAAGCGGGCGGCGTCGGCGTAGACCGGTGCGGCCGCGCCGACGCGCGCGGCGATCGGCTTGAGCTGCGCCACCATGTCGCCCGACAGGTAGCGCGAGTTGGTGCGCGGATAGGTGAGGAGCTTGTGCTGGTCGTAGAGCGCCTGGGCGGCCGAGAGGGTGCGCTGGGCGGCGAAGCCGAAGCGGCTGTTGGCCTCGCGCTGCAGGGTGGTGAGGTCGTAGAGGAGCGGCGCGGCCTCGGTCTGGGGCTTCGTCTCGAGCGACTCGACCACCGCGGGCCCGCCGCTCGTGGCCGCGACGATCGCCTCGGCGGCCTCGGCCGCGTCCAGCCGCGTCTTGGACCCCTCGTGCCACAGGCCGGTGTAGCGCGCCCCGGCGCCGGTCTCGAAGGTGGCCTCCACCTCCCAGTAGTCCTGGGGGACGAACGCCTGGATCTGCAGGTCCCGCGCGACGATGAGCGCGAGGGTGGGCGTCTGCACGCGTCCGAGCGAGAGCACCCGACGCACCGAGCCGGCCTTGGTGGTGGCTGCGCGCGTCGCGTTCATGCCGACCAGCCAGTCGGCCTCGCTGCGGGCGCGGGCGGCGTATTCGAGCGGCAGCATCTCGTCGTCGTCGCGCAGATGCTCGAACGCGTCGCGGATGGCCTGCTTGGTCATCGAGCTGAACCAGGCGCGCTTGACCGGCTTCTCACGCGCCTTCTTCGGTGCCGTCTCGAGGATGAGCTTGAAGATGAGCTCGCCCTCGCGTCCGGCGTCGCAGGCGTTGACCAGGGTGTCGACGTCCGCGGAGCCCATCAGCTTGTGGAGGGCCTTCAGCTGCTTGCCGGAGCGGGCGTCACGCGCCTGGTACCTGAACTCGTCGGGCACGATGGGCAGATCGTCGTAGACCCACTTCTTGAACTTGGGGTCGTACGCGTCCGGGTCGACCTGCTCGACGAGGTGGCCCACGGCGTATGCGACCACCGTCTTGGGGCTCTCGTAGAAGTCGCCGGCCTTCTTGA
Source organism: uncultured Bifidobacteriaceae bacterium (assembly GCA_964628685.1). Taxonomy (GTDB): domain Bacteria; phylum Actinomycetota; class Thermoleophilia; order Miltoncostaeales; family Miltoncostaeaceae; genus CALMEC01. Next base: position 87,138 of record CAZVNM010000006.1, on the reverse strand, counting down.
AGGCACCGGGAAGCGCCGCCGCGACGTCGCGGGCCACGGAGGGCTTCTCACAGATGATCAGGGATCGTCCCACGGCCGGCGAGGGTAGCACCGCGGCACCCGATCGGGTCGGACCGGGTGCCGCGCAACGTCGTCAGGCGCCGAAGAACGGCTGTGCGACCTGGTACCGCTCCGGCGGGATCGTCTTGAGCTTGGCGACACCCTCGGTGATCGGGATGTCGACCACCTCGTCGCCGCGAAGCGCCACCATGCGACCGAACTTGCCCTCCGCCACCAGGTTCGCCGCCAGGCTGCCGAAGCGGGTCGCCAGGATGCGGTCGAAGGCGTTGGGGGTGCCGCCGCGCTGGACGTGGCCCAGCACGACCGCGCGGGCCTCGTAGCCGGTGCGCTCCTCGACGAGCGAGGCGATGCGATCGGCGATGCCGGCGCGTGCGAGCGCGCGGTGGCCGAACTCGTCGACCGGACCGTCGTCGGTGTCGTCGGTGAACTGGAAGCCCTCGCTCACCACGATGATCGAGAAGTGCCGCCCGCTCTCGTGCCGCGCGGTGACCGCGTCGCAGACCACCTCGATCGGCTGTGGGGACTCGGGGATGAGGATGAAGTCGGCGCCCCCCGCGATGCCCGAGTAGGTGGCGATCCACCCGGCGTGACGGCCCATGACCTCGACGACGATCACGCGGTCGTGCGACTCGGCCGTCGTGTGCAGGCGGTCCAGGGCCCCGGTCGCGATGTCCACCGCGGTGAAGAAGCCGAACGTGTAGTCGGTGCCGTCCAGGTCGTTGTCGATGGTCTTGGGGACCCCGACGCACGGGAGGCCGAACTCCTCGTACAGGCGTGCGGCCACCCCGAGGGTGTCCTCGCCGCCGATCGCGATGAGCGCGTCCAGGCCGAGCTCCTTCGCGTTGGCCGCGCACGCCGGGCCGCCCTCGTCGTCCTTGAACGGGTTCGTCCGCGAGGTCGAGAGGATGGTGCCGCCCCGGTGCAGGATGCCCGCGACGTGCTTCAGGTCGAGCGGGGTCGTGTCCTTCTGCAACAGGCCGCGCCAGCCGTGGCGAATGCCGAGATGGGTGTTTCCGTGGACTCGGTCGCCGACCCGGACCACCGCGCGGATGACCGCGTTGAGACCGGGGCAGTCGCCGCCACCAGTGAGTACGCCGATGTTCATGCGGCCAACCTACCTGTTGGTCGATCGCTCGGGCGTCCCGATACGCAGCTTCGTCACCAGTGGGCCGGAACCCCCGTTTCGGGCCGATCGACGCGAACCCCACCCGGAGGTCCAGGTCAACTCGCGAAAACCTCACAAACCGCCCGGTGTGACCCAGACTTTCGGGGGGCGCGGACCCGATCGCAACATTGTTGAATCCTGACATGAACGTCGTCACCCTCGGAGACGCGCTCCTGGACGTCATCGTCCGGCGCGAGCATCCGCATGTGAACGGTCGCGACACCGCCGAGACGCACCTGTCGGTCGGTGGCCAGGCCGCATACGTCGCCGCGTGGGTGGCGGCACTCGGCGGGCACGCGACGTTCGTCGGTGCGCGGGGCGACGACGTCGTGGCGAGGATGGGGGCGACGCAGCTCTACAGCCTTGGGGTCAGCCTGCGCGGTCCGGTCGTCTCCGGCGACCGGGAGCCGGTCGCCCTGGTCGACGGGTGGCGCGGACGGCACGGCGACGGCGACGGTGCGGTCGACCATCGCCTCACCGCCACCGACCTGGAACCCGGATGGTTCACCGGGGCGGATCGCGTCCACATCTCCGGCCACGGCCTCCTCACCGCGGCGATGTCCGACGCCATGGTGGTGGCCGCGCGCTTCGCCCGCGCCGCGGGCGCCCGTGTGAGCGTCGACCTGGTGGCCGCGCCCATGATCCGGTTCGTGGGGGCGGAACACGTCGCCGAACGCCTGTCGGAGATCCGGCCCGACGTGGTGCTCGGGACCGACGAGGAGTTCGACGCCCTGCCCGTCGCGCCACGGGCACGGGTTCGTGTCGTCAAACAGGGCGCCGCCGGGGTCACCGCGCACGTGCGCGGCGCCCGTCCACGTCACGACCCGGCTCCGGACGTGAGCGTGGTCGACACGACCGGCGCCGGCGATGCGTTCGCGGCGGGCTTCCTCCTGGGGCGTACCATGGACGATGCACTGGCGGGTGGCCGCCGGGCCGCCGGCATCTGCATCTCCCGGGTGGGCGCGATGCCGCCGCGCGACTTGCGTCCGATGGAGGTCGGAATCCCATGAGCACAGGCGTCGGTACCCTGGCGCTCGGTGACGAGGTCGGCGCGGCACTCGCAAGCGGCCGGCCGGTCGTCGCCCTGGAGACCACGCTCGTCGCACACGGCTTCCCCCATCCGCACGGTGTGGAGGTGGCGCGCGCGTCGGAGGACGCGGTGCGCGACGCCGGTGCGGTCCCGGCCACGGTCGGCGTGCTCGACGGTCGGGTGCGGGTCGGGCTCACACCCGACGAGATCGTCGCGTTCGGTCAGCACGCGCAGGAGGTCCGCAAGCTCGGCCCCCGCGACATCGCCGTCTGCGCCGTCCAGGGAGCGATGGGCGCGACCACCGTGGGTGCGACCATCACCATCTGCCACGCCGCCGGCATCCGGGTGATGGCGACCGGTGGGACGGGTGGGGTGCACCGCGGCTACCCGGATCCCCCCGACGTGTCCGCCGACGTGCAGGCCCTGCAGCGCTGCTCGGTCGTGACCGTGTCGGCCGGGGTCAAGTCGCTCTTGGACGTGCCGGCCACGATGGAGGTGCTGGAGACGCTGGGGGTCCCGGTCCTCGGCTGGCGCACCGAGACCCTGCCGCTCTTCTTCGCGGCCAAGGGCGGACCGCCGGTGCAGGCCCGGGTCGAGTCGGCGGCGGAGGTCGCCCGCATCGCAACGCTCCACTGGGGTCTCGGCGGGGGCGGACTGGTGCTCACCCGTCCACCCGATCGCGTGCTCGTGGACGTCGAGCCGCTCGTCGCCCGCATCACCGAGGAGGCCCGTCGTCGTGGCATCACCGGTCAGGAGGTGACGCCGTACGTCCTGGCGCGTCTGCACGAGGAGAGCGCGGGGGAGACCCTGGCCGTCAACCGTGACCTGGTCGTGGCCAACGCCCGCCTGGCGGCGGAGCTCGCCGTGGCCCTCGCGATCCCCGGCTGACCCCCGACGGCGGCCGCCGTCGACGCGCCCGTCCGTGGCGGGGTGTGCTACCTTTCTCCGTCCGGACGGGACCATCGTTGGGGGATCGTCTAGCGGTAGGACGCCGGGTTCTGGCCCCGGTAGCGGGGGTTCGAATCCTCCTCCCCCAGCTCACAGCCCGAACGGAACATGGCAGTAGGCTCAGCACGTGGCGCATTCGTCTAGGGGCCTAGGACGCCGGCCTCTCACGCCGGTAACACGGGTTCGAATCCCGTATGCGCTACCTCACCGAAACCCCCTGCAGGCCAGGGGGTTTCGTCGTTCTGCGGCTCGGTCGTGACACCACGGGGGCCAACCACGCCAACGGCCCTCAACGACCGCACGGCGCATCGCCAGACGGCCGTGGTGGGTCCGCGCACGCCAGTTACGTGTCAGGCACCAGGCGTGCGTGGGACGCGTCCTCAGCCAGGGCGGCCACGCAAGTTACGTGTCAGGCACCGGGCTTGCGTCGGGCGCGTCCCGCAAGTTACGTGTCAGGCACCGGGCTTGCGTCGGGCGCGTCCTCTGCCAAGGCGGCCACGCAAGTTACGTGTCAGGCACCAGGCGTGCGTGGACGCGGGCTCAGGCGCTCTGCCAGTCCGTGTAGAGCGCCGCGTACCGACCCTCCGCCGCCATCAGCTCGTCGTGGGTGCCCTGCTCGACGATGCGGCCGTGGTCCACCACCACGATCCGGTCGGCGCGGCGGATCGTGGAGAGCCGGTGGGCGATCACCACCGACGTCCGGTCCGCAAGTAGACGCTCGAGCGCCTGCTCGATCCGACCCTCGGTGCGCAGGTCGACCGACGAGGTCGCCTCGTCCAGGATGAGCAGCCGGGGGTCGGCCACGAGCGCCCGGGCGAACGCGATGATCTGCCGCTGCCCGGCCGACAGGCGCGACCCGCGCTCCTCGATCTGGGTGTCGATGCCGTCGGGCAGGTCGTCCACGAAATCCTCGGCCCCCACCGCGGCGATCGCGGCGCGCAGGTCCGCGTCGGTGGCGTCGGGACGCGCGAAGCGCAGGTTCTCGGCGATGGTGCCGCGGAAGAGGTGTCCCTCCTGCGGCACGATGCCCAGCTGGGTCCGAAGCGACGCCTGGGTCACGTCGCGCAGGTCGTGTCCGTCGATCATGACCGCACCCTCGGTGGGGTCGTAGAACCGGGCGATCAGCTTCGCGAGCGTCGATTTGCCGGCGCCGGTGGGTCCGACCAGGGCCACGGTCTCGCCGGCGCCGATCCGCAGGTCGACGTCCCGCAGCACCGGGTCGTCGCGGTACGCGAAGGTCACGTCGCGCAGCTCCACCTCGCCGTGCATGTGCTCCAGCGGCCGGGCCCCGCGACGGTCGACGAGGGTGGGCTCGGTCTCCAGGACGTTCAGGATCTTCTCGAGCGCCGCCATCGCCGACTGGAACGTGCCGTACAGCTGCGAGAGGGATTGGATGGGGTCGAAGAAGATGACCACGTAGCCCAGGAACGCCACCAGCACGCCGACGGTCAGGTCACCGTCCAGCACGCGACCGCCACCCACGAGGAGCACGAGGGCCGTACCGATGGCCGTCAGCAGCTCCACGCCGGGGAAGTAGGCGGCCGAGATCCGGATGGTCTGCATGTTGGCCTCGCGGTACTCCGCGTTGATGCGGCGGAAGTCCCGCTCGGCGGTTGCCTGACGTCCGAAGCCCTGCACGACGCGCACGCCCGAGATCGCCTCCTGCAGGACCGCAAGCACCTGCGCGATGCGCTCCCGCGTGCGTCGGTAGGCGGGTGCCGAGACCAGGCGGAACACCGCCGTGGCGATGATGAGCACCGGGAAGACGGCGAACGCCCACAGGGCGAGGCGCCAGTCGTACCAGAAGAGGATCCCGATGACCCCCGCGAAGGTGAGCCCCTGCACCACGAGGGTGGTGACCCCCTCGGTCACCAGCTGGTGAAGCGCCTCGATGTCACTCGTCAGGCGGCTGACGCTGACCCCGGTCGGGATCCGCTCGTGGTGGCCCACCGACAGGCCCATCATGTGCGAGAAGACGCCGGTGCGCAGGTCGAACAGCAGACGCTCGCCCACCCATGCCGAAAGGTACGTCTGGCCGTAGCCGGCCAGCCAGCCGACGAGGCCCGCGCCCACCAGCCCGAGCATGGCCCAGACGAGCACCGACCTGTCCGCGGCGCCGATGCCGTCGTCGATCGCGATCTGGGCGAGCGCCGGCGAGGCCAGGCTCGTCACCGAGACGAGGGCCATGAGGAGCAGGGTCAGGATGATCTGCCAGCGGTACGGGCGGAAGTAGGGCAGGAGCTTCCGCAGCATCCGCACGGGCACGCGCTCGCCCTTCTCCACCTCGGCGGCGCGACCCAGGACCGCGTGGGCCGGTCCGTGGCCGGGTGGGCGTCCGCTGAAGCTCACGTGCCCACCACCGGCGCCGGACGGGCGAGGCCCCCGTCGTGGATCTCGCGGTAGACGTCGCTCGATGCGATGAGTGCGTCGTGGGTGCCGCGCGCCACGATGCGGCCGCCGTCCAGCACCAGGATCTCGTCGGCCAGGGCGATCGTCGAGAGCCGGTGGGCGATGATGAGCGTCGTGCGTCCCGCCATGACCGCCCGGAGCGCCGACTGGATCTCACGCTCCGTGGTGGCGTCCACCGACGCCGTCGCCTCGTCCAGGATCAGCACGCGGGGATCCGACATCACCGCCCGGGCGATCGCGATGCGCTGCCGCTGCCCGCCCGACAGGGTGTAGCCGCGCTCACCGATGACGGTGTCGTAGCCGTCGGGGAGCTCGTCGATGAACGCGTCGGCCTGCGCCAGTCGGGCGGCGTCACGGACCTCGTCGTCGGTCGCATCCGGACGGCCGTAGGCGATGTTCTCGCGCACGGTGGTGCTGAACAGGAAGGGCTCCTGTGCCACCACGCCCACCGCCGGGCGCAGATCGGCGAACGTCAGGTCGCGCACGTCGACGCCGTCCAGGGTCACGCGCCCACGGGTGACGTCGTAGTAGCGGGGGATGAGCTGCGCCAGCGTGCTCTTGCCCGAACCGGTGCGCCCGATGAGCGCCACCACCCGGCCCGGCGGGATGTCGAGGTCGATGCCGCGCAGGAGGCCCGAGGGCTCGTCGTGACCGAAGTGCACGTCCTCGAAGCGCACGTGGCCGCCGCCGTCCGGAAGCGATACGGGGTGATCCGGCTCGACCAGGTCGGGGTCGGTGTCCAGCAGCTCGAACATGCGGACCCCCGCGGCCGCGGCGCGCTGGGCGCTCCCCACGATCGTCCCCACCATGCGAAGCGGGAACACGAGCATCAGCAGGTACTGGTAGTACTGCACGAACTCGCCCAGGGTCAACTGGCCGTCGATCGCGCGGATGCCGCCCAGGAGGACCACCACCGCCAGCCCGATCGTGGGCAGGAAGCCCATCAGCGACATGTAGAAGGCCTGCATGCGGTTGGCGCGCATGCTGGTGTGGAAGGCCCGGTCGGCGAAGCCCGCGAAGCGCCGGCTCTGGGCCCGCTCCTGGCCGAACGCCTTGATCACCCGCACGCCGACGATGCTCTCTTCGGCCGACTGGGTCACGTCGGCCACCTTCTGCTGGGTGTCGATCAGAAGCGGCTGGGTCCGCTTGCTGGACCGCCAGGCCACGGCGACCAGCGCGGGGGCCATGAGGAGCGCGAGCGCCGTCAGCAGCGGGTCGATGATGAAGAGCAGCACAGAGAAGAGCAGCAGGGCGAAGATGTTCGAAAACAGGAACACCAGGCCGTAGCCCAGGAAGAATCGGATGATCTGGAGGTCGTTGGTGGCCCGCGACATCAGCTGGCCAACGGGCATGCGGTCGAAGTACCGGAACGACAGCTGCTGCAGGTGCGCGAACACCCGTCCGCGCAGGTCGTACTCGACCCCCAGGCTCACACGTCCGGACACCATGCGCCGCACCGCGCCCAGGCCGGTGCGCACCACCCCGACCGCGATGATCGCCCCCACCAGCGGCAGGAGCAGGTCGCGCTCACCGTCGGCGAGGACCCGGTCGATCACCAGCCGCGTGAGCCACGGGATCGCCGCCGAGCAGGCCATGATGCCCGCGGCCGCGAGGGCGGTGACGACGACCAACACACGGTATGGTCGGAGGAATGAGAGAAGGCGAACGAGCGTCTGCACGGGGCAACCGGTGAACGATAGCGTGACCGGTCGAACGGGCCTGCTCGACCACCCCGGCACCGACCTCGCCGCGCCGGCGGCGCCGACCGCGATCGCGGTCCCCAACGTGAGCGAGGGGATCGACGAACGCGTGGTCGCCGACCTGGTGGACGCGGTGGCGCGTCCGGGGCTCCGCGTGATGGACGTCCACGTCGACGCCGATCACAACCGGTCGGTGCTGAGCGTCGCCGGCGACCCGTGGGCCCTGCAGGACGCCATGGTGGACCTGGCCGCCGCGGCCATGGACCGCATCGACATCCGGCGCGTGCGCGGCGTCCACCCGCGGGTGGGTGCCCTGGACGTGGTGCCGGTCGTCGCCCTCCACCCGGACGAGATGGTGTTCGCCTGCGACCTGGCGACCGGCATCGCGCAGCGGATCGGCACCGAACTGGCGCTCCCGGTCTTCCGCTACGGCGAGATCGCCTCCAACCCCGCCCGCACCCGCCCGCACGATTTCCGCGAGGGTGGTATCGAGGGGCTCGAGCACCGCGTCGACGAGGGCCTCCTCGTCCCCGACGACGGTCCCACCCGTCTCCACGCCACCGCCGGCGCCGTGCTGGTGGGCGCGCGCGACCCCCTGATCGCCCTCAACGTCTGGCTGCCCGACGCCACCCTGGAGGAGGCGCGCGCGATCGCCGCGCGGGTGCGCGAGAGCGGCGGCGGGCCGCCCGGTCTGCGTGCGCTCGGCCTCTACCTGCAGGAGGCGGGCGCGGCGCAGGTGTCGATGAACCTGGAAGACTTCCGGCGCACCCCGCCCGCGGTGGCAGTGGCGGCGGTCCGCAGGGAGGCCGAGCGCCTCGGCGTGGCCGCCGGCGACAGCGAGCTCGTGGGGCTCATTCCGCGCGACGCGCTGCGCGGGCCGAGTCCGACCTGGCTCGGCATCCGCGGCTTCCGGCCGGGCATGGTGCTGGAGAGCCAGCTGCCACCGCGTCTGCACGACCAGTCCAAGGAGTAGGAGACATCGCCAAGAAGCGCCGCCGCCGGCCGACCGCGGGTCCGCCGCCGGTCAAGAACCCCAGGCACGAGGCCAAGCTCGCCGCCCAGCGTGCGGGCACGACGTCATCGACGTCCGGGAAGCTGCCCCCGGGCGCACCGGTGAGGCCGACATTCAAGAGCGTGATCATCCGATCGGTCGTCGCGACGATCCTGTTCGTCGCCATCCTGTCGGCCATGGGCAACCCGCCGCCGGATGTCGCGATCACCGGCGCCATCATGTTCGTCATCCTGCTGGTCTTCGGGTGGTTCTTCGACAACATGCTCCACCGCTGGCGCCTGAAGCGCTGGCTGGCGAAGCGCGCCGGGACGGGCAGACGCTGATGGTGCGGCCCGACCGGAGGGACTGACATGCCGCCACGCGGGACGCGGGACATCCTGCCGCCGGAGGCGCGGCTGCGCGACCACGTGGTGGCCGTGGCCGGTGAGCTCTTCGCCGCCTACGGCTACGGGCGCATCCAGACCCCCATGTTCGAGGAGACCGACGTCTTCGTGCGCGGCGTCGGCACCAGCACCGACATCGTCCGCAAGGAGATGTACACGTTCACCGACGCCGGTGACCGCTCCCTGACGCTGCGTCCGGAGGGCACCGCCCCCGTGGCCCGCGCCTTCGTGGACAACGGGATGCACAAGTCGCAGCTGCCGGTCAAGTTCTGGTACGTCGCATCGATGTTCCGGTATGAGGCGCCGCAGGCGGGCCGCTACCGCGAGCACACGCAGCTGGGGGTCGAGGCGCTGGGCTCGGACGATCCGCTGGTGGACGTGGAGGTCATCACCCTGCTCTCGGACCTCTACGCGCGGCTGGAGGTCCCCGACGTCACGCTGAAGCTCTCGTCGATGGGCGACCCCGAGAGCCGCGAGGCGTACCGCCCGGTGCTCATGGCGTATCTCGAGTCGCACACAGACGTGCTGGACGCCGATGAGCGCGACCGTATGCGCGACAACCCGCTGCGTCTGTTCGACAGCAAGCGTCAGGCGGTGGCCGACCTCATGGCCGACGCGCCCAAGATCGTCGACCACCTTGGACCCACCGCGCGCGCCCACCACGACCGCGTGCGCGGCGCGCTGGACGCGCTGGGTGTGGCGTACGTGGACGATCCCATGCTGGTGCGCGGCTTCGACTACTACACCCACACGGTCTTCGAGTTCGACTGCGCCCGTCTGGGCGCCCAGTCGGGCATCGGCGGCGGGGGGCGCTACGACGGGCTCATCCAGGAGCTGGGCGGCGAGGCCACCCCGGGCGTCGGGTTCGGCACCGGCCTGGAGCGCATCACCCTGGCGCTCGAGTCGGCGGGACGCGGCGACCTTGGACCGGCCCTCGACTGCTACATCGCGATCCCGGACGACGATCTGCGCCTGGCGCTCTTGCCGCTCGTGCGTCGCCTGCGCGCCGCGGGCGTCCGCTGCGAGACCGACCTGCGGGGCCGGCGCCTGAAGGCCATGATGAAGCACGCCTCCACGCTTGGGGCGCGATACACGGTCATCATCGGCCCGCGCGAGCACGAGGCGGGTGTCGCCACCGTGCGTGACATGACCACCGGGGACCAGCGTGAGGTCCCAATCGACGACCTCGTGGAGGCGCTTTCGTGATCGGTTCGTCCACCTACCGCACCCACACCTGCCGCGACACCGCCGACGCGGTGGGCGAGCGGGTGCGCCTGTCCGGGTGGGTCCACCGCCGCCGCGACCACGGCGGGCTCATCTTCATCGACCTGCGCGATCGCAGCGGCATCGTGCAGCTGGTGTTCGACCCGGTGCACGAGGCGGGAGCCTACGAGACCGCGGGGCGCCTGCACGGCGAGGACGTGGTGCGGGTGGACGGTGCGGTGGTCGCACGCGACGAGAAGAACCGCAACCCCAACATCCCCACCGGCCAGGTGGAGGTGCGCGTCGACGCGCTGGACGTGCTCTCGGCGGCCGACCCGCTGCCGTTCTCGGTGGAGGACGAGACCCAGGAGGCGGGGGAGGAGGTGCGCCTGCAGTACCGCTACCTCGACACCCGCCGCCCGCGGCGACAGCGCGCCCTCGAGCTGCGGGCGAAGATCGCGCGCGCCACGCGCCGCGTGCTGGACGACGCCGGGTTCCTCGAGATCGAGACGCCCATCCTTATCCGCTCCACCCCCGAGGGCGCGCGCGACTTCATCGTCCCCAGCCGGCTGCAGCCCGGCAGCTGGTATGCGCTGCCGCAGAGCCCACAGCTTTTCAAGCAGCTGCTCATGGTGGGCGGCATGGAGCGCTACTACCAGATCACCCGCTGCTTCCGCGACGAGGACCTGCGCGCCGACCGGCAACCGGAGTTCACCCAGATCGACATCGAGGCCTCGTTCGTCGAGCAGGAGGACATCTTCGGCCTCATCGAGACGCTCCTGGTGGCCCAGGGCGCCGAGGCCGGCGTGACGTTCGAGACCCCGTTCCCGCGCATGTCGTTCCACGAGGCCATGTCGCGGTTCGGCACCGACCGGCCGGACACCCGCTTCGGGCTCGAGATCGTCGACTGGACCGAGCAGGCCGCCGCGTCCGGCCTGGGCATCTTCCAGAAGGCGGTGGAGGGCGGTTCGGTGGTGCGGGGCATCCGCGTTCCGGGGGCCGGCGCCGGCATGTCGCGCAAGGACCTGGACGGGTTGGTGGAGCTTGCGCAGGAGCTGGGTGCGAAGGGGCTCATCTGGGCGGTGGTCGACGACGCGGGTGGGTACCGCGCGTCGGTCAAGGCCGAGTTCCTCGGCGGCCTGGCGGAGGCCTTCGACGCCGGGGCGGGCGACCTCATCTGCCTGGTCGCCGACCGGGAGGAGGCCGCGCTCGGCGTGCTGGGCGGACTGCGTCTGCGGCTGGCCGAGCGCTTCGACCTCATCCCCGAGGGCACATGGGCCCCCCTGTGGGTGATCGACTTCCCGATGGTCGAGTGGAACGAGGACCAGGAGCGCTGGGACGCGCGGCACCACCCGTTCACCGCGCCGCGTCCCGAGGACGTCGAGCGGCTCGAGACCGACCCCGGGTCCGTCATCGCCCAGGCCTACGACATCGTCCTGAACGGCCTGGAGATCGGTGGCGGCAGCATCCGGATCCACGACCGCGACGTGCAGCAGCGGGCCTTCGAGGTGATCGGTGTGGGCGCCGAGGAGGCGGAGGAGAAGTTCGGCTTCCTGCTGCGGGCGCTGCGACTGGGCGCACCCCCCCACGGCGGCATCGCGCTGGGCTTCGACCGGCTGGTGATGCTCCTTCTTGGTGAGGCGTCGATCCGCGACGTCATCGCGTTTCCCAAGACCGCAACCGGCCAGGATCCGCTGACGGGCGCACCGTCGGCGGTGGACGACGTGCAGCTTCGGGACCTCGCGGTGCGAAGCACCGTTCCGCCCGCCTGAGGGGCCGCTCGGCGACATCCGCACATGCAGGATCCTTCGATTCGTTAAGGGTGGGCGGCCCGCTGCCGAAACAGGGAGTGATCTTCGAACGTGGAGGTGTTCGACGGTGTCTCCCACTGGCACTGACAAGCGCAGGAACGCACGACGCAGGAATCTCGCCCTCGTCGCCGGCATCGGCGTCATGGCCCTCATGCCGCTCACGGCGAACGGCCAGGCGACCAGCGTGACGGGCGGCCCGGCCCCGGGTGAGCCCGTCGTGCTCACCAAGGACTCGCCGGCGTCGGTCAAGCGCGCCCTCGCGACCAATCGTCCGGTCGTGGTGGCCTTCCTTCTGCGCAATGTCACCGAGGACGAGATCGTGCGTGCCCGTCTGACGAAGCTGCGGAAGGACGCGCAGTTCAAGGACACGCAGTTCCTCGTCTTCCGGGTCACGTCGGCCACCGACCTGGGCGACCTGCCGGACATCCTCGACGTCCGCTCGACGCCGATGGTCACGGTCATCCAGAGCGACAACAAGCTGCAGGACACGTGGCGCGGCCTGGTGGACCAGGACATGATCGCCCAGTCCATCCGCGACGCGCGGGCAGCGGTGCCGTCGCCGATGAAGATCCCGGCCCGCAAGGGGGCCACGACCGGCAACAAGTCGGCGATCAAGATGATCCAGGCGGTCAACCGCAAGGCCGCGAAGATGCCCGGCATGACGGTCACCGGCACCGGTTCGCTGGCCGGCACCCCGGCCGGGGTGATGGAGCTCGAGTGGCGTCTCGCCAAGGGCCGCACCGGCGCCGCGACCGGCAAGACCACCACCGGCGACGGTGTGCCGATCGACGTCATCCTCAACCGCACCGGTCTCTACTCGCGTCCCATCGGGGCCACCTGCTGGATCCGCGACACGAGCACCCGCGTGAAGCAGGCGTTCGACGTGCCGCTCATCCCGCTGAAGGGCGTCGTGGTGGGCCGCCCGGTGCCCGTCGGCACCAAGGTGGTCACCAAGACGGTCCGCACCAAGACCAAGAAGGGCTTCGTCAACAAGAAGGTCACGACGCGCGTGCCCGGTCCGACGATGCGCATCACCGTCACCGACAAGGCCGGCAACTACGGCTTCGGCCGCGCGGTCTACACGATCAACCGCACCACCAACGAGCTGGTGGCCGTGCGCACCAAGCGTCACCGCACCGACTACAAGGTCGTGACGAAGGCGACCCCGGCACCCAAGCCGGACAAGATCTGTTAGCCGGCGCACACCGCCATGAGGTACCGATTCGGGCCCCGTCACGGGGCCCGAACGCATTTCGGTCGCCTGCGCTGTGACATCCGCCCCGGACGGGTCGTCGACGTGACCGCGGGGCTTGTATCCGGGCCGCGGTGGGCGTAGCTTCACTCATGCCCGATCGTGATCGTGTCGGCAATGCGAGTGAGCCAACACCTTTGGTACGGGAGGCGGGGTCATCAGGGCGTATTGCGCCAGGGTGTACGCCACCCACCTGCTTTCGCAGGCCCAATCACATCGTCCGACACGACACGATGGGGAATGACGGGGAAGGATTCTGATCCTTCCCCGTTGCGTGTCCGGACGCGGCGCGGTCCGGCGTCAGCCGTCCAGGCCGCGCGTCGTCGCCCAGCGGGCGAGCTCGTGCCGGCCGGAGAGCTGCAGCTTGCGCAGGACCAACGACACGTGTGTCTCGACGGTCCGCGGCGAGATGTGCAGGTTGTGGGCGATCTGCTTGTAGGCGTATCCGCGCGCGATGTGCCGCAGCACCTCGCGTTCGCGCGGTGTGAGCTGCTCCACCTCCGGATCGACCGCACCCACCGGTGCCCGTCCGCTGAACGCCTCGAGGACGAACCCGGCCAGACGCGGGCTGAACACCGGTTCGCCCGTCGCCACCAGCGCCACGGCCGCGGCCAGGTCGTCGGTCGAGATCGACTTCTCGATGTATCCGCGCGCGCCGGCGCGGATGAGGGCGATCACGTCGCTGGGGGCGTCCGACACCGTCAGCGCGAGAAACCGCTGCTCCGGCCGGTGCTCGAGCACCGACTGAACGATCTCAAGGCCGCCGCCGCCCGGCATGTGCACGTCCAGGAGCACCACGTCGGGTCGCGTCTCGAGGATCATCGGGACGGCTTCGGCCACAGACCCCGCCTCACCCACGATCTCGACGCGTCCGGTGAGCTCGGCCCGCACGCCGGCGCGGAAGAGGGCGTGGTCGTCCACGAGCACCACGGTCGGCGTGCCGATACCGGCCGCACCGGCGTCATCCCGGATGACCATCCGCCTCCACCCGCGTCGGCAGATCCAGTTCGACCTCCGTGCCCTGGTCGCCGCTGTCGATCGAGACCCGTCCCCCCACGTGGCGCATGCGACCGATGATGGCATCGCGAAGGCCCCTGCGATCGTCGGCCACGTCCTCCAGGCGAAAGCCGCCGCCCGTGTCGCGGACGTAGATCCGCGTGCCCAGCGGTCCGACCAGGCCAGCTCGCCGGGACTCGGCGGCAGCCGCACGGAGGCGGGCCAGTTGACGTCGCCCACCTGGTCGCCCCAGTCCTGGGGGCCGGTGAGGGGCCCGACCCAGTCCGGGTAGTCACGCACGACGTTGGTGTGCGCCCCCACGAGGTCGAGGACGATCGTGCCCCGGGCGTCGGGGTGATCACGACGATAATCGCTGACGCCCGCGGCGCCGTCCGGTGTGACGCTCCGTCCGAACGCGACGAGGTCGGCGTGGGCGTACCCGCCGACATTCGGGATCGCATCGAACTGATCGGGAAGCAGCGGGACATCCAGATCGTCGACCATGAATCCCCCCATCCGAAGCGCCGCCCGCACGGCGCCGCCGACGGCGCGGGGCTCCAGCCGGGAGCGCACCCGGAGGTTCATGCAGCGGTCGCGCGGGAGCGCGACGATCACCCGCCCCAGGTCGGACCGCGCACGCACCTGCACGGTGCGGCCCGGTTCGATGCGCATCCTGCGCAGGTCGATCAGCACGCTGCCCGTGCCACGGCGAAACGTGCGTCCGTCGATCTCGTCGGCCCGCGTCGGCGTCACCGTGAGCACGCCGGCGCTGCGGTCGATGGGCGGTTGCGCCAGCGTCACCGCGGCCGCCGGCAGGACGAGCGCCGCTGTCACGATCGCCAGCGGAAGCACGGCCCGTCGGCGTAGGAGGGCGATCGCCAGCAGGACCACGCCGGCCGCGAGCGCCGCGGGCGCAAGTCCGAACGCGGCCATGAGGATCCCCAGGAGGACGGCTGCGAGCGCCGCCGCCGTGGTGAGCGCCATCGCCCCGATGAACGCGCGGACGGGGCGATCGACGAGGGCACCCCAGGGCGATCGTCCGGCGGTGGGGTGTGCCGGCGGTGGGATGGGACGCGTGGGGTCCTCGTCGGGTGTGGGAGGTGGTGAGGTCATGCGTCGCAGTCTGGGGGCCATGATGGCGCGCCGCCATCCGGATCGCCACGGGTCCGCGCTCAGGGATGTCCCGGAGACGGCGCGCCAACCTGTACTAACCTCGCCGGATGCCGCCCTATCCGCATCCGGCGATGCGCCACCTCGCCACCCCCGTCGGCGCCGGCGGGTTGACGCACCCCGACGCCACCGGCGCGTCGGGCAGCGTGGCCTGCGGCGATGCGGTCGAGATCGAGCTCGCCATCACCGGCGGCGTCGTCCGCGACGCCGGCTTCCGGGCGTTCGGGTGCGGCGCGGCGACCGCGTCGGCGAGCGCCGCCTGCGAGGCGCTGCGGGGACGGTCGGTCCGCGACGCCCTGTGCATGGGCGCCGACGACATCGATGCGGCGCTGGGTGGGCTCGGCCCGGAGCGCCGTCACGGACCCGAGCTCGTGGCCGACGCGGTCGCGCGCGCCCTGGAGCGCTGGCACTCGGACCGGCTCGGCGCACCGGGCGTCCCCCTGGCCGGCGATCGCGTGGCCGTCGCGATGAGCGGCGGGGTCGACAGCGCCGTCGCCGCCCACCTGCTGGTGCGCGCGGGTCTCGATGTCGTCGGCGTGACCATGCGCCTGTGGCACGACCCGGGCGCCGCGGCCGCAGAGCGCTCCTGCTGCTCGCCCGAGACGGTGCAGCTGGCACGGCGCACGGCGCACGCCCTCGGGATCCCGCACCTCACGATCGACGCCGCCGACGCCTTCCGGCGTGGGGTGGTGGAGTCGTTCATCGACGGCTATCGCGCCGGCCGCACACCCAACCCCTGCGTCACCTGCAACGGCTCGGTGCGCTTCGCCATCCTGTCGCAGGCGGCGGCCCTCCTGGGCGCACGGCGCCTGGCGACCGGCCACTACGCACGCGTGGAGGACGGTGTGATCGCCCGTGCCGCCGACGTCTCCAAAGACCAGAGCTACATGCTCTCCCGCCTCGACCGGCGCACCCTCGCACGCCTGGAGCTGCCCCTCGGCGGTCTCACCAAGCCGCAGGTGCGGGCGATCGCCCGCGATCTGGCGCTGCCCGCCGCCGATGCGGTCGAGAGCCAGGAGGTCTGCTTCGTCGGTGTGGGGGGCTACGTGCCCTTCCTCGAACGGGCCGCCGACATGCGCCCGGCCACGGGTCCGATCGTCGACGTGGACGGCAACGAGGTCGGCCGTCACGACGGCTACTGGCGGTTCACGGTCGGGCAGCGCCGTGGCATCGGCGTGGCGTCGGCCGCACCCTTCTACGTCATCGCGACGGACGCCGCCACCAACACCGTCACCGTCGGCGAGCGCGCCCGACTGGGTGTGCGAGATCTCATACTCTCCGACGTCGTGAGCCACGAGCCGCTGCGTGAGCGCGCATTGGAGGTGCGTGTGCGCTACCGTGGCGAGGCGTTCGGCGCAACCGCCACGCCCATCCCGGATGGCCTTCGGGTGCGGCTGGACGAGACCGCGACGGGCGTCGCGCCCGGTCAGACTGCCGCGCTGTACCGGGACGGGCGGTTGATCGCGGCGGGAACCATCGAGACTGGATCATGAGGAGCACGGATGGACTGGAGTGACGTACTTCGCGGGGCCCTCTCGTTCTTCCTCGTCGTCGCCGGGGTCGGCATCGTCTACGTGTGCATCCGTCTGGGCGGGCTGCTCGCCCGGCTCACGAAGAGCCTGGGGGAGATGACGACCGAGGTCGTCCCGATCCTCACCCGGGCGCAGGGCACGGTGGACGGCATCAACCTCGAGCTCGCCCGCGTGGACGAGATCATGGTGACCGCGGTCCACGCGACCAAGGGCGCCGAGCGGACAGTCAGCACGCTGTCCGGGGCGGCCACCGCACCGGTCAAGAAGGCGTCCGGGCTCGCCGCGGCCGCGCGCGAGGCCTACGCAACCTTCCGGGCGCGCCGCGCCGCCGGTCCCGACGAGGCCCAGATGCGCGCCGAGCAGCAGACGGCGATGGACATCCCGTACGCCCAGGCCCAGAACGAGCGCGACGCCGCGCGCGAGGCCTTCGTCAACCAGGGTGCCGACCTGCGTGCGGCGAGCGATGCGCAGGGCGCCCCCGCGGCCGTGGTGACCCCGCCCGCGAGCGCCGCGCCGACCGCCGCCAACACACCGCCGCCGCCCCCGGCCACCGCCACCGGCGCACCGGAGCGCGGGCCGAGCGACGCCATGAAGGAATGGGCCCTTCCCAAGAAGCGGGGGAGCGAATGAAGAAGGTCCTTCTGGGGATCATCGCCCTGACGGCGGGTTGGCTGTGGTCACGCGGCGCGCGTGACCCGCGCGAGTGGCCCAAACGTCTGCCGCAGGAGCTCTCGGCACTGTGGGACGACCTGGACGACGCGTTCGCCGCCGGGCGCCGCGCCGCCGACCGCGAGGAGCAGGCGTTCGAGGAGCGCATGCGGGTGGGTCCGATCGACCGCGCCTGAGGCCGGGCGCTCCCGCTGCGAGCGGGTTCTTCGGGCGGCCGTCCGGTGAACTTGCAGTAATGTGGACCATCGTATGACGACCCACGAGATCCGCCGCCGCTACCGCGAGTACTTCGAGCGAAACGGCCACCTGTCCGTTCCGTCCTCGTCGCTCATCCCGTACGAGGACGACGCGACCGTGCTGCTCACGATCGCGGGCATGCAGCCGCTCAAGCAGTACTTCCTCGGCACCGCCACGCCGCCCGCCCCGCGGGCGACCAGCTGCCAGAAGTGCTTCCGCACCCCGGACATCGACCAGGTGGGGCGCACCGCCCGCCACCTGACCTTCTTCGAGATGCTCGGCAACTTCTCGTTCGGGGACTACTTCAAGAAGGAGGCCATCCGCTTCGGCTGGGAGGTGTCGACCGAGGTCTTCGGTTTCGACCCCGAGCAGATCTGGATCACCGTGTTCGAGGGCATGCCGGGCGTGCCCGCCGATGACGAGGCGGTGCAGTACTGGGTCGACCACGGCATCCCGCGCGAGCGCATCCAGGCGCTGGGGGACCCCGACAACTTCTGGAAGCTGGGGCCCACAGGACCCTGCGGTCCCAACACCGAGCTCTACATCGACCGCGGGCCGGCGTTCGGCCCCGACGGCGGCCCGGTGACCGGCACCGACCGGTTCCTGGAGTACTGGAACCTCGTCTTCATGCAGTACGACCGCGGGGCGGACGGATCGCTCAACGACCTGCCCGCGCAGAACGTCGACACCGGCGCGGGACTCGAGCGCATCGCCGCGATCCTGCAGGACAAGTCGTCGGTGTTCGAGACCGACGCCTTCTGGCCGCTCATCGAATGGGCCCAGGGACGAAGTGGCCGCCGCTACGGCGCCAACGCGCGGGACGACCGGGCGCTTCGCGTGCTGGCCGACCACGGTCGCGGCATGACGTTCCTCATCGCCGACGGTGTGCGCCCCGGCAACGAGGGCCGCGACTACATCCTGCGACGCGTGCTGCGTCGCGCCATGGCCGAGGCCTCCGCGATCGGTCTGGCGCCTGCGGACATGGCCGAGCTCTCGCGCCAGGTGGTCGACCTCTGGGGCGACGCCTATCCGGAGCTCACCGAGCACGCCACGACGATCGCCGACGTGGTGGGCACCGAGGCCGATCAGTTCTCGCGCACCCTCACCCAGGGCCAGCGCATGCTCGACGAGGTCATCGCGGGCTCGTCCGACATGGTGAGCGGCGAGGACGCATTCCGTCTGCACGACACATTCGGCTTCCCGCTGGACCTCACCATCGACGCGGCGGAGGCCGCCGGACGGACGGTCGACACCGACCGCTTCGCCGCGCTGATGGACGAGCAGCGTGACCGCGCCCGGGCGGCGCAGACGCGTGAGCTCGACACCGCCGCCGACCGTGCGGCGTCGCTCGTGGGCGGCGGCGAACCCACCGCGTTCGTCGGGTACGAGACGCTTTCCGTCGATACGACGATCACCGCGGTGCTCGACCTGGGGGACGGCGAGCTGGCGGTGAAGCTGGCCGAATCGCCGTTCTACGCGCAGGGCGGCGGTCAGGTCTCGGACCACGGCACCCTCACCGCCCAGGGCGGCGTCGGTGAGGTCGTCGAGGTCTACCGCATCGGCGACGACCAGGTGCTGCGCGTGCGCGTCGATGGGACGATGAACGAGGGCGACGCCGTGCGTGCGCAGGTGGCCGCGGGAGAGCGGCGCGCGACGCAGGGCAACCACACGGCCACGCACATCCTGCACTGGGCCCTGCGCGACGTCTTCGGCACCACGACGCATCAGGCCGGCTCCTACGTGGGGCCCGACAAGCTGCGCTTCGACTTCACGCTGCGCGAGCGGATGAGCGACGAGCAGCGCGCCCGCATCGAGGACATGGTCAACGACCGTGTGCGCGAGGACGCGCCGGTGGGGTGGGAGGTCATGCCACGCGCCGAGGCCGACGCCGCCGGCGCCATCGGGCTCTTCGGCGAGAAGTACGGTGAGCGCGTGCGCGTGGTGAGCGCCGGCGAGTACTCCAAGGAGCTCTGCGGCGGCACGCACGTGGCGCGCACGGGTGAGATCGGCGCCTTCAAGATCGTCCACGAGGGCGGCATCGGATCGGGTACCAGGCGCATCGAGGCGCTCACCGGGGACGGCGTCGTCGCGTGGTATCAGGACCGCGAGCGTGAGCTCGAGGAGCGTCTGGCCGAACGCGAGGCACGCATCCGCTCGCTCGAGGCCGACCTCAAGCGGGCCCGCAGCTCGTCGCTCGACCTGGACGCCGTGGCCGCAACGGCCGGCGCCGTCGGGCCGGTCACGCTCGTGGCGCAGCAGGTGGACGTCGACGAGATGGACGCGCTCCTCACGGCCAGCGACACGCTCAAGGCGCGACTGGGACGCGGCGCGGTGGTCGTGCTCGGCGCGGCCGCCGACGGCAAGGCGCTGCTCGTGGCCAACGTCGATCAGGACGCGGTCGACGCCGGTATCGCCGCCGGCGACATCATCAGGGCCATCGCCCCGTCGGTGGGCGGCAGCGGGGGAGGCCGACCCACGATGGCACGGGCGGGTGGCAAGGATCCGTCCGGTCTTCCCAATGCGCTCGAGGCGGCCCGGGCGCACGTCACGGAGCGCGTCGGCTGAAGGTCCTGGCCCTCGACCACGGGAAGGCTCGGACCGGCGTGGCCGTCAGCGATCCCACGGGCACGGTCGTTCGTCCGCTCGCACCCATCACGCGCATCGCGAGCAATGGGGGGAGGCGTCGGCTCGACGAGATCCTCGCCGCCGAGACGCCGGAGCTGATCGTCGTGGGTGAGCCGCGGCTCATGTCGGGCGCCGCCGGCGCTCAGGCGGAGGAGGCGCGTCGCTTCGCCCAGGAGCTCGGCACGCGCAGCGGCGTTCCCGTCCGATTGATCGACGAGCGGCTCACCACGGTGGAGGCGGGTCGTCGCGCCGCCGAGTCCGGCAGCCGCGCGAGCCTCGACAGCCTCGCCGCCTGTGTCCTTCTCGAATCGTTCCTGGCCCGCAGATGAGCCGCCGCCGCGACGACGACTGGAACCGCGTCGACGCCCGGCGGCGTGAGGTGTCGCGCAAGCACGGCCGGCGTCGCCTGCTGGTCGCTGGCATCGTCCTGCTCGTGGCCGGTGTGGCGCTCTCCGGGTTCCTCACCGACTGGGGCCGCGATGACCCGCCCCCGCCACCCCCGGCGGAGCCGCCGCTCGCCAAGCTGGTGTTCCCGGAGGGCGTGCGTCGCGAGGAGATGGCGGAGATCCTCGGAAAGGACACCAAGCTCTCGTCCCAGCAGTACCTCAACTTCACGGCCCCGTCCGCGCGTGGGGCCACGATCTCGGGGCGCGACAAGCCGACGTCGCTCGAGGGCTACCTCTTCCCGGCCACCTACTCGATCGGCACCGAGACGACGGTGCCGTATCTGATCGGCCGCCAGCTCGAGGCGTTCAACCGCGTGATGTCCGGCATCGACCTGAAGTACGCGCGTTCCAAGAACCTCGACCGCCACGATGTGGTGATCCTCGCGTCGATGATCGAGCGCGAGGTCCGGGTGCCGGCGGAGCGGCGGATCGTCGCCGGCGTGATGTACAACCGGATGCGGCTGGGGATGCGCCTGGACATCGATGCGACTGTCCAGTACGCGATGGGCGACTGGGGCGAGCTCACCGGCCCGGACCTGCGCTCCGACTCGCCCTACAACACGCGGCGTTTCCCCGGTCTGCCGCCCGGGCCGATCTGCAGCCCGGGGGAGGCGAGCCTGCGGGCGGCCGCGAACCCTGCGCAGCACGACTACCTGTACTACGTGGCGAAGGGCGACGGGAGCGGACGGCACACGTTCGTGCGCACCCTGGAGGAGTTCAACCGCATCGCAGGGTGACCGGCTCGGATCTTTCGTTGACGGTTTCGCAGCCAGGGACGGTACGGCGATCCTCCCCGGTTCCAGGGTGCGGCGGTGAACCTTCGGTTCAGCGCCGGACCTGTGACGGTGGCGTTCTGTGGCACGACTCTGGCTCGACCTCTGTCGATGGTCCGTTTACCGGCAGTCGTTGACGGCAGGCACGTGAGTTCGCCTGGGCGGCGAACGCGGCGGCGCCCTTCGGCGCCCCCGCAACCGCCTTTGTGGCTCGACGCCCCCGGCTCGGATCTTTCGGTTGACGCTCACGCTGCCTCGATGCGGGCGCGATCCTCCCCGGTTCCTGGGTGCGGCGGGAACCTTCGGTTCCGCGCCGGACCTGTGAGGGTTGCGTTCTGTGGCACGACTCTGGCGCGACCTCTGTCCACGACGGGTTACCCAAGCCAACGACGGCAGGCACGTGGGTCGCCTCACGGCTTCTGGTGATGCGGATCGTCTGTGTCAGACCTGGTGCCGGTCGATTCATCTGACAGTGCGCCCTCCGGCGCCCCGCCGGTCCCCTCAGCCGTCGGTCAGGGCCCTGCGCATCACGTCCACCGGGGCGTTCCGGCCGGTCCACCGTTCGAACGCCACCGCACCCTGGTGTAGCAGCATTCCGAGGCCGTCCACCGTCCGTGCGCCGCGTTCGGCCGCGGCGTGCAGCCACGGGGTTCCCTCCGGCCGGTATCAGACCTGGTGCCGGTCGATTCATCTGACAGTGCGCCCTCCGGCGCCCCGCCGGTCCCCTCAGCCGTCGGTCAGGGCCCTGCGCATCACGTCCACCGGGGCGTTCCGGCCGGTCCACCGTTCGAACGCCACCGCACCCTGGTGCAGCAGCATCCCCAGGCCGTCCACCGTCCGCGCGCCGCGTTCGGCCGCCGCGTGCAGCCACGGCGTTCCCCCCGGCCGGTAGACGATGTCGTTCACCACGTGGTCCGCTCCAAGACCGTCCAGCGGCAGCTCCGGCGGCACCTCGTCGCTTCCCATGCCGAGGCTCGTCGAGTTCACGACCAGCGGGCAGCGATCGAGGGCGGTGCGCACGGCGGCGGGCGTGAACGGGATCGCCTCGTCGCCCAGCGCCTCGGCCTTCTCCGGCGTGCGGTTGGCCACGACCACCCGACCTCCACGCGACCGGACCGCCCACGCAACGGCACGCGCCGCGCCACCGGCACCCAGCAGGAGGACGTCCCGGCCGGTCAGATCGAGGGGCGCGGTCTCGTCGATGGCGCGCAGGAAGCCCTCGGCATCGGTGTTCTCGGCCCGGAAGCCACCCGCACCGTCGGGAACCAGCGTGTTGGCTGCGCCGATATCCGGCACCGCATCGGACGTCGCGCTGCAGAGGTCGAGGACCGCCCGCTTGTGGGGAATCGTCACGTTGACGCCGCCGGCGCCCACGGCGGCGAGCCCGCGGACCGCATCCCCGACCGCCTCCGGCGGCACGGGGAACGCCAGATAGGCCCAGTCGAGGCCCAACGCCGCAAAGGCCGCGTTGTGCATGCGGGGGGAGAGGGAGTGCCCGACGGGCCAGCCGATGATGCCGGCGAGCGTGGTGGTGGAGTCGATGCGCACCGCTCGAGACTACTGACCCCACCGATGGGGTTGACGTGGGACTCAGTGACCCGCCGGCTCGTCGCCGGGGTGACGCGATCCGCGATCTTCGATCCTCCGCCGCTGTCAGATGAATCGACCCGCACCGCGTCTGACCGACACGGCCGCGGAACGCATCAGGGGCCGGTGAGAATCAGACGATCTCACCGGCCCCTGAGAACCTCGACGAACAGTGCGACGCGCGGATCAGATGTCGTCGGCTCCCGAGCTGCGGCGCGCGTCGAGGGCGGCCAGTCGGGCCCGGATGTCGGCCAGGATCCGTGCGGGCTCCTGCGGCTCACCGGTCGTGCCGTTGGCCGGCACAGCGCTGCCCTCCAGAGGCTCCTCGGCGACCGGCGTCACGTCGACGATCGGCTCGACCGGCGGCACCGGCTCGACCCCCGTCACGGGAGTGACCGGCGGCACCGAATCGACGCTCGGAACGGGGTCGATGGTCGGAACGGGATCGATGGATGCGGTCGACCAGTCGGTCATGGTCGGCGCCGTCGGGTCCGCGGACCGCCGCTCACCCATGAGGAAGGGCACGTCCGTCGTGGGACGGACCACCGGCTCGGACACGGGCTCCTCGACGTGCTCGGCCATCGGCGCGGGCTCATCGGCGGGCTCGTCCTCCACCATCGTCGGCTGCGCGACGTCGAAGCCCTCGAAGTCGCCGAACGTCTCGGGCGTCGGCTCCGGAGCCTCCTCCAGCTCCTCCACGGGCGCCTCGTCCATCACATCGTCGCTCGCAACCGCGTCGGCCACGGCCTCGACGGGCTCATCGGCCTGGACGGGCTCGTCATCGGTCGACGGGGGCGTCGACGGCACGGGCGCGTCGGCGGCGGTGCCGAAGCTCAGACGAAGGCCGCGGCCATCGGCGTCCTGCTCGATGTGGAGCTCCACGCGGCTGCCACCGTCCACCAGGTGCGCCAGGTCGATGACGACAGGTGACGGCATCCCGGGGGCGGCCTGCGCCTGCTGCGGTGCGACCGGGACAGGGGCCTCCGCCACCGGGGTCGGCTCCGCGGGGGCGGCGGCCGGTGTCTCCTCGGCGAGGTCGGGGAGGGTCCACGTGTCGTCGACACCGTTCACGTCGGTGAGCGGAGCGAACTCGGCGGCGGGCATGGTGAACTCGGCGGCCGGCGCGGCGACGTCCTCGAACGGCGACGCATCCGCCGGTTCGTCGATCGGCTCCCATCCCACCGGCTCGGCCTCCGGCTCGTCCGCGGGGCTCCAGGGCGCCTCGTCGGCCTCCGGCGTCTCCCAGGCGGGTTCGTCGGACTCGGCCGGCGCTTCGACGTCCTGGTCGGCGGCGACGTCCCACGCGGTCGCGTCGGCGACCTCGTCATCTGTCTGCGCCGATGCGGTGTCGGCGGTCCAGTCGGGTGCCTCGCCGGGGGCGTCGACCGCCTCGGCGGCGGGTGCGACGCTCCAGTCCGGGGCGTCGGCGGATTCCTGCGCGGGGGTCTCCCAGCCAGCATCCGGGGCGGGGGTGCTCCACTCCTCGGTGTCCGGCGCCGGAGCCTCCCAGGGCTGGTCGTCGGCGGACGCCGCCACCGCGAACTCGCCGGTCGGCTCCTCCGCGGGCGCGTCCCATGCGGGCTCGGCCCAGTCCTGGGACGCGTCGGCAGTGGGTGCGGCCTCGGGTGCCGGCGACTCCCACGACTCGGAGGACCACTCCTGGTCGACGGCGCCGAAGGTCTGCGTCTCGTCCATCGCCGCGTCCGCGGGTGCCGCGGCGGCATCCGGCTGCTCCCACGACTGCGGGGATGCGGCGGACTCGTCCTGCGGCTGCCAGGCCGGCTCGGTGCTCCAGGACGCGGCGTCCTGTCCCTCGGCGGTCCAGTTGGCGTCCTGCTGGTTCCAGGAGCTTTCGGTCTGCTCCTGCCATGCGGCCGCGTCCTGCGCCTCCCAGCCCTGGGCGGCCTCCTGCGGCTGCTCGGCCCAACCGGCGGCGGGGTCGAAGGTCTGCTCCGCCGGTGCGGCCCACTCCTGCTCGGCGGGCTGTGCCCACTCCTGCTGGGGGGCGGCCCACTCCTGCTCGGCCGGCTGTGCCCACTCCTGCGCGGGCGCGGCCCACTCCTGCGCCTCCGGCTGTGCGTTCCAGTCGCCGGCGGCGGGAGCCTGCTCCTGCGGCTGTGCGTTCCAGTCGGCGGCCGGCGCGGGCTGCTCCGGCGGCGGCCAGGCCTGGTCGGCGGCGGGCGCCGGCTGCCAGGACGGGTCGCTCTCGGCGGGCTGCTGCCAGGCGGGGTCGGCGGGCGGCTGCTGCCAACCCTGATCGGGCTGCTGCGGGGCGGGTGCGGGCGTCTCGGGAACCGCGAGCACGGCGGGATCGAACTCGGGGGCCGCCATCTCACCCGGTGCCGGCCATCCCGGCGCGGCAACGCCCGCCTCGGCAGCGGCGACGGGTGCCGGCGGAAGGGGAGCGGCCATGGCAGGCGGCGGTGCCACCGGCGCTGCGACCGGCTCCTCGGAGTCCTTGCGTCCCCTGCGACCGCGTCCCCTGGCGGGTCGGTCGGCCTTCTCACGGCTCTTCTTGGGCTTCTCGGCCTTGACCTTCGGCGCCTTCGGCGTCGAACCGCCGCCGGCCTCCGCCTTGCGCTGGCGGATGAGCAGCATGATGAGCGCCAGGATGACGACAGCCGCGATGGCTGCCTTCAGCGTCAATGGGAGGTCTTGAAACTGCTGCATGGGACGGTCTCCTGCCACGTGGGCGTGGGTTTCCCCAATCATCGGGAGGGTCGTGCCCGGACTTGAGTCTTCCACAGTCGCGCCCACGATGCGTTGGGAGCCGCGAAACCGTGGCGACGGCACGTTCATAAAGGTTCGCCCCCGAAAGGCCGATCCTCACCACGATGAGCAACCAGCCTCCGATCGCTCCGCCTGCCCCGCCACGCCCGCCCGGCCCACCGGCCGGTGGCCCTCCGCCGCCGCCCGCACCGGTGCGTCCGGGACCGCCGCAGGGCCCGCCACCCCACGCGCCGCAGGGTCCGCAGGGCCCACCCGCCGGTCCGCCGCAGGGCGCTCCTCAGCCTCCGCAGGGTCCGCCGCCCGGTGCCCCCCAGGGTCCGCCGCAGGCCCCGCACGCCGCACCCCCGCCGCCGGCCGGCCCGCCCGCGGTGCCGGCGGTCCCCGTGCCGGTCGTTCCCGGCACGCCGCCGATCACCATGCGCGGCATCCCGCTGGGTGAGGCGCTCGTGCGACTGGGCTACGTGACGCAGGCCGACATCGAGGCCGCCATGGCCCGGCAGGCCTCCGACAAGCGTCGCATCGGTGAGATCCTCATCTCGGAGGGCAAGGTCACCGCGGACCAGGTGGATCGCGGCCTCGCCATGCAGATGGGCATGGCCGTCTTCAACCCCAAGGACGGCGTCGACCCGGCGGTCTCGTCACTGCTCGACGACAAGACTGCGCGCCGGCTGAGCGCCGTCCCGGTGCGCTTCGACGACGACGGCCAGCTGGTCGTCGCAATGCTCGACCCCTCCAACCTGCAGGTGCTGGACGACCTCCAGATCCGCACGGGCAAGCAGATCCGCCCGGCAAAGGTCAGCAAGGAGAACATCCAGCAGCTGCTCGCGAGCTCGTCGCGACTGGACGACATCGTCGGCATCGTCGAGGACGACGGTTCGGGTGGTGGCGGTGGCGCCGGCGGCGAGGACCTGCTCGACAGCGACGCCGACAACGCGCCGGTCGTCAAGCTCGTCAACTGGATCATCAGCCAGGCCGTCGACCACGGGACCTCGGACATCCACATCGAGCCGCAGGCCGACAACCTGCTCATCCGCTTCCGTGTGGACGGCGTCCTCAAGGAGATCAGCAAGGTGCCGCGCGCCATGGCCGGCGGTGTCTCCAGCCGCATCAAGATCATGGCCGACCTGGACATCGCCGAGCGGCGCATCCCGCAGGACGGCCGCGTCGGCATCACGGTGGGTGGCAAGGCGCTCGACCTGCGCATCGCGACGCTGCCGACCGTGTACGGCGAGAAGATCGTCATCCGCATCCTCGACAAGAGCAACGTCATGCTCGAGCTGGGCGACGTCGGCTTCGAGCCGGACGTGCTCGCCAACTACGAAAAGGCCTACCGCAAGCCGTACGGCTGCGTGATCATCACCGGCCCCACCGGTTCGGGTAAGTCGACGAGCCTCTACGGCACGCTCAACCAGCTGAACGAGCCCGGCAAGAACATCATCACCGTCGAGGATCCGGTCGAGTACCGGCTGCAGGGCATCAACCAGGTGCAGGTCAACGCCAAGGCGGGCCTCACATTCGCCGCCGGTCTGCGCTCGATCCTTCGCTGTGACCCCGACATCGTGATGATCGGTGAGGTCCGCGACCGCGAGACCGCCCAGATCGCCGTCGAGGCCGCGCTCACCGGCCACCTCGTGCTCTGCACCCTGCACACCAACGACGCCGCCGGTGCCCTGCCGCGTCTCACCGAGATGGGCGTCGAGCCGTTCCTCTCGGCCAGCGCCATCGTCGGCATCCTGGCCCAGCGACTCGCCCGACGGCTGTGCAGCGAGTGCCGGATCGAGACGACGGTCTCCCACAAGGAGCTCAAGGAGATCGGGGAGACCGACAAGCTGCCCCGCGGCCTGCCGGACCCCGCGCCCATCTTCGAGGCCAACAAGGGCGGCGACTGCCCCAAGTGCAGCGGCAACGGCTACAAGGGCCGCCTGGGCCTCTACGAGTTCCTCACCATGAGCGACGACATCCGCCACCTGGCGCTGGAGGAGGCCTCCGGTGCGGTGATCGCCGGCCAGGCGCGCAAGGAGGGCATGCGGACGCTCCGTGAGGACGGACTCATCAAGGTGCTCTCCGGGCGCACGACGCTCGAGGAACTCGCCCGCACGGTGGCGTAAAGGCGCGACCCAAACCCGCCGATGCGTTCGGCAGACGTTCACGGAAAGGGATGACCGGCTGTGGCCGACTTCGCAGACATCATCAACATCACACTGGAGCGCGGCGCGAGCGACCTGCACCTGACGGTGGGCTCGCCGCCCATCATCCGGGTGAGCGGCTCGCTGGTGCGCCTGGACATGCCGGCGCTCACGCCCAACGACACCCGCGAGCTCGTCTACGGCATCCTCAACCAGGCCCAGCGGCAGAAGCTCGAGACCAACCTCGAGATCGACTTCTCATACGCCGTGCCCAATCGTGCCCGCTTCCGTGTGAACGCGTACTACCAGCGCGCATCGTTGGGCGCGGCGCTCCGCCTGATCCCCACCAAGATCAAGCAGATGGCCGATCTCAACCTGCCCGCCGCGCTCGGCGACTGGGTCGGAAAGCCCCGTGGGCTCATCCTCGTGACGGGTCCCACCGGCTCGGGTAAGTCGACCACCCTCGCCTCGCTCATCAACGAGATCAACGAGAAGCGCAGCGACCACATCATGACGGTGGAGGACCCCATCGAGTTCCTCCATCAGCACAAGCGCTCGATGATCAACCAGCGCGAGGTCGGTGCCGACACCCACTCGTTCCAGAACGCGCTTCGCAGCGTGCTGCGTCAGGACCCCGACGTCATCCTCGTCGGCGAAATGCGTGACCTCGAGACCATCCAGATCGCCATGACCGCGGCGGAGACCGGTCACCTCGTGTTCGGCACGCTCCACACCTCGGACGCCCCGCAGACCGTCGACCGTGTGATCGACGTCTTCCCGCCCGAGCAGCAGGACCAGGTGCGCGTGATGCTCGCCAACTCCCTGCAGGGGGTCTGCTGCCAGCAGCTCGTCCCCAACACCCAGGGCGGCCGCGTGGTGGTGTGTGAGGTGCTGAACCCCACGCCCGCGGTGCGCAACCTCATCCGCGAGGGCAAGACCCACCAGATCTACTCGGTCATGCAGACCGGCTCCGCGCACGGGATGCAGACCATGGACTTCGCGCTCGCCGAGCTGGTCCGCACCGGCAAGGTCAAGATGGACACCGCGATCGAGCGCTGCCACAGCCCGGAGGAACTGCGGCGCATCGTCGGCTCGATGGGCGGCGCCGCCGGGCCCGTCGGCGGTGCCGGCGCACCCCCCGCGGCACCCGGCCAGCAGCCCCGTCCCGCCGGCGCCCCCGCCGGCCGACCCATGATGAGGACCCGATAGATGAGCACGTTCGTCTACACGGCGCGTGACCGCGCCGGCCACACCAGCCAGGGCGAGATCGAGGGCGAGAACAAGACGGCCGCCGCGGCAGCCCTGCGCATGAAGGGCCTCGCCGTCGTCGAGATCGACGAGAAGGGCGCCGGCAAGGGGATGGAGATCTCCTTCGACCGGTTCACCCGCATCAAGTCGGCCGAGGTGACGGTCATGGCGCGCCAGCTGGCGACCATGATCAGCTCCGGTCTGTCGCTACTGCGCGCCCTCTACATCCTCGAGGACCAGACCAACAACCCCAAGTTCAAGACGGTGATCGCCGACATCCGCGGCGACGTGGAGGTCGGCACCTCGCTCTCCATCGCGATGGCGAAGCACCCGACGGTCTTCAACGACCTGTTCGTCTCGATGGTGAAGGCGGGGGAGGTGGGCGGCAACCTGGAGGAGGTGCTCGAGCGGGTCGCAATCCAGCTCGAGAAGGACGACAACCTCAAGCGCACCGTCAAGTCGGCCATGGTCTACCCGATCATGATCGGCGCCTTCGCCGTCGTCATCCTGATCGCGATGATCCTCTTCATCATCCCGGTCTTCCAGTCGATGTTCGCGGAGATGGACGCGAAGCTGCCAGGGTTGACGCAGTTCATGGTGAACCTCTCCGAATCGGGACGCAGCAGGTGGTACCTGTACATCCTCGGGTTCGCCGGTATCGTGTTCGCCTTCAAGAAATGGAAGGGCAGCGACGCCGGGCGCAAACAGTGGGACACCATGAAGCTGCGGTTCCCCATGCAGATCGGTGACATCGTCCGCAAGGTCGCGGTTGCACGGTTCACGCGCACCCTCGGCACCCTGACCGCATCGGGCGTGCCGATCCTGCAGGCCCTCGACATCACCGCACGGACCGCGGGCAACCGCGTCATCTCCGACCCCATGGAGAACGTGATCGAGCGGGTGAAGGAGGGTGAATCGTTGGCCCCGCCGCTGCAGAGCCTGGGCGTCTTCCCGATGATGGTGACCCAGATGGTGGCGGTGGGTGAGGAGACCGGTGCCCTCGACACGATGCTCCACAAGATCGCCGACTTCTACGACGACGAGGTGGCCGCCAAGCTGAAGGCGCTCACGTCGATCCTGGAGCCCATCATGATGATCGTGATCGGCGCGATCGTCGGCCTCGTCGTCATCGCAATGTACCTGCCCCTCTTCTCGATCATCCAGACGATCGGGAACCAGGCCTAGTAGCGAACGGGATACGAGCGAACACGAAGGGCCGCAGGAGCGGCCCTTCGTCGTTTACCGGTTCAGTCACCGACCGTGTCCCGCCCTCTTCCGACGATGCGATCGTCCGCGGAGAACACGACGTCGGGGTCCTTCCCGTCGTAGTCGTACTGGTTGAGGAAGTGGCGCATCGCGTTGATGCGGGCCCGCTTCTTGTCGTTGCTCTTCACCGTCGTCCACGGGGCGATGTCCGTGTCGGTGTGCTCGAACATCGCCTCCTTGGCCGCGGTGTAGTCCTCCCACTTGTCCAACGACTCGAGGTCCATGGGGGAGAGCTTCCACCGTCGCACCGGGTCGATCTGACGAATCGCGAAGCGGGTGCGCTGCTCGCTCTGGGTCACCGAGAACCAGAGCTTCGTCAGCGAGATGCCGCTGTCGACGAGCATCTCCTCGAACAGCGGGATCTGGCGCATGTGCTGCGCGTACTGCTCGTCGGTGCAGAAGCCCATCACGCGCTCCACCCCGGCACGGTTGTACCAGGACCGGTCGAAGAGCACGGTCTCGCCGCCGGTGGGCAGGTGCTGCACATAGCGCTGGAAGTACCACTGGTGCGCCTCGGTGTCGGTGGGCTTCGTAAGGGCGACGACGCGCGCGGCACGCGGGTTGAGGTGCTCCATGAACCGCTTGATGGTGCCCCCCTTGCCGGCCGCGTCGCGACCCTCGAACACCACCACGTGCTTCTGCCTGGTGTCGATGGCCCAGTACTGGAACTTCAGGAGCTCGATCTGCAGCAGGTACTTCTCGACCTCGTACTCGTCCCGGTCCATGCGGGTCTCGTACGGGTACTCCTCGCGCCAGGTCTCGACCGCACTTCCGCCCGGGTCGATCAGGTCGGGGTCCGACCCGTGGTCGTCGCGGACCGTGTAGCCCTCCTCGCGGAGTTGGTCGATGTACTCACGAAGCTTCTGCTGCATGGGGCTCCCGGGGTTCGCGTTCCCGCATCGTGCGGCGATGGGCGGATCCTATCCGCGCGGGTCGCCGTGGATCCGGGGTCTGACGTCCTCCGGCGGATGTCCGGATGGCCCTGGGACCAACATGTCCTGGATTAGTGCGAATGCTCCCGCGCGCGGCGGCCGGTTACGTCGTCGACGTCCGCTTCGCGCGGGACCGTCGGGCCAGACGACGCGACTCGTCCTCCGACGGAGCCGACCCCTTGCGCACGAGCTCGCCGGCGGTCGCGGTGCGGCCCCGAAGGTGCGGGATGCCCTTCACCAGCGCTGCGTGGTAGATCTCATCCGCATCCAGGTGGCGCAGCTCGTCGGCCAGGCACTCGGCGTCCGATCGTCGCAGCATCGGGATCGTGCGGACCGGCTGCAGGGGGTGGGTGAGGGTGGCCGTCACCGTTCCAGTCGGGCGGACGAGATCCAGGTTGCCCGACTCGCGCTCCAGACGCACGCTGATGAGCCCCGATCCGGCGGGGGTGCGGGCGCGGGTGACCGGGATGTCCAGGCGCACGGCGAGCCACGCGGCCAGCAGGTCCGTGGACGGTGAGTCGAGGCCACCGGTCACGACGCCGCCCGTGATCCGGTCGAACGGCGCCTGATCGAGCGCCGAGGCCAGGACCCCGCGCCAGCGTGTGATGCGGCTCCACGCGAGGTCGGTGTCGCCGGCGCGGTAGTTGGCGGCACGCCGCCTCAGCTCGGCCTGACAGTTGGCGGCGACCGCGGTGTCGGTGATGCGACGGTCGCAGAGCGCACCCACGGGATCGTCCGCCAGGTCGGTCGGCGCCTGACACGGCCACCAGCCGACGATGGGGGAGTCGGTCAGCACGAGCGGCATCGCGGCCGACGCACCGTGCCTGGCGAGCGGCCCGGTCATTCGCAGGACCACCACCTCGGATGCACCGGCGTCGCCGCCCACGCGGATCTGACCGTCCAACCGGCTCGTCCGACCGCCGCCGGCCGTGACCAGCGCGATGATGCGGCACGGGTGCAGGAACGACACCCGGTTGGCCGATTCGATGGCCGCCTCGGCGCGCGCCTCGTCCACCACGACGATCAGGGTCAGCACCCGGCCCAGCGCGATGGCGCCGTGATCGCGGCGCACGTCCACCAGGCGCTTGGCGAGCTCCGCCGATGACGTTTCGGGCATGTCGACGATCACGGCATCCTCCATTCACGTCCGTCCGTGCGCATCATGCGGTGTGCCCCCGGTGGGCCCCACCCGCCGGGCTCGTACTGTTCGGGTTTCCCTCGGCGTGCCCAGTGGCGCTCGATCGGGTCGAGGATCCTCCACGAGAGCTCCACCTCCTCCTGGCGGGGAAAGAGCGGGGGATCGCCGATCAGGACGTCCAGGATGAGTCGCTCGTACGCCTCGGGCGAGGCCTCGGTGAACGCCGTGCCGTAGCCGAAGTCCATGGTCACGTCGCGCACCTCCATCTGGGCGCCGGGCACCTTCGATCCGAACCGCAGCGTGATGCCCTCGTCGGGCTGCACGCGGATGACGATCGCGTTCTGGCCGAGCTCCTCGGTCTGGGTCTCGGTGAACGGGAGGAACGGTGCCTTCTTGAACACGACCGCGATCTCGGTGGCGCGCTTTCCCAGCCGCTTGCCGGTGCGCAGGTAGAAGGGGACCCCGGCCCACCGGCGGGTGGCGACCTCCAGGCGGATGGCCGCGAAGGTCTCGGTGGTGGAGGAGCGTGCGATGCCGTCCTCATCCAGGAAACCGATCACCTGCTCGCTGCCCTGCCAGCCGGCGGCGTACTGGCCGCGCGCGGTGTGCTTGGTGATGTCGCGCGGCAGGCGCACCGCGGCCAGCACCTTCTCCTTCTCCGCCCGCAGATGCTTTGCGTCGAAGGCGATGGGCTCCTCCATGGCGGTGAGGGCCAGGAGCTGCAGCAGGTGGTTCTGGATCACGTCGCGTGCGGCGCCGATGCCGTCGTAGTAGCCGGCGCGCCCGCCGATGCCGATGTCCTCGGCCATCGTGATCTGCACGTGGTCGATGTGCTCGGCGTTCCAGACGGGCTCGAACATCTCGTTGGCGAACCGCATCGCCAGCAGGTTCTGCACGGTCTCCTTACCCAGGTAGTGGTCGATGCGGAACACGCAGTCGGGATGGAAGACCTTCGACACCACGTCGTTCAGTCGTCGGGCGCTCGCCAGGTCGTGTCCGAAGGGCTTCTCGATCACGACGCGTCGCCAAACGCCCTCGCGCGGGCGGGCCAGGCCGCTGCGGTCGAGCTGCTCGCACACTTGGCCGAAGAGACCCGGCGGGATGGACAGGTAGAAGGCGGTGTTGCCGCCCGTGCCCCGATCGCGCTCCAGCTGGTCCATGGTGGAGGCCAGTAAGTCGAAGGCTGCGTCGTCATCGAACGTGCCGGGCGCGAAGCGGAAGCCCTCGGCAAGGTGCCTCCAGACGGACTCGCGGAACGGCGTGCGGGCGTGCTCTTTCACCGCGTCGTGCACGATCTGTGCGAAATCCTGGTCGGCCCAGTCGCGCCGGGCGAACCCAACGAGCGCGAACCCGGGTGGCAGGAGGCCGCGGTTGGCGAGGTCGTAGACGGCCGGCATGATCTTCTTGCGCGCCAGGTCGCCGGTGACGCCGAAGAGGACCATGGCGCAGGGGCCGGCGATCCTGGGCAGGCGCTTGTCGCGCGCGTCGCGCAGGGGGTTGCGATCGGCGGTGATCCTGACTGGGCTCACACTGGCTCCGAGGCTCGGTGCGTGGTGGGCGAAGGATGCCAGCCGCGGCGTGGAAACGGCGGAGTGCGTTCGGGGTCCATGCCGTCGCTCCCGGCCGGTGGCGCGTGGAGACTCGCCTCATGAACGGGCGTTTCGGTGGCGTCGGCTCCTCAGGATTGCGATAGCTCGCACGAGTGCGGGCTCCTGCCGTGGACCACGGAACGCGCGGATCCGCCGCAGAGAACACCCGACAACGACGGACCGCGGAGTCCTTGTGCAGGCAGTCTCCGGACCGTGTGACGAATTCTGCTTGCGCGCTAAAGCCTTCAGGTCACGCTGCCGATACCCAGTGCAACACCGGGAGAGACCGCCAGAAGGACGGTCACGGAATTGCTCTCGGTCCTCTTACATCATCTGTTCTCTTCTTCCCTAGGAGATACCTCAATGATCAAGTCCCGCAAGGGCCAGGAGGGTTTCACCCTCATCGAGCTTCTCGTCGTCGTTCTCATCATCGGCATCCTGGCCGCCATCGCCATCCCGGCGTTCCTCGGCCAGAAGAAGGGTGCTCAGGACTCGAACGCGAAGTCGATCCTCCGCAACGCCGCGATCGCCATGGAGGCGTACTACGCCGAGGACGAGAACTTCCTCGGCTCCACTCAGGGTGGCGTGGGGAGCCTCGCCATCGAGGCGAACGAGCCGCAGTACGACTGGATCGCCGGCACCGCCGCCGACGCCGGTGAGAACCAGGTCGCCGTCCAGCTGCTGGACCCCGCGAACGCCATCACCGCCGACACCGGCACCGCCGACCTTCAGGGCTACCTGATGAACGTCACCAGCAAGTCCGGCAACCAGTTCGGTTACCTCCGCAAGGCGGACGCCACCACCGTGCGCTGCCGCGAGGACAAGACGGGCGCCGCCGCCGTCGCCGCCTTTGACGTCACGACCTGCGAGGGCGCGACCAAGGACTGGTAGTTCCACGACCCCAACGCAGTATCCGATATGCACCTGTGGCCCGCGATCGCGGGCCACAGCTCGTTTCGGGTACGCAAGGCGTCGTCGCATCCAGGCGAATCGGACGCCACGTTGGGAAAGGAGTCGACATGCATCAAGACACGTCAGGAGTACGGAACGGCCAGCATGGTTTCACCCTGATCGAGCTTCTCGTCGTCGTCCTCATCATCGGCATCCTGGCCGCCGTCGCCATCCCGGCGTTCCTCGGGCAGAAGCGGTCGGCACAGGATTCGGCCGCGAAGTCGTTGATTCGAAGCGGTGCGATCGCCGCGGAGAGCTACTACGCGGACCAAGAGACGCTC
The DNA here is from genome assembly GCA_964628685.1 of uncultured Bifidobacteriaceae bacterium. GTDB lineage: Bacteria > Actinomycetota > Thermoleophilia > Miltoncostaeales > Miltoncostaeaceae > CALMEC01. The sequence goes on along the minus strand of CAZVNM010000006.1, from coordinate 51,869 downwards.
GTAGGAATGGCGCCGGAGCTCATGTCGGACCATGAACAGAACGTCGAATGGCGGGCCGATACCGCAGATGCGTCGGAGAACCAGCTTCACCTTGCGATGATCTTCGACGGTGCCCCGTCACAGGAGGTTGGGTACGTGATCTCCTCCCGGAGCCGCTCCGGTCGGGTGTTCAGCTACGTGCGCCATGCTGACGCGACGACCATTCGCTGTTCAGGATCCGTGATGGCCACTCCGGGAGTTTCGACCACCTCGTGCACGGGAGCGTACGCGGACACGTGGTGATCCCAGATTCGAAAACCACTCGTCATGTCGGGCCCACCTCGGTGGGCCCGACGCGATTTCGGATGTGCGCACGCTGTTAAGTCGCTCCGCGAGGCTGCCGATCCCTCAAGGGAATGGCGGAACTGCGAAACATCACGAGGACCTCATGAGCGGCGTCGCGCTCTGGTTCTGGGCGACTCTCGCCGGTCTCCTCGGCCTTGCGTTCGGCTCCTTCTGGACCGTGTTCACCTACCGCTGGCCGATCGAGCAGTCCGTGGTCACCCCGCGTTCGCACTGCACGAACTGCGACCACGAACTGTCGTGGTACGAGAACGTCCCGGTGGTGTCCTGGCTGATCCTCGGTCGGAAGTGCTCCTCGTGTGGGTCGCCGATCTCCTGGCGCTACCCGGCACTGGAGCTCGCCACGGGCCTCCTGGCCGCCGGCGCGATCCTCGCCTTCGGCGCGAACTGGAAGGGGCTCGCCGTCGCCGTCATGGCCGTCGCGCTGGTCCCGGTCGTCGTGATCGACATCCAGCACCGACTGATCCCGGATGCCGTCGTGCTGCCGGCCGCCGCGATCGCGCTGACCGCGATGATCCTGCACGAGCCCGCCCGCTGGTGGGTCCCCGTCGCCGGTGCGCTCGGCGGCGCCGCATTCCTGATGCTCCTGCGGCTGATCAAGCCGAAGGGCATGGGTCTCGGCGACGTCAAGCTCGCGCTGCTCCTCGGCGCGGTGCTGGGCGCATCGGTCATCCCCGCCATGTTCATCGCCTTCCTCGTCGGCTCGATCCTGGGCGTGGTCCTCATCGCCCGCCAGGGCGCCGGCGCCCGCAAGCTCACCATCCCCTTCGGCCCGTACCTGGCGCTCGGCGCGATCGCCGCGCTCTGGATCGGACCCCGCCTCATCTCCCTCTACACCGACCGGATGCTCTAGGGCTCTCGGTCTGCCTCGCCCCCCAAACCGCACGTAACAAGGACGTCACATGCCCACCGTCGTTGCACTTGACATCGGATCGAGCGCGCTCGCAGGCGCCGAGATCAAGGATGGCGCGCTCACCAAGGCCAACGTCGAGGCGCTCCCCGAGGGGATCGTCGTCGACGGTGAGGTCGCCGAGCCCGCCGACCTCGCAAACCGCATCAAGGCCTTCTGGAAGGCGTCGAAGTTCAGCGGACGCAGTGTCCGCCTGGGCGTCGCCAACCAGCGCGTCGTGGTGCGCACGGTCGACCTGCCCATGATCGACGACCCGGCCCAGCTGCAGGAGGCCGTGCTCGTCGAGGCGGCCGAGCAGATCCCGATCCCGCCCGACCAGGCCATCGTCGACTTCCAGACGATCGGCTGGTTCGAGACCGACGAGGGTCCGAAGCAGCGCGTGGTCATCGTCGCGGCCCACCGGGAGATGATCGACGCGTTCATGAACGTCGCCAAGCGCGCAGGCCTGAAGGTGGAGGGCATCGATCTCGAGGCCTTCGCCCTCATCCGCGCGCTGATGCCGCACACCGTCGAGCCTGGCGGCGCGGTCGTCGTGTGCCACATCGGCGCCGGCGCCACCAACATCGTCGTGAGCGTCGACCGCACCAGCCAGTTCACCCGCCTCGTCGGGCTGGGCGGTCTGGACCTGACCAACGCGGTCGCCGACCAGACGGGCTTGGACCTCGAGGAGGCCGACGCCCTGAAGGCCGCCTGCGGCCTGGTCGGTCCCGTCCCCGCCGGCTGGGACGAGGCCTCGGTCACCCGCGTGCGTCACGCGCTTGCGCTGGCCGTCCGTCCGCTGGTGCAGGAGATCGGCCGCACCATCGACTTCTACCGCATCCAGGAGATGAGCCAGCCGGTCGAGAAGCTCGTCCTCTCCGGCGGCACCGCGCTGTGTGCCGGCCTGGACCAGTACATCCAGCAGGCGCTCGGAATCCCGGTGGAGGTGGGCAACCCCCTTCAGAACGTGACCCGGTCGACCGATGTGACTGGTGACATCGCAACCCGTGCCGCGGTCGCCGTCGGCCTCGCGCTGGACGCGCCGGAGGAGTCATGAGAGCAGTCAACCTCACACCGCCCGACAAGCGGCGGACCAAGAAGGGCGCAGAGCCCGGTGCCCCCAAGGAGAAGACCAAGCTCGGCCCGATGCACATGGCCGGCGCGGCGATCCTGATCGGCGCACTCGCCCTGGGCTACATGGGCCACAGCGCCCGCGGCCAGGCCAACGAGAAGGCTGCACAGGCGGACGAGCTCGAGGGTCAGGTCGCGACGCTCACGGCGCAGATCGCCGCTGAGAAGGCCAAGCAGACCGGCGGTGCCGGCCCCGCACCGAAGGACACGTACGAGACCGACCGCCAACTCGTCACCGGTCTCGCCGCCGCGCGGGTCAACTGGTCCACCGTGTCAACCAACCTCGCCCGCGTCGCTCCCAGCGGTGTCTGGCTCGAGTCCATCAAGATCACGACCCCGTCCGGCGACGCTGCGTCCGCGTCGTCCTCCGGTGGGCCGACGGTGAAGCGCCCAGCGGCCATCACCATCGACGCCAAGGCCCTCAATCGGACCGACGCCGCACTCTTTATCTCGCGTCTGGACGCCATCCCGGGGTTCGATCAACCGCGCCTGGGCGGTGGGATTAATCCGGAGGTCGCCTCCGGCGAGAACTCGGGGCCGACCACCTACACGTTCACTGTCGAAATCCCCGTCGATGACGCCATCTTCGGCACCATCCGCGGCCTCGCCACGCCGAGCCCCACCGCTCCGGCCGGCACGACCTCGACCACCTCGTCGACCACGACGTCCACCACGACGCCGTCGGGCGCCTCCTCGACCACCACGACCACCACCACGACGCCATGAGCAAGATGAGTCCCCGAGACAAGACCCTCCTCCTCATCATGGGCGGACTGCTCATCCTGGGAGGACTGTGGAAGTTCTACCTGTCGCCGGCCAAGGCCGACCGCACCGCTGCCGAGCAGCGGATCTCGGACGCCGAGGGGCAGGTCACGACGCTGCAGGCACAGCTCACCCAGCTGCAGGCGGCCCAGAAGGGTCCGGCTGCCAGCGGTAAGCAGCCCGTGCGACTGGTCGACAAGCTGCGTCTGGCGAAGGCGTACCCGTATGACCAGGACCTCGCTCCGACCATCCTTCAGATCGAGCAGATCGCGAAGGAGTCGAAGGTGACGCTCGGTGAGGCCACCCCCGACGCCGGCACCGACTACGCCGGTGTCACCGGGACCTCGTTCAAGATCGACGTCGAGGGCCGCTTCTTCGAGGTGCAGGACTTCATGTACCGGATGCACAACCGGGTCACCATCACCCCGTTCGGGAAGCTGAAGGTGAAGGGACGCCTCTTTGCGATCACGCAGGCCGACCTCGCTCCCGCCGATGGTGCGGCGACATCCGGCAGCACCACATCGACGACCTCCGGGTCGACCCGGGTGAAGGCCTCGCTCACCGCCGTTGTGTTCTCGCACGGCGCGGGCACCACCACGCCGACCCCGACGACCCCCGACAACACCCAGGTCTCGACCACCACGACCACCACCGGAGGGAACTGATGAGCCGCGCACGGATGATCGGCGGACTCTCGGCGCTCGTCATCGCAGCAGGCCTGGCGGCCGGGTGCGGTGCGGCATCGAACGACGAGGGACGGGTCGCGGCCCAGGTCAGCCCGGCGGGTCAGCTGAACCAGAACGCCACGCCGTCCACGTCGACGACGACCTCGACGACGACCGCGACGGACGGTGCCACCACGAAGGCACTCGGTGCGTACCCTCCGGCCGACCCGAAGTCGCCGACGATGAACGGCTACGACGAGTTCTCGAAGGCCCGTGCCGGGCAGATCTTCGTGGAGCCCGGCAGCCTGCAGGCGGCAAAGGCCGCCGCCGAGAAGGCGTCTGCGGCGTCGACCGCATCACCGACCGACACCGCCGCACCGACCGGTCTGGCCGCGCCCGGCACGGCGGCGCCGATCGCCCCGGCCGGCACGACCGCGCCGACCGCACCCACGGCCCCGACCGGCACCACCCCCGCGGTCCCCGTCACCGGCTCCAAGCCGGCACAGGCCACCGCCAACCTCAAGGTGGACGGTGCGCCGGTCATCGCCAAGCCGGGCGTGCAGGTCCCCTCGACCAACCCGCTCTTCACCGTCAAGACGGTGCAGAAGGACAAGGTCGTGATGGAGCTCATCACCGGCAGCTTCCCCGGAGGCTCCAAGACGGTGGACATCGCGGCAGGTGCCTCGGTGACCCTGTCCAACCCCTCCACCAAGGCGACCATCGTCATCGAGGTCGTCAGCATCACCCCGGCCGCATAGGCCGGGCAGCGTGGCCGCAGGCATGCGGCATGGGAGGCGATCGGGGCGTCCTTCCGGGCGCCCCGAGGCAATTCCGGCGTACCATACGGCCTCTCACTGACGCCACTTGGCCGGGCTACTCGGACCCTGCGGGTCCTCGAGGTCGTTCGAGGCCTGCGGCTTGCGCCGCATACAGGCCTCGGCTGTCCGCCGCGAAGGTATCGCCTCATGGCAGGTGACCTAACGCGCTCGACGCACACCGCCGTCGGTCGATTCACGATGCCCCGACCCTGACCTGGTGGGGTCGCGTCCCACCGCGCCCCTGTAGGCTTCGCCGGTGCCCCTGACCTATCGAACGGCGGGGGAGTCCCACGGTCCGGCGCTCATCGCCCTCATCGAGGGGCTGCCCGCCGGACTTCCGCTGACTCCCGACGATATCGACGGCGACCTCGCGCGCCGTCAGCTGGGCTACGGCCGCGGCGGCCGCATGAAGATCGAGACCGACCGCGTGCAGGTGAAGTCCGGCATCCGCCACGGACGCACCCTCGGCAGCCCCGTCGCCCTCGAGATCGTCAACCGCGACTTCGCCAACTGGGAGGCCGACCGGATGGCCATCTGGGAGGCGCACGACGAGGTGGAGCCCATCACCCTCCCGCGGCCCGGTCACGCCGACCTGGCGGGCATGCAGAAGTACGGCACCAACGACCTGCGCAACATCCTGGAGCGCGCGAGTGCACGCGAGACCGCCGCCCGCGTCGCCGCCGGCGCCATCGCCAAGGCGCTTCTGCGGCGGTTCGGCATCGAGATCCGAAGCCACGTGGTGCGCGCCGGCGACGTCGCGATCGAGCAGCGCGACGACCTGACCCTGGCCGACTTCGAGGGTGTGGATGAGAGCCCCGTGCGGTGCATCGACCCCGAGGCCTCCGACCGCATGCGCGCCGCCATCAAGGCCGCCGGCCAGGCCCACGACACCCTGGGCGGCGTATTCGAGGTGTGGGCGTTCGGCTGCATGCCGGGACTCGGATCGCACGTGAGCGGCGAGAGCCGCCTGGACGGGCGTCTGGCGCAGGCCATGATGTCGATCCAGGCCATCAAGGGCGTCGAGATCGGCGCCGGCTTCCACCTGGGGTCCATCCGCGGCAGCCAGGCGCACGACGAGATCTTCTGGGACGAGGAGCGCGGATACCACCGGCGCACCAACCGCTCCGGCGGCCTGGAGGGCGGCATGACCCACGGCGAGCCCCTGGTGGTGCGCGCGGTCATGAAGCCCATCTCCACCCTCAGCCGCCCGCTCGCCTCGGTGGACATCGCCACGCGCGAACCGCGCAAGGCCCACCACGAACGCTCCGACATCTGCGCCGTCCCCGCCGCCGGGGTGGTGGGGGAGGCCGCCGTGGCGTTCACCCTCGCCCAGGCGCTCACCGAGAAGTTCGGCGGCGACACGCTCGACCAACTGGCCGCCGCGGTCGCGCGGTACCGGGACGAGATCAGCACCTGATGCGGTGGATCGCCCTGGCCGGTTACATGGGGGCCGGCAAGACCGTCGTGGGTCGCCGCGTCGCGACCCGGCTGGGCGTGACGTTCGTCGACGCCGACCGCGCCATCGAGGAGCGGGAGGGGATGAGCATCCCCCAAATGTTCGAGGACCGCGGCGAGATCTGGTTCCGACGGATCGAGGAGGACGTCATTCGCGGCCTCCTGCAGTCCGAGCCGCCGGGGGTGCTGGCGCTGGGCGGCGGTGCGCTGGGAAGCGCCAAGACCCGTGATCTTCTGGGACGCACCGCCTGGGTCGCATGGCTGCGCGTGGACCCCGAGACCGCATGGGCGCGGGTGGAGGGAAGCGACCGGCCGCTCGCCACGACGAAGGACCGCTTCGTCGTGCGTGCGACCACGCGTGAGTCGCTCTACGCCGAGGCCGCCGACATCGAGGTGTCGTCCGACGAGCCGCCCGACGACGTCGCGGCCCGTGTGACGGCATGGGCCCAGGGTCGCCTGACCGCCGACGGCGACGCATGAGCACACGCCGCATCGCCGCACGCATCGGAACGACCGGGTTCGACGTCCACATCGGCGCCGGCCTCTCCGGGCGCATCGGCGAGCTGTGGCCGACGAGCAGCGACGGTGCCGCCCTCGTTGTGGTCGACGCCGGGGTGCGCGAGCACGCCCGGACGGTCGTCCGGTCGCTGGCCGACGCCGGCCTGCGCGTGGTGGAGGTGGAGGTCGCGGCCGGCGAGCGCTCCAAGACGATCGCGGAGCTCGAGCGCATCACCCGTCTGGCGGCGCGGGAGGGCATCCGCCGCGGCGACACGGTGGTGGCGGTCGGCGGCGGCGTGGTGGGCGACCTGGCGGGGTTCGTCGCCGCGTCGTACCAGCGCGGCGTGCGCCTGGTGCACGTGCCGACCACCCTGCTCGCCATGGTCGACTCGTCCATCGGCGGCAAGACCGGCGTGGACCTGCCCGAGGGCAAGAACTACGTGGGGGCCATCTGGCAGCCGGCGCTGGTGGCCATGGACGTGGCGCTCCTCGACACCCTGCCGCCGCGTGAGCTTTCGGCCGGCTTCGCCGAGGTCATCAAGTACGGCCTGCTGCAGGGCGGCGCGCTGCAAGAGCGCATCGCCGCCTGGGCGGACCTGCCCGGGGACCGCGACGCCCTGATCGACCTCATCGCCGACTGCGTGCAGCACAAGCTGGACGTCGTCGCCCAGGACGAGCACGACCACGGCCTGCGCGCCTCGCTCAACCTCGGCCACACCGTGGGCCACGGCATCGAGGCCGCCGGCGGGTACGACCGCTACCTGCACGGTGAGGCCATCTCGCTGGGCATGCTGGCGGCGCTTCGCCTGTCGGAGGAGCACGCCGGCCTCGACCCGGTGTGGCGCGAGTCGACCGAGGCGCTCCTCGCCCGTCACGATCTGCCCACGGTGCTGGACGACGCCGTGGAGACGTCTGCGATCCTTGCGGCCATGGGACGCGACAAGAAGGCCGACGCGCGGGCGCTCAACATGGTGCTGATCGGCGCGCCGGGTGACGTGCGCCTGAAGCAGGACCCCGACCACGAGCGCGTGGTGGCGTCCATCGAGGAGCTGCGCGCGTGAGCACGCGCCACGTCGCCCTGCTGCACGGCCCCAACCTCAACATGCTGGGACGGCGTCCCGCGGCGCACTACGGCACCGTCACGCTGCCGGAGCTCGAGTCCATGGTGCGCGGATGGGGAGAGGAGCGCGGCATGGCGGTCGCGACGTTCCAGACCAACCACGAGGGCGCCTTCCTGGAGCACTGCCACGGCTTGGTGGGCGCCGTGGACGGCGTGGTGGTGAACCCCGGCGCCTGGACGCACTACCAGTGGTCCATCCGCGACGCGCTCGAGCTCGTGGGCGCGCCCGTCTGCGAGGTGCACCTGTCGGACGTGGAGGCGCGCGAGCCGCACCGGCGCATCTCGGTCATCCGCGACATCGCCGCGTTCGCCGTGTGGGGGAAGGGACCCGACGGCTACCGCGACGCCCTGGACTTCCTGGCGGAGCGAACGGCATGAGGCACGAGGCACGTCAGGACGCGGTGAGCGCCGCGCTGGCCGAGCTGGAGGTGGAGGCGCTCCTCGTCACCAACCTCGTGAACGTGCGCTACCTGTGCGGGTTCCGCGGCTCCAACGGCGCGCTCCTCATCGGACCGCAGCGGCGCGTGCTCCTCACCGACTTCCGCTACGTGAACGTCGCCGCCCGGCAGACCGCGGGCGTCGAGGTGGTGCAGGCGGGGCGCGACATGACCGAGAAGCTGGGCGAGGTTGCGCGTGAGATGGCGCCGGGCCGGCGGGTCGGGTTCGAGGCCGCCGAGATGACCGTCGCGCGGCACGCGGCCCTCGCCGCCGCCCTGGAGGATCTGGATCTGGTGGCGACCACCGGCGTTGTCGAGGGGGCGCGCCTGGTGAAGGACCCCGACGAGGTCGCGGCCATCGCCGAGGCGTCGCGCATCGCCGACCTGGCCTATGCGGCCTGCGCCGACGGCGTCTTTCGCGGGCGCACCGAGCGTCAGGTGGCCTGGGAGCTCGAGGGTGTCATGCGCGCCGGCGGGGCGAGCGGCCTCAGCTTCGACATGATCGTCGCCTCGGGTGAGCGCGGCGCCATGCCGCACGCGGTGCCCGCCGACGTGCCGATCCCCACCGACACCCTCGTCACCGTCGATCTGGGCGCCGACCTGGACGGCTACATGTCCGACTGCACGCGCACGTTTGCCACCGGCACACCCTCCGAGCGGCTCCTGCACGCCTACGACGTGTGCCTGGAGGCGCAGCTTCTGGCGCTGGACGCCGTGCGCCCGGGGATCACCGGCGGGGAGCTCGACACCGTCGCCCGCGACCACATCGCCGCCGCCGGCCTAGGGGAGGCGTTCGGCCACGGACTGGGTCACGGCGTGGGCATGGACATCCACGAGGGACCCACGGCCCGGCCGGGCAGCCAGGACGTGCTGCAACCCGGCATGACCATCACCATCGAGCCGGGTGTCTATCTTCCCGACCTCGGCGGCTGTCGCATCGAGGACCTGTGCGTGGTGACCGATGAGGGGCGGCGGGTGCTGACAGAGTTCACGAAGGACCGGCTCACGGTAGATTGCTGAGCCGTTTGAGCGAGCGCTTGGAGGGCGTGTGATTTCGACCAACGATCTGAAGAACGGCTACGTCATCGACCTGGACGGTCAGCTGTGGACCGTCACCGAGTTCCAGCACGTCAAGCCGGGCAAGGGCGGCGCGTTCGTCCGCACCAAGCTGAAGAACCTCGCCAACGGCAACACGATGGACAAGACGTTCCGCGCCGGCGAGAAGCTCACCCGCGTGACGACCCAGTCCACCAACATGCAGTTCCTCTACCAGGACGGCACCGACCTGGTGCTGATGGACAACGCGACCTACGAGCAGATCACCTTCCCGGCCGACGGCGTCGAGAACGTGGACCTGCTGGCACCCAACACCGAGGTGCAGGTGCTCATCATCCGCGACGCGCCGTTTCGCGTGGAGCTTCCCATCGCGGTCGAGCTCACCGTCTCGCGCACCGACCCCGGTGCCAAGGGCGACACCGTCTCCAACGTCACCAAGCCGGCGGAGCTCGAGACCGGGGCCACCGTCAACGTGCCGCTCTTCGTCAACGAGGGTGACCGGCTGAAGATCGACACGCGCACCCGCCAGTACGTGAGCCGGGTATGAGCGAGCCGGTCCGCTACGTCGACACCACGCTGCGGGATCTGGCCGCCCACCCGTGGGCGTCCGGCATCGACACGCAGGAGATCGCGGGGGTCACCGAGCGGCTGGCGGAGTCCGGCGCGGTTGCGCTGGAGGCGCTCGACTCGTTCAGCGCGCGCGGGGCCATCGAGGGGCGGCTGGAGAGCCCGTGGGAGCGTCTGCGCGCGATCGTGCGCGCCGCCGGGCCGGTGCCCGTGGGCATCGTCGTCTCGGCCGGGACCCTGTTCGGGTCGCGTCCCGCAAGCGCGGAGCTCGGGCGGCGTCTCGTGGCCGGTGCGTGCGAGAGCGGCGTGCGTCGCGTGCGCCTGGTGGATGCGCTCAACGATGTGGACGCCCTGCGCCCCATGGCCGAGGAGACGGCGTCGCGCGGTGCCGAGCTGGTGCCCACGCTCGTCTTGGGGCCGGCGCCGGAGCCCGACGACCAGCGCTGGCTTGACGAGGCCCGGGCCATCGCGGGGCTCCCCGGCGCGACGGCGGTGTGCGTCGTGGACCGGGCGGGGCACCTGCCGCCCGCGGTGCTCGCGACCCTCGTCCCCCAGATCGCGGAGGCGAGCGGCCTGCCGGTGGAGCTCTGCCTCGTGGGGCCGGGTGCCGTGGCGCCGGTGGCGACCGTGGCGGGTGTCGCGGCGGGGGCGGCGGCGGTGCAGGCGGCCATCGGGGCCGCGGCGATGGCCGCCACGCGACCGTCGGTCGAGACGCTGCGCGCGGCGCTCGAGGGCAGCGGCCGCGACATCACCAGCGACCGAGCGGTGGTGCAGGAGATCGCCGGGATGATCTGGTCGCTCGTGCCGTCCGACCGTCTGCGGCAGGCGCAGGTGGCCGAATCCGGGCCGGTGCTCGGGCTTCCCGTGGACCTGGCGGCCGGTGCCTACTCGCGCCTGGTGCGTCTGGGCCTCGTCGACCGCCGGCTGGAGCTCGTGGACGAGGTCGACCGGGTGGCGGCCGAGACCGGCAACCTGACGCTTGTGCATCCGCTGGGCGAGGCCGTGGTGGGACAGGCCGTCCAGCATGTGGCCGAGGGCGCGCGCTGGACGTCGATCGATCCGACGCTCGTCGGCGCGGTGCGTGGACGCTTCGGGCGTCTGCGCGGAGAGGTCTCGGCCGAGGTCGCGACGGCCGCCGATGCGGCACCGCCGCTCGACCCGGCGACCGAGGCCGACCTGGACGCCGCGCCGTCGCGGCTGTCCGAGGAGGACAAGCTCCTGTGGGTGATGTTCCCACAGGCCGCCGAGGCGCTCTTCGAGCGTCGTGATTCACTTGTGGGCGAGACGACCGCGGGGGTGATGCAGGTGGGTGTGGACCGGACCCTGATCGAGACGCTGGTGGATGTGGTGGAGGCTTCGTCGCAGGCCGAGGTGACCGTCGAGGTGGGCGGCGCACGCGTGACGGTGCGGCGCACCGGAGCCGTGCCGATGGTGCCCGCGATGGCGGCCGCCGCACCGGCCGAGACGCCGGCGGGGCCGACGCCGACCGCCGCGGGACTGGTGCGCGTGGAGAGCCCCATCGTCGGCACCTTCTACGCCGCACCGTCGCCGGATGCGGATGCCTTCGTCAAGGTCGGCGACCGCGTGTCGGCGGGCCAGACGCTCTGCATCATCGAGGCCATGAAGATCTTCAACGAGATCACCGCCGACACCGACGGCGTGGTGCGCTCCATCGACGTGCAGAACGCCGAGCCCGTCGAGTACGGCACCCTGCTGTTCACGCTCGAGCCGTGAAGCTGCTCGTCGCGAACCGGGGCGAGATCGCCGTCCGGGTGATCCGCACCGCACAGGAGATGGGCATCCCGACGGTGGCCATCTACTCCACCGCGGACGTCGACTCACTGGCCGTGGAGCTCGCGGACGAGGCGGTGTGCGTGGGCCCGCCGCCCGCCGGTGAGTCGTATCTGGTCATCGCCAACGTCATCGGGGCCGCCGAGGTGACCGGGTGCGACGCGGTGCACCCCGGGTACGGCTTCCTGTCCGAGAACCCCGAGTTCGCCCGCGCCTGCGCAGCCAACGGCATCACCTTCGTCGGGCCGTCGCCCGACGTGATGAGCCGCATGGGCGACAAGGTCGACGCCAAGATCGCCGCCAAGGAGGCGGGTCTGCCGGTGCTCCCCGGGTCGGAGGGCGCGGTGGCGACGGTGGAGGACGCGGTCGCCGCGGCCGCGGAGGCCGGGTATCCGGTGCTTCTGAAGGCCGCCGCCGGCGGCGGTGGACGCGGCATGCGCCGCGTCGAACGCGAGGAGGACCTGCCCGGAGCCTTCGAGGTCGCACACCGCGAGGCCGAGGCCGCGTTCTCGGACGGGTCGCTCTACGTCGAGAAGCTCGTCGAGGGCGCTCGGCACGTCGAGGTCCAGATCCTGGCCGACGGGCTGGGCGGGGTGCTCGTGGCCGGTGACCGCGAGTGCTCCATTCAACGTCGTCACCAGAAGCTCGTGGAGGAGGCTCCGGCGCCCAACCTGCCGGACGCCACGCGCGAGCGGATGCACGAGGCCTGTCTGCGCGCGGCCAAGGTGTGGGGCTACAAGAGCGCCGGCACCATGGAGTTCCTCGTCGACAAGCACGGCGACTTCTACTTCCTCGAGCTGAACGCCCGGCTGCAGGTGGAGCACCCGGTCACCGAGCTCGTCACCGGGCTCGACCTCGTGGCCGAGCAGCTGCGGGTCGCCCAGGGCGGGGTGCTCACCATGACCGGCATCGCCCCGTGCAACGGCGCCGCCATCGAGTGCCGCATCAACGCCGAGGACCCTTCGCGCGACTTCATGCCGTCGGCGGGCCGTCTGGAGCGGTTCCGGATGGCGCAGGGCCCCGGGGTCCGTGTGGACACCTACTGCCGCGAGGGCGGGTTCGTGCCGCCGTACTACGACTCGCTGGTCGCGAAGCTCTGCGTGTGGGCGCCCGATCGCGCCAAGACCGTCGCCCGCATGGCGCGGGCACTGGACGAGACCGAGATCGCCGGTGTGTCCACCACCATCGGCCTTCTGCGCGACATCGCGGCCGAGCGCGACTTCGGGGCGGGCCGGTACACGACCTCGTACCTGCCGGAGCACGTCGACGCGCTGCCGGCCCTCTCACGGACCCCGGGCGGCTGATGTCCGAGAGTCGCCGCGACGCCCGTCGCCAGGCCGTCTTCCTGCTCTACCAGCACGAGGTGACGGGCCTGCCGATGGCCGAGCTCATCGAGAACCTCGAACGGGATCGCGGGTTCGGGCTGAACGACTTCACCCGTGAGGTGGTGGAGGGCGTCGGCCTGGGGCGCGGTCGCATCGACCCGCTCATCGACGAGGCCGCATCGGGCTGGACGGTGGAGCGCATCGCGCCGCTCGAGCGGAGCATCCTGCGGGTGGCCGCGCACGAGATGCTCGATCGTGACGACATCCCGGAGGCGGTGGCGATCGACGAGGCCGTACAGCTCGCCAAGCGCTACTGCCAGGCCGACGCCGGGGCGTTCGTCAACGGGGTGCTGGGGGCGATCGCACGGGGGAGGAACGCGGCATGAGCGACGAGCACGAGGCCCTCAACCGCGCGGTGAGCCGTCTGGAGGCCCTCACGGCCGCCCTGCGCGACGCCGACGCCGACCCGCAGACGCTGGAGCACCTGGCGGCACAGGCGCAGGAGGCATCGGCGGAGGTGAGCGAACGGCTGCCGCGCGTGATCCGCGAGATCGAGGAGACGGCCGCACGGGGCCCGGTGGTGGCCGAGGACGAGCCGGGCGAGGACGCCGGCCACGGGGACGGGGCGACGCCGACCGGCTGACGCCCGGGTGCGGGTCGGCGGTTGCGTGGCGACGGCACCTCGCCGCTGCGATCAAGGCGGCAGATTCACGGTCGTGCGGCGCCGGTGTCGGTCACCGACGATCCCCGCCCGGCGGGCGGCGCCGGTTCGTAGCGTGGTGCGAGGTGCCCGAGCACGCGGCACGGCTTCGACCGCGAGGTGATTCAGCACGTCCCCGGCTCCCGACAGATCGCCCATCGTCCGTCCCGGACCGGCCGCCCGACCGGTGCGACCGCCCATCACGCCGGTGGGATGGGTGGGTTGACCGGGGTGCCGCGCTGGGTCGTCGTCGTCCTCGTCGCGGTCGCCCTGGCGATCGTGGGCGTCGGGACCTACCTCGTCTGGCCACGCGAGGCGTCCCCGCTGACCGAGCGGGAGGCGGTCGACGACTTCCGGACCAAGGACGGTGCCGCCACGTCCTCGTCGCATCGGGAGGGCGATGGCCCCGGCGCGCGTCCCGAGCCCGGCGTCTACGTGTACGCGTCCACCGGCAGCGAGTCGGCCCGCTTGGGCCCGCTTCCGGCCGAGGACCGCGTCTATCCCACGACGATGACCGTCACGATCACCCACGACGGCCCGGCGTGCTTCACGACGTCGCTCAACCTCCTGGACCAGCACACCGAGACGACCTCGTACTGCCTCGGATCGAACGGCGGCCTCCGGGTCGCGGGGCACACGAAACATCAGCGGGTCGGAGCCTTTCGGCCCACCGCCGACATGACCTGCGACCCGGCGTGGCTCGTCGCCGAGGCCGGCGGGAGGGGGTCGCTCGCGTGCCGCATGTCGGTGTCGAGCGGGCCGATCGACGTGAACGCGGAGGTCACCGGCACCGGCGAGGTGGCGGAGTCGACGGTGACGGTGGACGGCGCGCCGATCGCGACGCTGTCGGTGGACACCACCTACGAGATCCGCGGGTCGCTGTCGGGCACGTGGCGCGAACATGTGTGGTTCGAACGCGAACGGTGGCTGCCTGTGCGGATCGAGCGGTGGCTCGACTTCGGCGGGGTCGCGCACTTCCGCGAGCGCTCGAGCCTCGTCCTGAAGCGCGTCACCCCGCTGCGCTGACCGCTTGCCCGTCCGCGTCGTCGCCCGCGTCCTCCGGCCGAACCGGTCGGATGGGAACCGTCCGTCCGGGGAGGGCGTGAGGGGACGTGAACCGCGCGCAAACGGACGTCCCGGTGCGTCCGTGTGCGAACACGGCGCGACCCGGCGTGCGCGACGCGTGCCATGATGGCGCCGCCATGGCCCGTACCCGTTTGGATCAGGCCCTCGTCGAGCGCGGGCTCGCCCCCTCTCGCGCGCGGGCACAGGCCGCCGTCGTCGCCGGGCACGTGCGCGTGAACGGCGCCGTCGCCGACAAGCCGTCCACGGCGATCGACGAGGACGCCAGCATCGAGGTGGAGGCCCCACCGCCCTACGTGTCCCGCGGCGGCGAGAAGCTGGCCGGGGCGCTGGCCGACCTCGCCGTCGACGTCACCGGTGCCATGGCGCTCGACCTGGGCGCGTCGACCGGCGGGTTCACCGACTGCCTCCTGCAGAACGGCGCCCGCAGCGTGATCGCCGTGGACGTCGGGTACGGCCAGCTGGCGTGGAACCTGCGAAACGACCCGCGGGTGACGGTCATGGAGCGCACCAATGCGCGGCACCTGACCCCGCAGGACCTCCCGTACGCGCCCGACCTGGTCACCTGCGACCTGGCGTTCATCTCGGTGGGCACGGTGTGGCCGGCGGTCGCCGGCTGCCTCGCCGACGGGTTCCGGGCGCTCCTTCTGGTGAAGCCGCAGTTCGAGGTGGGGAGGGGGCGTGTGGGATCCGGCGGGGTCGTGCGCGACCCGGCGGCCCACCGGGATGCCATCATTCAGGTCGCGCACGCCGTGTCGGCGGTGCGTGGGGTGGTCTGTGGGGTGGTGCCCAGCCGGCTCGTCGGGCCCAAGGGCAATCGTGAGTTCTTCCTGCTGGTGCGTGACGGCGCTGATGTGGGCGGGGGGATCGATGTCGAGGGGGAGGCCTCGTGCGTGACGGAGAAGCCATGAAGGACATCACGGTCGAGAAGGCGTCGACGCCGGTCGAGCGTGTCCTGATCCTGACCCATCAGACGGCGGAGGTCACCGGCCACGTCCTGCCGGCGGTCCTGTCCCTGCTCGACTCGGCCGGGGTGGAGCTCTTGGTGCCCGAGCGCGAGGCGCGCAAGCACGAGATCCTGCAGGGCTACACGCGGGCCAACGGCGTGACCCTGGACGAGGGGGGACGCGACCTCATCTTGGTGCTGGGCGGTGACGGCAGCATCCTGCGTGCGCTCACCCGCGAGGCGGGCACCGGCGCCCCGGTCATCGGCATCAACTACGGACGTGTGGGGTTCCTGGCGTCGATCGAGCCGGCGGACCTCGAATCGGGTGTCCGGCGCGCGCTCGCCGGTGAGTACGTGACCCTGGAGCTGCCCTCGCTTCGTGCGACATGGGCCGAGGGGGAGTCGGCGGCGGTCAACGACCTGGCCCTCCTTCGCGGCCACACCGCCCGCCTGGCCGACCTGTCCTTCGCGGTGGACGGCGAACCGGTGGCCAACGTGCGCTGCGACGGCATGGTCTGCTCGACGCCGGTGGGATCGACCGCCTACAACCTGGCGGTCGGCGGCCCGACGGTCTCGTGGGGCGTGCGCTGCTACGTCATCTCGTTCCTCGCGGCGCATCACCTGGACGCACGACCCCTGGTGCTCGCGCGTGACGAGACCTTCACGGTCACAAACTCCGGCACCGTCGGCGACTGCGACATCTACGCCGACGGCAAGCGGATCGGCGCCCTCGGACCGGGTCGCGCGATCACCATGGACCTGATGGGTGCGCCCGTACGCCTGGGGATTTTCCCCGAGTCGTCCTTCTACCGGCGCTATCGGGAGAAGTTCGGCCGGCCGTGATCCGCCGGATCGGCATCCGCGGCCTCGTGGTGATCGACGAGGCCGAGATCGAGCCGTCGCCCGGTCTCACGGCGATCACCGGCGAGACGGGGGCCGGCAAGACGGTCATCGCCCAGGCGCTGTCGCTCCTGGTCGGTGGCCAGGCCGATTCCAAGGCGGTGCGTCCGGGCGCACGGCACGCGATGGTGGAGGCCACCGTCGACCTTCCCGAGGGGTTCTGGGAGCGTCTGGACGATGACGATCCGGCGCTCGCCGCACACGACCTGGTGGACGACCCCGGGGAGGTCGTCGTCGGGGTGCGCGTGCCCGCCGAGGGCAGGGCCCGGGCGCTCGTCGACGGCCAGACGTCGACCCGGGCCGCCGCGGCGGCCATCGCCGGGCGCGGCATCCGGTTCTCATCCCAGCACGAGGGACGTCGCCTCCTTGCGGGCGGAACCCAGCTGGCCGTCCTGGACGCGTTCGCCGGTGCGAAGGCCCAGGACCTTGCGGCCAGGCTGACGGCGCTTCGCCGGTCACTTCGGCAGATCACCCGGCGGTTGGACGAGGCGCGCGCCGCCCGCGCCGCCGCTGAGCGGGAGCGTGTTGCACTGGAGGAGCTCGTGGCGGCGGTCGACGCCGCCGGGCTCGATCCCGAGGAGGAGCGGTCGCTCGTGGCAGAACGTGACCGCCTGCGTCACGCCGACCGCCTGCTGCAGGCCGCGGCCACCGCCGCCGATGCGATCGCCCCTGACGGCGAGGGCGGCGCGCTGGACGCGACCGGTCTGGCCATCCGCGAACTGGACGGTGTCGCGCAGATCGATGCGGCCCTCGGGCGCGTGGCCGGGGAGCTGCGTGGGGTGGAGGCCGGGCTGCAGGACGCCGCGTCGACGCTGCGGTCGTATCTGACCGACCTCGACGCCGACCCCGCGCGACTGGACCACATCGAGGAGCGGCTGGGCGTCTACGATCGCCTGTCGCGTCGCCACGGGCCGGGCACCGACGAGGTCCTCGCCCGCGCCGCGCGTGCGCGCGAGGCGCTCGCCGACCTGGACGCCGACGGCCCCGACACCGAGCTCGAACGCGAGCATGCGGCGACGCTGGAGCACGCCAGGCGCACCGCGGCCGACCTGGCGCGGGTGCGTGGCAAGGCCGCGCCCCGGCTGGAGAAGGCGGTGACCGGTGAGCTCGCCGACCTCGCCATGGGCGATGCCGTGGTGCGCGTGGAGCTGGTCGACGACGGCGGCGATCCGCCGGTGCAGCGTGCCGTCATGTGGCTGCGCGCCAACCCGGGGCTCCCGGAGGCGCCGCTCGCCGATGCCGCGTCGGGCGGTGAGCTCTCGCGGGTGCTCCTGGCGCTTCACGGCGTGGCCGCGCAGGCCGAGCCGGACGCCACCTGGATCTTCGACGAGGTCGACGCCGGGGTGGGCGGCGTGACCGGCACGGCGGTCGCGGACAAGTTGCGCGCCTTGGCTCGCGAGCGTCAGGTCATCGTCATCACCCATCTGCCGCAGGTCGCGGCGGCCGCCGACCGCCACTACCGGTTGGTGAAGGGCGTGGACGAGGAGGGGCGGGCCTCCACCACCATCGAGGCGGTGGAGGGTGATGCGCTGGTGGACGAGATCTG
The DNA here is from genome assembly GCA_964628685.1 of uncultured Bifidobacteriaceae bacterium. Lineage (GTDB taxonomy): Bacteria > Actinomycetota > Thermoleophilia > Miltoncostaeales > Miltoncostaeaceae > CALMEC01. The sequence goes on along the minus strand of CAZVNM010000006.1, from coordinate 33,838 downwards.
CCGCATGCTCGGGTCGGCACCCACCGACGACACGGCACGTCGGCATGCGCAGGAGCTCCTGTCCCGCCAGGGCGACTGAGCGACCGCGGGCGCCGTCGTGGGACGGAGGCCGAGGGCGCCGGCAGCCGCCGCTCACAGGGCCCGGTGGATCGAACGAGGATCGCGCGGCCGGTGACCGACGAAGCGGACGCCGCGTGCGCGGCCGCAGGCGAGCGATCGCGTCACATGACCTCCACGGCTTCGTGACGTGATCGTCAACAGTGAACGGCGGTGAACGTCCAATCGACGGCGGTGAACGTCCGATCGAACGGCGGCGGTCGTCCAATTGAACGCGTCCGGATGGTGGTTTGGCACGCGCTGCCTGCAGGCGTCGGGTTACGTCTGTGTGCCGGCGTCGTGCCGTGATCGTCAACAGTGAACGGTGGGGGACGTCCGATTGACGGCGGCGAACGTCCAATTGAACGCGGCGGTCGTCCAATTGGACGGCGGCGGTCGCCCGATCGAACGGCGGGATGGTGGCTTGGCACGCACTGCCTCCGGGCGTCGGGTTACGTCTGTGTGCCGGCGTCGTGCCGTGATCGTCAACAGTGAACGGCGGGGGACGTCCGATTGAACCGCGGCGAAGATCCGATCGAACGGCGGCGGTCGTTCAATTGAACCGCGGCGAAGATCCGATAGAAGGGCAGCGGTCGTTCAATTGAGCGGCGGTGGCGTCTAATTGGACGGCGGCGAGCGTCCAATTGAACGGGTCGTCGTCAGTCCGCAGATGGCCGTCAGGCACGGGCCGCGCTGCTCGGCATCGTGGCGGAGGCTCCGTTCAGGCGCGCAGCGCGGTCCCGACGGCGTCAGCCAGACGGTCCACGTACCCGCCGCCGAAGAGGATCACGTGCACGAGGAGCGGCAGCACCTGGTTGAGGGCGATGCGCTCACGCCATCCGTCGGCGAGCGGGTGCGCCTCCTCGTATGCGGCGAAGACGCGCGGGCCGAAACCGCCGAAGAGGCGCATCATCGCCAGGTCGATCTCGCGGTGTCCACCGTAGACGGCCGGGTCGATCACCACCGGGGCGCCGCGCTCGTCGCGCATCGCGTTGCCGCCCCACAGGTCACCGTGCAGTCGCGCCGGCGGCTCGTCCGGACCGACCAGTTGCGGCAGTCGGTCCACCACCACGTCCAGATCGCGCGCGAGGCGGTCCGGCAGATGCCCGATGTCGCGGGCGTGACGCGCCCAGGGCGCGAGACGCCTGCGTGCGAGGAACGTCGCCCAGTCGGGTTCGGCCGTGTTGTCCTGCGGGATCGTGGCCAGCAGGTTGTCGTGATCCAGTCCGAACGTCGGTGCGCCCGCCAGGTGCAGGGCGGCGAGTGCCCGGCCAAGCTCCTCGTCACCCTCCGGCGTGACCGGACCGCGGACGATGCGCTCCATGACGATGAACGCCGGCGCCTCGTCACGCGCTGCCAGCACGTGCGGCACCCGTGGCCCGCCCTTGGCCGCGCCGATCCACTGAAGACCCTGTTCCTCGGCGGTGAACATGCCGGACGGCGGATCGGGATGGTGCTTCACGACCAGGTCGCGCCCGTCGTCGGTCGTCACCACCGTCACCGACGAGATGCTGCCGCCACCCGCGCCGCCGACCGGGGTGACCGTGGTGCCGATGGCCTGCGCGACGGCATCGAGGAGGGAGGAGGTCATGTGACCAGTCTGCCGTCTCGGTCAGATGCGTCTCCCGCGGAGGGCCGTCGCCGTGCCAACTGCCGTCGTCGGCGGCCACCGGACCGTGCGAACGCAGCGCCGGCCATCCCTGCACGTGAATCGACCGACACCGGGGTGCGGGAACCGGGACCACCACCGTGCCCTCCGTGCACGGCGGGCGTCCGACATCGGGCCGTACGTCACCCGCGGAGACCCGTCGCCTGGAAACGTCGTCCAGACATCCGCGGTGATCGCGATGCAAGCCGCGGCGGTCGCCATGGACGAAATGAATCTACTCACACCACGCGTGCGCGATGCGGAACCACTGTCGCGGCGTCGACGCAAGTGAGGTGTCAGGCGCCGGGCTTGCGTGGAGCCGGAGCCGGACGGCCAGGTCCCGTGCACGAAAGTTAAGTGCAGGCACGAGGCTTGCGCGGAGCTGGAGCCGGACGGTCAGGTCCCGTGCACGCAAGTTAAGTGCCAGGCACGAGGCTTGCGCGGAGCCGGGTCGGACAAATCAGGTGCCGTGCATGCAAGTTACGTGTCAGGCACCAGGCTTGCGCGGAGCCGGGGCCGGACGGCCAGCTTCCGTTGCACGCAAGTTAAGTGCCAGGCACGAGGCTTGCGCGGAGTCGGAACCGGACAACTCAGGTGCCGTGCACGCAAGTTACGTGCCAGGCACCAGGCTTGCGCGGAGCCGAAGCCGAACGGTCAGGACCCGGCGCGGATGTGCGCCAGGAGGCCCTCACAGGCGCGCCGGCACATCGCGATCACATCCTCGAACCCCTCCGGGCCGCCGTAGTACGGATCCGGCACGTGCGCACCGGGTGGCGCCTCCGGGTCGAACGAACGCAGCAGACGGATCCGGTCGGCGGTCGCCGTGTCCGGTGCGATCGCCCGCAGCGCCTCCACGTTGTCGCCGTCCATCGCGACGATCAGGTCGAAGCGGTCGAATTCGTCCGCGCGGAACTGGCGCGCCACGTGGTCCATGGGGATCCCGGACCGCGTTGCGGCCTCGAGGGTGCGCGGGTCGGCGCCCTTGCCCTCGTGCCAGTCGGCGGTGCCGGCGCTCGCGACCGTGATCCGATCGGCCAGGCCGGCCTCGTCGACCAGCTGCCGCATCACCGCGGCGGCGGTGGGGGAGCGGCAGATATTGCCGAGGCAGACGAAGCAGACGGATGTCCCAGGGAGCTCGGTCATGCCGCGTCGGACTCCCTCGCCGCGGCGACGAGCGCCAACGCGACGTCGACGGTCCGCTCGATGCTCGTGATCGCGATCCGCTCGGACCCCGTGTGCACGTCCAGCATCTCGTTGCAGAGGTTGACCGAGGTGAGGCCGTTCTTGACGAAGGCGTTGGTGTCGGCGCCGCCACCGGTGGAGACGGTGGTGGGGGTGAGGCCGCACGATTCGAGTGCGCGGCGCGCGAGCGCGAGCGCCGGATCCGACGCCCCGATGCGGTACCCGGTGAACTCGGTCACGACGCGGGTCTCGAGATCCACCTCGCCCTCGGTGGCCGCCCAGGTGAGCGCGTCCAGCATGGTCATCACGTGCTGGGCGAGGATCGCCTCGTCCTGACTGCGCGCCTCGGCCGTGATGGTGCACGACTCCGACACCACGTTGGTGGCGGTGCCGCCGGCGATGGTGCCGATGTTGGCGGTCGTCGTGTCATCGATGCGTCCGAGTGACATGCGCGAGATGGCGCGCGCGGCGGCGTCGATGGCGCTTCGGCCCATCTCGGGGCGGATGCCGGCGTGCGCGGTGCGCCCGACGAAGCGGGCGACGATGCGCTGCAGCGTGGGGGCGCGGGTGACGATCCCGCCGAGCGGACCGGTGTGGTCGAACACGAACGCCATCGTCGCCGCAAGCCGCGACGGGTCGAGGTGTGCGGCACCGCGAAGCCCGATCTCCTCGCACGGCGTGAACACCAGCTCCAGACCGGCGTGCGGGATCTCCTGCTCGACGATGCGACGGGCGGCCTCGATGATGGCTCCGACCGCCGCCTTGTTGTCGCCGCCCAGGATGTCGGCGTTGGCGTTGGTCAGGTGCCCGTCGCGCACCACCACGTCGATGGGGCCGCTGTTGGGCACCGTGTCCAGATGCGCGCAGAGTGCGATCGGCGTGCCCGGTGCGCTCGCGGGAAACCGCGCGACGATGTTGCCGCAGCCCGCCGGCAGGACGGTCGCCGCGTCGTCCTCGGTCACCTCGGCCCCCAGATCGCCGACGATCCCGCGCACCACCTCGGCCACCGCCCCTTCGTCACGCGACGGCGACGGGATGGCGCACAGCCGCGCCACCAGGGCCGACGCCCGGGGCAGGGACTCCAGCTCGGCGTCGGTCACGCCGTGCCCGCCTCCACGCGCGCACCGACCGCGGCGGCCACGAAGTCGCGGAAGAGGGGCGCGGGCTTGGACGGCCGGCTCTTGAACTCGGGGTGGAACTGCGATGCACGGAACCAGCGCAGGTTGGGCAGCTCGATCATCTCGACCAGGCGGGCGTTGGGCGACTGCCCGCAGACCACGAGCCCCGCGTCCTCCAGCTGCGTGCGAAGCGCGGGGTTGACCTCGTACCGGTGACGGTGACGCTCGTAGATGACGTCGCGATCGCCGTAGCAGGCGCGCCCGCCCGTGCCCTCCACCAGGGCGACCGGGTCGGCCCCCAGCCGCATGGTGCCGCCCCGGTCCTCGATGCCGCGCTGCTCGGGCAGGAGGTCGATGACGGGGAACGGGGTCTCCGGGTCGAACTCGCGCGAGTTCGCGCCGTGCATGCCGGCCACGTGACGCGCGTACTCGATGATCGCGATCTGCATGCCCAGACACACGCCGAGGAACGGGATGTCGTGCTCGCGGGCGTACTTGACGGCGGTGATCTTGCCCTCGATGCCGCGGCTGCCGAACCCGCCGGGCACGAGGATGCCGTCCACCTTGCCCAGCAGTTCGATCAGGTCGTCGTCATCGGAGTCGATCCAATCGATCTCGAGGTTGACCCCGTGATGGATGGCCGCGTGACGAAGCGCCTCCGACACCGACAGGTACGCGTCGTGCAGCGCCACGTACTTGCCGACCAGGCCGATGCGGACCGTCCCCTGACAGCGGGCGATGTGGTCGGCGAACTCCTCCCACTCGCTCAGGTCCGGGGGCGGGGTCCTGAGCGACAGCAGGTTGCACACCACGGTGTCGAGGCCCTCCTCCCACATGCGAAGCGGCACCACGTAGATGTCGGGGGCGTCGGTTGCCGAGATCACCGCCGAGATCGGGATGCCGCCGTGCAGGGCGATCTTCTCCTTGACCCCGTCGGTCAGCTCGCGGTCGGACCGCAGCACCAGCACGTCCGGCTCGATCCCGATGCGCCGCAGCTCCTGCACCGAGTGCTGGGTGGTCTTGGTCTTGAGCTCCCCGATGAACCCGAGGAACGGCACCAGCGTCACGTGCACGAACGCCACGTTGTGGCGTCCCAGCTCGGACCGCAGCTGACGGATCGACTCGAGGAACGGCAGCGACTCGATGTCGCCCACGGTGCCGCCCACCTCGATGATCACGACGTCTGCGTTGGACGCCTCGCCGGCCTGGCGGATGCGCTCCTTGATCGCGTTGGTGATGTGGGGGATCACCTGGACGGTGGCACCCAGATAGTCGCCACGACGTTCCTTCTTGATCACCGAGTCGTAGATGGCCCCGGTGGTCACGTTGGACGCGCGGGTCAGGTTCTCGTCGATGAACCGCTCGTAGTGACCCAGGTCCAGGTCGGTCTCGGCACCGTCCTCGGTCACGAAGACCTCGCCATGCTGATACGGGCTCATCGTGCCCGGATCGACGTTGAGGTACGGGTCGCATTTCTGCATCGACACCCGCACCCCGCGCGCCTTGAGGAGTGCTCCCAGCGACGCGGCGGTGATCCCCTTGCCGAGCCCCGAAACCACTCCGCCCGTGACGAACACGTACCGCACATCCCCCTCGGGCACCCCGGCCTCCTCACTCGGTGACGTCCGCGGGCGAGGATAGCGCACCCGTCCGGCGGGGCCGGTCGCCGCCTACCCGGCGGACTTGGGGATGCGCTCCAACCCGTCGGATGTCACGCGGAAGGCGTCGGTGCCGCCCTCCACGGGAACCTCGCGTCCGTCGATGCGGACCACCAGGCTCGGCGCCCAGCCCGCGCCCAGCCAGAGCGGACCGTCGGCGCGGAAGGTCTTGACGTTGCCGCCGCCCACCTCACCGGCGAAGACCTGCTCCCCGTTGGTGCCGAAGCGCCGCACGTCGATGTACACGGACGTGCCGGGCTTCGTGGTGACGCTCATGACGAACGCGGTGGACTCGGACGCGGTGTCCGCGGCGGTGTCCGGGGGCTCCGCCTCCTGCACATCGGTGTCCGTCGCCGCGGCGGTGGGCGCCCCCGTGGTCGACGTCGCCGTGTCGGCGCCCGGTGCCGGTGTCTCGGGTGCGGCTGCGGGTGGGGTGGTCGTCGTCGCCGCGGCGGTGGCGTCAGGATCATCCACCGTGGTGGCCGCCCGGGATGGGCTCTCCGGACTGAGGGTGCGGGTCTGGGCCTCGGTGCGCATGGACGCCGGCGGGGGTGCCGGGCCGTCGTCGCCGCCGGACCCCAGGCCCCCGGCGAACACGACCATGGCCACCAGGCCGGCGATCGCGCCGGCGCCGATCCAGACGAGGTCGGCGATCTTCGCCTTCTGGGGCGGGCCGACCACCGGGATCTCGGTCGTGTCCTCCTCGGGTCGATGGCCCGGGAGGTGCGGTGGCTCGTCGTGATGGTCGCTCATGTCACTGATGTCATTTCGCCGGTCCCTGGCGGACGTCGAGTCGTGCTCCCTCATTCGCCATGCGGGTGACGTTCACCTGCACGCGTTCGGCCAGGTTCGGATCACACGGCAGCAGCATGTCGACGGTGCCGGTGTCGATCCGCAGCGTCGAATCCGCGGGCCCCGCCACCGCACGCCACGCGACGTGCGCGCAGGCCACCGCGTCGAGGATCGCCGCGTCGCGGATGGCCGCCCAGTCGTCCCGCGGATCCGGCGCCCAGCCGCCCATGTCCACCACCCGCGCGAGGAGCGCGGCGGCCGGGGCGAGCCCCGCCGGTTTGGCGCGTCCCGCACCCTTGGGACGGTAGGTGGGTGGACGCAGTCCCAGCCAGCGCGCGCGGAACGTCCCCAGGTCGGTGCGCACGCCCTCCGCCTCCCAGGCCAAGAGGCGCAGGACCAGGTCGGGTGCGGTCTCCACGGGTTCGGCGCCGACCGCCCGAAGCGCCGGATCGAGCTCCTCACCGCGGATCCCGCCGTAGACGCTCGTGAGACGCCCGCGGGCCGACGGGAACACGTTCACGTCCAGCCACCCGAGGAGGTCCTCCACGGGTCGGCGTCCGCCCTCGTTGGGCACCGCCAGCGGTGCGTCCACCGCCACCAGGGCCGGGGCACCGCGCACCGCGTCGGCGATCTCGGCCACGGTCGTGGCCATCGTCATCCGCTCGATCCCGCCCTGCGCGTCCAGCTCGACCACCACCGACGGGCGACGCGGATCGGGGGCGCCGACGAGCGGCATGAGGTGCACGCCGACCGCCCGCATCGGGGTCTCGTCGTGGTCCGTCATGCCCGTCACGTTCTCCCGTCCGACCATCACCGGTACGATATCCCTGTGCTCACCGCCGTCCTTCTGACACTCGTCGCGGTCGCCGGGCCCTGGGCCATCCACCTGGCGCCCCGTGATCAGCGGCTCATCCCGCTGGTCGGGCTGGTGGGCGTGCTCATCCTCTGGCTGCTCATCGAGAACTGGGCGGGCAAGTGGTACTTCTGGGTGGGCCTCATCGTGGGGCTCGTCTCCATCCCGTTCCTGGGCGGTGGGGGCGGCAGCGGCGGCGGGGGGTCGCGCAGACCGCGCCCGCGTGCCGAGGCGGACCTGACCGAGGAGTTCTGACCGCCCTGATCGCCCGCGGCGCGGGAGCCCGACGACCCACCCGGGTGTCGCGGCCGACCCGGTGGAGTGCGGCGGCCACCCGGGTGCGACCAATCGGCTGGTGCGGGCACTAGACTCGCCCGGATGTCGGAGGCCCTGGAACCGCTGGAGCTCCTCGAGCGCCTGCGTCGCGGCGAGCGTCCCGACGCCGCGAGCGTGCGCGCCTTCGTCGCCGGGTGGGCCGACGGCAACCTGGGCGACCCGCAGATGGCCGCGTGGTGCATGGCCGTCTGCATCCACGGCATGGACATGGACGCGACCCGGGCGCTCAACGACGCGATGATCGCGTCGGGCGACCGTCTGGACCTGGGTCGCTTCGCACCCACCGGCGACAAGCACTCCACCGGCGGGGTGGGCGACGCCGTGACGATGGTGTTCGCGCCGCTCGCCGCCGCCCTGGGCGTGCGCGTGGCGAAGATGAGCGGCCGCGGGCTGGGACACACGGGGGGCACGCTCGACAAGCTCGACTCCATCCCGGGCATGCGGGTCGACCTCGAGCTGGCCGATTTCGTGCGTCAGGTGCGCGACGTCGGTGTGGCCGTCATGGGCACGAGCAACCGCATGGTCCCGGCCGACCGTCGCCTCTACGCGCTTCGCGACCAGACCGGCACCGTCCAGAGCCCCGCGCTCATCGCCGCGTCGATCATGGGCAAGAAGATCGCCGGGGGCGCCGAGTCGGTGGTGCTCGACATCAAGGTGGGCTCCGGGGCCTTCTTCCCGGACGCCGCCGCGGCACGCGAGGCCGGTGACATCATGGTGCGCCTGGGCGAGGCCTGGAACCGCAACGTCCACTACGTGCTCACCGGGATGCAGCAGCCTCTGGGACGCATGGTCGGCAACGCCCTCGAGGTGCGCGGCGCCGCGGAGGTCCTGCGCGGCGGCGGCGCCGACGACCTGCGGGAGCTCGCGGTGCTCCTGGCCGGACGTCTGGCCGAGGCCGCGGGGGTGGCCGAACCGGGTGAGGGCGAGGCGGCGGCGGTGGAGGCGCTCGATTCGGGCGACGCGCTGCAGGCGGCGGAGCGCTGGGTGGAGGCGCAGGGCGGCGACCCGGGGGTCTGGACCGACGACGAACGGCTGCCGCAGGCGCCGCAGACACTCCAGGTGCGCGCCGCGCGGGGCGGCGTCGTCGCCGCGCTCGACGCCCGCGGGGTGGGGGAGGCCGCCCGCTGGCTGGGTGCCGGTCGCCTGCATCCGGCCCAGTTCATCGACCCGTCGGTCGGCGTCGAGCTGCACGCCAAGGTGGGCGACGCCGTCAGCGAGGGCGCCGCGCTGGCGACGGTCCATCTGCGCGACCCCGGCATCGGCGAGCGCGGGGTGACGCTCGTGGCCGACGCCTACGAGATCGTGGACGACCCGGTGGACGCACCCCCGCTCGTGCTCGGCGAGTCCGGCGACGATGCCTGAGCTTCCCGAGGTCGAAACGGTCCGGCGCCAGCTTGCCCAGACCGTCACCGGCCGGCGCATCGCGAGCGTCAGGATCCACGACCCGCTGCTCGTGAGCCCGGCAGCACCGGCGCGCTTTCGCCGCGCCGTGGAGGGTGCCGTGGTGCGGGAGGTCGGACGCCGCGGCAAGTACCTGCGCCTGGAGCTCGATTCGGGCGACACCCTGGTCATGCACCTGCGGATGACCGGTCGCCTGCACGTGTCGCCCACGTCGCGCACCGCACCCGATCCGCATCGGCGGGCGCGCTTTCGTCTGGACGACGGGTCGGTGATGGACTTCTCGGACACCCGCCGCTTCGGTCGCGCGTGGATCGTGCCGGCCGACCTGCCGGACCGTGAGGACTACTGGTCGCGCCGGGTCGGTGTGGAGCCTCTGGAGGACGGGTTCACCGCGGCAGTGCTGGGGGCGGCGCTCGCGGGCCGCGCCACGTCGATCAAGGCGGCGCTGCTCGACCAGCGCCGCGTGGCCGGCATCGGCAACATCTACGCCGACGAGGCCCTGTTCCAGGCCGGCATCCACCCGGTGCGCGCGGCGGGCTCGCTGGACGAGGACGAGGTCGCCCGGCTGCGCGACGCCATCGTCGACCGGCTGCAGGAGGGCATCCGCTCGGGCGGCGCGTCGATCGACCGGTACCGTGACACCATCGGCGTACCGGGCACAATGCAGGACATGCTGCGCGTCCACCGCCACGAGGGCGACCCCTGCCCGGTCTGCGGCACCACCGTCGTCAAGAGCCGCGTGGCACAGCGCGGCACCTACCACTGCCCCACATGCCAGCCGGCCGGCTGACCGACGTCCCGGGCATGCGGGTGGGGCACTGGTCCGACCCGAGCGTCCCCACCGGCTGCACCGCCATCATCCCGCCGGAGGGGATGGTCGGCGCCGTCGACATCGGCGGTGGCGGTGCGAGCGCCCGTGAGACCGCCCTCTTCACCCCGGGGTACGCCCCGCGCATCGTCTCGGCCCTGGTGTTCTCGGGCGGGTCGGCCTTCGGCCTCGCGGCGGCGGACGGTGCGGTGCGCTGGTGCGAGGAGCAGGGACGGGGGATCGACACCGGCGATGCGCGGGTGCCGATCGTGCCGGCGATGGTGATCTACGACCTGGGCATCGGCGGGTCGCGCCGGCCGGGGCCCGACGAGGGCTACGCCGCCTGCCTGGCCGCCCGTGACGACGGGCACGAGGTGGGGAGCGTGGGCGCCGGCACCGGCGCCACCGTCGGCAAGTGGCACGAGCGCGACGGGTGGTGCAAGGGCGGGTTGGGCGCCGCCAGCACCCGCACGCCCGGCGGGTACACCGTGGCCGCGTTGGCGGTGGTCAACGCCTTCGGTGACGTGATCGACGAGGACGGCTCCGTGCTCGCAGGCGTCCACACGCCGGGTGTCGGGTTCGAGGGCGCGCCGCAGCTCGCGCGATGGGAGCGTCCGCTCCACCCGCGCCTGGTCGAGGGAAAGAACACCACGCTCGTGTGCGTGGCGACCGATGCGCCGATCGGCGCCGTGGGCGCCGGCCAGGTGGCCCGCATGGCGCGCGCCGGGCTGGGACGCTCCATCGCGCCGGTGCAGACGCCGATCGACGGCGACGTCACCTTTGCGCTCGCGGTGCCGGGCGACGAGAACGCCTTCGTGGTGGGGATGCTGGGCGCCGAGGTGGTTGCCGAGGCGATCCGTGAGGGGGTCCGGCGGGCGGTCTCCCTGGGTGGCGTCCCGACCGCCGCGGAGCGCCGCGCCGCCGGCTGAACACGCCCGCGCGGGGCCGCCGGTCGGGCGGGGATTCGCGACGGTGAGCGGCACGTGCGTCGACCCGCACGAACGGGGCGCGTTCCTTCGCTGTAGATTGCACCGAATGCCACGGACTCATCCAGGCCGTTCCCGCGGCCATCGGACCCCGTCGCCGGATCGGGTGCACACCTCGCGACGAGGAGCCCGTTGACCTCCGGGACGGTTGATCCGACGTCGGCCAACGTCGACGCGACGCTCGAGATCGAAGCACGCTCGCCGATGCAGCTCTTCTGGCGGCGGCTTCGCCACGACCGGGTCGCGATGGCGTCGATGGTGGTGATCGTGCTGCTCATCGTGGTGGCGGTCTTCGCGCCGTGGGTGGTGAAGCTCTTCGGCGCACACCCGCCCAACGACCAGCACAAGGAGGTCCTGGACTCGTTCGGTCAGGCGCGTGGACCGGGCGCCGGGTGGCTCTTCGGGTCGGACGACCTGGGACGCGACGTGTTCAGCCGGGTGGTGTACGGCGCCCGCGTGTCGCTGACCGTCGCGGTCATCTCGACGGCCCTCACGCTTGTGCTCGGGGTGACGGTCGGCATGATCGCCGGCTACTACCGCGGCGCGGTCGACTCGCTCATCTCGCGCAGCATGGACGTGGTCCTGGCCTTTCCCGTGCTGCTCCTGGCGATGGGTCTCGGCGCCGCCTGTGTCATCTCGGGATGTCTGCAGGGGAGCTCGACCGGCCGGTGGCTGATCGTGGTCGGCATCGTCCTGGTCGTCCTGCCGGTCCTGACCGGTTGGATCTCGAGCAGGCGGCGCGGTGGCGGGCTCGGCAGCATCCCCCGCGGCGACTGGCTCCTGCGGATGACCCCGGGCGTCATCGTCCTGGCGGCGGGTCTGGTGATGGTCCTCTTCATGCCGAAGTCGACGCTCATCAGGCCGGGGCTGCCGCTCATCGTCTTCGTGATCGTCTTCTCCGGATGGCCCTACATCGCCCGCATCATCCGCGGTCAGGTGCTCTCCATCCGCGAGAAGGAGTACATCGAGGCCGCACGCTCCCTCGGGGCGTCGGACTCGCGCATCATCTTCCGGCACATCCTGCCGAACCTCGTCGCCCCGATCGTGGTGTACGGAACGCTGCTCGTTCCGCAGAACATCCTGTTCGAGGCGGCGCTCTCGTTCCTCGGCATCGGCGTGGTCCCGCCCACGTCCAGCTGGGGCGCGATGCTCGCAAGCGCGACGTCGACCTATGCGTCGGCCTGGTGGTACATGACCTTCCCGGGGCTCGCGCTCCTCGTCACCGTCCTGGCCTTCAACCTGGTCGGCGACGGCCTGCAGGACGCCCTCAACCCACGCGGAGGACGCTGAGGATGGGGATCCGGTTTTCAACAGCGTGCATGACAGAACAAAAGGGGATTACGTGATGAAGCGACCGAAACACTGGGCGCTCGTCGCCGGTGCGGTGGGGGCCCTGTCGTTGGTGGCCACGGGCTGCGGCGGCGGCGGGTCGGACACCGGCGGCGGCGGTGGTGGCACCGACACCGGTGCCGGTGCACCCGTCGAGGGCAAGGAGGGCGGCAAGCTCACCTATCTGGCGGCGGGTGACATCGACTTCCTCGACCCGGGACAGACCTATTACACCTTCGGGTTCATGGTGACCCTCGCGACCAACCGGCTGCTCTACAACTACCAGCCGGACAACTCGGTCGACGCCATCCCGGACCTCGCCGACGGCGAGCCGGACATCAGCGACGACCAGAAGACGATCACGATCAAGATCAAGAAGGGCGTCAAGTACGCCCCGCCGGTCAACCGCGAGGTCAAGGCGGCCGACTTCAAGTACGCCATCGAGCGGGCCTTCTCGAAGAACGTGCCCAACGGCTACGCCGGCGTCTACTTCAGCTCGATCGTGGGTGCGCCCAAGGAGGCCGGGACCGGCCCCATCACCAAGATCTCCGGCATCGAGACCCCGGACGACAACACCCTGGTGATCAAGCTCGACAAGCCGCTCGCCAACCTGGTGGTGCAGGCGCTCACCATGCCGATCTCCGTCCCGGTGCCGGAGGAGTACGCCAAGCCGTTCGACGCCAAGACCCCCACCGCGTACGACACGCACGTCGCGTTCACGGGTCCGTACATGGTGAAGAACAACGCGCAGGGCGAGACCATCGGCCGAAAGCCCGGCAAGAGCATCGAGATGGTGCGCAACCCCAACTGGGACAAGGCCACCGACTTCCGCCCCGCCTACCTGGACGAGATCACGATCCAGGAGGGCAACGACGACCTGGCGAGTGCGTCGCGCCGCACCCTCTCGGGCAAGGCCACCGTCTGCTGCGACGCCGGCTCCCCGCCCGCGGAGGTGCTGAAGACCGCCCTATCGCAGAACAAGGACCAGGTCATCTTCGTCCCGTCGGGCGGCACGCGCTACATCGCCATGAACATGACGATCAAGCCGTTCGACAACGCCAACATCCGCAAGGCGATCATCGCGTCGATGGACCGTGACGCGCTTCGGCTCACCCGCGGCGGCGAGGTCATCGGCGACATCGCCAACGGCTGGATCCCCCCGGGCATCCCGGGCTTCGAGGAGGCCGGCGGACTGGAGCAGAACACCGACCTCGACTACCTGAAGTCGCCCACCGGTGACGCCGCGGTCGCCAGGAAGTACATGGACGCCGCCGAGGCCGACGGCCTTCCCGTGAAGGACGGCAAGTGGACGGGGTCCGAGCAGATCCTCACCATCGCCACCAACGCCGACCCCGGCAAGAAGACCGCAGAGGTGTTCCAGGGTCAGATCGAGAAGATGGGCTTCAAGCTCAACTTCAAGATCGTCCCGCAGGAGACGCTCTACACGAAGTTCTGCGGCATCCCGAGCGCCAAGGTGGCGATCTGCCCCAACGTCGGCTGGTTCAAGGACTTCTCGGATCCGCAGGCCATGCTCGACCCGACCTTCAACGGCAAGGCCATCCTGCAGGCCGGCAACGTCAACTGGCCGCAGCTGAACGACCCGGCCGTCAACGACGCCCTCGACAAGGGTGCCCTCGAGCCGGTCGGCAAGAGCCGAAACGAGGCGTTCGCCAAGGCCAACAAGCTGATCGCCGAGCAGGCCCCCGCGATCCCGTGGATCTGGGACAAGACGGCGATCATCAACTCGAAGGACGTCCACGCGGTGTCCAACGGGATCACGACGACCCACGACCTGAGCTTCACGTTCATCAAGTAGGTCCGATCACCGCAACCGCCAACCAGTCGGGTCCCGTCACCGCGCGTGACGGGGCCCGACCCCAACCGCCGGTCGGCCCATGCTGACGTTCATCATCCGACGGGTGCTGTGGATGATCGTGCTGCTGCTCGTCATCAGCTTCCTGTCGTTCATCATCTTCTACACGCTCCCCGCCGCCGACCCGGCCATCCTCCGGGCGGGACGTCAGCCGACCCCCGAGATCGTCAACACGATCCGTGAGACGCTGGGGCTCGACCGCCCGTGGTACGTGCAGTACGGCAGATACATGCAGGACCTGGTGTTCCACTTCGACTTCGGCTACAGCTACCAGAACTCCGAGTCGGTGCGCAGCCAGATCTTCAGCCGCCTGCCCGCCACCATCACCCTCGCCGTCGGCGCCGCGGTGGTGTGGCTCATCTTCGGCATCCCGATCGGGATCATCTCCGCGCTCAAGCGCGGGCGGTGGCCCGACCGCCTCTCGATGGGCGGCGCGCTCATCGCCATCTCGGCCCCGGTCTACTGGCTGGGCCTCGTCTCGCTGTACCTGTTCTCGAAGGACCTGGGGGTCGTCAAGCTCTTCGAGGGGCAGGGCACCTATCCGCTTGAGGGCAACATCTTCACGGCGCCGGAGCTCGTGATCCCGTCGCTCATCCTCCCGTGGTTCGTGCTGGCTGGGACCTTCACCGCCATCTACGCGCGCTTCACCCGCGCGAGCCTCATCGACACGATGGGGGAGGACTACATCCGCACGGCGCGCGCCAAGGGCCTGCGCGAACGTCGGGTCGTGTTCCGGCACGGCCTGCGGGCGGCCATCTCGCCGATCGTCACGATCCTGGGCATGGACCTGGGGGTCCTCCTGGGCGGCGCGATCCTCACCGAGACCGTCTTCAACATCCCGGGCATCGGACGCCTGGCGTTCGACTCGATCCAGAAGAGCGACCTGCCGACCGTGCAGGGAACGGTCATCATCGCCGCGTTCTTCATCATCGTGCTCAACCTGATCGTCGACATCGTCTACGCGTTCATCGACCCGCGCGTGAGGTACTGATGGCGCTCCTCGAGGTGCGCGATCTGCGCGTCAGCTTCGACACCGAGGACGGCGTGGTGGGCGCCGTCGACGGTGTCAGCTACAGCGTCGACCCGGGACGGGCGCTCGGGATCGTCGGCGAATCCGGGTCGGGCAAGAGCGTCTCGTCGCTCGCGGTGATGGGGCTCGTGCGCTTCGCGGAGAACGCGCAGGTGTCCGGCCGCGTCGTCTTCGACGGCCACGACCTGCTGGACATGTCCGACGAGGAGATGCGCCACCTGCGCGGCAACGAGATCGCGATGATCTTCCAGGACCCGCTCTCGTCGCTCCACCCCTTCTACCGCATCGGCAACCAGCTGGTGGAGGCCATCCGCGCCCACCGCGACGTCTCCAAGCACGTCGCCCGCAACCGCGCCGCAGAGATGCTCGAGCTGGTCGGCATCCCCGAGCCCGCCAAGCGCCTGGAGGCCTACCCGCACGAGTTCTCCGGCGGCATGCGTCAGCGGGTCATGGTGGCGATGGCGCTCATCAACGACCCCAAGCTCGTGATCGCCGACGAGCCGACGACCGCGCTCGACGTGACGGTGCAGGCCCAGATCCTGGACCTCATCCGGCGGCTGCAGCGCGAGTTCCAGGCGGCGGTCGTCATCATCACCCACGACCTGGGTGTGGTGGCCGAGGTGACCGACGAGATCGCCGTCATGTACGCCGGTCGCATCATCGAGCAGGCGCCCACGCCGGCCCTGTTCGCCGAGCCGGAGCACCCCTACACATGGGGACTGCTCGGATCGATCCCGCGACTGGACCAGCCGTCGGACACCGACCTGGTGCCCATCGCGGGCCGACCGCCATCGCTCATCCACCGGCCGCCGGGATGCTCCTTCAGCCCGCGCTGCCCGTACGTGCGCGACGCCCACCGCCGGATCGACCCGGAGCTCGCGGACATCCCGGGCCGACCCGACCACCGGGTCGCCTGCCTCCTGCCGGGCGACGTGCGCCGGGGGCTGTGGGACCACCTGCGCCGGGGCGCGACGCCCGACGAGGCGCGTGCGGCGGTGCCGCTCACCGACGCCCTCTCCGAGAGCGCCGGCACCGAGGTGACGCGCACATGAGCACGCCGCTCGTCGAGGTGCGCAACCTGGTCAAGCACTTCCCGATCCGCCGCGGCCTCCTGCAGCGGCAGGTGGGTGCGGTCCACGCGGTGGACGACGTGTCGTTCGACGTGCTGCGGGGCGAGACGATCGGCCTGGTGGGCGAGTCCGGCTGCGGCAAGTCCACCACGGCGCGTCTCATCCTGCGTCTGCTCGAGCCCACCGCGGGCACCGTCACGTTCGACGGCCGCGACATCTCGCATCTGGACGCGATGTCGCTGAAGCCGCTTCGTCGCGAGATGCAGATGATCTTCCAGGACCCCTACTCGTCGCTCAACCCCCGCAAGACCGTGGGGTCGATCATCGGTGAGCCGTTCGAGATCCACCGCATCGAGCGGAGCGAGGGCGCGCGCCGGCAGCGGGTGCGCGACCTGATGGACATGGTGGGCCTGAACCCCGAGCACTACAACCGCTACCCGCACGAGTTCTCGGGCGGGCAGCGTCAGCGCATCGGCGTGGCCCGTGCGATCGCGGTGAAGCCCAAGCTGATCGTGGCCGACGAGCCGGTGTCGGCGCTCGACGTGTCGATCCAGGCCCAGATCATCAACCTGCTGGCCGACCTCAAACGCGAGCTGGGGCTGACACTCGTCTTCATCGCCCACGACCTGTCGGTGGTGCGTCACGTCTGCGACCGCATCGCGGTCATGTACGTCGGCAAGATCGCCGAGCTTGCGCCGTCGGACGAGCTCGTGCAGCGGCCGCGTCACCCGTACGCGAGCGCGCTGCTCTCGGCGGTGCCGATCCCGGATCCCGCCCTGGCGCGCAACCGCAGACGGCAGGTGCTGGTGGGTGACGTGCCGTCGCCCACCGATCCCCCGAGCGGATGTCGGTTCCATCCCCGCTGCGACCGTGCCCGTCGCCTCTACATGGAGGCGAACCCGGACGTGGTGGCCATGCTGGAGGCGCTCGCCGACGCGGGTGTCGAGGGCGACGACCGTGCGGAGCACGAGACGCTGGCCGCATCGGCAGGCGACTACGCGGACCTCGACCGCCGCGCGCAGGAGGCGGTCGACGTACTCGATTCCGAGGCGCTCGCATCGCTGGCGGCCGGGGCCGGTGGGGGCGAGGGGATCCTGGACCACGAGCGCACGCCCACCGAGGACCTGCCGGCCGCCGACGCGCCGCCGGGTTCGATCACCGACGACGATCCGCGCGGGGACGAGGCGGCGGCCGACGAGGCGCCCGAGCTGCCGCCGCCGCCCTATGTGCCGGTGGAGTGCAGCCGCGACGTGCCGGAGCTGGAGCCGATCGACGGGTCTCCGGCGCACACCTGCGCCTGCTGGTTCCCGCTGCCGGTGGCGGAGTCCGCGGGCGTGCCGATCGACGACCGGCCCGACGGGTCGCCGCCCGCCTAGACCGTCAGGAGTCGGACGGGGCGGCGATCATCGGATCGAGCTCGCCGGCGCTGTCGAGCGCCGACAGCTGATCCCAGCCGCCGATGGGGGTGCCGTCGATGATGATCTGCGGCACCGTCATTGCACCGGTGAGCTCGAAGATCCGCTGCCGCGCCTCGAAGTCGTCGAGCCCGATGAAGATCTCCTCGTACTCGACGCCCTTGCTGTCGAGCAGCCGCTTGGCCCGCACGCAGTAGGGGCACCGGTCGCTCGTGTACATGGTGATCTGCGCCATCCGCCTGATGGTAGGGCACGCGCGACCGCGGCGCCGGACACGTCGGACCCGAGTCGTCGGATCCCGCTTGCCACAATGGGCGGGTGCTCGAGACCGACGCCATCGTCCTTCGCTCCATCCGCTACGGCGAGGCCGACAGCGTCCTCACCATCTACACGCGCGAGCGCGGTCGCGTGTCGGCCATCGCCAAGGGCACCCGCAAGGCCACGTCCAAGCTGGGCGGACGGCTGCAGCCGTCGGTGCGCGTGCACCTGGGGCTCCACCAGGGGCGCGGTGACATGTACACGGTGCGACAGGCCCAGGTGCTGGACGCCCACGCCGGGCTCTGGATGGAGGGGTATCGTCTGCGTGCGTCCGGGTCGATCCTCGAGGCCGCCATGCGCGTGCTGGTGGAGGAGGAGCCCAACGAGGGCGCCTACCACCTGCTCTCGCGCGGTCTCGACCTCCTGGCACACGCCCAACCACGCTCCGGGCCCCCGCGCCACGACCCGATCGTGCTGGGCGTCCACGCCAAGCTCCTCGTGGTCGCCGGCATCCTGCCCCAGATGGCGAGCTGCGTCACATGCGGCTCGCGCGGTCCGCTCGTCGCGTTCTCGGCACGGTTGGGCGGGGTGCTGTGCACCGCGTGCGAGGCGGAGGGCGGACCCTTCGATGCCGAGGTGTTCGAGGCGTTCGTCCGTCTGATCGAGACCCCGCTGGGGGCCGCCGACGTGGTGATCGGCGCCCATGCGGCCGACGGGGTGGAACGGCTGACGGCGTCGGTCTTCCGCGAGCATCTGGGCGTCAATCTCAGATCCGGCGTGCGCGGCTGAGACCGGCCGGACGGCGGACCGCGGATCGGTGGGACAGGTGCCCCGCGGCGGCCCCCGGACCGGTCGTGCGTCACGGGGCGAGGGGTAGAATCCCGCGTGTCCCGAGTGTCTCCGTGGGGCGCACGCGACATCCGTCATGAGTCCGTCGATACGCCGGATTTCGGAACCAATCGCACCCGACATC
This sequence comes from uncultured Bifidobacteriaceae bacterium, assembly GCA_964628685.1. GTDB lineage: Bacteria > Actinomycetota > Thermoleophilia > Miltoncostaeales > Miltoncostaeaceae > CALMEC01. The sequence continues at coordinate 15,012 of CAZVNM010000006.1, read as the reverse complement.
GGGCGATCCCGCCACGAGGTGATCCAGTTGAGCGACAAGTACGTGTACGACTTCTCCGAGGGTGCGCGGGACATGCGCGATCTCCTGGGCGGGAAGGGCGCCAACCTGGCCGAGATGTCCCGTCTGGGACTGCCGGTGCCGCAGGGCTTCACGGTCACCACCGCGGCGTGTCTGGCCTACCTGCGCAACAACCACACGGCCCCCGCGGGCCTCGACGCGCAGGTGACCGAGCACCTGAAGCACCTGGAGACCTCCGCGGGACGCACCCTGGGTGATCCGGACGACCCGCTGCTCGTGTCGGTGCGAAGCGGGGCGCGGTTCTCGATGCCCGGCATGATGGACACGGTCCTCAACCTGGGACTCAACGACCGCAGCGTCGAGGGCCTCGCCAGGCGCACCGGCAACGCCCGCTTCGCCTACGACTCCTACCGGCGGTTCATCCAGATGTTCGGCGACGTGGTCTCCGAGGTGCCCAGGCAGCACTTCGAGCGGGCCCTGGACGATCTGAAGCGGGCGCGCGGCGTGGAGGCCGACGTCGACCTGAGCGAGGACGACCTGCGCGGCCTGGTCGAGACCTTCAAGGGGATCTACGAGACCGACAGGGGCGAGCCGTTTCCCCAGGAGCCGCGGGCACAGCTTGACGCCGCCATCCGCGCGGTGTTCGAGTCGTGGGACAACCGCCGCGCCCAGGACTACCGGCGCCTGCACAACATCCCCTGGGACCTCGGGACCGCCGTCAACGTGCAGCAGATGGTGTTCGGCAACAGCGGCGAGCGGTCGGCCACCGGCGTGGCTTTCAGCCGCAACAACGTGACCGGCGAGTCGGGCGAGCCGTTCGGCGACTTCCTCGTGAACGCGCAGGGCGAGGACGTGGTGGCCGGCATCCGCACGCCGCGCCCGCTGGGTGAGCTGAAGGACGAGCTGCCCGAGGCCTTCGACCAGCTGATCGCCACGATGAACCGGCTCGAGGGCACCTACCGCAACATGCAGGACGTCGAGTTCACCATCGAGGACGGACGCCTGTTCATGCTGCAGACCCGCAACGGCAAGCGCAGCGCGCAGGCCATGGCGCGGATCGCGGTCGACCTGGTGGACGAGGGGGCCGTCACGTGGCGCGAGTCGCTGCGTGATCTCGTCGATCCGACACAGATCCGCCAGCTGCTCCTGCCGCAGCTGGATCTGGAGACGGCCGCCGAGCCGCTCGCGTCAGGTGTCAACGCAAGCCCCGGCGCGGCGGTGGGCGCCGTGGTGTTCGAGGCCGACGAGGCCGAGCGCAGGGGCAACGAGGGTGAGCGGGTCATCCTGGTGCGCGATGAGACGACCCCCGACGACCTGCACGGCATGATCGTCGCGCAGGGCATCCTCACCGCCCGCGGGGGCAAGACCTCGCACGCCGCCATCGTGGCGGTCGGCATGGGCAAGCCCGCCGTCTGCGGCGTCTCCAGCCTCGACATCGACGAGGACGCCGGCACCTTCACCCTGGGCGGACAGACGTTCCGCGAGGGCGACGTCATCACGATCGACGGGACGAGCGGCGGCGTGTTCGCCGGTGAGGCGCCGCTCATCCCACCGCAGTCGGACAACGAGTACCTCGTCCGCATCCTCAAGTGGGCAGACAAGGCGCGGCGGCTGCGCGTGCGCACCAACGCCGACAACCCGGAGGACGCCGAGCGCGCCCGTGCGTTCGGTGCCGAGGGCATCGGCCTCTGCCGCACGGAGCACATGTTCTTCGCCGAGGAGCGCCTGCCGATCGTGCAGGAGATGATCCTCGCCACCGACGACGCCGCCCGCGACAGCGCGCTCGAGCGGCTGGAGCCCTTCCAGCGCGACGACTTCACCGGGATCTTCCGCGCCATGCAGGGGCTGTCGGTGACCATCCGCCTGCTCGACCCGCCGCTCCACGAGTTCCTGCCGAGCCTGCTCGACCTCTCGCTCGAGGTGGAGCACCAGCGGACCTCCGGCAGGGTCGACCCCGAGCTCATGCGCCGGCTCGGCCGCGTGCAGGAGCTCTCCGAGCTGAACCCCATGCTCGGCATGCGCGGATGCCGTCTGGGCATCGAGTGGCCGGCCATCTACCGCATGCAGGTGCGGGCGATCATCGCGGCGGCGATCGCCGTCAAGCGCGAGACCGGCCATCCGCCGCTGGTCGAGATCATGATCCCGCTCATCGGCTTCGCCAGCGAGCTTCGTCTGCTGGCCGAGGAGGTGCGTGCCGAGGCCGACGGGCTGCTCGAGCGTGAGGGCGAAGAGCTCGCCTACCTGGTGGGCACCATGATCGAGGTGCCGCGCGCCGCGCTCACCGCCGACGAGATCGCCTCCGAGGCGGACTTCTTCTCGTTCGGCACCAACGACCTCACGCAGACGGCGCTGGCATTCAGCCGCGACGACGCCGAGGGCAAGTTCCTCACCCGGTACATGGCCAAGAACATCCTCTCGGCCAACCCGTTCGAGACCCTCGACCAGGACGGCGTCGGCAAGCTGGTGCACATGGCGGTCGGCCTGGCCCGCGGCGTCAAGCCGGCGATCAAGCTGGGGATCTGCGGTGAGCACGGCGGTGACCCCGAATCGGTCAAGTTCTGTCACCGGGAGGGACTGGATTACGTCTCGTGTTCGCCGTACCGTGTGCAGGTCGCGCGGATCGCCGCCGGCCAGGCCGCCGTGGAGGGTGAGGACGGCGTCGGCGGCAAGGACCGGTAGGCATCCTCCGCGCGGGATGCGACACCAACGGAAAATGACAACGGGGGGGCGCGCCACATGTCCGATTTCGCGGCTGATCTGGCACAGGGCTACGGGTTCGAAGGTCCGGCGATCCGCCTGGGGCGGCCCCTGGTCGACCCGGCCGCACCGGTCACCGACGTGGACGTGCGGATCCCCCTCAACCTCATCAACCGCCACGGGCTGATCGCGGGTGCCACCGGCACCGGCAAGACCAAGACGCTGCAGCTCATCGCCGAGCAGATCTGCGCGGCGGGCTGCCCGGTGTTCGCGGCCGACATGAAGGGCGACCTGGCGGGCATCGCCGCGCCCGGCGAACCGAACGAGAAGATCAGCGAGCGGGCCGCCGCCCTGGACTACGAGTGGACGCCCGCGGCCGCCCCGGTCGAGATCGTGTCGCTCACCGGGCAGGACGGGGTGCCGCTTCGCGCATCGCTCACCCAGTTCGGTCCGACGCTCCTGTCGAAGGTGCTGTCGCTCAACGCCACCCAGGAGTCGAGCCTCTCGCTCGTCTTCCGCTTCTGCGAGGAGAACGACCTCGCGCTCATCGAGCTGGAGGACCTGCGGGCCGCGCTCGCCTACCTGGTCGGTCCCGGCAAGGACGACCTGAAGCGCCTGGGCGGGCTCTCGTCGGCGACCGTCGGGGTGCTCCAGCGCAAGGTGTCCGAGCTCGAGGCCGACGGGGGTGACGTCTTCTTCGGCGAACCGGGGCTCGACGTGCACGACCTCATCCGCACGACGCCCGACGGGCGCGGGATCGCCACCATCATGTCCCTGCCCACGGTGGCGACGAAGCCGGCGCTCTTCTCGACGTTCCTCATGTGGGTGCTGGCGGAGCTCTTCGAGGAGCTCCCGGAGGTCGGTGACCCCGACAAACCGGTGCTCGCGTTCTTCTTCGACGAGGCCCACCTGCTGTTCAACGGGGCGAGCAAGGGGTTCCTCGACGCCGTCACGCAGACCGTGCGGCTCATCCGCTCCAAGGGCGTGGGGGTCTTCTTCATCACTCAGCTTCCCACCGACATCCCGGACGCCGTGCTGAGCCAGCTGGGCCACCGGGTGCAGCACGCGGTGCGGGCCTTCACCCCCAAGGACGCGAAGGCGCTCAAGGCGGCGGTCGAGACCTTCCCGATGACCGACCACTACCGCGACCTCGGCGAGACGCTCCAGTCGCTCGGCGTCGGCGAGGCCGTGGTGACCGTGCTCGACACCAGGGGCGTGCCCACGCCGGTCGCCGCCACGCGCATCTACCCGCCGGCGTCGCGCATGGCGCCGCTCACCGACGCCGAACGGTCGGCGATCATCGCCGGGTCGCAGCTGGGACCCAAGTACAACCAGCGCGTCGACCGCGAGAGCGCCGAGGAGATCCTCGCCGCGCGGCTGGACGGCGACATCGAGCGGATCGAGAAGGCGCTCCGTGAGTCGGAGGCCGCGGCGCCCCGTCGCGACCGACGCTCCGACGACTCGCTGGCCGGTCGGGTGGGGGACGTGCTCAACTCGTCGGCCGCCCGCGAGGTCGTGAAGGGCATCTTCGGCATGCTCCGGCGGAAACGGCGGTAGGGTGGTGGACCGCGAGCGATTCCGCCTCTCCAGTCTGGGCGACCTGTGCGAGATGCTTGTGGACGGCTGGGAGATCGCGCACATGCACTACGCCGACAGCTGCGGCACCGACGAGCGTCCGGACCCGCGCGCGGCGGCGTTCATCGAACTGCGCCGCCCCGATGCGGAGAGCGTCGGGCTGTACATCCCCGACGACGAACGACAGTTCTCGCACCGCGGCCTCCTCGCGGTCTTCCGCAACTCGCCCCGCATCTGGAAGCACCGCAGCGCACGCACCGTGCAGGAGCGGCTCGCCGCCGCGCAGGCGGAGGAGGACGCGTCCGCCGTGCCCACCCCGTGGGATCTGGTGATGGACCCCGCCGACCGCTCCCTGTACGTGGAGCCCGCCGACCTCGTGGGCGTGGTGGCCCTCGGCCAGGTGGAGACGATCGACGGGATCACCGTCGCGGTGCTCTCCCTGGAGCGGTACCGGGACTTCTCCCGCATCCGCTACCTGGCGCATGCGGCCGATGTGGTGCGCCGCGGATCGCTTGCGGCGCTGGACGTCCTGGCGGTCGACGACCGCGGCCGCCGCTACCGTTCGGCGTCGCTCGGCGTCGAACGGGCCGGGAGCAGGCTGGAGGGCGTCATCGCGCTCACGCCCGGCATCCCGCGCGACGTGACCGGCCTCACCTTCACCGTCGGATCGATCGGTGCGAGCGGCCCCGACGGGCACCTGGGCCCCTGGGTCTTCCCGGTCGTCCTGCCGACTCCGGGCGTCGGATGAGCCCCGCGCGCTCCCCGCGCGCGGCCGGACCGGACGCGGCCGTGCGCGTCACGCCCGAGGCGGACGACCCGCTGCGAAACGCCTATCAGCGCGACCGCGACCGGATCATCCACTCCAAGGCGTTTCGCCGGCTGAAGCACAAGACCCAGGTCTTCATCGCGCCGGAGGGCGACCACTACCGCACGCGCATCACCCACACGCTCGAGGTGTCGGGGCTCGCCCGCACCGTGGCCCGCGCCCTGGCACTGGACGAGGACCTCGTGGAGGCCATCGCGATGGGGCACGACCTGGGTCACGCCCCGTTCGGGCACGCCGGGGAGAGCGCCCTCAACGACATCCTGTCCGAGCGCTTCGGGCGGCGGTTCCTGCACAACGAGCAGAGCCTGCGCATCGTCGAGCGCATCGAGCGCGACGGGCGGGGTCTCAACCTGACGGTGGGCGTGCGCGACGGCATCGTCGGTCACACCGGGCCGACCCCGCCGCCGACCCTCGAGGGGCAGGTCGTGCGGCTCGTCGACCGCGTCGCCTACGTCAACCACGACATCGAGGACGCCGTCCGCGCCGGGATGCTGCGGGTCGAGGAGCTGCCGGCAGCCGAGATCGCGGTGCTCGGGGCCACGACGTCGCAGCGCCTGACCACCCTGGTGCAGGACATCGTCGCGACCAGCCGCGACGCCGACGAGATCCGTCAGAGTGACGAGATCGGTGAGGTGTTCCGCAACCTGCGCACGTTCATGTTCGAGCGCGTCTACCTGGCATCGCCCAACAGCGACGAGGCCGACCGCGCCCACCGTGTGGTGCGGGACCTCTTCGACCTCTTCCACGCACGCCCCGAACTGCTTCCGCCCGCGGCCGAGGAGGATCTGGTCACCCGGGTGAGCGACCACGTCGCCGGCATGACGGACCGCTACGCGCTGCGCGTCTTCCGCGACCACTTCCTGCCGCACGAATCGCTGTCCGCGTGAGCCCGCACGCAGGACCGGCAGACCGCGGCCGCCGATGACGACGGCGCTCGCCACGGCGTTCATCACGATGTTCGTGGTCATGGACCCGCTGGGCAACATCCCGGTCTTCCTGGCGCTCTCGTCGGGCAGCACCGCACGCGTGCGCGCCCGCTACGCCTGGCAGGCGGTGCTGGTGGCCTTCATCCTCATCTTCGGCTTCGCCCTGGTGGGCCGCGCGATCCTGGGCTACCTGCACGTGTCGCTCGAGGCACTCACCGTGGCCGGCGGCCTGCTGCTCGCGCTCATCGCGCTCGAGATGCTGCGCGGCCAGTACGACGATCCGAAGGTGTCCGAGCGCGGCAACGTGGCGCTCGTCCCGCTGGGCACCCCGCTCCTGGCCGGGCCGGGCGCGATCGCCACCACCATGGTGCTCCTCGACCGCGAACCCGGCACCGACGCACGGCTGGGGACGATCATCGGCATCGCCCTCGCACTCGTGACCGTGTGGATCGTGCTGCGTCTGGCCGCCCCCATCGGCGGCCACGTCAGCCGCAGCGTCATCCACCTGTTCTCCCGGGTGATGGGCCTGCTGCTCGCCGGGATCGCCATCGAGATGATCTTCTCGGGAAGCCGCGACTGGATCAGCGCGTTCGGATGAGCGGCCACCTCGACCGTGCGCGAAGCGGCTTCGCCGACGGGGCGGCCTACGACCGGGCACGACCGGGGTACCGTCCGGATGCGGTCGGGGCCCTCCTGCGCGCGTGCGGCATCGGCGCGGGCACCCGCGTGCTCGACCTGGCCGCGGGCTCGGGCAAGCTCACGACCCACCTGGTCGCGGCCGGCGCCCGCGTGACGGCGGTGGAGCCGACCGACGGCATGCGCGCCCTCCTGGCGCGACTGGACGGGGTGGAGGTGCTCGCCGGAAGGGCCGAGGAGATCCCCTGCGCCGACGGATCGCAGGACGCCGTGACGGTGGCCCAGGCGTTCCACTGGTTCGACGGTCCCGCGGCGCTCGACGAGATCGTGCGGGTGCTCCAGCCGGGTGGGGCGCTGGGGCTTCTGTGGAACGTCATGGACCGCGACGTCGGGTGGGTGGACCGTCTGCAGGCGCTCATCCACACCCGTCGGGGTGCCAACCCCTGGTACGCGGGGCACGGGTGGCGGGTCGCGTTCGACGGACGATCCGATCTGACGCCGCTCGAGACCGCGTCGTTTCGCAACGAGCAGACGGTGGACGGCGCGGGGCTGGGCGACCGGGTCGCGTCGGTCAGCTTCGTCGCGGACATGGCGTCGCACGAGCGGGCGGAGCTCCTGGCGGGGGTGGACGCCCTCGTGGCCGACGAGGGACTCGACCCGGCGCGCATCGCGATTCCCTACCGCACCGACCTGTTCTGGTGCCGGTCCACGGGGGGATGATCCTCACCCGCGGGCTCGGTGTGCACGAAGACATCCTCCAGCTCCGGCTGCTCGCGGCGCAGCCGTGAGCGGAGCGCCCCGGCGATCGCATGGGCCTCGTCCAGCGGCAGCGCACCGTCCACCGCGATCGCGAGGAACGCGGTGACACCGTCCTCGCCGCGCACCAGCCGCAGGTCGTTGGGCGGGCGTCCGGTGAGGTCCACAACGGCCTGGCGAACGGCGTCGGAGCACGCGGCCTGATCCTCATCGGGCGGTCCGTCGGCCACCAGCGGCGAGTCGAGCGGCTCCATGTGCGTGGCCACGGCGTGCACCTCGGGGAGCGCCGCGCGGATGCGGTCCTCGACCCGGTGGGCCAGGTCGTGCGCGGCGGTCAGGCGCATCTGCGCCGGCAGCTTCATGTGCAGGCTGATCTCGGTCCGGCCGGGGGGATGCACCACGCGCACGTTGTGGATCTCGCGGACGCCCGGCACCGCGAGCGCTGCCGCCAGGGCTCGTTCGCGCAGGTCCTGGGGCGCGCGGCCCGGCTCGACGTGCACCACGATGTCGGCGCCCGGGAGGGTCATCGCGATCGCGTCCTCGACGGCGTCGGCCGCCGCGTGGCCCTCGGCGAGGGCGGCGGAGGGGGAGACCGCGATGACCGCGTCGGCGAAGTGCGTGCCGCCGGCCTCGCGCACCCGCAGACGGTCGAGCTGGATGTCGGGCCCCAGACGTTCGATGGCGTCGCGCGCCGCGTCCTCCGCCTCGCGCGACGACGAGTCCATGAGGACGTTCACGTTGGCGTGGGCCAGGCGGGTCGCGGCCGCGAGGACGAGCACGCCGACGAAGAGGGCGGCGATCGCATCGGCCGCCGGGTACCCGGCGCGGGTCATGATGAGACCGATCAGCACCGCCACGGTGCCCGCCAGGTCGCCGGCGAAGTGCAGGGCGTTGGATGCGAGCGCCGCGCTGTTGTGGCGTCGGGCCGCGCGGTGGGAGATGAGCATGCGCGAGCAGTCGATCACGATCACGACGCCGATCACGGCGAACGACCACCATGCGGTCGCGACGGTGTGCGTCTCACCGGAGGCGAGCCGGCCAACGGCGGCGACGCCGATCAGGATGCTGGCGAGCACCAGGATGGCGCACTCCGCGAGCGCGGCCAGATGCTCAGCCTTGCCATGACCCCACGGGTGGGTGCTGTCCGCCGGCCGGTGCGCGACGCCGAGGGCGAAGAACGTCAGGAGTGCGGCCACCAGATCGGTGCCCGAGTGCATGGCCTCGGAGACGAGCCCCAGGCTGTTGGCGGCGAGCCCGACCCCGAGCTTGAGGGCGATGAGGACGGCTGCGGCCACCACCGAGACGAGCGCTGTGCGGCGTACGGGTGACACCCCGACATCCTCGCACGCGACCGCGGTCCGTCAGGTGCGGGCCATTCGCCGGGTCGCGGGTCGTTCGGGACCCGGCCCGGGGCGGTTCGTCACCGTTCTGACCGCTGGGGGATGAGCGGCGGGTCAACCGGGATAGGGTGGCTTCGATGGCGGACCCCCGGACGATCCAGTGAGCACGTCGTCGCGAGCGACGACGCGCGGGGCCGACGAGGTCCCGGCGCCGGCCGGACCGTCGCTCGTCCCCGCGGACCGGCTGGACCAGCTGGCCGAACGCGTGCGGTCGGTGGCGGGGGCCACCGCGGCGCTCATCGCCGTCCCCGTCGGCGACGACGCCATCGTGGAGGGGGTCGACGGCCCGGGCGCCGCCTCCTGTCGCGGCGCGGGCCTGGGGCTCGACCCGGCCACGCTTCCGCGCTCGGGCGCGTCGATCGCCGGCCTGGCCGCACTGGAGCCCGTCCTGGGCGGGTCGGCGGGCCACGACGGGATCGCCGTGCCGGTCGGTGAGGGTCACGAGGTGGAGGCCGTCATCGTGGCCGTGGGCCTGCGCGATCCGGACGGCGGCGCCGAGCTCATCCGGGCGGTGGCGACCGGCGCCGAGACCGGCCTTGTCGCCGCGCGTGCGGTCGCCCGCGAGGCACTCACCAGGCGCACCGCCCGCTCGGAGCACCGCCGGTCGCACTGGGCGCGCGAGCTGCACGACCAGACGCTTCAGGAGCTCGCCGCCATCAGGATGAGCGTCGAGCGCGCCGTCGGCGGCGACGTGGACGACCGCACCCGCACCCTCCTCACCGAGGCCATCGGCCAGATCGACGTCGCCACCCTCGAGCTTCGTCGCATCGTCGCGGATCTGCGTCCCGCCAAGCTGGACGAGGGGGGTCTGCGGGAGGCGCTGGCGGCGCTCGCCGACCGCTGCATGGTGCTCTTCGACCTGGATGTCGACTTCGACTGCTCGCGCTGTCGCAGGTGCGGACCCGGCGGGGACCTCGATCCCGATGTGGAGGAGGCCATCTACCGGGTCGTGCAGGAGGCGCTCACCAACGTGATCAGGCACGCGTCGGCCGGTGTCGCAACCGTGCGCGTGCGCCACGGCGCCGACGCGCATCTGGTCACCGTCGCCGACGACGGCGTCGGGTTCGACCCGGCGCGCGTGGCCGAGGGGTTCGGCATGTCGGGCATGCGCGAGCGGGCGGCCATCGTACGGGGCGACCTGCAGATCGAGAGCGCGCCCGGCGCCGGCACCACCGTGCGACTGGCGGTGCCGATCCCGTCGGCGCAGGACGATGACTGAGCCCACGGTGGGCGTCGATCACCCGGTGCGGGTGGTCGTCATCGACGACCACGCGATCCTGCGTCAGGGGGTCGTGCGCCTCCTGGACGACGACGAACGGCTGCGGGTCGTCGGCGACGCCGACGGCATGGCGGCGGGTGCGCCCCTCGTGGACCGCGAGGTGCCCGACGTGGTGGTGCTTGACCTGGACATGCCGGGCATCGACGGGGTGGAGGGCTGTCGCGGGCTCATCGCGCGGCGTCCCGACCTGGGCGTGGTGATGCTCTCCATGCACGACGAACCGCTTCTGGCGCGTCGCGCGTTCTCGGCGGGGGCCCGTGGTTATGTCGTGAAGAACGCCGGCAACGCGGAGCTGGTGCGCGCCATCCTCGACGTCGCCGCAGGCGGCCGGTACGTCAACGCGGCACTGGGTGCGCGCATGGCGGCCGGCGCGACGCACCGCGGCGTCGACGACCTCACCGGTCGCGAGGTCGACGTGCTGCGACTCCTGTCGATGGGGTTCACCAACCAGGAGATCGCCGAACGCCTCAACCTGAGCGCCCGCACCATCGAGAGCCACCGCAAGCACATCATGGCGAAGCTGCGGCTCTCGACCCGTGCGCAGATGGTGCGCGTGGCGCTGGACGCCGGACTGCTTGCGGCCGGCGCGTTCGACTAGCCGGATCCGCGTCGTCCCGGGGCGGGCGGCCCCGGCGTCGGGCTACGTCGGTTCGTCGGGCGGCGACTGCTCGCGCAGGAAGCGCTCGAACTCGGCCGCGATCGCGTCGGCGGTCGGGATCTCGCCCGGTGCGGGCTCGTGCGCGCGGTCGTAGTCGTGTTCCAGCTCCGAGATGAGCGCCTCGGCCTGGGGGTTTGCCCTGACCGCCTCCTCGATCTGCTCGCGATACGCAGTCACGTCCCGCTCCAGACGCGTGAGGTCCGGTCGCACGCCGGTGATCTGGGTGACCGCGTCCAGGAGGGCGAGCGATGCGGTGGGCGACGCGCCGCCACCCACGTAGTGGGGCACCGCCGCCCACAGCGAGGCGCTCGCGAGGCCGCGCTCGACGGCCATGGCGTGGAGCAGTGTGATGATCCCGGTCGGGCCGTGGTAGTCGGGGCGCCGTCCGCCGATCGCCTGGGTGAGCTCGCGCGGCGAGGACATGGCGCTCACCCGCACCGGTCGCGTGTGCGGCACGTCGGCCAGGAGCGCGCCCAGGCTGATGACGCGGGTGACCCCGGCCGCCTGTGCCGCGTCCAGGATGTCGCCGCAGAGCGTGAGCCACCGCAGCGACGGCTCGACGCCCCGCACCAGCATCAGCCCGCGGTCCGCACCGGCCGGCGTGGCCCAGAGTTCCACGGCGGGAAACGCGATCGGCCGGTCAAGCTCGCCGTCGGTGATGGCGACCCGCGGCCGGTGGCTCTGGAAGTCGAAGAAGTCCTCGGGGTCGACGTCGGCCACGCACGTGGCCTCGTAGGCCTCGACCAGATGGCGCAGGGCACCGCTCGCGGCCTCGCCGGCGTCATTCCAACCGCCGAACGCGGCGATCAGCACCGGGTCGGTCATCCCGGCGGGCCGCTCGCCCTGCCAACGAAGCGCACTCACCGGATCCACGGTACAGGACCGATCAGTCGACCCCGGCCTGATCGCGGTACGCGCGGGCCCGCTCGACGACCGCGGTGAAGAGCGCCATGTCGTCGCCCTCCTCCGGATGCCACTGCACGCCCAGCGCGAACCCGTCGTCGCCGGTCGCCTCGAGCGCCTCGATGGTGCCGTCCTCCGCCCACGCCACGGGGGTGAGCCCGTCACCCACGCGGCCGGTCGCCTGATGGTGGTGCGAGAGCACCGGTGCGGTGGGCCCGAGGATCGTCTCGAGCGTGCTGCCCGGCGCGATCCGCACCGGATGCTCCGAGAAGACCCCGACCGTCTCGCGATGGTGTTCGTGGTCCAGCTCCTCGGGCAGATGCTGGATCAGGTCACCGCCGCAGGCGACGTTCATGACCTGGATGCCGCGGCAGATCCCCAGGATCGGCATGCCCCGCCGCAGAGCCCCGCGCACCAGCAGGAACTCGGCATGGTCGCGATCGAGCTGTGCCGGTTCGGTGGACGGGTGACGGTCGGCGCCGTAGCTCGAGGGCTCGATGTCCTGACCACCGGCCAGCACCAGGCCGTCGATGGTGTCGAGGATCCGGTCGACGCCGTGCTCGGCCGGCGGGATGAGAAGCGCGCGGCCACCCGCACGGTGGATCGCCTCCACGTACACCCAACCCACCACCGCCGCCTTGCCGCTCCACACCGCCCATCGTGCGGGCTCCGCGTAGCTCGTCAGTCCGATGAGGGGAGGTTCCATGACCGCCCAGTGTTGCAGGTCGCCGCCCGGGGTCGCCTGACGCATGTGCGTGGCGACGTTTGACGCGGTCCCGCGCCGGGAACCATTCGGGGATCGCACGGTTCGTCGTTGCTCGGCGCCGTTTGCGGTGGGTAGCGTTGTGTGCGCACCGTCACCGCGCGAGAGGCTTCCACCATGATGATCACCGACAAGTCCAAACGGGTCGTCCCGTTCCGTCCCCACGATGCGCGCAGCGTCGGCGACGGATGCTTCTACGTCGATTCGATCACGTGGCTCAACGGTGAACAGATCACGATCGGCGACAACGTCGCGTTCAACGCCGGCTGCTGGGTCAACGGCTACGGGGGACTCACGATCGACGACGGCACCATCATCGGACCCCACACGATGATCCACACCGCCAACCACATCACCGACGACCTGGACGAGTCCATCGCCGACCAGGGCTGGAAGACCCAGCCGGTCCGCATCGGCAAGAACGTCTGGATCGGGATGAACGTCCTGATCCTGCCCGGGGTCACGATCGGTGATGGCGCGATCGTGGGTGCGGGCTCGGTGGTGACCAAGGACCTGGAGCCCATGAGCGTGAGCGTCGGCAACCCCTGCAAGATGATCAAGAGCCGCATCTGATGCGGGTCCTCTTCCTGCATCGTCAGCCGTGCATGCGCACGCTGAAGTACGCGGCGGCGCTGCGCGCCCGGGTCCCCTCGGTGGATCTCTCGTTCGCATACCAGGGGACGACCCTGTCGGAGTTCTACGGCACGGGTGACGAGCTCTTCTCGAGCTGGCACCCGCTGCGGATCGATCCGACGGACGACCTGGCCCGCATCCTGGACGACGTGCAACCGGACATCATCCACTCGCACAACCTGCCCGACGTGCTGACCGTCGAGGCGCAGCGTCTGGTCGGCGGGCGCATCCCGATCATCCACGACGTCCACGACTTCCAGAGTCTGCGACGGACGCCGTACGAGGACGGGTTCCCCGAGCTCGTCGACCCGGTCGGGGCCGAGCGCGAGGCGATCGAGGGGAGCGACGCGGTCATCACCGTCGGCCCCGAGCTGATGGAGGAGATCGGCGCGCGCTACCGGGCCCCGGCCATCCGGGCGCTCATCCCCAACTACGCCCTCCTGCGCGACCTGCCCGATCTGGGAATCGAGGGGCCGCCGCCCCTCGTTGACCGTCCGCTTCGCATCGCCTACCAGGGCACCCTGTCGACCGGTCACGGCCATTACGACCTGCGTGAGATCTTCGCCGGGATCGCCGCGCAGGGGTTCGAACTGCACGTGCACCCGGCGCGGCCGCCGCTGCCCGAGTACCGGGAACTCGCCGAGCGTCATCCGAACATCAGGATCCACGAGCCGCTGCCGCCGGAGGGGCTCCTGGCGACGCTGCCGATGTACGACGCCGGCTGGGCGGGCTTCAACGAGCACCTCAACGCCGAGCACCTGGCGACCGTGTTGCCCAACAAGGCCTTCGAGTACGTGGGCTGTGGGCTGCCGGTCATCACGCTGCCGCACCGAGCGCTTGCGCGCTGGGTGCGCGAGGAGGGCACCGGTGTGGTGGTCGAATCGCCGGAGCACCTGACCGAGGCGCTCGCCGGGGTCGACCTGGCGGCCATCCGCGACCACCTGATCGACGTGCGCGAGCGCTTCACCATGGAGGCCGCGGTCGCCGACCTGGTCGACGTCTACGAGCAGCTGGCGGGGGTCGTCGCCTAACCCGTGACCGGCGGGGCGGTGCGTCGCGCGGTGACCACGATGCATTCGCCCCAGTCGGCGGGCAGGACGACCCGCCCGGCCGCCACCTGGAGCGCGGCCGGCAGCCCGAACGTCACCAGCTGCAGCGGTCGCGGTACCCGCGGCACGTACGGCGGGTCCCACAGGCCGTCGGCGTTCACCGCGTCCACGGTGAAGCCGGCGTCCTCGGTGAGCCTCACCCAGCGGTCGCGGTCGAAGAGGGAGCAGTGGGTGTCGTCGCGGTAGGCGAACCAGCGGTCGCGCTTGATGCGGTGGCCCCAGCCCTGCGGGTTGGGGACGACGTACAGCAGCCGTCCGTTGGGGCGCAGGATGCGCGCGAACGAGGCGAGGGTCGGTGCGGGATCCGGGATGTGCTCCAGCACGTGGAGGGTGCACACCAGGTCGACCGATCCATCGGCGATCGCATCGAGGTCGTCGACGACGCGTGTGGTGGGCGACCGGGTGGCGGTGGCCTCGCGCGCGTAGGGGGAGAGGTCGAACGCGATCGTGCGGAAGCGGGCGGCCAACCGCCTGGTGAAGTGGCCGACGCCCGAGCCGAAGTCCAGGACGGTGTCGCCGCGGTGGGCGAGCCGCGCCGCCACGCGGGCGTAGAACCAGAGGGCGATGCGATCGGCGTCCTGCTCGTTGCCCTCGTAGTAGGCGGCGTCGAAGTGCTCGGGGGCACCGGGGTGCATGGGGTTCGTCATGTCGGCGTCCCACCCTACGTGACCGCGTCCATCCGCCCCGGATCCGGTGCGGCGGCCACCGCGGCCGCGGGGCGACGCGACGGCCGGCGGCGTGCGCTACCCTTGGCGGGCTCGGGGGATTAGCTCAGCTGGGAGAGCGCCGCCTTTGCAAGGCGGAGGTCGTCGGTTCGATCCCGTCATCCTCCA
>CAZVNM010000005.1:217567-264978 GCA_964628685.1 uncultured Bifidobacteriaceae bacterium | reverse complement strand
CACCACCGACCACCCAGCCGTCACAGTCGCGCTCGATGTCCTACCACGAAAACTCAGCCGCACACCACCCAGACGCTGACCACGACTGACGAGCCACCAGCAGCAGCATCGCTCACAGGCACGTTCCACGACACGCTCGGCGGAGGTCGAAGCAGGCGCATGGTGTGGCAGGACACCGTGAACCTCGCGGGCTGAGCGGCCTGCTTGCGAACGGTGGGACCGTGACGGTGCGACCTCGGTCACCCGATGCTAGCGGCAACCGCGCGACGACCGACCAAAGCGAAACGCCGGGGAGGAGCGATCAGACCGCCTCTTCTCGTCACGGGAACATAACTGTTGTTTGCGTGCGTTCAGCCCGAGGCGGCCATCGGCGCTTTGTCGGTCACTCATCCGGTGGCACGGGTTCGCCTTGGGGACAACCCCCGGCCAGTACTGCCGCTATCTGGCGCCCACCTCCGCGCGTCCGACGGCTGCGGCCTACGCCGGCTCCAGCGAGACTTCATGCAAGACGCATCCGCGTTGCCGAAACAGAACCATCCGTCGTTTGATCCCAATGTGGCCAAGGGCGCTGAGGTCCGCTCGAACCGGGGTGACGCCCCAGGGCACACCACACGGAGGCCGAACAGCTTCCCGTTGACCCGCCGGTAGACGCCGATTCCCCCGACACCATCCAGCCCTCCTCCCTGGAGGAACTCGGCGGCGGCGGTGGCCCGCTCGTACAGTCGAGGGAGGTCGCCGGCGAGCTCGTCATCGGCGACGAATCCCGCGTTGCACATCATTGGTTGGTCCATGGGCACGCGGTCGTAGCAGCGCACCACCCACTCCAGATCAGGGAACTCGTACTCCAGTGCCTGCCGGTTGCGCTTCTCGAGCGCACGGACCTCGCCGGCACAGCCACCCGCAACGAGAACCATGCCCGTCAGGGCCAACGCCGGCAGAACCCGTGGCCCGATTCGTCTCATGCCGGGCTGCCTGTCAGGTCGGAGGTCCTCACCCGCGCGTAGCGATGCGGTGACGGTCGTGGCGGTTGAGCTGGTTTTCCCATCGGACCCGCGCAGTTCAGGTCGGGATGACGACGCGTGGATGCGCTGTGGCCCACCGCTGGTCGAACGTCCAGATCTCGTCGACGCCGATGTCGTCGGCGACGGCAAGGGTCAGTGCGTCCGGCAGGCTCAGCGCCGGGTGGCGTGCGCGCCGGGCAGCCGCGTCGTCGGCGTGCGGTCCGGTGACCGGAACGGTGACGCAGCCGCCGGC
This sequence comes from uncultured Bifidobacteriaceae bacterium, assembly GCA_964628685.1. Classification (GTDB taxonomy): domain Bacteria; phylum Actinomycetota; class Thermoleophilia; order Miltoncostaeales; family Miltoncostaeaceae; genus CALMEC01. Next base: position 263,724 of record CAZVNM010000005.1, on the reverse strand, counting down.
GAAGGCGGTCGCGGCCCGCTGAGCACGACCGCCGGCACGCATCGCACCGACCACCACCTCCGCGCGGGTGACGGCTGTGATGAGCAACTCGTCATCCGTCGTGCCCCGCAGCGCGCGGTCCGCATTCGCGTGGTGCGTGTCGGTCGCTTCCAGCGCAGCGATCACAACGGATGCGTCGAGCAGGATCAGCCGCGCCACTCGGTGCGAACCGCCTCCAGATATCCGGGCGGGTACACGCCGTTCAGGGTCCCAATCGCGTTCATCAATCGCTGCCGGGCCTCTGCGCGTGCGGTCTGCTCCGGCGGTGCGCCCAGCAACTCGTGCCGGATGGCCGTTCGGATGAGTTCCGATTCGCTCGTGCCGCGTGCCTTCGCCACCTGCTTCAGCTCACGATGCAACTCATCGGGAAGATAGATCGTGGTCTTCACGCGACGTAACGTACCATACGTGAGGTATGGCATGGATGAGATGATCAATCGCCCGGAGCACGGCTCCCGACGGCTGAGCGGTCGGCACCTGGGGACATAACCCGGTCTGTGTGCGCTCAGCGGGATGTCGCGGCGCCGCCGTAGCGTTGCCGGGCGGCTTCGCCGCTGGTGCCGATCGCCTCGCCGACCTCTCGCCAGGACAACCGATGCTCCCGTGCCGTGTGCACCGCTTCGGCGAGGTCCCTCTCAGCGGCGTCGCGTCGCCAGGCGGCGAGCCTGACCGCCATTGCCGGCGGAAGGGACGCGTCTTGGTCGCCGGGCTTCGGCTCGTAGTTCTCGAAGGTGTCGGCCAGCTCGTCAGCACGAGCCTTGATGTCTTCAATTGAACGTCGAGTCATGGTTGTTCACCTCAGATACTTGGGTCGGGCCGGGCGCATGGCGTGAGCGATGGCGATGACACCGTGCCATTCGATGACGCCGACTTCGACGAGGGTGCCGGTTTCATCGGGGCCGCGGCATCCGGGGCACCCCACCCGTCGCGGGCCCCTGACGCCCCGGCAACCGCGCACGCTGTGCCCACCTCCCCCTCCCGGTCATCCACCGGAGGCGGGCGGCCAGCGCTCGTCCGGGTGCGGTGGCGGCAGCGGTGTCCCACGGATTCGCCGGCGGCTGGGGTCCCCGACCTCGAGCGGTCGAACCATGGGTGCCCGTCCGGCGACGTAGGCGGCGCATGCGGCGTCGGGGTCGTCGGAGAGTGTGGTGATGGCGTGGCTGAGGGCGTGGGCGTCGGCGAGGCCGACTCCGGCGCTCGCCCCCGTCTCGGGTCCGAAGAAGTGGGCGGCATCGCCGATCAACGCGACCCCGGGCGTCCACCACTGCGGGCAGCTCAGAAGCTCGGGCTCTGTGTAGAGGAGCTGGTCGGTGGAGGTGAGGGCGCGCACCCCGTCGGCTGCGGCCGGCAGGAGTCGGGCCCATTGCTCGGCGAACGCCTCGATGCCGGGGCCCACGGCGGCGTCACGACCGCTTCGGTCCATCGTCCTCCAGCCGAACGACCCCTCCGGCCAGCTGAGCATGCCGATGTGACTGCCGTCGGTCAGGTAGCGCATCGCGAACGGCTGGGCCACGGGTACGGGGCTCATCCACTCGATCTTGCCCTCCTCCATCGGGACGAACTCGGCCGGAAGGCCGGCCATCTCCCGCACCCGCGAGTGCATGCCATCGCACGCCACCACCAGGTCCGCGTCGATCTGCGCGACGCCGTCCGGCCCCTCCGTGCGCACCCCGGTCACCCGCCCCTCGGGATCGCGCACCAGGTCGACGACGGTGTGCTCGTGCCGAACCTCAAGGCCCTCGGCCAGGCGCTGAAGGAGCAAGCCGACCTCGATGGCGACGGCCGCACTCGAACCGTCGGGGGTTGCGCCGAACGGGCGTCCGCGACGCAGGATCTCATCCAGCATGCCCAGGTCGTCGAGCGCGTCGTAGCCGTGATGGCCGAGCATGAATCCGCGCTTCACGTAGCCGCGTGGCCGCATCCGCTCCAACACGACGGGTGCGATCCCACGCCGGCTGAGAAGCCGACCAAGCGTCAACCCGACGAGTCCACCACCCGCGATCACGACACGCATGAGCACCTCCTCCGATCGTCGCGACGGCGGACGGACGAATGCGTCCCCGCCGGTGCTAGGGCCCCGGACGGATGGCGTCGACCGGGACGACGGTCTCCCAGAGCGTCCGTCGCAGCCGGATCACCATCTCGCGCAGGGCGGTCCGCTCCCCCGGCGAGAAGGTCTCGTTCATGAGCCGCTCCTGCACCTGGTCGAGCCGCGGCAGCGTGCGCTCCACCACCGCGACGCCGTGGCGGGTGGGTGTGAGCAATCGCCGGCGCAGGTCCGTGTCGTGCATCCGCCGCTCCAGGAGGCCGCGTTCCTCGAGCTGGCCGATCACCTTGGCCGCGTGATTGGACGCGATCTTGACGATCCGAGCCACCTCGCGTGGTTCGAGGGCGTTCGGCTGTGCGGCGACCAGGGTGGCAAGCGACCGAAACTGGATCAGGGTGAGGTTGGCCGCCTGCCGAGTGATGCGGTCGAAGATCGTGTGGATCTCGTCGCCCAGGGCCACCAGCTGAACGTAGTCGTCGGGTCTGTCCGGCATGGATCAACTGTACCCCTCCTCCACCTCCAGATCACTCACCAGTGAGTGATACTGCCACCGTACCCCTCGGAACGCATCGCTGTCAACCGTCGGCAGCTCATGGTCGACCTGGACGTCCGCTCCCGGACATCACGGAGTGACCCATGGCGCGATCCGTCGCTGGCGCCGCCCCTTCCGCCACGGACACCCGTACGCGCGCCTCCACCGGCTCGTCATCTCGACGGACCGCGTGGCTGCGGCGAGCGGCTGGTCGATGCGGCTGATGGCGGCGGTCGGCGCGTCACTCCACGTCACCCCCCACCGCCCGAACGCAGCGGGATGGGATGGGCTGGGTGAGACGTCGTTTCGAAGGGAACGCTCGCTCAGGTCGGACCGGCTCGGGTTGACGAACGCGGCCGCTTCGGACGACGCCGGCTGACACCGCCGCCCTGTTTGGACGGTCCGTTCGGTGGTAGTCCACCTGAGGAGGGGGACGTGCCATCGCATGACCCCGAGTCCCGTCGGGCGCTCGGACCCGGGCGGAGAGGAGAGTCGAGATGCCCAGGTTGGCGATCAACGGCATGGGCCGGATCGGCCGGGCCGCCCTGAAGGTCCTGCTGCAGCAGGAGGACGTCGAGGTCGTGGCGGTGAACGACATCGTTCCCCTGGAGAACCTCGCCTACCTCCTGCGCTACGACACGGTGTACGGCCGCTCTGACCGCGACGTCGAGGTCCGTGACGATTCGCTGGTCATCGACGGTCGGACGATTCGCGTGCTGTCCCAACGCGACCCGGCCGATCTTCCCTGGCGCGAGCTGGAGGTCGACCTGGTGCTGGAGTGCACCGGGTTGTTCACGCGGGAGGAGGACCTCGCCAAGCACGTGGCCGCCGGCGCACCGTTGGTGGTCCTGTCGGCGCCCACCAGGTCGGCGTCCGTACCGACCATCGTGCACGGCGTGAACTCCGCCGACGGCGGGGTCCAACTGCGTTCGTGCGCGAGCTGCACGACCAACTGCATCGCGCCGGTGCTCGAGATCGCGGAGCGTCGCCTGTCGGTCCGGCGGGCGATCATGACCACCGTTCACGCCTACACGGCGACGCAGGCGCTGATCGACGGACCGGGCAGCCGAAACGACTTCCTGCGCGGACGGGCCGCGGCGATGAACCTCATCCCGGCGTCCACCGGGGCGGCGGTCGCCGCCACCAGAGCGGTGCCTGGGCTCGCGGGGTCGTTCGACGGCATCGCGGTGCGGGTGCCCGTGCCCGTCGGGTCGATCTCCGACATCGTGTTCGTCACCGGTCGGCCGACGAGCGCGGACGAGGTCAACGCGATCTTCGAGGACGAGGCGGCGACGCCCCGGTACGCCGGCATCCTGCGTGCCAGCCGCGAGCCCCTGGTGTCGTCCGACATCATCGGCGACCCGCACGCCGCCATCGTCGACCTGCCGCTGACGATGGTCGTCGACACGACGTTGGTCAAGGTCATGGCCTGGTACGACAATGAGTGGGGGTTCACCCACCAGATGGTCCGTGAGGCCCGCACGGCGCTGGGGCTGGCGGACGCCCGTCCCGGCGCGCACCGTTGACATGCCGCTTGTCAGCACATCACGAGAGAACGGAGACGACACACCATGGCGATCGCAACACGCACCGCCGTCACCAACTGGAGTGGGGCCCTGGCCGACGGGTCGGGAACGATCGACGCAGGCTCGGGTGCACTGCGAGATCAGGCCGTCACCTGGGCCGCTCGGACGGAGGCGCCTTCCGGCAAGACGAGCCCGGAGGAGTTGGCCGCCGCGGCCCACTCGTCCTGCTTCGCGATGGCGTTGTCCCTCAAGCTCGGTGAGGCGAAGGCTCCCCCGCAGACGTTGGAGGTGGAGGCCGCGGTCACGCTGGACGAGGTCGACGGCAAGCCGACGATCACGACCTCGGCGCTGACGGTGACCGGGAAGGTCCCGGGGTTGGACGACGCGCAGTTCCAACGGATCGTCAACGAGGCCGCCGCGCTGTGCCCGGTGTCGCGGCTCTTCGCCGGCGCACAGGTGAGCGTCCAGGCGCGCCTGGCGGACGCGTAGGCGGTCGGGCGGCTGGAGAGGGCGTTCTCAGCCACCGCCGGCCGGCGGTGGCGCCACCCCTCTCCACACTGACACCGTCACCATCCGTGCCGTGAACGCCGCGAGCGCGGCCGCCCCGTACGGGGAGCCTCACACCTGCGGGCGCGGCGACTGCCGGCCGTTCGAGATGGGAACCGGGGAGGATCGTGAGTGCTGTTTACGTGCAGCAAGACCACTGGTTGACGCTTCTGGCACTCCACCGGTTGTCACACGCAGCGGGCTACGCTTCGGGCATGACCGGATCATCAAGAACGGTGCGAGCGCGGCTCGACGAGCCCAGTTCGCGTGCGCTCGCCATCCTCATGGCACACGGTGAGACGGAATCCCAGGTCGTGCGTGGCGCGCTCGTCGCCGCGGCGGCCAGGACACAGCGCCGCCCGGCGCTGGCGGCGGAGGTCGCACGCCTGGCCGATGATCCCACCGACACACGCGAGCGATGGGCGCTCATGGCCGACATGGATGCCCTCTCCCCGGACATCACGGAGTGACCCCGCGGGGAGGTCCGCCGGCTGCACATGCAGGAGGCCGGCCGCGGAGACGCACAGCGAGGCACCCGCTACGGCGTCGTCATCCAGGGCGATGCGCTCGCCGGACTGTCGACGATGCTCGTCCCCCTCGGAACAACGGGCGAGGCAGCACGACAGCGCTGACGCGACGCCGCCTGCGTGACCTCGGTGACCTGGTCAAACAAGCCGCGCTTGACGCTCGTGAACAGTGTTCGAACTCGCCCGAGGCTGATCGGGCGTTCGCGGCCGGCGGACGCAACGATGGCGTTCATAGGAACATCCGCGTCTCAACATCAGGAATCGCTTCAAAGTCGCAGTCCCAACCAGCCTGCTCTGAGTTCCAGTGGAATTGATCCAACGTCTGTGCGTAACGTCCAACCAGATCACGGATGCTCGGAAGCCGACGCCACTCATAAGGCAACTCTTCCCAGCCGACGGCAACAACAGGTGCGACCCAGCGGTCCTCGTCGAGGACAGCGGTGATCAGACTGCCGCCCGCCGATCGCAGCAACGGCAGCCACCTCGTTCCCCATGGATTGTCGGCGTATATCCCGGCAAAGTCAGAATCCTCATCGTCGGCGAACCCCTCGAACACCTCTCGACACACGCGGCCCTCTGCGATCGCGTCGTCCAACGACATGGCCCACCACCCGAGGAAGCCGTACCGCGCGAAGACACCATTGACAGTGACGTTGAAATCCACGATTCCGTTGTGGACTGCGAACCACTGCGCCACCTCATCGTTCACCGGAAAACCAGCGGCTTCAAGCCGCCGACCGACCTCGTCGATGCCAACACCATCTTGCAGCCACTGCCGATGTGGCATACCTCGTCGCTCCATGCCTTCGAGGAGACCGCCCAAGGCGGCGATGAGCGCCCCTGTCACGGGCGGCACACACGGAACGATGGCGGCGCGGCCACGTAGGGCAAGGTCATGCAGCGCGCGCCCACGAGCATCCTGTTAGTCGTCTCGTCGATCGTCAACGAGTTCGGTCGGGGCGCCGGCCTGGTCGATGTCCTGGGACCATTCGTCGGTGCGGTGGCGTGAGGTGTCCCACCGGTCGCGAAGTGCGATGACGTCTTCGAGTGGGATGCGTCGGTAGCCGGAGCCGGGGATCCTGCGTGCGGTGAGGGTGCCGCGGGCGATCAGGCGGTCGACGTGCTGGCGTGAGCAGCCCAACACTCCGGCGGCCTCGGTTGGGGACACCTCGGCCTGCGCATCGTGGACGCCGACCACGATCGTCTGCCCGTCGGCAAGGCGTCGCTTGATCTGGCGCCACAGTTCATCGAGCTTCGCATCGGCGTGCTTGGGGTCGTCGCGTCCGTCGAGTCTCACGACACTCATGCGCCCGACGATACCACCAACCTGCTCTACCTGCACCTCGCGAGGAGGTCCCTGCCGGTCGTGGCGGGCGGCCGCCCAGAAGAGCGCAGGCTTCCCTGTCGAGGGCCGACACGACACGCAAGCGTTTCCAACGCGTGCACGAGGGTGGATTCGGCTCTCTCCGTCCGCCGGGTCACGAGCCATGGTGGTGAGTGGCGTGTGACGGCGGCGCGGGCATCGGCGTACTCCAGGTCATGGGAGTCCGCCCACCCGCTGTCAGGAGAAGACCGTGAAGACCCGATCGAGACACCGCGGCATCATCGGCGTCGTGGCGGCGGCATTGTCCGCCGTCGTCGGCGCGATCGCCGCCGACGCCGCCACCGCTTCGACCGTCGTCTACCAGTGCGGCGCGCAGGTGTGCGCCATCGACCCCGATGTGCCGGGCAGCAATCGCGTCATCGCGACGGGAAAGCCCGCCGGCGTCACCCGGGACGGACTCACCGCCGGCTACGTCGACACTGCGGCGAACATCCGGGAGATCCCGCTGAAGGCGGGCGGGGAGACACGGCTGATGGCGGCGGCCGGCGAGTCACCGGACTTCGCGTCCATCTCCGGCGACGGCGGGTTCTCGAGCTGGATCTGGTACTACGGCGGGGCGTTCGGCTGGAGCATGAAGGTCGCCCCTCCCGGCGCCACCAACGGCAACCAGTGGCAGACGGTGGCCAGCTCCACCATGCAGATGAGCGTCGGCTGGACCAACGACGACCAGGTGCTCGCCACCCGCCGCGGCGCCGACACCTACGACTCGCGCATCTGCATCGAGCAGATCGGCGGACCGGTGTGCGACGTCCTCCTCGCCTCCGAACCCGACCGCAGCCGCCACACCGCATTCCCCGACATGAACCCGGCCGGCAACACGATCGTGGCCGTCCGGGGACCGGAGAACACCGGGTTCGGTCTCCCCTACTACGGTCAGCTGGCCCTCTACGCCCGCGGCAGCACGACCGGGCCGGCGCGGATCCTCACCAACGGTGCCGACAGCCACCCCGAGTTCAGCCACGAGGGCGACCGGGTCGTCTTCGAGCGCCAGAACCAGGGCATCTGGGTGATCAACACCGACGGCACGGGACTGCGCAGGATCGCCGACGGGTCGATGCCCTTCTGGGGCGGCCCGCGCACGCAGACGCCCTCCGGCCATGACCCGATCGGCAACTACGAAAACGGCAACGCCGGCGCCGGCATCGTGTGGGTGAAGGGCTGGACGTTCGACGCCGACGACCCCGGCGCGTCACTGTCGGTGCACGTCTACATCGGCGGGCCCGCCGGCACTCCCGGCGCCGAAGCGCACGTCATCGGCGCCGACAAACCGCGGCCCGACGTCAACGCCGCACACGGCGTGCCCGGCAACCACGGCTTCGACTCCACGCTGACCACGGCCAAGCGCGGACCGCAGCAGGTCTGCGTCTACGCCATCAACCGCGGCGGCGGCGCCAACGCCGGGCTGGGGTGCCTCACCATGACCATCACCGAGCCCGCCGGTCCCAACCACGACCCGATCGGAAGCTACGAGAACGGTTCGGGGGGACGCGGCACGGTCTGGGTGAAGGGCTGGTCGTTCGACGCCAATGACCCGGCCGCATCACTGCCGATGCACGTCTACATCGGTGGCCCAGCCGGCACGCCGGGCGCCGAGTCGCACGTCATCTCGGCCGACAGGCCGCGTCCGGACATCAACACCGCCCACGGCGTGCCCGGCAACCACGGGTTCGACGCCACCCTCACCACCGCCAAGCGCGGTCCCCAGCAGGTGTGCGTCTCTGCCATCAACCGGCCGGCCGGGCACAACCCCAGCTTCGGTTGCCTCACCCTCACCATCCGCGACCAGGCCACCAGCGATCCGCGGGGCGCGCTCGAGCGCGTGGTCGGGCTCCCGGGCGCCGTTCAGCTGAGCGGCTGGGCGTTCGACCCGGATGTGCCTGCGGAGTCGCTCGAGGTGCACGTCTATGTGGGTGGCGACTGGACCACACCCGGTGCCGAGAGCCACTCACGGCCGGCCGGCCTGCCGCGTCCGGATGTGAACGCCGCGCACAACATCACCGGCGACCACGGCTTCTCGACGCAGATCACCACCGCCAAGCGCGGGCCCCAGAAGGTCTGCCTCTACGGCATCAACAAGGGCGCGGGCGAGACCGTCGAGCTCCAGTGCCGCACCGTCACCATCCCCGACGGCACCCCGCCACCGGTCAACCTCGCGCCGCTCGGTGTGCTCGAGTCGGCCACCGGGGCGACGGGCACCGTGCGGGTGACCGGCTGGGCGTATGACCCCGACACCCTCGACGCCGCCACCGACGTCGAGATCCGGATCGGCCAGGCCGGAGCCGCGGGCGCCGAAACGCACGTCGTACCCGCCAACGCGCGGCGTTCCGACTCCGCCGGATCCCACGGGTTCGACGCGACCCTGACCACCGCCCATCGCGGAGCCGTACAGGTCTGCGCCGACGCCATCGACCGCACCGGTGGTGCGCGCACCGCCATCGGCTGCAGGGACACCACGATCACCGCGCCGACCTCGCCCGCCCCTCCTGGCCCCGGGACCACGCCACCGCGGTCGGCCGGCGGCGCGACCTGCCCCACGCGGCCGCGGTTCAACAGCGTCATCTACCGGGACAGCGTCACGTCGTTCTACTACCGTCCCCAGCCCGGCCAGACCATCCTCGGGGCACGCCGTCACGGCACGCGTCTTCGCGCCATGCTGCGGACCCCGGCCGGCCGCTCGCGCCTGCCGCGGGTGGAGTACACGACGGCCGTCCTGGTCAACGCGGGCCGACTCCCCTGGTTTGCGAAGAAGGTGGGGCCGCGACGGGTGGTGACCGCCGTCATGAGCGACGCATCGGCGAGCGGCTACTCCGGCATCCGGCTGGCGTACCGCCCGGCGCCGGGCACCTACGCGAAGCTCATCCTCCCCAACGGCACGGTCCGCACCCTCGCGCAGGGATGCCCGAAGATCACCGGGTACAGGACGATCTACGCGCAGAACATCGTCGTCAACCGCCGGAGCAGGTAGTCGATTCCGGCGGTTGCGCCGCTCGCCCACGGGTCCGCCGTGGGCGGGCGTCGCGCCGGGTCGGTGTCGCATGACGCCGTTGGTCCGGCGTGATCAGGTGCGGTCGCCGAGGCGTTCGGCGGCCTGCGTGACGGTCGCGCGCGTGTGCGGTTGGGTGAGCGGTCGCGTGAACGCGGGAGCATCCGGGAAGCTGTCGGCGGCCGGCGCCCACAGGACGATGACGGGGAGGCCGGTCATGGTGGAGGTCGCGCGCACGCCGTCGAGGTCGGGCCACGTGTCGTGGATCGCCGCGGCCCAGCGGCGGCAGGTGGGTCTGGGTGCCGCCTGCAGTGCCGACGCCGCGCCGTTTCGGACCGGCCAGGTGCCGGTGAGATCGAGGAGCCTGAGTGGGCGGCTGGGGATCCAGCCGGTCAGATGCGGTGCGCCCGACACCAGATCGATGCGGCGGGTCGTCTGGAACACCTCGGCGACGGTCGTGGCGATGTCGGTCGCCGCGTAGAGGACTGCGTGGTCGGGATGCTCGGCGAGGGGTTCGGGATGCGGGTCCCATCGCATCGACGGAAGCGGCCCGCTGTGGCGCAACCGGCTCCAGCCGAGGACGTGTCGGCCGATGGTCCGATGGATCCGCCACAGCGCACCCGTGTGGCGCACGACATCCCGGCGGTCGCGGGTCTGCGCCGCGCGTCAGGGGGGCCCACGAATGGCGCGAAATATTCCCACTTATGTGGGAATATCATCACCGTTCGGCGGGCGCGCACCACCGCACCCGTCTCGCGCCGCATCCCACCTCACACCGAAGGAGACCCACACCGTGCCCAGCCCATCGACCGACCGACGTCACGTCGAGCCGGTGACCGAGACGGGGCCGGAGACGCCGGCTCCGGGGTCCTCCGTCGTCGAGGGCGAGATCACGCCGACGGTGCGGATCGTGCGGGCGCTCGTTGCCATCCTCGTCGGGGGCTCCGTCGTCGCGGGCATCGTGCGGGCTGCATCCACCGCGTCGGAGGGTCTGGATGCGCTCGTCGACGGGCTCCTCCTCACACAGATCGTCCTGGCCGCCATCCTGATCCTGCTGGGAAGCCTCGTCGAGGGGTTCGGCTTCGGCCTGTCACTGGGCACCCACTGGCCCTACACCCGCAACATCTTCGTGCTGCTGGTGCGCGGTGACCCGGAGGCCGCGCATCGCATCGTGGCCACGCTCGTCGGGCTGATCGGCGTCGCGCTCGTGATCCTCGCGCCGCAGTCGGCCACGGTGTCCGGTCTGGCACTCGTGGTCGCCACCGCGCTGTTCGGCATCGGCACGCTGCACGTGTTGGCCGGACGGTTGCCGTCGATCGTCCACGGCGTCCACGGCCTGCTCGCCTACGGGGTGTTCCTCGCCTACCTCGCGATGCTGGCCGGGCACGGCGATGCGTTCTGGACCTTCTTCGCCGAGACGAGCCCGCTGCACCCGGTGGTCGTGGTGGTCCTCCTGGGTGGGATGACGACCGGCCAACGCGGGTTCGGAACGCCCATCGGGGAGTTCGTGCTGCCGCATCAGGCCCGCCAGTGGGTGTTCGTGATCCATCTGATCGCGGCGCTCGGACTCGTCACCATGCTCGGCAGGTCGTTCGACACCTACTCGGTGGCGTTCTTCCTCGTCGTCGGCCAGATCCTCGTCGGATTCCTGCTTTTCCACGCCGTGAACCTGAAGCCGAAGGCCCCGGGCCTCACCGTCGCCTTCCACCAGGCGATGGCCCTGGCCATCACGACGGCGATCGTCCTCGCGGCGTGAGTGGTCCGCGCCGGCCCGGCATCACAGCGTGGGCGCGAGCGGGACGCGCCGGCGGCATCGGTCATCCCGACGTCAACGTCAGTCCCACCAGAAGTACCACGACGGTGACGGCACCTGCTGGGCCGCCAGGTCGTGGATGCTCCCGCCGCCCTGGGTGACCAGGTCCTCGCAGTAGCGAAACTGCTGGAGCGCGACCGCATGGCACTCCTCGGGCGTGGTCGGGGGCCGGGCGACGAGGAGCTCCATCGTCTGGCTGTCGTCGAGGGCGACCACCTCCGCGGCGTATCGGTCCGCCCACCCGCGCAGAACGGCGGTGTGGATGTGTGGGGACACGTCGTAGTTGCAGCCCCCGGACCAGCCGAGCCGCACCGGTACCTCCGTCGGGTCGCGGCTCGGCACGAGCACGGTCCACCCGTCGGCCGCCCACACGGTGATGGCCTCGCCGTGTGGCGCGAGCACGTCGGGAACCCGGTCGTCGAACGCGAACTCCTCGTTCTGGTCGGAGTCCCAGCCGTCCAGGGATGCGATCGCGTCCGTCGGATCGAGCTTCGTCGCCGCGTCGAGCTCCGCCGCCACATCGTATTGAGGCATCGCGGCCATCGGCAGCGCCGCGCAGATGTCGCCGACCTCGGTCATCGAGACGGGCCAGAGTCCCGTCCGGACGTGGGCGGCGCGCATCGCCCGCCAATGATCGCCCATTCGCTTCGCGGGGGACGCGAACGCCCACACGTCATCGCCGATCGACGTCCGCCCCAGCCAGATGAGCGCGTCGGGGTCCACGTGGAGCGCCCGCAGGTCGAGCTCCGGCGGCGCCGGCGCGTCGGCCCGGTCGGGGGTTCCGGCGGGCGGATCCGGTCGGCGGTCGCGGCGGCGGAAGAGTCCCATGCGGGCAGACTCGCACAGACGACACCCGGCGTCTCGGCGCCCGATGCGGCCCGCACCGCCGGAACGGACCACCGTTCCCCCGCGCCCCGTCACAGACCCGCCAACCATGAACGCGCCACGCCAGCAGCGGCGACGTACCCTCGTCACAGATGGCATCCCATGGAGGTGTGACGACGATGCCCGACTACGACGTGCGCATGGTGGTGCTCTCGACCGACGACCTGGACGCATCCATCGCCTTCTACGAGACGTCCCTCGGCATGACGCTGAAGTTCCGCGACGGTGCGCACTTCGCGGCCATCGACGGCGGATCCGTGACGCTCGCCCTCGCCACGAAGATCGACCACCCCATCCACGGACGGGTGGTGGTCGGCATCAGGACCGACGACGTCGACGCGGCCGCCCGGGCGATCGAGGAGCACGGCGGCGGGGTCCTGCGCGGACCGTACGACGACGCCCACGAGCGTCGCGCCGTCGTCTACGACAACCAGGGAAACGGGTTGGTGTTCTACACACCGCTGGCGCGGTGACCGCCCGCCGGCGCACCGCGCTGTGCGTCCGTCGGCGTTGGCGGCGGAGCACCGGTCACACCGCCAACACGGGTGACGCCCGTTGTCTGACGTTTCACCGGATTTCGTCTTCGCATCGGCAGCGGGTACCCTTCCCGCCAGTCATCGACGGAGGCGCGGTCTGGGCGAGCGGGTGCACATTTCACGCGGGTGTCCGCGAGGGTTCGTCGCCCTTCTGACGAGCCTCGTCCTGATGGCGGTCTTCGCGTCGATCGCACGGGCCGATCGGGCGTTCCTGCCGCGCTTCAGCGCCAACGCCACCGGCAACGTGACGCTGGTCGGCAACACGCTCATGACGTGTCCCGCGACCGCGTCGGCGTGCGCCGCCGCGCGGGCCGGCACCGCCACCGGCACCAACCTCAACAACAACACCTACGCGATGGTCTACGTGGACCAGGACGCCGACCCCACCACGTTCAACTCCTCGTCCGCCGACCTCACCCTCCCGGCCGACGCGTACGTGCTGTGGGCCGGGCTCTACTGGGGCGGCGACAGCGGCAGTCCGACGGCCGCGGGCCGCTCGACGATCAGCTTCCGCCCACCGGGCGCCGCCGCCTACACGTCGCTCACCGCGTTCCAGACCGACGCGGCGCTCAGCTCCGCCTCCGGCAACGCCGACTACGCGAGCTTCGTGGACGTCACCCAGATCGTGCGCACCGCCGGGGCCGGCACCTACTGGGGTGCCAACGTGGTCTCCACGCCCAACACCACCGACAAGTACGCCGGCTGGTCGCTGGTCGTCGCCTACCGCTCCGGCAGCGAGCCCGCCCGCAACATCACCGTCTTCGACGGCTACCGCACCGTCAACAGCTCGACGGGAAACAGCAACGTCAACGTGACGGTGAGCGGGTTCCTCACGCCGCCCGCGGGCCCCGTGGAGACCGGCGTGGGCGTCGTGGCCTTCGAGGGCGACGCCGGCATGACCGGCGACTACGCGCGACTCAACGGCACCAACCTCTCCGACGCCCTCAACCCGTCCACCAACTTCTTCAACAGCACCATCTCGAGCGGCGGCGTGCGGATCTCCGCCAAGTCGCCCGACTACGTCAACCAGCTGGGGTTCGACGTCGACCAGGTGCGGACCACCGGCCTCATCGGCAACAGCGCGACCAGCGCGACCATCAACCTGGGGACCGGCGGTGAGTCCTACTACCCGGTGGCCCTCACCTTCGCGACCCTGCTCTACGCCCCGCAGGTCGCCCTCACGAAGAACGCGGTCGACCTGAACGGCGGCACCCTGCGATACGGCGACACGCTCGAGTTCACGGTGCAGGGGGACAACAGCCAAGGGCGCGACAACGCCTCCAACGTCGTGATCACCGACGTCCTCCCGCCCGGGGTCACCTACGTGCCCGGATCGGCCACGGTGACCGGCGGCTCGGGCACGCCCACCGTCACGTACGACCCGGCCACGCGCACGCTCACCGCCACGGTGGGAACGCTGGCGGCGGTCACCGGGACCGTGACGCTGCGGTTCCGCGCCACCGTCAACAGCGACCTGCTGCCCGGCGCGACGATCGACAACACCGCCAACGTCACCTACAACGGCACCGTCACCGGCACGTCGCTGGGCACGTCGTCCAACACGGTTCGCGTCGAGGTGACGGTCCCCGACCTGGCCATCACCAAGTCCCCCGACGCCTTCACCGCGACGGCCAACGGCACGCAGGGCTTCCGGCTGCAGGTGCGAAACGCCGGCACCGCCCCCACGGCCGACGGACAGACGGTCACCGTCACCGATGTGCTGGCGGGCACGCCGTTCGACCGCATCCTGGCCATCGCCGCCCACGGGTGGACGTGCACGCCCACCGCCCCCACGGCGACCCCCGCGACGATCTCGTGCACGCGGTCCGACGGCCTGGCACCGGGGGCGGCATACCCGCCCATCGACGTCACCCTCCACGTGGCCGACGTGCCGCGCATCGGTCCGGTGGCCAACACGGCCACGGTGACGAGCCCCGAGGACCCCAACATCGGATCCAACCCCCGCGGCACCAACAACACGAGCACCGTGGTCGGCACGCACGTCGTGTCCGCCGACGTGGCGATCACCAAGACCCCCGCGACGCAGACGGTCAACGTGGGCGACACGGTGAGCTTCACGCTGAGGGTCGTGAACAACGGCCCCAGCACGGCGCGCAACGTGACCGTGACCGACACCATGCCGCCGAGCCTGACGGACATCACCCCGACTCCGCTGTCACCCGGGATGAGCTGCCAGGCGACCGGCCGGACGATCAGCTGCAACCTGCCCGACATGGCACACGGCGATGAGGCCACCATCCGTGTCAGCGGCACCGCGACCGTGGCGGGATCGGCCTTCAACACGGCGTCGGCGGTGACGTCGTCCAACGATCCGGACACATCCAACAACTCCGCCCAGGCGCAGTTCACGGTGAACGCGGTCGCCGACCTGGGCATCACGAAGTCGGTGTCACCCACTCCGACGGTGCCGCGAGGACGTGAGATCCTCTACACGCTGACGGTGACCAACCACAGCGCCGTCACCACCGCCACCGGCGTGCGCGTGTACGACGCGCTGCCGCCCGGATTCTCCTTCACGAGCGCCAGCCCCGCGGGCGCATGCACACGCGACACGGCCACCAACGCCCTCACCTGCACGCTCGCCGACATGGCGCCCGGCGGTACGACCACCATCACCGTCACCGGGACGGCGTCGACCGCCGGGACGCAGGTGAACACCGTCTCGGTCGGCGGCACGCTCGCCGACCCCGTGCCGGGCAACAACGTGGCCGAGGCCACGGTCACGGTGGTGGAGACCGCCGACCTCGCGATCACCAAGGCTGCACCGGCCGCCGTTGACGCCGGGTCCCCCATCGCCTACACGCTGACGATCACCAATGCCGGGCCGGACACCGCGCGCAACACCGTCGTCACCGATGTCGTCCCCGCGGGTGTCGACCTGACGAGCCTCACCCTCGATTCGCGGTGCGCCCTCAGCGGACGGACCGTCACCTGCGCACTGGGCGACCTGTCGTCCGCGGCGTCCACGTCGATCGCGATCACCGGCACGGCGGTGGCCAACGCGACGGTCACCGTGAGCAACGGCGCGAGCGTCACCTCGGACACGTTGGACCCCAACACGACCAACAACCGCGCCTCCGCGACCACCACCATCACGCCGGTCGCAGACGTGTCGATCACGAAGACGGGCCCGGCGTCCGACATGGATGCGTACCTCGGCAACACCCTCGCCTACGCGCTGACCGTGACCAACGCCGGTCCCAGCGCCGCCAACGGTGTGACGGTGGTGGACGACCTGCCGGCGCGCGTCGACCTGGTCGACGTGACGCCGAGCGCGGGTACCTGCACGAACGCCGGACGGCGCGTCACCTGCTCGATCGCCACGCTCGCCGTCGGCGACACGATGACGATCACCATCCGAATCCAGCCGAACGCCCCCGGCGACATCTCCAACACCGCCACCGTCGATCCCGGCTCGGCGACCGACCGGAACGTGGCCAACAACGCGAGCACGCACACATTCACCGCCATCCGGAAGGCGGACCTGGCGGTTACGAAGACGCGGACCACGACGACCCCCGTCCAGAACCAGCCGGTGTCGTACCAGGTCACCGTCACCAACCGCGGTCCCAACGACGCGACCGATGTGATCCTCACCGACCACCTGCCACCCGACTTCACCGGCGTCACGGTCCCCGATCCGGCCTGCGCGGTGGCGGGCGATGTGGTCACCTGCGGGTACGGCACCCTCGCCCCGGGGGCGTCGCGCACGTTCACGCTGACCGGCACACCCACGGCGGACACCCTCGGGATCAACAAGGCCACGGTCAGCACCTCGTCCACCGACCCGGATCCCACCAACGACCGGGCCGACGCACCTGGCTTCGGCACCCCGGCCGTCGCCGACCTCTCGATCACGAAGACCGGCCCCGCCACGCTCAACCTGGGCCAGACCGGCACCTACACGCTGACCGTCGCGAACGCCGCGGGGGGCAGCACGGTGCCCGTCCTCGTCTCGGATCAACTGCCCGCCGGGATCGGCATCGACCCGAACGGGACGCTCCCCACCGGATGCGCCCAGGTCGCCGGCACCACGCCGCCGCTCATCCGGTGCACGCTGACCCTGACGGGCGGGCAGACCGCCACGCTCGCCATCCCCGTCATCGCGATCTCCCCGACCGGCACCGTCGCCAACCATGCGACGATCGTGGGAAGCGGCAGCCGGGACGACAACCTGGCCGACAACACCGCCTCGGCCACCACCACGATCGTCGAGCGGGCGAACGTCGTCGTGACGAAATCGATCGCGAACGCCACCGTCGACCAGGGTGATGCCGTCACCTACACGATCACGGTCACCAACACCGGTCCCGACCCGGCACGCCGGGTGGCGATCAGCGACCAGCTGCCGGCGGCCTTCACCCCCAGCCTGCTCGTGCTGACCCAGACCACCGGCACCGATCCGAACGCCTCCTGCACCAACTCGACCTCCACGGTCACCTGCGACCTCCGGACGATCCCCGCGGGCGAGAGCTTCACCATCCGCGCGTCGGGAACCGCCACGGGCATCGGTTCGCTGGACAACACCGTCTTCGCGACCACCGCCAGCCCGGACACCGCCCCCGCCGACAACACCGCCACCGCCACCGGCACCTCACGGGCCAACGTCGACCTCTCCATCGTCAAGACCGGCCCGACCTCGTTCGCCCTGGACGGCGCCGAGGGCGTCTACACGCTCACCGTCGCCAACAGCGGCACCTCCGCCGCGCCGGGCACCGTCATCACCGACGTGCTGCCGCGCGGCCTGGTGCCGGGTACCGCCGCACCCACCGTCACCGGCATCGATGACGCCACCTGCACCGTCACCGACGGCATCGTCACCTGTGATCTGGGCATCGTGCCCGCGGGCGCGACGGGCATCAGGATCACGATCCCCGTGCGGGCCGTCACGCTGACGACCGCGCCCACCGTGGTGGCGTCGGTGTCCAACACGGCCACCATCAGCAGCGACATCCCAGACCGCACCCCCGCGGACGACAGCTCCACGCTCACCAGCACCGTGGTGGAGCGCGGCGACCTGGCCCTCACCAAGACCGGTCCCACCACGCCCGTCCGCCAGTACGACGCGGTCACCTACACCATCGGCCTGCGAAACGACGGGCCCAACACCGCCCGTCACGTCCTCGTGACCGACGTGCTGCCCCAGGCGTTCACCCTCGATGCCGGCGGCGTCGGTGTGACCGTCGCCGCGGGCGGCCCCGCCGTGCCGGGTGCGACCGCGTCCAACTGCACGGTCGACGCCACCACGCGACGCATGACATGCGCGTTGGGCGACGTGCCGAAC
Organism: uncultured Bifidobacteriaceae bacterium; assembly: GCA_964628685.1. Classification (GTDB taxonomy): domain Bacteria; phylum Actinomycetota; class Thermoleophilia; order Miltoncostaeales; family Miltoncostaeaceae; genus CALMEC01. The sequence continues at coordinate 245,601 of CAZVNM010000005.1, read as the reverse complement.
GGCGCCGCGATCACCATCACGCTCACCGGCACCGCCACCGGCGTCGGATCGCTGGCCAACCAGGCGTCGGTGACATCCGACTCCTTCGACGGGACCCCGGGTGACAACGCGGCCGGCACCAGCGGCAGCTCATACCGCGCCAGCGACATCTCCATCACCAAGGCGGCGTCGGCCGAGCGGGTGAACCACGGCGACACGCTCGTCTACACCCTCACCGCGACCAACGCCGGGCCGTCCGACGCGCTCACCACCACCATCGTCGACGCCCTCCCCGTGGGGGTCGACTTCGTCTCCACCGACCAGCCGGCGGGCACGTGCACGTCTGAGGCCGACGCCGGCAGCGGACTCGACACCGTCACCTGCACGCGGCCGGAACTCGCCGCGCGTGCGTCGTGGACGGTCGCGGTGACCGTACGGGTGACCGCCGACGCGCCGCTGGGCCTCATGCGCAACACCGCCGCCGTCCAGGCCGCCAGCAACCAGAACCCCACGCCGTTCAGCACCCCCGCCGTCACCGACGTGCTGGGCACCGCCGACCTGCGGGTCACCAAGCTGGTGCGCGACCCGGCGACCGGTGCCTTCGTGTCCTCGGGGGCCGGGACCGTCGACGACGGCGACCCGCTCGTCTACCGCATCCTGGTGGACAACGCCGGTCCCGACGCCGCAGAGGACCTGGTCGTCACGGACACGCTGCCCACCGAGCTGGCCGACGCCGTGGTGAGCACCAGCATGACCGGTGTCGCCTGCCCGATCACGGCCGGCGTCATGCGCTGCGAGGTGCGTGCGCTTCCCGCCGACACGCAGCTTGCGATCACCGTGACGGGTGTCGCCCGCCTGACCGGCGCCACCGGCGTGACCGCGGCCAACACCGTGAGCGTCACATCCCCCACCAACGATCCCGATGCCGCGAACAACAGCGCAACGGTCACGGTCCCCATCCGGCCGGTGGCCAACATCCTCGTGACGAAGACGACCGACTCGCGCTACCACGACCTGGGCGAGGTCGGACGCTTCCGCATCCGCGTGGGCAACCACGGCCCCAGCCGCCTGGCCGCCAACGTGGTCGTTCGGGACGAGGTCCCGGCCGGCCTGGAGATCGTCGCGGTGCCCGACAACTGCACCGTCGCCGGACAGCTCGTCACCTGCCGCTGGGCGACGATCGAGATGGAGCACCCGCAGTTCGTCGAGATTCAGGTGCGCGGCACGGCCATCGGGGCCTACCCCAACGTCGCGACCGGCACCTCCGACGCGACCGACACCGCGATGATCACCAACGCCGACGACGCGGTGTTCCTGGTGGGACGCGCCGACCTGACCATCGCCAAGCGCGTCGCCTCCGGCGAGGTCACGGTCGGCGAGATCGCGACCTTCGAGATCACGGTCACGAACCGCGGTCCCAGCGCCGCCCGGACCGTTCGCGTGCGCGACGAGCTGCCGGTGGGTGCGCTGGAGGCGGTCGACGTCTCCCCCGCCCCGGCCTGCGGCATCGTCGAGGGCAACGCCAGGGAGCGCAACGTCGCCGACTGCACCTTCACGAGCATCCCGGCGGGTGGATCGGAGACCGTGACGCTGCGGGCACGCGTACTGACCGCGGGCGCGATCCAGAACACCGCGTACACCTACTCCAAGCTGCCGGATCCCAACGAGGCGGACAACACCTCCACGGTCGCGCTCACCGGCGTCACGCCGCCGGCCGCCCCCGTGGCGCCCGCGGACCTCGTGATGCGAAAGACCGCGTCACGGGCGACGGTGCGTCTGGGGGATCGCCTGCACTACACGCTCACGATCACCAACCGGGGTGGCGTGGCGGCGACCGACGTGCGCATCACCGACCCGGTGCCGCGGGGGTTGCGCGTGCGGTCGGCCTCCGACGGCTGCGCGGTCACCGGCGCGGGCGTCGTCACCTGTGGTCCGCTCACCCTCGCACCGGGCGCGTCGGCGTCGGTGCGGATCGACGCGACGGCCGTCACCTCGGGCCGGTGGGTCAACCGCGCCGCGGTGAGCGCGGCCGGCGCGGACGCGAACCCGGCCGACAACGCCGGCACCGCGGCCGTGGTGATCCGGCCCGCGCGGCTGGTGGTCCGCAAGACGCCCCTCATCCGCACGGTCCGCGCCGGCGGCGTGATGCGCTGGCGGATCACCGTCCGCAACCTGGGCCCGTCGCACGCACGCAACACCACGGTCTGCGACATCCTGGGCCGGGGCCTCACCCTGCATTCGCGACGGACGCGCGTGGAGCTCCTGCGCGGCGCCCGTCGACTGACCTCCCGGCCCGCCACCCTGACGCTGCGGCGCACCACCGCCTGCACGCGCATCCCCGTCATCCCGGCCGGCCAGACCGCGCGCCTCGTGATCACGACCCGCGTCTCGGGGAGCCTCCGCGGCCGGGTGATCAACACCGCGACCGCGCAGGTCGCCGGCCAGCGGGCCCGCGTGCGCCACGTGGCCCGCGTGCAGGTGGTGGCGGCCGTCCGCCGTCCGCCGCCGTCGGTGACCGGCTGACCCACACCAGGCCGACCTGATTGTGAGTGAGCGCTCACTCATATAACGTCGTCGCATGGCCCGACGTGCACGCCCCATGCCGCCCGACGAACGTCGTGCGGCCATCGTCGCAGCCACGATCCCGCTCCTTCGCGAACACGGACGCGAGGTGACGACCCGGCAGATCGCCGCGGCCGCCGGGATCGCCGAGGGCACCATCTTCCGCGTCTTCGACAGCAAGGAGGCCCTGGTCGACGCGGCGATCCACGCGGCCTTCGACGTGGAGCCCTACATCGCCGAGCTGGCCGGACTCGATCCGACCGGCACGGTCGAGGAGCGTCTGCTTCGCATCGCGACCGTGATGCACCGGCGCTTCACCGCCATCTTCGGCCTCATGGCGTCACTCGGCATGCTGGGGCCGCCCGACTTCGTGCGAAACCCCGGCGATCCGGACTGGCGCACCCGGGTCGGCGAGGCCGCGCGCACCGCGCTCGGTGACCCCGGCGACGCGCTGCGCGTGCCGCCCGACCGTGCTCTGGCGCTGCTTCGCATGATGACCTTCGTGGGTGCCAACCGGCACATGTCGGCGGGCGCCCCGCTCTCCCCCGCCGACGTGGTCGACGTCCTGCTGCACGGCATCCGGCGCGAGGACTGACGGTGCTCTGGCGACTCATCCGCACGGGTCTGGGGCCGTACCGCGGCGCCGTGACGCTGGTGGTGGTCCTGCAGGTGGTCGCCACCATCACCACCCTCTACCTGCCCTCCCTCAACGGCCAGATCATCGACCGGGGCGTGGCACGGGGTGACAGCGGCTACATCCTGCGCCTGGGCGTCGTGATGCTGGCGGTCTCGCTGGTCAACATCCTGGCGACCGTCGTGGTGACGAGAAGCGCGTCTGCCACGTCGTCGGGCGTGGCACGCGATCTGCGCGCGTCGGTCTTCGCACGCGTGACCGGGTTCTCGATGCACGAGTTCTCGTCGTTCGGCGCGCCCACCCTGATCTCGCGCAACACGAACGACGTGCAGCAGGTCCAGCAGGTGCTGAACATGGGCCTCATGTACATGGTCGCGATCCCGATCATGATGGTGGGCGGGATCGTGATGGCGCTTCGCGAGGACGTGGGGCTCTCGTGGCTCGTGGCCGTCGCCGTGCCGGTGCTGGGCGTCGTCGTCGGCGTCATCGTGGTCCGGATGCTGCCGTGGTTTCGCCGCATGCAGGAGTCGGTGGACACCGTCAACCGGATCCTGCGCGAGCAGATCACCGGCATCCGCGTGGTGCGGGCGTTCGTGCGCGAGGACTTCGAGGAGTCGCGGTTCGACACCGCCAACCGCACCTACACCACGACCGCCGTCGCGGTCGGTCGTCTGTTCGCGCGGGTCTTCCCCCTCGTGATGCTGGTGTTCAACGCGGCGTCGGTCGCGGTGCTGTGGTTCGGCGCCAAGCGTGTGGACGCCGGCCAGATGGAGGTCGGGGCCCTCACGGCGTTCATGACCTACCTGGTCCAGATCCTCATGTCGGTCATGTTCGGGACGATGATGACCATGATGATCCCGCGGGCGTCGGTCTCGGCGGGGCGCATCACCGAGGTCCTCGAGACGACCCCGAGCGTGGCCGATCCCTCCCGGCCCCGGGCGATTCCCGCGGGCCCCCTGGCGGTCGAGTTCCGGTCGGTGACGTTCGCGTATCCGGGTGCCGACCAGCCGGTGCTTCGGGAGGTGTCGTTCGTCGCGCGCCCCGGCGAGACGACCGCCGTGATCGGCTCGACCGGTGCCGGCAAGACCACCCTCGTCAACCTCGTGCCACGCCTCTACGACGTGACCGGCGGCCAGGTCCTCGTGGGCGGCGTCGACGTGCGCGAGGCCGCGCTGGAGGACCTGTGGTGTCACATCGGCCTCGTGCCCCAGCGTCCCTTTCTCTTCGCGGGCACCGTCGCCCAGAACCTGCGACACGGGGATCCCGACGCCACCGACGAGGACCTCTGGCGGGCGCTTCGCGTCGCGCAGGCCGCGGACTTCGTGGCCGACATGCCCGGCGGCCTCGACGCGCCGATCAGCCAGGGCGGCACCAACGTCTCGGGCGGGCAGCGCCAGCGGCTCAGCATCGCCCGCGCCCTGGTGCGTCGACCCGACGTGTACCTGTTCGACGACGCCTTCTCGGCGCTGGACGTGGCCACCGACGCCCGGCTGCGCGCCGCGCTTCGCCCCTGGACCCACGATGCCGTGGTCATCGTCGTCGCGCAGCGGGTGGCGTCGATCATGGCGGCCGACCGCATCATCGTGCTGGACGACGGCCGGGTCGTCGGGCACGGCCGCCACGACGAGCTCATCCGCGACTGCCCCACCTACGCCGAGATCGTCGCGTCGCAGAGCATGCTGGAGGCGGCCGCATGAGCGACCGCATCCTGAGCGACGAGGAGAAGTCCGCCAACGAGCGTCGCGGCGCCGCCGGTGCCGCTCAGCGAAGCGGTCCCGCCCACATGCGCATGGGCCAACCCGGCGAGAAGGCGCGCAACTTCCTCCCGTCGGCCGTGCGGCTGCTCGGTCTGATGGCACGCGACCGGATGGCGCTCGTCGGGGCCCTCGTCTTCACGCTCGTCGCCGTGACGCTGAGCGCCCTGGGCCCCTGGATCCTCGGGCGCGCCACCGACCACATCTTCTCGGGGTTCATCGGACGCGGCATGCGGGAGGGCGTCACCGTCCAGGAGGCGGTGGCAGAGCTTCGGGCGCGCGGGGACGACCGGATGGCCGATCTGCTGACCGGCATGCCCGACCTCGTACCCGGCCACGGGGTGGACTTCGGCGCCGTCGGACGGCTCCTCCTTCTGGCGCTCGGTCTCTACGCCGTGTCCAGTCTGCTCGCGTGGGCGCAGGCGCACGTCATCGTCCACGTGGTCAACCGCGCCGTCTACCGGCTGCGCCGCGACGTCGAGGTCACCCTCAACCGTCTGCCCCTGGCCTACTTCGACACCCAGCCGCGTGGCGAGCTCCTGTCGCGCGTGACCAACGACATCGACAACATCGCCCAGAGCCTGCAGCAGACCCTGAGCCAGCTGGTCACCTCGCTCCTCACCGTGGTCGCGATGCTCGTGATGATGTTCTGGGTCTCGCCGCTCCTCGCCGTCATCGCCCTCGTGACGATCCCCCTCTCAATCGTCATCACGGCGATGATCGGCAGGCGCTCACAGGCCCACTTCGTGCAGCAGTGGGCGTCCACCGGCGAGGTCAGCGCGATCGTGGAGGAGACGTTCACCGGTCACGGGCTGGTCAAGGTCTTCGGACGGCAGGACGACGCCTCACGCACCTTCGCCACGAAGAACGACGAGCTTCGCAACGCGACCTTCGGTGCCCAGTTCGTGTCGGGGCTGATCATGCCCATGATGATGTTCATCGGAAACATCAACTACGTGCTGGTGGCCGTCGTCGGCGGCGTGCGCGTCGCGACCGGCCACATGAGCGTGGGCGCGGTGCAGGCCTTCATCCAGTACTCGCGGCAGTTCACCCAACCGCTCACGCAGGTGGCATCGATGGCCAACCTCATGCAGAGCGGGGTCGCCTCGGCCGAGCGGGTGTTCGAGGTGCTCGACACCCCCCTGCAGTCGCCGGACCCGCCGGATGCCCGGACGGTCACGGCGCCGCACGGACGCGTGGCGTTCGAGGACGTCTCGTTCGCCTACACCCCCGACCGCCCGCTCATCGAGCACCTGGACCTCTGTGTCGAGCCCGGCCAGACCGTCGCGATCGTCGGACCGACGGGCGCCGGCAAGACCACGCTCGTCAACCTGATCATGCGCTTCTACGAGCTGGACGGCGGTCGCATCACCCTGGACGGCGTCGACATCACCCGCATGAGCCGCCACGACCTGCGCGACCACATCGGCATGGTCCTGCAGGACACCTGGCTCTTCGAGGGCACGATCCGCGACAACATCGCCTACGGGCTGCCCGGGGCGACCGATGCCCAGGTGCGCGGCGCCGCCGAGGCGACCTATGTCGACCGCTTCGTGCATTCGCTGCCGGACGGCTACGACACCATGCTCGACTCGGAGGCCGGCAACATCAGCGCCGGCGAGAAGCAGCTCGTCACGATCGCCCGCGCGTTCATCTCCGATCCCGCGCTGCTGATCCTGGACGAGGCCACCTCGAGCGTCGACACCCGCACCGAGCTCCTCGTGCAGCAGGCCATGCACGCGCTGCGGGCCGACCGCACCAGCTTCGTCATCGCCCACCGCCTGTCGACCATCCGCGACGCCGACCTCATCCTGGTGATGGAAGACGGGCGCATCGTCGAGCGCGGCTCCCACGCGGAGCTCCTGGCCGCGGACGGTGCGTTCGCCCGACTTTCAGCCGCGCAGTTCGGCGCCGGCTCGCCACAGGAGCCCGCACCGTCACCCTGACGCGGTGACGGATCCCACCAGCGGCTTCCGCTTCCCGCAAACCTCACATAGGCTTGCCCCCATGCGCACACGACGGCTCGTCTCGACCCTCCTTCTCGGTGCCGCCGCGTGGTTCGCGGTCGCCACCTCGGCCGACGGGGCGCGCAACGCGACCACCGCCGAGCGCATCGCCATGGGACGGGCGATCGCCACGGCGCCGAGCGCGGTCCGCAGCGCCGTGGTCGTCACGAAGACCGGGCGCATGAGCGTTCGGGAGTACGGGGTGCTCGAGTCGCGCAGGGTGGTCGCGGTGCGCTCGCAGGTCGATCCCAACTGGGCGCTCGTCGGGCTCATCAACCCGCGACGCGCGGACCAATACTACGTCTACCTGCTCCAGCGGCGCAGCGCCCGGTGGACGGTCGTGTGGCGCGCGTACCGCGGCGATCAGGGGGACGAGGTCTGCCGGGTCCCGCGTCCGGGGGCGGCGGTGCTCCTGGAGCTCGGGCTGCCGCTCGACGGTCCGGGCATCCGCGATTCGTCGTTCCGCTGCAGGTACCCGCGAAAGCGTCAGACGCTCGTGCGGCCCATGACGCCGGACGAGCTGGCCTCGGTGCGTCAGCGGATGGAGTACCGGTGGGACGACCCCGGCGTGCCGCCGGCGCGCCCGATGGAGCCGGAGCTCGAGGACGTGTCCGGAAGCGACTGCTCCTGGGACAGCTTTTCGGAGTACGTCAATCCGGCCGCGGGTGAGGTGGCCCGGATCGACCCGCGCTGGGGCCTCGTGACCGTCAACTGCGTCGTCGGCACCGACGGGTTCGGCGGACTGGGCGCCGAGACCGTGTACCTGGTGCATCGTGCGGGCAGGACCGGACCGTTCACGCGTGTGGTCGCGCACACGGGAGCGCACTACAGCATGTGGGGCGAGCTGCAGAAGTCCGACCGGCGCTGGCCCATGAGCGCCGCGGTGCGCGCCGCCCTCCAGTTCGGCGTGCCCTTCCCCGCCGCCCTCGGCCACCTGGGACGCTGACCCCACGCCCATCGTTTGCCGGGAATTACCGAACGGGACGGGCGGCGCGGATACCGTGACCCCGACAGATCCCCCGTCCGGAGCCCACGCATGCGCCCTCCCCTCCGCCCCACCGTCCTGTGCATCCTCCTCGCCTGCACCGCCGCCCTGGCGGGCTGCGGCGGCGGGGGGTCCTCAACGGTCACGGTGACGGTCGCCGACACCGGCACCACCGACACCTCGCGGGTCGACACCACCGCCACCGGTTCGACCGACACGGGTGTCGTCGAGACGACGGGCACCGACACCGCAGCGACCGACACTGGCGGGGACGAGCCGCCGGACCTGACGGCCCTCGACAACCCCACCACCTACGACCAGGCCGTCGCCGTCTTCGCCACGGCCACGGGCGTCGACGCCGAGGCCTTCTTCCAGACGCCGGGCGGCGACGTCTACTGCGACCTGGGCATCGACGGCGTGATGACCGGGTGTGAGTTCAAGCGGCGCCTGCCGGCGCAGGACGCCTGCCAGGCCGGCGGGGACGGCCCCGACGACGTGGGGAGGATCGAGCTGACCCCGTCCGGCGTCGAACCCGTGTGCAACTCGGACACCATCATCAGGCCCGATGCGCCGGTGCTGGACGACCGCCGGGTCGCCCGTGTGAGCGGCAGCCCCATCCAGTGCATGAACGTGGGCGGTGCGGTCCTGTGCCTGGACACCCAGCTGCGCAAGGGCTTCTGGGTCGACCCCACCAAGTACGTCATCCTCTGACCCGGGGCGCCCTCGGGGACCCGCGGCCGGATCAGCCGCGCGCCGCCTGCACCGCCTCGATCTGGGCCGGGATGACGAAACCGAACAGGCTGCCGAGGTTGGCGTTCTCGGCCGACACCAGGATCGCCTGAAGCACGTCCTCACCGTGCTTGATCATCACGATCATGATCCCGTCCTTGGTGTCGATCAGGAAGTAGCGGTTGATGTCGGGGAACCCGGCGCCCTCCAGGTTGTGACCGATCTCGGTGGTGAGGGTGTTGAACAGCTGCGGTGCGCTGGGCGGCGCCTCATGCTCGACGAAGACGCGCTCGGTGGCACGGTCCCAGATGGCGGTCGCACCGAAGCCCTGACCGAGCTCGTCGATCATCTCGGCCACCGCGGCCTCGAGGGTCGGGATGTCGAGCTCGACGGCGGCGGGGACCACCGGGGCGTCGAGGTCGAGGTCGAGGCCCAGGTCGAGGTCCGCCGCACCGCCGCCGCCCAACGCACCGCCGAACACCGGCTCGGTCTCGGTGCCCTCGGGCACCGATGACAGACCGAGGTCGGCCAGGATCTCATCTGCCGATCGGCTGGTGTCCTCACCGTTCATGTGACTCGCATCCTCTCCGTGGCTCACGTTCAACCGGGATGGCGCGGTTCGACCTCCCACGACCACATTCTCCACCATCCCGTGAATTCATGTGTCGAGCCGGACGCAGACCCGTACCCGGTTCATCGGCGCAGGCGGCGCCGATGATGAGCCCTCTGTGACGAAAACAGCATGATTGCACGGCCGATGCGCGTCAGCCGACGACCGCCGGCGGGCGACGCACCCCGCGCACGACGGTGACGCGCGTGGTGGCACGCGCGACGACCCGCGCCGCGTTGAGGGCGTCGGCCGCCACGATGTTGGTGCGGCGTCCGGCGGTGCGCGACGCCCGGAACGTGATGGTGAACGTGCGGGTGCGTCCCGGGGCCATGTCACCCAGCCGCGCCACGACCGAGCCGCGCAGCACCCGCACCGGGATCGACGCGCGCACGTATGTCATGCCGACGGGGATGCTGTCGACCGACACCACCTGCCGTGCCGTGACCCTGCCGGTGTTGCGGACCCGCACGCGATAGGTGACGAGCGCGCCGCCGCGGGCCGTCTTCGGCCCCGTCTTGGTGATCGCGAGCCTGGTCGGGGTCGGCCGACCGGCGGTCGTCACGGGTGTCTCGACGCGGTTGCGCACGGTGCACGTCCACGTCTGCCCCGCCCCGACGGGGAGCCCGAAGCCTGCCGAGCCCACGATCTGCGGGGTGACCCGCTCGACGACGGCGCCCTGGGCGTCCACCCGCAGGCAGCCCACCGACGCGAGGGCGTAGCCGGGCCGCCGGCCCTCGACGATCGTCACGGTCGACGCCGTCGGGGTCGCCATGCGCCAGCGGAACTCCGCGGAGCTCGTCTCGAACGCCGTGGTCGCGACACGCGTGGTCGCGGCGGGCAGCTCGGGCCCGGCGGGCGCCGCCGGCGAGATCCACGCGGTGGGCGCCGGATCGACGGTGGCGGTGAACTGCCAGCCGGCGCGGCCGTTTTCGTAGACGCCGTCACCGTCGGAGTCGACCTCCTTGCGCACCACGACCGAGCTCTCGCACAGGGTCGCGACGAGCTGCGACAGCGCGGACTCGAGGCCGGCGTAGGTCTGCACCAACAGCACATCGGTGGTGCGGGCGTCGAAGTCGGCCATCTGGGTGACCGGCGCGTCACCACCCGAGATCTGCTGCAGGCGTGCGACGCTGGCGGGCGACTGGACACCCGGGCCCACGCCCACCGCGAGCACGTGGCTGCGCGGTGCACCCGTGGCCGGGTCGCGCTTGACCGCGTTGGCCGCCGAGATGGCCAGGTGCAGGGCCTGCCCGTCGACCGGCTGCTGGATCGCGACGCCCCCGGGATCGGCGGCCGTTGGCGTGTTGAACGCGGTCGGGTCACCGTCGGTGATGAACACGACGAGCGGCGCGGGATCCGAACCGTTGAGCGCGTTCACCTCGTCCATCGCGTCCTGCCAGTTGGTGTACTGGATGCCGAACTCGGTGGACGGCGGCGGGTTGTACCCGCCCTCGGGCGCGCCCGGCTGGGCGAACACGTAGCGCGAGATCGCCCCGCCCTGCCCCATGGTCTCCGGCGTGACCGCCGTGAACCCCAGCGGGGTGCGTGCGCGCGTGCCGAACTCGACGATGGCGAGCTTCGACCCGGTGCCCGACAGGCCCTGGGCGAACGACATGGCGGCGTTGCGCACGTCGCCCGTGGCACCGGCATCGTGGATGGACGACGACTCGTCCAGCACGAGCACGATCCGCGACCCGCACGCCAGCGTCAGGTCCGGGTTGGCCACGGCGTCGGCCGCCACGGCGGACGCGACGGGCAGGGGTGTTGCCAGCACGAGGGCGACCAGCAGTCGCCGAAGCGTCGGGACTCGCATCAGAACTCCTTGGTTCATCGCGGAGGAACCCGGCGGCGTGGGAGGCGCGTGTGGGCCGCGATCGGTGATCACCGCGACTCTAGAGCGCCGGTTCCCGCGTGGCATCGACCACAGCCAGGTCTGCAACAGATGTTGCAGCGGTGTGCAATACGCGGGTCCGGCCCGGAGTCGCACGACGATTTCCCCGCAAAGAGCGCCATTCGAGTGCGGGACGGTGTGGCGTTCCACACCACTCGGGGTAGAGGCTTGGGAGGTCCGGCACGCGGACGCCAGAACGACAGAAAGGGGTGCCCGTGGGCATCGTTGACGACATCAGGAAGGCCGGCCAGGAAGCGCTTGCCAAGGCCGAGGCTGAGAAGAAGGATCCCGAGGCCAAGGGCGCTCCGGACGCCGCCGCCCCCGCACCGGAGGCCACCACTCCCGCCCCCGACGCGACGGCGCAGGCCCCCACGGACGCACCGGCCGCACCCGCGGACAAGCCGAAGGCCGCAGAGCCCGCGCGCAAGCCGGCGCCCCCGGCCCCCAAGAAGACGCACGCGGCACCCAAGAAGCAGCGCGTCTACACCGTCAAGTCGGGTGACACGCTGAGCGGCATCGGCCAGCGCTTCGGCGTCAGCTGGCAGAAGATCTACGCCGCCAACAAGGGGAAGATCAAGGACCCGGACCTCATCTACCCGGGGCAGGAGTTCGTCATCCCCGACTGACCGGATCGGGGCGGGCCGGGGTCAGACGCCCGGCCCGCCCGCCGCATCGGGCTGCGGACGGGTGGGATCGCCGTCCCTGTCGGGGCGGACGAGCCGCGGCTCCCCACGCTCGGCGTAGGGGATCTCGATCCGGTCGAAGTCCTTCGGCACGACCACCCGGTCGAACACGGCGCCCGCCTCGTCGCGTGCATTTCGCGGCAGGAAGCGGCTGGACAGGTGGGTCAGCGCCAGGAGCGCCACGTCGGCATCACGCGCGAGCGTCGCGGCCTCCGCCACCGTGCTGTGGCGCGTCTCGATCGCGCGCGCCCGCTCCTCGTGCAGGAAGGTGCCCTCGTGCACCAGCAGGTCGGCACCGTCGGCGGCCTCGGCGGTGGCCTCGCAGGGCCGGGTGTCGCCCGAGAACACCACGGCGCGACCATGGCGCGCGGGCCCCATCACCTGACTGGGCGTGACCGGTGCGCCGCTCTCGGCGGTGACGGTCTCGCCGCGCTGAAGCGCACCGAACAGCGGGCCGGCGGGCACCCCGAGCGCCCGTGCGGCCGCCACATCGAACGCACCCGGACGGTCGTCCTCGACGAGCGCGTAGCCCACCGAGGGGACGCTGTGGTCGGTGTGGAAGGCCTGCACGTGCACACCCTCGGCCTCGTGCACCACACCGGCCCCCACCTCGTCGATCCGCAGGGGGAACGCGGGGCGGCCGATGATGCCCGCCATCTGGTCCATGAAGGCGCCGAACCCGCGGGGGCCCACCAACCGAAGCTCCCGCTCCCGGCCGCGCAGCCCGTAGGTCTTGATGAGCCCGGGCAGTCCCAGCACGTGGTCGGCGTGGATGTGGGTGAGAAGGACGAGGTCGACGTCCACCAGGCCGATGCCCGAACGAAGGAGCTGTCGCTGCGTGCCCTCCCCGCAGTCGATCAGCCAGCGCTCGCCCCCGCGCGCCACGAGCGTGGCCGCGGTCCCTCGACGGCGGGTCGGTACCGAGGCTGCGGTGCCGATGAACGTGACGCTGAGATCCACAGGGCGCATCCTATGCCCCACCGACCGGCGCCAACCCCTACGGGCACGTTCGGTCGTGCCGTGACGGCCGACGGCGTCGCGTCAGCCGGTGGTCCGCACGAGCGTCGCGTCGAGTGGACCCGCGGGCGGATCGAGGCGCAGAAACGCGACATCCGCCACGACGCCGTCCGCGACGGTGATGAGCGCCATCGAATGGTGGGGCTGACGACGACGGTCGGCGGCGCTTCCCGGGTTGACGATCCGGAAGTCCCCGTCGACGGCGTGAAGCGGGATGTGGGAGTGGCCGAAGACCACGACGTCGCATCCCGGAAAGCGCCGGCGCAGCCGTGCGAGGCGTCCGGCCTCCGGGCCGCCGTTGTGCGTCAGGCCGATCCGCACCCCACCGGCGTCCACCTCGGCGGTGGCGGGCAGCGCACCGCGCACCTCGTCGTCGTCGGCGTTGCCGTGCACCGCGACCAGGGCCGGACCGATCGCACGCAGCTGCGCCAGGGTCGTCATGTCGCTCACGTCGCCCGCATGGATGACCAGGTCGGCCGACCGGATGGCGGTCACGGCCGCCTGTGGCAGCGTGCGCGTGCGGGCCGGCAGATGCGTGTCGCTCAGGACGGCGATGCGGACCGGAACGGCCGTCGTGCCGGGTGCGGGTGGGGTGCGGGCCATGTCCGGTACACTGGCACGCACCGGGCGCGCGTAGCTCAGCTGGATAGAGCGTTGGCCTCCGGAGCCAAAGGTCGCAGGTTCGAATCCTGCCGCGCGCGCTGTCTCATCCGCGACATCCCTCGGAGAGTCGATGCCCGAGCCCATCTGGAGCGTTCCCCTGCCCGCCGACGCCGACGGTCAGGTGGAGCTCTTCGTCAACTCTGTGCGCGTCCCACCCGAGGAGTACACGGTTGAGGGCCGTTGGATCCGGGTGCGCCGCCCCATCAGGACGCCCCCGCCGCTCGGGTTCTGGCGCCGGTTCGTCCTGGGCATCGGCATCGGTGTCTACGGCGACCTCAAAGGAGACCAGGTCGACTTGCAGTATCGGTCAGGCAACGAGAAGCGTTTCGTCGCCCATGCCCAGGTCATCCCACCCCTCACCGAGGCCGCGTCGGACTGAACCTGTGACGATCATACGTCGGTCGGCGTAGGAACGGTGACACGTGCTTTACCCTTCCCCACTGTGACAGACCACCAGGACACGCCATCCCCGCCGGACGACCTCATCGTCATCGGACCCGATCGCATCGAGGGCACCTCGGCGGTGTCGACCGATCCCACCGGGCAGACGATGGTCGTGTCGCCGGATGCCATCAGGCAGACGCCCGCCCAGGCCGCCGACGCCGGTGGTGAGGCAGGTCCGGATGAGGTCGTGGTCGTTCCGGAGGAGACGCCGCCCAAGCGCCCGCCGACCCAGTCGTCCCTGCGCCGCGACCGTCGGCAGCTGTGGGACGAGCGGGAGGCCACCGTCTACCACGTGGGCGGACTGGCGATCGATCTGCGCCGGCGCGGCATCGAGGACGTCGAGCTGATCAACCGACGCGCCGACGTGGTACTCGACATCGACCGCCGGATCGCCGACATCGACGCGAGCCTGGTCGACATCGATGCGCGGCGACGCACCAAGACGCCGCCCATCGCCGGTTACTGCCTCAGCTGCGGTGCGCCGTACCAGACGGAGGCGGCGTTCTGCTTCCGCTGCGGCTCCCGGGTGCTGCCGCCCGATCCGATCGAGGTCTCCGCGACCGAGACACCCACCACCGTGATCGACGTCGACGCCGAGCGCTCATGAGCGACGAACACGTCATCCTCCCGGGCGACGAGCCCGACCCGCCGGCGGCGCGCGGCGACGCCCCCGCGTCGGACGTGCCGGCGGTGCCGGAGCCGGTCGTCGTCCCCGGCTGCGGCGAGTGCGGCGCGCCGATCGACGGCGACCAGCAGTACTGTCTGCAGTGCGGCGCCCCCACCCCGTCGGCGGTGCCGCTTCGTCGCCGCGGCGCGTCGGGTCCGGTCATCGCCGCCGCCCTGCTCGCGCTCGGCATTGGTGGAGGCGCGGTCATCTACGCCCTCACGCGCGAGGACGACGGGACCTCCACGGTGGCGTCGGTTCCGACGACCACGGTCGGCACGATGACCGGTCTGCCACCGTTCACCACCGGCACCGACCCGTTCGGATCGACCACCGGGACAGACCCCTTCGGATCCACCACGGGCGCCGATCCGTTCGGATCCACCACGGGGGCCGATCCGTTCGGATCCACGACGGGCGCCGACCCGTTCGGATCCACCAGCGAAACCGACGCCACGCCACCCGACCCCGACCCGTTCGGATCCACCAGCGAGACCGACGCGACGCCACCCGACCCCGACCCGTTCGGATCCACCGAAACCGACGCCACCCCGGCCCCGGACCCCGACCCGGCGCCCTCGGACGGCACCGACGACTGGACCGGCGGCGACGGCTACACCGTGATCCTCTCGAGCGTGCGCGACCGCGCCGAGGCGGACAGCTTCAAGAGCCGCGTGCAGGCCACGGGCCGGTCGGCCGGTGTGCTGGTCTCGGACAACTACGGCTCCCTGCGTCCCGGCTACTACGCGGTGTTCTCGGGCACCTACAGCACCGCCGCAGCCGCGCGTCAGGCCGCCGCCGGCCTTCGGGCCTCGTACCGCGGGGCGTACGCACAGCGCGTCGCCTCCTGACGCTCCCGGCGGGCCGGCCCGACCGCCGACAACCGGGCCGGTAGCGTTCGTCCACGATGGCGCCTCCCCCACCCGACGATCACGCCGCGTACGCCGTCGGGGTCGACGTCGGCGGAACGTTCACCGACGCGGCGCTCCTGGCCGGTGACGGCACCGTCGTCATCGCCAAGGTCCCGACCACCCCCGAGGACCAGGCCGTCGGCGTCATCGCGGCCGTCCGGGCGGCCCTCGCACGTGCCGGTGCCGGCCCGGCCGACGTCCGCCGCTTCGTGCACGGGATGACGGTGGGGACGAACGCCCTGCTCGAGGGGACCGGCGCCGACATCGCCCTCATCACCACCGCCGGTTTCGGTGACCTCATCGAGCTGCGCCGCCAGGACCGCGCACACCTCTACCGGCTGGACGCGCACCACCCCCCTCCCCTCGTGCCCCACACGCGTCGGCTGGAGGTGGACGAGCGCTGTGGACCGGACGGCGTCATCGTCCCCCTGGACGACCGGTCGGTGGAGCGTGCGATCGACGCGATCGAATCGCTGGGGGTGCGCGCCGTCGCGGTCGCCCTGCTGTTCAGCTTCCGCTTCCCCGACCACGAACGGCGCATCCGGGACCGGCTGCGCGAGCGTCTGCCGCACGTGCACGTGAGCCTCTCGAGCGAGGTCGTGCCCGAGATCCGCGAGTACGAGCGCTTCTCCACCACCTGCATCGACGCGCACCTGGCGCCGGTCGTCGGCCGGTACCTGGACCGGCTGGGCGACACGGGCGGGGACGCCGGCCTGCCCGAGCCGGCCATCATGCAGTCGAGCGGCGGCACGATCCCACGTGCGGCAGCCGCGCGCCACGCGGCCTTCACCGTGCTGTCGGGGCCCGCGGCCGGGGTGATCGGTGCCGCGGCCGTCGCGACGCGCGCCGGACATCCGGACGTCCTCACCTTCGACATGGGCGGCACCAGCTGCGACGTTGCCCTCATCCGCGGCGAACCGGCGCGCACGCCGTCCACGGTGATCAACGGCCACCCCCTGCACCTGCAGATGCTCGACATCCACACCGTCTCGGCCGGCGGCGGCTCCATCGCGTGGGCCGACTCGGGTGGCGCGCTTCGCGTCGGTCCCCAGTCGGCGGGTGCCAGGCCCGGCCCGGCCTGCTACGGACGCGGCGGCACACGGCCGACGGTGACGGACGCCAACCTGGTGCTGGGCCGCATCCCGCAGGACGCGCCGCTCAGCGGCGACCTGCGCTTGGACGGTGGTGCGGCACGCGACGCGGTGGCCGGGCTTGCGGGTGAGCTCGACATGTCGGTCGAGGACTGCGCCGCCGGCATCGTGGCGGTCGCCGTGCAGGAGATGGCCCGCGCCCTGCGGGTGGTGAGCGTCGAACGCGGCGTCGACCCGCGCGGCATGGCGCTCCTGGCGTTCGGTGGCGCCGGACCGCTGCACGCGTGCGACGTGGCCGATGCGCTGGGCATGCACACCATCATCCTGCCGGGGGCCGCCGGCGTCCTCGCCGCCCTGGGCCTCGTCGTCGCGGCCGAGCGGCGGGATGTCTCGCTGAGCGTCCTGCGGCCCCTGGACACCCACGCGGACCTCGCCGCCGACCGTGCGCGGCTCGCCGCGCGTCTGGACGACCCGGCGCTGCCGGCGGGCCGCGTCTGGTCGGCCGACTGTCGCTACGTCGGCCAGACGCACGTCCTCACCGTCCCGTGGGACCCCGCCGGGCCGGTCGCGGCGCTTCTGGACGACTTCCACGCTGAGCACCGACTGTGGTGCGGGTCGTCCGATCCGCGGGCGCCGGTGGAGCTCGTCACGATGCGGCTTGCCGCCGTCGCCCCGCCGCGACCGATGCCCACGGCGGGCGCCGAGCCGCCGGGACGGGTCCCGACGACGGGCCCGGCGGGTTTCGCGATGGACGGTGCCACGGCATGGCTGGCCGACGGCTGGACCGCGCGGCCGCACGACGGCGGGACGGTGATCTGTGAGCGCTGAGCTCGACCCGGTGACACTGCAGGTGATGGGCAACGCGCTGCGGGCGGTCGCGGAGGAGATGGAGGCGGCGCTCGTGCGTTCGGCGCACAGCCCCAACATCACCGAGCGCCGTGACTGCAGCACGGCGGTCTTCGACGCCGCCGGCCGCATGGTGGTGCAGGCGGCCGCGATCCCGGTGCACCTCGGGGCGATGCCCGAGGCCGTGGACGCGGTGCGCGCCCGCGACGCGCGCCCCGGTGAGGTGTGGGCGGTCAACGATCCGTATCGCGGTGGCACCCACCTGCCGGACATCACCCTCATCGCGCCGCACGCCCACGACGGCCGGCTGGTCGCGTACTCGGTGAGCCGCGCCCACCACGCCGACGTCGGCGGCATGAGCCCGGGCAGCATGCCGGCGGGCTCGCGTGAGCTCGTCCAGGAGGGCCTCGTCATCCCGCCGGTGCGGATCATGGTCGACGGTGTCGTCAACCGCGACGTCCTGGATCTGATCGTCGCCAACAGCCGCACGCCCGACGAACGTCGCGGCGACCTGACCGCCCAGCTGGCGTCCCACGTCATCGCCGGTGACCGGCTGGCCGAGCTGGTCGAGCGTCACGGCGCCGATGCGATCGACGATGCCTGCGCGGGCCTCCTCGCCTATGCCGAGCGGCGCACGCGTGCGGCCATCGCCGCGATGCCCGACGGTGGCTGGAGCGCCACCGAATGGATGGAGGGCGACGGCATCAGCACCGACCCCGTCCCGATCCGGGTGACGGTCACGATCGACGGCGACACGATGCACGTCGACTTCACCGGCACCGCCGACGCCGTGGCCGGCAACATCAACTGCCCGCCGGCCGTGACGCGGTCGGCCGTCTACTTCGTGATCCGGGCGGTGACCGACCCGGACATTCCGGCGTCGGCCGGGGCGTTCGCACCGGTCACGGTGCTGGCGCCCGAGGGGTCGCTGGTGAACGCCGGCCCGCCCCACGCCGTCGCCGCCGGCAACGTCGAGACCTCCAGCCGGATCGTCGACGTGCTCCTGGCCGCCCTCGGCCAGGCGGTGGCGGTGCCGGCCCAGGGGCAGGGCACCATGAACAACGTGGTGATCGGCGGACCGGGGTTCACGTACTACGAGACCATCGGCGGCGGCCAGGGCGCCTCACCGGGCGCGGATGGGTCGTCCGGGGTGCACGTGGCGATGAGCAACACGCGCAACACCCCGGTGGAGGTCCTCGAGACGACGTTCCCGTTCCGGGTCGTGCGCTACGGGCTGCGTCGCGCCACGGGTGGCGCAGGTGCGCACCGCGGCGGCGACGGTGTGGTGCGGGCGATCGAGCTCCTGTCGAGCGCGGACGCGTCGGTGCTCGCCGAACGCCGGGAGCACGGACCGTCCGGGGCGCGCGGCGGCCTGCCCGGTGCACCGGGCAGGACCACGCTCAACGGCCGGACGCTTCCGGCCAAGTGGCGGGGTGAGCTGCGACCTGGGGACGTGCTTTCGATCGAGACGCCCGGTGGCGGTGGGTACGGCGCCCCGCCGGCCGGACGGGACGATCAGGGACGGTAGCGGGCCGCGACCTCGTCGTTGCCGACGACGACCACCGCGTCCACACCGTCGGTGCCCGACCCCAGGTCGACGCCGTCGGGTGGCGCGATGCGCTTGATGCCCAGGTCCTTCGCCACGTTGTCGGCGACGGCGATCTTGCTCGGGTCGACGTAGACGACGAACGACTGCTTGACGTTCTGCGTGGCGTTGGTCGGGTCGGTGGTGGCGTAGCCGAAGCCGGCGACGCGAGGGGTGACGTTGGCCGCCACGCCGTTCACGCCGGACCCGTTCTGGACCATGATCGTGTACGCACCCTTCCCCCCGGGGAGGGCCGGCGGGCTCTCGTCCGGCGTGGTGCGCAGGTTCTCGGCCGGAACCGGTGTCTGCTGGGTCGTCGTGCCGTTGGGGGTGGCGATGGCGGTGGTCGTGGTGCCGTTGGTGCCGGCCGTCTCCGGACCGTCACCGCGGAAGAACAGGTACCAGGTGGTGCCGGCGATGACCGCGACCACCGCCAGGATGGCGACGATGGGCGCGAGGTTCGGTCCGCGCCGGATGGTGCGCGGGCCCGGATCCGCGGGACGCGTTGCCGTGGCCGTCGCCGGCGCGGCGTCCGAGGAGGTGCGTCCACGCTTCTGCAGCTCGCGCAGACGGTCCAGCGAGACCCGTGCGCCCGCCCCCTCCTGGTCGGCGATCCGGGACTCCAGGCGCTTGACCGCGCGCCCGTGCCGGATCGACTGGATGGTGAGCGCGATCGCGAACAGGATGGCGAGGGCTGCCGCGGACGGCGTCAGGAGGTCGGTCCACTTCTGCACGACGCGCCAGATTATCAGCCATATCGGGCGCGAACGGGGTTTCCCCGGTTGCATGACGTTCGGGGAACGCGCCCGTTCTGCGCCGTCCGGCCCGATGGGATGACGGTTGCGGGGGCGCCGAAGGGCGCCCCCGCGTTCGCCGCCCAGGCGAACCCACGTGCCTGCCGTCGTTGGCTTCCCTACCGCACCGTCCACAGCGGTCGAATCAGAGTCGTCAACGTCTGATCCCGAACCATCAAGGAACGTGGGCGAACCGAAGGTTCGGCCACGCCTAGTGCCCTGGCGTCACCCGGTACGCGTCGAACACGCCCTCCACGTTGCGCAGACCGGAGATGAGCGCCCGCAACCCCTCCACGTCGCCCAGGTCCACGGTGAAGCGGGTGCGGGCCATCTGGTCCTCCACGGTGCACTGCGCCACCACGATGTTGGCCCCGGATTCGGAGACGGTCCGCGAGAGGTCCTCCAGCAGGCGGGGACGGTCCCAGCCGTCCACGGCCACCTCGACGTTGAAGCTGCGCTGCGCCGGCCCCACCCAGCTGACGTTGGTGAACCGCTCGGGGTTCTTGAGCAGCGCCCTGGCGTTGGGGCACTCCTCGCGGTGCACGGTGATGCCGCGTCCCATCGAGATGTAGCCGACGATGTCGTCGCCGGGCACCGGTTTGCAGCAGCTCGCGAGGCGGACCATGACGTCCGGCACGCCGTCCACCGAGAGGCCCAGGTCGCTGGAGGGTTGGGCCGAGCGCTGGCGCAGGCGCCGGACCGAGAGGGTGGCGCTCTGGTGCTCCTCGTCGACGCCCTGGCCCTGCTTCAGCTTGCCGATGACCTTGTTGACGACGGTCTGCACCGAGGTGCGCCCCGAGCCGATGGAGATGTAGAACTCCTCGGCCTTGCGGAACCCCATCTCCTGGATGAGCTGGTGCAGAAGCGCCGAGCCGGCGATCATCTGGTTGGGCAGGCCCGCCTTGCGCAGGTGGTCGTGCAGCAGCTCGCGGCCGTGGTGCTCGGCGTCCTGGCGCTGCTCGCGGCGGAAGAACGCCCGGATCTTGGATCGGGCCTTGCTGGTGTGCGCGAGGCTCAGCCAGTCGCGGGACGGTCCGCGGGGCGCCTTGCTGGTGAGGATCTCGATGAAGTCCCCGGAGCGCAGCGGGTGCGACAGCGGCACGATGCGCCCGTTGACCTTGGCCCCGACGGTGTGGTGGCCCACGTCGGTGTGCACGTCGTAGGCGAAGTCGATGGGCGTGGCGCCGGCGGGGAGCTCGCGCACCTCGCCCTTGGGCGTGAAGACGTAGACGGCGTCCTGGAACAGGTCGGACCGCAGCGTGTCCATGAACTCGCCCGGGTCGTGCGTGTCCTCCTGCCACTCCATCATCTGCCCGACCCACGCCGGTCGCGCCGGGCCGGTGCCCTTCTTGGCATCGTCCTTGTAGAGCCAGTGGGCGGCCACGCCGTACTCGGCGACGCGGTGCATCTGCGGGGTGCGGATCTGAATCTCGAGCGGATACCCCGTCGTCCCGATCACCGTGGTGTGCAGTGACTGGTACATGTTGAACTTGGGCATCGCGATGTAGTCCTTGAACCGCCCGGGCATCGGCTTCCACAGCGAGTGGATGATCCCGACGGCCCCGTAGCAGTCCTTGACCGACTCGACGATGACCCGCAGCGCGGTGAGATCGTAGATCTCGTTGAACTCCTTGTTGCGCCGCGACATCTTCTCGTAGATCGAATAGATGTGCTTGGCGCGACCGGTGATCTCGATGGGTGTGATCCCGACGGCGGTGAGCTCGCGCTCGAGGAACGACGCGGCGTCGGCGATCATCGCGTCGCGGTCCGCCCTGCGCTGGGTGACCAGCTGCTGGATCTCGGCGTAGCGGCGCGGGTGGAGCGCGGCGAACGACAGGTCCTCCAGCTCGGACTTGAGCGCGTGGATACCCAGGCGGTGTGCGAGCGGCGCGTAGATCTCGAGCGTCTCGCGGGCCTTCTGGATGCGCTTGTTCTTGCTCATGTAGCTGAGCGTGCGCATGTTGTGCAGACGGTCGGCCAGCTTGACGATCAGCACGCGGATGTCGCTCGACATCGACACGATGAGCTTGCGGTAGTTCTCGGCCTGGTGCTCCTCCTGGCTTTCGAAGTGGATCTTCGTCAGCTTGGTGACACCGTCGACCAGCGCGGCGACCTCCTCGCCGAAGAGCCCGCTGACGTCGTCGAGGCTCGCGGAGGTGTCCTCCACGGTGTCGTGCAGGAGTGCGGCCTGGATGGCGCAGCCGTCGGCACCCAGCTCGGCACAGATCAGCGCACAGCCGACCGGGTGGATGATGAACGGCTCGCCGGACCGGCGAAGCTGACCCCGGTGGCGTTCCTCGGCGAAGTCGAACGCCGTGCGGATGGCGTCGAAGTCGGCGTCGGCGTGATGGCGGCGCACCTCATCGACGACCTGCTCGAGGCCGGCGGATTCGGCGGTGGTGCGCTCGGTCAGCGTCTCCGACATTCACTGAGAATAGCGCGCACGCAGGAACCCCAGATCATCCGCGGCGGCCACGACCGCCGATCGCTCGGCGACGCGCTCGGCCGCACGCCGTGCCGTGGGTGCCTCCTCGAGGCGCGCGGGGGGTGCGTCGGGAACGGCGCGGATGCCGGACGCGTCGATCCGGATCCGGCCGATCTCGTGCAGGGCCCGCAGGGCGTCGGCGACGATGCCGGGCGGCCATGCGACACTCCCGTCACCGGCCAGCAGCCGGTCGAGATCGGCACCCCACGGGTGCTCAGCGCCGTCGGCGATGGCCCGCCAGATGGCCGCGGCGTAGGGACGCAGGTCACCGGCCTCCTCCACGAGCGACTGCGCGAAGCGCCGCTCGTCGTCGCCCCAGACGACATGCACCCAGCGGCCCGCAGCGTGGTGGGCGATCCAGTCGGCGGCGACGGCGTCGGCGGGCGGATCGACGAGCACCAGGTGGACACCGGCGGGCACCACGAGGTCGGGCAGGCGGTGGTGGTCGACGAGCCCCAGCAGGGTGCCGTCGGCCAGCTCGTCCATCCGCGCGCGCACCCCGGCGCGGTCGCAGCGCTCACCCGCCAGGATCGCGGCCTCGACACCCAGCCGCGACGGCACCAGGATCTCGTCGAGGAGCGCCCGGCGCCGGGCCGTGTCGGCCACCACGGCGACCACCCCACGGTCGGCACCGGCCAGCTGGGCGATGGTCGCGACCGCACGTCCGGAGTCGCGTCGGTCGCGCACCCCGGCCGGTGCGCCGGCAGTGGCGGGCGGCCCCGCGACGGCGGGCGGCGCGAGGATCTCGTGCTCGCTCCATCGCACCCGATCACCGCAGGTGCGGTCGCACGGGGTGGTGCACTGCACCCGCACCGCCGGCGCGGCGGCCAGACGGTCGAGGGCGTCGAGCGTGACGCGCGGGCCCACCATGTCCTGCCAGCGCTCGACGTCCAGCCGCACGATGGCGTCGCCGCGGTCGCCCGGGTTGAACGACCCGTGCTGCGCGCCCTGCCGCCAGCCGACGGCCCGCGTGACGGCACCCCCGGCCCGCAGGCGCATCTGCAGGTGCTGACGCTCGCGTCCCACCGTCCCCACCTGTTCGATGACCGCACCGGGCATCACGAGCCGGATCTCGGGGTTGGACGTGCCGAACGGCTGCATCGCCTCCATGGCCTCGGCCACCTCGAGGGAGAGGTCCGCCGCACCCACCACGGCGTCGACCTGACGCACCTGTGCGCGGGCGAGGGCGGTCGCGATGCCGTCGGCGGCCACGGCGAGCTCACCGCGAAACGCCGCCACGTCCGACCGGGCGAGCTGCAGGCCGATGGCACCCGCATGTCCGCCCCAGCGGGTGAGGCGTCCGGCGGCGCTTCCCACGAGGGCGTGCAGGTCGACGCCCGGCACGCTTCGTCCCGAGCCCTTCGCCTCGTCGTCCTCCACCGTCACCACGATGGACGGCCGCCCGAACCGCTCCACCAGGCGCGAGGCGACGATGCCGACGACCCCCTCGTGCCAACCGTCTCCCGCCACCACCAGGGCGTGGGCCTCGCGCACCGCGGGCTCGGAGGCCTCGATGATCTCGATGGCCTCGGCGGTCACCCGCTGCTCGACCTCGCGCCGTTCCATGTTGAGGTCCCACAGCGCCTTCGCACGCTGCGTCGTGGCCGGGGAGTCGTCGCCCAGGAGCACCTCGAGCGCGCGCATGGGATGGTCCATCCGGCCCGAGGCGTTGACCGCGGGCGCCAGGTTCCAGCCGAGCTCACGCGCGGTCACCGACCGCGGCGACACGCCGGACGCGGCGCACAGCGCGGCGATGCCGGGACGGGCGTCGGCGTGGATGGCGGCCAGCCCGCGCGCCACGAGCCGACGGTTCTCACCGATGAGGGGCACGGCGTCGGCCACCGTGGCCAGGGCCACCAGGTCCATGCCGCTGTCCGGGTCGGGCGCCAGGCCGGCGCCGTCCAGCCGCGTGGCGAGCGCCTGCGTCAGCTTGTAGGTCACCCCCGCCGCCGCGGGCAGGGCGTCGTGGCCGTGTCCCAGCGCCGGGTTGGCGATGATGGCCGGCGGACGCAGACCGGCCGCCAGGTGGTGGTCGCAGACGATGGTCTCGATGCCCAGGTCGCGCGCGAGGGTGATCGACTCGACGGCCGTGGTGCCGCAGTCGACGGTCACCAGCAGGTCGCAGCCCTCGTCGGCCAGACGCTCCACGGTGGCGATGTTGACGCCGTAGCCGTCGGTGAAGCGGCTTGGCAGGAACGGCCGCACATCGGCCCCACGGCCCCGCAGCGCCTGCACCAGGATCGCCGTCGAGCAGATGCCGTCGCAGTCGTAGTCGCCGTGCACCACGATGCGCTCGCCCGCGCGCACCGCCCGTGCCAGGCGGTCGGCGGCCTCGGTCATTCCCGGGATCGCCTCGGGCGGCTCGAGCTCCCCCTCGGCGGCAAGGAAGGCGCGCGCCTCGTCCGGGTCGGCCAGCCCGCGGCGCACGAGCACCCACGCGAGCGGCTCGGGGCATGCCAGGGCGATGCGCAGTCGCTCGACGTCGTCGAACGCGACCCGCGAGGTGCGCCAGGCCACTACCAGCGACCGGTTCGAAGGACGCCGATCATCACGATCGCGGCGAGCACCGACCCGACGAGGAGCCCGGGAAGGGCCAGCACGTTGATGCCCAGGATGTTGGGCCCTGCGGTGCCGAACGCGCCCATCACCGCCGAACCCAGGAAGATCGACGCCGCGATGATGGCCAGCGAGAAGCGGTTGCTCGCGCCGAGGGCACGTTCGGTGGACTCGGTGAACCCCTCCTGCTGGATCGCGATCTTCAGCTCCCCCTCCCGCAGCTCGTCCATCAGGTCGTGCACCTGGAACGGGAGCTCCGTGAGGATGTCGCGGTACTGGTCGGCCCGCCCGCGCGCGCGACCCATCACCGCGTCGGGACGGTAGCGCTGCATGACGAGACGTCGCGCGTGCGGACGTGCCGTCTCGAACACGTTGTAGTCCGGGGCGATGTTGAGCGCCACCCCGGCCAGGGTCGCGAGCGCCTTGTCCAGGGTCACCCACCGCGCCGGCAGCCGGATCCCGAGCTGGTAGACGGTCTGCAGGATGTCGCGAAGGAGCTCGCGCACGTCGAGGTCGCCCAGGGTCACACCCCAGTAGCGCTGCAGGATCACCCCCAGCTGATCGCGCAGCTCGTCCTCCTTGTCGTGCGCGTAGCGCACGCCGATGTCGCGCAGCCGGCGCGGGAGGCGGTCGAGGTTCTGGTCGACGCAGTCGAGGAACAGGTGGACGATGGCCTGGCGGTCGTGCATCGACAGCTGGCCCATCATCCCGAAGTCCACCAGCCCGATCCTGTCGGGTCCCTGCACGACGATGTTGGCCGGATGCGGGTCGGCGTGGAACACCCCGTGGTCGAACACCATCTTCATCCACGTCTCCGAGATGCGTTCGGCCAGGCGGCGACGATCCTCGGCGGACCAGGTGGAGAGGTCGACGTTGTTGAGGGTGGGGCCCTCCACCCAGTCGAGCACGAGCACGCGACTGGTGGTGGACTCCCACACCACCTCCGGCACGGTGACGTGCTCGTCCTCGGCGAACGCCCGCACGCCCATCTGGACGTTGCGCGCCTCGATCCGGTAGTCGAGCTCCTGGCGGATGGCGCGTCGAAACTCGTCCACCACCGCGACCGTGTCGACGAACTTCAGCCGCTGCACCCGCGACTTCGCGAGCTTGGCGACCTGGTCGAGGAGGGCGAGGTCGGCCTCGATCTTCTCGCCGGCCTCTGGACGCTGGACCTTGACGACCACCTGACGGCCGTCGTCGAGCGTGGCCCGGTGCACCTGACCGATGCTGGCGGCCGCGATCGGTTCATGGTCGAACGTGGCGAAGCGCTCCGCGATGGGCGCGCCCAGCTCGCGCTCGATGACCTCGGCCACGACCGACCCGTCGATCGGTGCGACGCGGTCCTGCAGACGCCGAAGCTCGTTCACGACGTCGGGCGGCAGAAGATCCGGCCGGGTGGAGAGCATCTGCCCGAACTTGACGAACGTCGGGCCCAGCTCGTCCAGCATCGCCGTCAGCCGCTCCCCGCGGAGTCCCGTCGGCGGCGTCTTGTCGATGCGCCGGCGGGCCTGGCGGCTCTCCAGCAGAAACCCGAACCCGTTGCGTGCGGCGACCTCCGCGATTTCGCGAAGGCGCGCGATGTTCTGCCGTCGGTCGCTCTGCGCCATCGGGCCCGAGGCTAGCTGACCGCCCGGAGGGAATCCCCGTCGCGTGGCCGTCGAGGGTGGGACGGACCGGCCGCCGCACCCCGCCGATCACCTCACCCGATGGAGCAGGGGACCCTGGCGACCTTGGCCTTGATGTACTCGGTCAGGTCGGTGTCGTTGGCCTCGACCGCGGTGAGCCTGGTCCGAAGCCCCTCGCAGTCGCCCTTGTCGGCCATTGCGTTGATCTCGTCCCTGACGTTCTCCCCGTACCGGTCCCAGTCGACGTCGGGCAGGTCGGCATCGTCAGCGGCCGTCCGTACGTCGTCGGCCGCGTCGGTCACGGCGTCGCCGGCATCATCCGCCGCCGAGGTCACCGCGTCCCGAGCGTCGCCTCCGGCGGAGGTGACGGCATCCCGGGCATCGGTGGCGGCGTTCTCGACATCGGTCTTCACCTCGTCACCGGAGGAGCCGCAGCCGGCGGCGACCCCCGCGAGGGCGGCGAGACAGAGGAGCAGGACCATGAGTGGCTTCGTCATGGGCTGGATATGCCCGGTCCATGACGGTTCACGCCCACCGGCGCCGCGACGTGTGAGATGCCGCACATCCGTCCTCGACACTTGGATGCGCAAGGCTGCGTGTGGGCGGGCACATGCGCGCCCGCCCCCACGTGGATCAGTGGATGACGAACGTGCCGCTCATGGCGAACGAACCGGCGGCGGTGGCGGCCAGGCGGAGCGTGAAGCCCTCGCTGGTGGGCGCGAACCCCTGGTCCATCAGCACCTCGACGTCGTCCGGCGTGCAGTTGACGCAGCCCTCGACCTGCAGCACCAGCGTGCCGGCGGGCACGGGCCCGGCGACCGGACCGAGGAGCCAGCGCGACGGCGGCGGCACCACCTCGGAGCGGTACGTGACGCCGCTCACGACCTGGTGGCCGGGCTGGACGGCGTTGCCGCCCAGGGCGAAGCGTCCGCGACGGGCGCCGTCCGCGGCCGGCTGCTGCGTCTCGTCCCACCAGGTGGGCGGTGCGGCGGGCGTCGCCTCGGTGCGCTCCTCGACGGGGCCGGGCGTGGCGGACGCCGGACGCATGCGGGCCCAGCGCTCGGTGGGCGAGGTCGGCTCGACGCGTGGCGGGGCCGGCGGCGTCATGGACGCCCAGCGCTCCAGCGGGTTGCCGATCGCGGCCGCGGCGGGCTCGGTGCCGTTGATCGCCCGGACCTCGTCCGCGACGCGGGACAGGTCGTCCACGTGCGGCAGATCGAAGGCCGGCACGCGGTCCTCGGCGGCGTGGTCCATGTCCATCGTGTCCAGCGCCAATTCGGGCTCCTTCTGTGCGGACACCGTCACCGGTGCGAACTCCATGGGGATGTCGACCTCGTCGGAGGCCGGCGTGTCGATCTGCGACGGGCTGATGCCGACGGCGTCCGCCACCGGGGCCGCGAACGGCACCTCCGGCAGTTGGAAGGGGTCGTCGGCGGTCGACGACGGTTCGAGGGCGTCGTCCACCGGCTCGGGCGCGGCGGCGTCCAGCCCGGGGAGGGCGAACGCATCGTCGTCCTGCG
>CAZVNM010000005.1:0-217467 GCA_964628685.1 uncultured Bifidobacteriaceae bacterium | reverse complement strand
GCGTGAACGCCTCGGCCACCGGCTCCGACACCACCGGCTCGGCGGCGTCCAGCCCGGGGAGGGCGAACGCATCGTCGTCCTGCGGCGTGAACGCCTCGGCCACCGGCTCCGACACCACCGGCTCGGCGGCGTCCAGCCCCGGCAGCGCAAACGCATCCTCACCCTGCGGTGCGAGCGCGTCGGCCACCGGCTCCGACGCCAAGCCGTCGTCGACGGGGGCGAACGCGCCGTCGGCGTCCGGATCGAACGTGTCGGCCATCGGCTCGGGCGCGACCTCCTCGGCCGCGGTCACGAGCGGTGCGGGTGCCGCGTCGGCCTCACCGTCCGCGGACTCGGGTGCATCCCATGCGAAGGGTGCATCCGCCCCCTGATCCTGCTCGGCCTCAGGCGTCTGGGCGGCGTCGGCCGCGCCACGGTCCCAGTCGTCGAAGGAGAACTCATCGGCGCCGGCGGGCTCGGGTGCGTCGACGGGCTCCCATGCGGTGGCCGCATCGGCGCCGGCGTCGTCGGCCGACCAGTCGGTGGCGGCGTCATCGGTCTGGGCGTCCCACGCGGGCGGGGTCGCGGCCGCGGGGGCCTCGTTCCAGTCGGCCTCGGGCGCGGGGGCCGCGGCGGCGTCCTGACCGTCCCAGGCCGCCGGCTCGCCGGCATCGGCCTCCGACCACTGCTGGGCGGCGTCCCAGGTCTCGGCGGCGGGCTCGGCCGGCGCACTCCACTCCTGCGGCGCCGGCTCGGCCGCCTGATCCTGCGGTGCACCCCAGTCCTGCGCCACCGGCTCGGCGGCGGGGTCGGCCGGCGCCGCGCTCCACTCCTGTCCGGACTCGGCGGTCTGATCCGGGGTCGCGCTCCAGGCCTGCTCGGCGGACTCGCCGCCCTCCCACGCCTGATCCTGCGTCGGCCACTCGGTCGCCTCGGAGGACCACTCCGCCGCGTCCTGTGCCGGCGCCGCCGCCCAATCGGTCTGGGCGGGCGCCTGATCGGCCCACTGCTCGGCACCGTCCGCGGCGGGCGCGGCCCAACCCGCGGTCGCATCGGCGGGCTGTGCCCACTCCCCCTCGGCGGCCGGCTGCTGCGCGGTCCACTCCCCGGTCGCGGGGTCGGCCCACTGGGCGGCCGACGGGTCCTGCCACTCACCGGCGGGCGGCTGCTGATCGGCCCAGGCCGCGGCGTCCGGCGTCTCGCCGGTCCACGCCGCCGGGTCCGCGGGGGCCTCGCCCCAGGACGCCTGCTCGGCCGGTGCCGCCCACTCCTGTGCGGCGGGCTGCGCGGCCGCCGGGTCGGCCCAACCGGTTGCCGGGTCGAACTGCTCGGGCTGTGCGGCCCAGCCGGGGTCGACGGCGCCGTGCACGGGATCGACGGCCGCCTCCGGCTGGCCGAAGACCGGGTCCGCAGCCGGCATCGCCGGCGCCTGGGTCTCGTATGACGGCTCGGCTGCGAAGCCCGCCGTCTGATCGTTCCATCCGGCACCCGGGGTCGGCCAGCCCGGCTGGGCGATGGCCGCACCGTCGACGGGTGCCGCGAAGCCGGTGTCGGCGGACGCCGGCGGAATCGGGTCGGCGGCCACTGCCGCCGCGGGCATCGGCGGAGGCGGCGGCACGGGGGTCTCGGCCACGGGCTCGGGGGCGCCGCGACGACCGCGCTTGGGGCGCTCCTTCTTGACCTTCTCCTTCTTCGCCTTCGCCGGCTTCTCCTTGGCCGCCTTCGCGGGCTTTGGCGCCTTTGCGGGCTTGTCAGTCGTGCCGCCGGCCTTCGACTGGCGTTGCTTCACCAGGAGGAGCACCAGGAGCAGCACGACGAGCCCGGCGAGGCCGAGACGCTGAGGCATGCCCAGATCGGTGAGGAACGACATCGTGAATCACTCCCGTGGTCGGAGCCGCCGGACAGGAGGCGTGGCGGCGCTCCTCCACGCTATCGGCGTGGACCGGAGTCGGCTTGAGTCGGCGGTGGGACGCGCCGTCGGTGCCGCCCGGCGCTCCGCCCGGGCCACGGACCGCTAGGCGCTGACGCGGTACGTGCCGGTCACCGCGAAGGGGCCCGGCGCGTCGGCGGTCAGCATGAGCGCGAAGCCGTCCTCGTCGGGTGCGAAGCCCCGGCCGTCGAGGACGCGCAGGCCGCCGCGGGCCATGTTGGTGGCGGAGTCCACCGCCAGGTCGATGGCGTCCACCGGCAGCGTGGCGTCGATGGGACGGTCGAACGTGACGGCCGTCAGGGTCATGTCGCCGGCGCTCGCGGCGACCGCGCGCAGCGAGAAGCGCCCCTGCGTGAGCGGTGCGGGGATCGGGGTCGCGACGGACGTGGTCATCGTGGGCTCCTCGGTGCGGGGGCGGCGCGCCGGACGCGAGCCGATCAGGACGACGGGTGCGGGACCCGTGGGCGGCGGCGACGGACGACCCCGTCGTGCGGCGACGCGGTCGATGAGGGCGCAGGGCGGTGTGGCCGCGGTGCGGGCCACCGGGGTGGTCGGGATCGCGTCCCCCTCGTCACCGCCGGTGGCGGCGGGCGTCGCGACGGGCGCGGCGGGGTCGGTCATCCGGGTGAGATCGCGCACACGCGAGGTGAACGGGCTCGTGCGCCCCTCCGTCAAACGGTCCACGGTGGCTCCCCCCCGACCCGATGCGACAGTGCCGCGGGTCTCCTCACGTTCGGCGATGGCAACCGGACCGGCGTCGCGGATGTCGGCACCGTCGGCGGTCGCGGCGGTCGCGGCCGGCGTGCGCCGGCGGATCCACGGGGACTCCGCCATCACGTCCTCGTGCGCGTGCACATGCACGTCGGGGGCGCGGTCGGCGACGCCCCGCTCACGCATCTGGCGGGCGAGGACGCTGATGGGGTCGTCCTCCGCCCGGTCGGAGGCGGTCCGCCCCCGCGCGACGGTGGGAGCGACGGCCTCGGCGACCGGCGCCGGTCCGGCGTCAGGCCCCGGGTTCGCATGGGTGATGCGGCCGGCCGCGACGAGCGTGTCCGGCTCGGGCGGTGGACCGGCATCCTCGCCGCCCGCACCATGGGGACGGCGTGAGAGCGTGGGCGCGGCCTCTCGGATGATTGCCGAGTAGGTGGCCGCCGCGGCCAACGCGGCTGAGACGATCAGTCGAACGCGCACGTCTGATCAGTTCGACCAGATTGCGCGCGTTCCTTCAACCGCAATCGTCGTTTCAGCGACGCCGTTTGCGCTGGACGTTCTGGTGGCGGCGCGGCCGGTGCTCGGGCCGCGGTTTCGGCGGCTTCGGCTTGGCCGGCGGCTCGTCACCGTCCCGCCCCGCGGGGGTGTCCTCCCCGTCGGTGGCATCCGTCGACGCGGTGGGGGCCGGCGCCTCCTCGGCGACGTCCTCCTCGTCGGTGTCGATGTCGCGGGCGGCGAGTTCGTCCGTCGCCTCGATGACCGGGTCGACCGAGGGCGGGTCGGCCAGAAGCGGATCGAGGCTCGCGGCCGCGGGGTCCGTCTCGGCGCCCGCCATCGCCGCCTCGGCCCGCTGGAGCGCGCCGACGTCGAGGATGTCGGCGTCCACCTGCGCCGCGCGGGCGGCCCGCTTGCGCTGGCGCGCCAGGAGCTTCTGCTGGTCGGGTTCCTTCTCCTTCCAGAGACCGACGATGGGCGCCGCGACGAACAGCGACGAGATACCACCGGTCAGGATTCCGACGAGCAGCGCGAACGAGAAGTCCGAGAGGGTCTCGCCGCCGAACCAGTAGAGGGCGAGGATCGGCAGCAGGGTCGAGACCATGGTGATGATCGACCGCGTCAGCGTCTCGTGCAGGGATCGGTTGACGATGTCGCGGTAGCGCCTGCCGCGCATGAGCGGTTCGTTCTCGCGGATGCGGTCGAACACGATGACCACGTCGTAGAGCGAATAGCCGAGCACGGTGAGGAACGCCGCGACCGACGCCGCGGTGATCTCCTTGCCGGTGATCGAATAGATCGTCACCGCGAACCACACCACGTGGACGACCGAGATCAGGGCTGGGATCGCCAGCTTGAGCTCGAATCTGAGCGTCAGATACGCGACGACCGCAAGGAACGAGAACAGGATCGCCCAGATCGCGTTTCGGACGACGTCCGACCCGAAGGTGCCGCCGACGTTGGTGAACTCCAATCGCTCGGCGCCGGGATGCGCCCGCGTGACCGCACGTAGCAGGTCGTCGGCCTGCTGGTTGGTCATCGACCGGGTCTCGATGTCGTATCCGGTGCGCTGCTGGCCGGAGAGGGTGCGATCGAAGGTCGTGACCTTCGCGTCG
Organism: uncultured Bifidobacteriaceae bacterium; assembly: GCA_964628685.1. Lineage (GTDB taxonomy): Bacteria > Actinomycetota > Thermoleophilia > Miltoncostaeales > Miltoncostaeaceae > CALMEC01. The sequence goes on along the minus strand of CAZVNM010000005.1, from coordinate 213,237 downwards.
GGATACCCGGCGTCGGCCACCGTCGTCCGGAGCCCGGCCTGCGAGGGCTGGTCGGTGAAGGTGATGCTCTGTTTGCTGCCGCCGGTGAAGTCGATGCCCAGGTTGAAGCCCTGCGTTCCGACCCAGATGAGACCCACCACCAGCGGCAGGAACGAGATGCCCAGCCAGAACTTCCACTTGCCGACCACGTCCATCTTCCAGCGCGGCTCGCGCGCGTGGAGGCCGACCAGCTTCTCGTTCTTGAACAGGCGGGACTCGACCAGGAGTCCCAGGGCGGCCGGCGTGGCGATCATGGCGGTGAAGAGCGCCAGGAGCACACCGATGAGCAGTGTGAGGGCGAACCCGCGCGGACCCGACGTGGACAGCAGGAAGATGAACACCGCCGTCAGCAGGGTCACGATGTTGCCGTCGATGATCGCGCTGATGCCGCGGCGATATCCGGACAGCACGGCGGTCCTGGCGGGTCTCCCCTCCCGGACCTCCTCGCGCACGCGTTCGAAGATGACGACGCTGGCGTCGGCCGCGACACCGACGGTGAGGATCACACCGGCGATGCCCGGCAGCGTGAGCGCCACCGGGATGAGCTTCGCGATGGCCCACAGGTAGAGGCCGTAGACGACGATGATGCTCGAGGCGATGACGCCCAGCAGGCGGTAATAGAGGATCAGCCCGACCACGACGATGAGGACACCGGCGAGGGCCGCGATGAGCCCGCGTCGTAGGGAGTCCTCACCCAGTGATGCACCGACCGTGGACGAGCTGGCGGTGTCGAGCCGGATCGGAATCGAACCGGACGAGATCTGGTCGGCCAGGAGCTTGGCCGACGCCTCGGTGAACCCGCCGCCGGAGATCTCGGCACGGTCCGAGTCGATGCCCGTCGGGTTGTCGACGTAGCTGACGTACGGGCGCGAGATGATCACACCGTCGAGTGCGATCGCGAAGTTGTAGAAGCGACCCTCGTCGGTCTGGGGACGGGCCTCGGCGCGGGCGTCGTCCACCAGGCGCTTGGTGAGCTCGGCGAAGCGGTCCTGCCCCTTGCCGGTGAACTGCAGGCCCACCGCCGGACGGTTGACCTGGTCCAGCACCATGGATGCGCCGCTCAGGTCCGACCCGTTGGCGCCGGGTTCGTCGCGCAGCAGCACGCACTGGCCGCCGGGCTCACCGCACAGGGTCGCCTGGTCGTAGGACTGGTCCGAGGCGCTGGCGTCGGTGAGGATCACGAAGCCGGCGGGGATCTGCTGCCACTCGAAGGCGTTGGGGGTCCGGGCGTACTCCGCCCGCATCGTCTGGTCCGCCGTCGCCATGCGGCGCAGGAGGCTCTGGCGCGTCGGGTACGGGCCGCCGTCGACACCCGCCACCAGCGTGTGGGCGGCGTCCTTGCGGAAGAGGTAGTGGCTGGGTTCGGCACCCTCGCGCACCTGGCCGGGCGGCGTCTGGTTGGCCAGCTGGATGAGCGTGTAGAGGTCCGTCGTCGGGTTCTTACCGACCGGGATGCCCTGCCCCGGATAGCGCTCGTATCCGACCAGCGTCTGTTGGAACGGATAGATCTGCAGCTGTGCGCTCTTGACGAGGTCGTCGACGACCGCGGTGTCCTCGATGCCGGGCAGGGCGACCCGGATGTTGCGGCTGCCCTGGACCTGGATCTCCGGCTCGGCGACACCCAGCCGGTTGACGCGGTTGTTGATGACGTTGACCGCGCGACGCATGTTCTCGGGCGTCACCTTGCCGTCGGCCGTGTCGCTGGCCTGGAGGATCACCTCGGCGCCGCCCTGGAGGTCGAGCCCCAGGAACGTCGGCTTGGTGAGGATGACCCCGAGTGACGCGAGCGCCAGCCCGAGGACCAGCAGCAGCGAGAGCAGCGACCGCTTGCGAAGGCTCATGTGCCGGGTGCCCCTAGACGCCCGTCGGTGACGTCGCGTCGGCCGAGAACCCCGCGTCGTCCTTGACGAGCGCCGAGACCGACGCCGTCGCGACGCGGATCTCGGTGTCCTCGGAGACCTCGAGCAGCAGGGTCCCGCCCTCCTCGATCTCGGTGACCGTGCCGTAGATGCCGGCCATCGTCACGACCTCGTCACCGGGCTTGAGGGCCTGGTGGATCGACTGGAGCTCCGCCTGGCGCCTGCGCTGCGGCCGGATGACCAGGAACCACATGAACCCGATGATCATCACGAACAGGATGATGGGCGACGCAGCTTCCAAGTCTCGGTCCTCACGATCGGGGGAAAAGCGACGAGTGACGTTAGCAGAAGGACCAGGGGATCCAGCGGCCGCGGGCTGCTACGGTGGCCCGCCGTGACCGTCACCTCATCCCCCGTCGCACGCGACCGCCCGACCCGCATCTGGCCGGGGATCCTCTGGCTCATCCTGGGGTTCCTCGCACTCTTCATCACATACGAGTGGTTGCGGGACCTGGTGGCCCCCGCCCCGGGCGACCGCACGCCGTACCACCACGCCGACCAGGTGATGGACATCCAGCGCGCCCTCGGCCTGTTCATCGAGCCGGACGTCCAGGAGATCGTGCACGCGATCCCGGGCGGTCGCTTCGTGAGCACCTGGTTCTACACCATCGCCTACACCGCCGGGTACACGACGTTCCTCCTGTGGGTGTACCTCTTCCGCCGCTCGCGGCTGCGGTTCGTCTTCACGTGGTTCTGGGTCACCAACCTGCTGGCGGTGGTCGGGTACTGGCTCTACCCGCTGGCCCCGCCGCGGTTCATCGAGAACATCGGAATGGAGGACACGACGAAGGAGGCGGTGGAGCTGGGCGGCACGCTCTCCTGGTTCGAGCCGTTTCGCAACCTGTACGCGGCCATGCCCTCGATGCACGTGGGACAGACCGTCCTGTACGCCGTGGCGTTCATGTTCCTGGTGCGGTCACGGTGGCGGTTCCTCTGGTGGCTGTGGCCCGCGGCCATGCTGGTGACCGTGATGGCGACCGCCAACCACTACTGGCTGGACGGGGTGGGCGGTGCCGTCTGCGTCCTCACGGCGCTGGGACTCACCGCGCTCGTCTACCGGGAGCATCCGGCCGGCGGACCGCTGCGCCGCCGTGGGGGTCCCGACGCCCCCCTGCCCGAGCCCAGCGCCTGAGCCGACGCGATGACGTCACGGCGACGAGTGCATGACGTCACACTCACGTGTGGCGCCGTCACATCCACCTCGGTGACGCTTCGCTCGGCGGGGTGATCCACCCCGTTCCCCGGACGCTCAGCGCGCCGGGTGGATGCGAGACGGGGGTAGAGTGTGTGGCGATCATGGCGACCGAGGCACCACTGGCGGGCAGCCTGCGGCGGTTCACCGTCGACGACCTCCTGCGGATGGCCGACGCGGGCCTCTTCATCGACAACGGACGCGTGGAGCTCATCGACGGGCAGGTGGTCGAGCTGAGCCCGGAGGGTCCCGACCACTCCAACATCATCACGGTCCTGACCGGGCTCCTGTCGCACGCCTATCCGCGCTCGTTCGCGGTGCGGGTGCAGAACACCCAGCCCATCCACACGCACCGCACCGCCGAACCCGACCTCTCGGTCACGCGCCGGTACATGCCGACGCATCTCTTCCCCACGCCCGACGACTCGGTGCTCATGATCGAGGTGGCCAACACGACCCTGCGCTACGACGTGCGCGACAAGCCGCGTGTCTACGCCGCGTGGGGCGTGCCGGTCTACTGGGTGGTCGACGTGCGCGGGCGCCGCATCATCGAGCACACCGACCCCCGGCCCGACGGGTACGCGACGGTGCGGGTGCACGACGCGGAGTCCCCCGTGCCGCTGCCGGAGTGCGACGCGTCGGTGGCGTTCCGCGACCTGATCGTCACCTGAGCGGCGCCCGCGGGGGCGGTCAGAAGAGGCCGGGCTGCCGCTCCTCGCCGGACCGCGGCTCGTCCATCCCCAGGTGACGGAAGGCCCGCGGGGTCGCCTGACGGCCGCGGGGTGTGCGCAGCAGAAGCCCCTCCTGCAGCAGGAACGGCTCGTAGACGTCCTCGATCGTGTCGGCGGACTCGCCGATGGCGTCGGCGATGGTGCCGAGCCCGACGGGGCGTCCCTCGAACGTGTCGCACAGGACCCGCAGGATCTTGCGGTCGAGCTCGTCGAGCCCCAGCGCGTCCACCTCGAGCAGCCCCATGGCGTCCTCGGCGACCGCGCGGTCGATGCCGGCGTGCCCGCGCACCTGGACCACGTCGCGCACGCGACGAAGCAGCCGGTTGGCGATGCGCGGGGTGCCGCGGGCGCGTCCGGCCAGGGTGCGCGCACCCTCGTCGTCCACCGCCACGTCCAGGAGGCCCGCCGACCGGACGATGATCTGCGCCAGGTCGTCCACCGTGTAGTAGTCGAGGCGCTCGACGACGCCGAAGCGGTCGCGGAGTGGCCCGGCCAGGAGGCCCGTGCGCGTGGTGGCGCCCACCAGGGTGAAGTGCGGCAGGTCCAGGCGCAGCGTGCGCGCCGACGGCCCCTGACCCAGCATCACGTCCAGCTGGTAGTCCTCCATCGCCGGATAGAGGGTCTCCTCGATCGCCCGGTTCAGGCGGTGGATCTCGTCGATGAAGAGCACGTCGCCGTCGGCCAGCTGGGTGAGCACCGCGGCCAGGTCGCCCTTCTTCTCGAGGATCGGCCCGCTCGTCGGGTGGAACGCCACACCCATCTCGTTGGCCAGGATCGCGGCGAGCGACGTCTTGCCCAGACCCGGGGGCCCCGCCAGGAGCACGTGGTCGAGCGCCTCGCCGCGCTGACGCGCCGCCTGCAGGAAGATGCCGAGCTTCTCGCGCAGGGTCGCCTGCCCGACGAACGCTTCGAGCGTGCGCGGACGCAGCGAGCGGTCGAGGTCGTCCTCGCCCGGTCGTTCGTCGGGTGCTGCGATGCGCTCGTCAGTCACGGCGACCCGGCGTCATCGGGCCAACCGGCCCAGGCCGTGGCGGATGAGGTCCTCCACCTCGGCGCCGTCGGGGGCGTCGGAGAGCGCCCGCTCGGCCTCCTCGGCCGAGAAGCCCAGCCCCACCAGCCCGGCGCGCGCCGCCAGGAAGGTGTCGGCGGCACCGATGGTGCGCGGTGCCTCGCCGACCGGCACGAGCGCCGACACCTTCTCGCGAAGCTCCAGCACCACCCGCTCCGCCGTGCGCTTGCCCACACCCTGCGCCCGCTGGATCTTGGCGGTGTCGCCGCGTGCGACCGCCAGGCGAAGCGCATCGGGCTCGTCGACGCCGCAGATGGCCAGGGCGGTGCGCGGCCCCACCCCGCCGACGCCGAGGAAGGCCTCGAAGAGCCGGCGCTCGTCGGTGGTCGCAAAGCCGTAGAGGTCGAGCGCGTCCTCACGCACGACGAGGTGGCTGAGAAGCGCGACCTCGGTGCCGATGGCGGGCAGCGACCGGGCCGTCGTCGCCGAGCAGCGAAGCAGCAGGCCGACGTCTCCGACCTCGACGACGACGCCGTCGGCGTCCATCTCGGCGAGGCGACCTCGCACGGACCTGATCATGCGCCGAGGCTACTGCGCACGGCGGATCGCAGCCCGAAGCGGTGAGCGGTGCAGATGGCAGACGGCCGCGGCGATCGCGTCGGCCGCGTGGTCGGTGCCGGCCCGCGCCCCGGTGAGGCGTTCGACCATGGTCCGCACCTGCTCCTTGTCGGCGCGGCCGTTGCCGGTCACGGCCATCTTGATCTCGGTGGGCGGGTACTCGGCCACGTCGACGCCGGCGGCGGCCACCGCCACGAGGAGCGCCCCACGCGCCTCGGCCACGCCCATGGCCGACCGGCTGACCGGGTGCACGAACCACGACTCGATGGCCGCGCCGGTCACCCCGCCCGCGCCGACCAGGTGGCTTACCTCGTCGAAGAGCGTCTTCAGCCGCTCCACGTGGTCCATGCGCGGCGAGGTGCGGATGGTGCCGCTGTCGCGGACGAGCAGGCGTCCGGCCGAACGGTCCACGAGGGCCCAACCGGTGTTGGCGAGGCCGGGGTCGATGCCGAGGATCATACGAACAAATGTACTGCCCCCCTCGGCGGGATCCTCCCCGTCCCCCGCGGCCCGTGCGCTTCAGTCGCGGGCCGACGGTGCCGATCCTGCAGGTGATCACCGCCAGGGAGCACCGCCATGATGGACCTCATCCGGGACCGCAAGGGTCTCATCGCCGTCGCAGCCGTCGTGCTGGCCGCGGTCCTCTATCTGCAGTTCGGCCGCGGCGAGTCCGACACGCCGCCGGCGACGCAGCGCACGCAGATCATGCAGCCGGTCGACCGGGCCGAGGACGTGGCGGCACAGACGGTGCTGCAGAGCGGGGCGATGGCCATGGAGTCGATGTTCGCGCAGACCGGCGGCTACGCCGGTGGCGCCGCGGGTGCAGCAGCGGTCGAGCCCAACATCCAGTGGGTGACGGGTGGCACGGCCAGCGCCCTCGCCAACCAGGTGAGCGTGGTCAGCGCCGACGCCACCGGCTACACCATCGCCACCAACGGGGCCACCGGCACCACCTACACCTACACCAAGGACGGGATGGGCCAGGTGGTGAAATCGTGCGGGCCGGGCTGCACCTGGTAGCCGCGACGACTCAGGTGGGCGGCGATCCGCGCCGATGCCGTTGAGGATGGACATGGGACCCGGCCACCGCATCCTGACCTTTCTTGGAACCCCCTACCCGCTGCGCAGGCGTGGCTACGCCCTCGCCGCCGGGATGCTCGTCGGCCTGGTCGCCTACCTGTGGTTCGGACACCTCTCCCCCGATGCGCCCAGCGACGCACCGACGGGACACCCGCCCGTGGCGGTCGCCCCGGCCAACGCCACCGCCGCCACCCACGCGCTCACCCGGGCGTCGGACGCCATGGAGACGCTCCACGACCGGACGGGGAGCTACGCGGACGGCGCCGCCGGCGCGTCGCAGATCGACCGGAGCGTGCGCTGGGTCACCGGTCCCGCCGACGCCACCGCCGGCGAGGTGAGCGTCCAGATGGCGGACACGACCGGATACACGCTCCTCACCACCGTGCCTGAGGGGGTCACCTACACGTACGCCCGCGCCATGACGGGTCTGTCGCGCGGCTGCGGCCCCGGCTGCACCTGGTAGTCAGCCGGCGACCGCCTCCAGCATCTCCTCGGAGATGTCGAAGTTGGCGTAGACGTCCTGCACGTCGTCGTTGTCCTCGAGTGCATCCACCAGCTTGAGCAGCTGACGGGCCTCCTTCTCCTCGGGCTCGACCGTCGTCTTGGGGACCATGGTGAGCTCGGCCGACGCGTAGGCGATGCCCGCCTCGTCCAGCGCGCTGCGGACGGCCATCAGCTCGGTGGGCTCGGTGGTGAGCTGCCACTGGGTGCCGTCCTGGGCGATGTCCTCGGCGCCGGCATCCAGGCCGACCTCCATGATCGTGTCCTCGTCGACGCCCTCGCCGTCGATCAGGATGATCCCCTTGCGGTCGAACTGCCATGCCACGCTGCCGGGCGTGCCCAGCGATCCGCCGTGCTTGGTGAAGATGTGCCGCACGTCGCTGGCCGCGCGGTTGCGGTTGTCGGTGAGGATGTTGCAGATGATCGCCACGCCGGCGGGGCCGTAGCCCTCGTAGAGCACCGCCTCGTACGCGGCGCCCTCACCGCTGCCCGCCCCGCGCTGGATGGCGCGCTCGATGTTGTCCTTGGGCATCGACGCATCGCGCGCCTTCTGGATGGCGTTGGCGAGCGTCGCGTTGGACTCCGGCTCGGGTCCGCCCTCCTTGGCCGCCACGATGATGGCCCGTGACAGCTTCGAGAAGAGCTGCCCACGCTTGGCGTCGGCCGCACCCTTCTTGCGCTTGATGGTGGACCATTTACTGTGCCCTGCCACGACTCGCACCTCCCACGACGCGATCCATACCGGTGGGGTCGCGATGCTCCCCCACCATCTCAATGAACAACCCGTGCACCCGGACGTCGTCCGTCAGCTCCGGGTGGAACGCGGTCACCAGCATATTCCCCTCGCGGGCGGCGACCGCATGTCCGTCCCACTCGGCGAGCACCTCGACCCGCGGTCCGTGCGACTCGATCCACGGTGCGCGGATGAACACCCCGGTGATGGGGGGATCGCCGATCACCGGCATGTCGAGCTCCGCCTCGAACGACGCGCGCTGACGACCCCAGGCGTTGCGACGCACGGTCAGGTCCATCGCCCCGATGAGCGGCTGCGCGTCCGAGGTGGTCGCCGTGGCCAGCATGATGAGCCCGGCGCACGTGCCGAACGCCGGCATGCCGCCCGCGATGCGGTCGCGCACCGCGGCGACAAGCCCCGACTCACCGGCCACCAGGCCCAGCGTCGTGCTCTCCCCGCCGGGGATGACCAGCGCATCGCAGCCGGCGAGCCCCTCGACTGTGCGCACACGGCGCACGCCGGCCCCGACCCGCCGAAGCATCCGCTCGTGTTCGGCGAACGCCCCCTGTACGGCGAGCACGCCGATGAACGGTGGTTCGGTCACAAACCCCGCGTGTGCAGCAGCTGGTCCTCGCGCAGGGTCTCCATGCCGATGCCGACCATGGCCTCACCGAGGTCGGTCGAGACGCGCGCCAGCACGGCCGGGTCCTCGTAGTGGGTGACGGCCTCGACGATGGCCCGCGCCCGCGGCGCGGGGTCGGCGCTCTTGTAGATGCCGCTTCCGACGAACACGCCGTCGGCGCCGAGCTGCATCATCATCGCCGCGTCGGCCGGCGTGGCGACGCCGCCCGCCGAGAAGTTCACGACCGGCAGGCGTCCCTCGCGCGCGACCTCGGCGACGAGGTCGTACGGCGCGCGCAGTTCCTTGGCCGCCACGTAGAGCTCGTCGGTCGACATGGATGCGAGCCGCGCGATCTCCCCGCGGATGGTGCGCATGTGGCGCACGGCCTCCACGACGTTGCCGGTGCCGGCCTCGCCCTTGGTGCGGATCATGGCCGCCCCCTCGGCGATGCGGCGAAGCGCCTCACCCAGGTCGGTGGCGCCACACACGAACGGCACCGTGAACCGGTGCTTGTCGACGTGGTTGGCCTCGTCGGCCGGCGTCAGCACCTCGCTCTCGTCGATGTAGTCGATGTCGAGCGACTGCAGGATCTGCGCCTCGACGAAGTGCCCGATGCGGCACTTGGCCATGACCGGGATGCTGACCGTGTCCTGGATGGCGCGGATGACCGACGGGTCGCTCATGCGCGCCACGCCGCCCGCCACGCGGATGTCGGCGGGGATGCGCTCGAGCGCCATCACCGCGCAGGCTCCGGCCGCCTCGGCGATGCGCGCCTGCTCGGGAGTGGTGACGTCCATGATGACGCCGCCCTTCAGCATCTGGGCGAGACCCGCCTTCACGCGAAACGTTCCGGTGCGTCCGTTGGGGCTCTCTTGATCCGACAAGCTCACTCCGTCCCTCGATCGGTTCCAAATGGGGATTCTAGCCGGACACCGCGCGCAGCCGGCCGGGAGCGCCACGCACCAACCACGCACCACCCGAACGGCGGTCCCGTGCGGTGCGGCCGGACGGCGCGACGGGCCCGGCGCCCGCACCGACTCGTACGCTGCCGCGTGTGACCCTGCGCAGCCTCACCGTCGCGCCGGAGGCCCTCTCCGAGGCGCTCGCCGCACGGTTCGCCGAGATCCGTCGCCAGATGGACGTCCGCGAGGACTTCCCGCCCGAGGTGCTCGACGAGGCGCTGCGCGCCGCCACGGCGGGTCCCGCCGATCCCCCGGCGGACATGACCGACGTGCCGTTCGCGACCCTCGACCCCGAGGGCAGCCGCGACCTGGACCAGGCGTTCCACCTGGAGCGTCACGGCGACGGGATCCGCCTGCGCTACGCGATCGCCGACCTGCCGGCGTTCGTCCGCCCGGACGGCGCGATGGACGCCGAGTCCCGTCTGCGGGGTGTCACCGTCTACTGCCCGGACGTGCGCGTGCCGCTCCATCCCCCGGTGCTCAGCGAGGGGGCGGCCAGCCTCCTGCCCGGCGAGGTGCGGTCCGCCTTCGTCTGGGACCTGACGGTCGGGCCGGACGGCGACGTGCGCGAGCGGGGCCTCACGCGCGCACTGGTGCGAAGCACCGAACGACTGAGCTACGAGGATGCGGGCCGGCGGGTGGCCGACGGAGACGTCGACGACCGGCTGGGGCTCCTGCGCGAGATCGGCACCCGCCTGATCGACGCCGAGCGCCGCCGCGGCGGGGCGAGCCTGCCCCGGCCGCAGCAGGAGGTGCGGCTCGTCGACGGCCGGGTCGACCTGCGCTATCGCACCGGCACCGTCGTGGAGGACTGGAACGCGCAGCTCTCGCTTCTCACCGGCATGGTGGCCGCCGACATGATGCTGGACGCCGGGATCGGTGTGCTTCGCACCATGCCGCCGCCAGACGAGCGGTCCCGCTCGCTCGTGCGACGCGAGGCCGCCGCCCTCGGGATCGACTGGCCGGAGGATGTGGCCTACGGCGACCTGCTGCGTTCGCTGGACCGCGCGGACCGGCGTCACATGGCGTTCGTGCACGCGGCCGCCGCCCTCTTCCGCGGTGCCGGCTACACGGCCATCGACGCCGAGGTGCGCGCCGCGCGACCCGAACACGCCGCCGTCGCGGCCCCGTACGCACACGTGACCGCCCCGCTCAGGCGGCTGGTCGACCGGTTCTGCCTGGTCGTCTGCGAGGCCGTCACGCGGGCGACCGCGCCTCCCGCCTGGGCCGTCACCGCGCTGCCCGCGCTGCCGGACGCCATGGCCACGGCCGACCGTCGCGCCGGCGCGGTGGAGCGGGCGTGCATCGACGCGGCCGAGGCGGCCGTCCTCCACGGTCTGGTCGGCCGGCCGCTCGACGCCGTGGTGATCGACGAGTTGCGCGACGACACGGTCCTCGTGCGCCTCACGGACCTGGCCGTCGAGACGCGGGCGAGCGGGTCGGCCACCGCCGGATCGGCCGTGCGGGTGATCGTCGAGGACGCGGACGTGGCCGCCGGGACGGCCACGCTCCGTCTGGCACCGCCCGATGCGGGCGGCCCCGGCTCGACGGTCTAACCGGCGGCGAGCTCGACGGCCGAGAGCGTGGGCGTCTGCGCCGCGGGCGTCAGCGCGTCGGCGAGCGCCTGCGCCACGGCCACGAAGGCCACCATGCCGGGGGCGCCGCCACCGCGTTCGTCGGCCGGCACCACCAGCGACACCGGGGCGCGCGCGATGGGCGACAGGCTCGAGTCGACGAGCGACACCATCGGCAACGAGAGGCTGCGGGCGGCGTCCAGTGCGGCGTCGGCCACGGCGGTCTCCCTGCCGACGGCGACCGCGAGCACACCGGCGGTGCGGGGCATGTTGGCAAGCCGCGCCCGCAGGCGCGGTTCGAGGCGGTCGATCACGACGACGTGGCGACCCGCCCGCTCGATGCGCTCCTCGATGAGGGCGAGCACGGGCCGGGCGTGTCCCTCCCCCGCCAGCACGACCGGGTTTCGTCCGGTGAGCGTTGCGGCGAGCGGCGCCATGCCGTCCTGTCCCAGCCTGCTGAGCGCGTCGTCCAGCGCCAGATGGTCGGCGGCGAAGAGGTCCTGGATCCCGTCGCGACCGGTGAAGAGGCCCAGTTGGCCCGCGCGTCGCGGTGGAAGGGCCGGCCGCTGTGCCGCGCGCACGGTGCGCTGCAGCTCCGGGTAGCCGGAGTAGCCGAGCGCCTGGGCGAACCGCACGACGGTGGCCGGGCTGCAGTGGGAGGCATGCGCGACCTCATGGGCCGAGAGCAGCGGCAGCTCGGCGATGTGGTCGACCAGGTATCGGGCGAGCGCCTGCTGCGCGGGGCTGAAGGTCTCGTAGTCGCGGCGCAGCCGTTCGGCGAGGGTGTGGGCGTCTGGTGGCATCGCGGGATTGGTTCGACGCCACGACGACGGTTCCTCTCAGGCGGGAACCCCCGACGGGCCGTCCGCCGCCGGACCGTCGCCGGCCCCCGCCGAACCGGCGGCCGTCCCCGATGCGGCCGCGTCGGCGGCCGCACGGCGCGCCATCGCGGCGGCCTCGGGGCTCGCGGGTGGCGGCCAGATGAGGTCCTCGGGCTCGAGGGTCGAGAGGTCCACGTCCTGGTCGTCGGCGGCGCGGCCGGCGTGGGAGCGGATGGCGTCCTCGAACAGGTTGCGCACCTCGCGGGCGTTGCCGAACGTCGGGCCGGCGTTGGCCACCATGCGCTCGGTCACCTCCGTCAGGTGCGCGTCCGCGGCCGGTGACAGGTGGTAGTCGTACCTGCCCATCATGAGCTTGAAGATGTCGGCGAGCTCCTGGGCGGTGTACGAGGCGAACTGCAGGATCTGCGAGAAGCGGCTGCGAAGCCCCGGGTTGCTGTCGAGCAGACGGGCCATCGGCTGGTCGTACCCCGCCAGGATCACCGCCAGACGGCCGCGCTCGTCCTCCATGCGCTTGAGAAGCGCCGCGATGGCCTCCTGGCCGAAGTCCTGCTCGCCCCCGCCCTGCAGCGTGTAGGCCTCGTCGATGAAGAGCACCCCGTCGAGCGCCTCCTTCACCTTGCCGTCGACCTTGATGGCCGTCTGGCCGACGTAGCCCGCCACCAGGCCGGCGCGGTCGGTCTCGACCAGGTGCCCGCCCTGCAGCACGCCGAGCCCCTTGTAGATGCGCCCCATGAGCCGCGCGACGGTGGTCTTGCCGGTGCCCGGCGGACCGATGAAGACGAGGTGGAGGCCCACCTCCGGCACCTTCTTGCCCTCGGCGCGACGTCGCTCCTGCACGCTGATGAGGTCGGTGAGCTTGCGGACCTCGGCCTTCACCTCGCCCAGCCCCACGAGGGCGTCAAGCTCCGCCATCGCGGCCTCGAGCTCGGCGGCGCGCTGCTCGGGGGTGAGCTCCTGCACCTGCGGGTTGGCCGCCCCCTCGATGGGCGGCGCACCGCCCTGGGTCACCTGCTGGGCGTCGCCGTCGCGGCCGGCCGAGGTGAGCGCGGCGGCCCACTCGCTCCGCACGCTCGCCACCACGTCCGGATCGACCGGTCGCGCGCCGGCCGCCGTGGTCACCGCCTGCCCGTAGACGTCGGCGGCCCGCACATGCTCGCCCTGCGCCGAGAGCGCCGACGCGAGCAGGCGAAGCGCCCGCACCGTCGCCCAGTCCGCGCCCCGGATGCGGTCGGCGAGGCCGGCGGCCTCCTCGAGCACCGGCACCGCACCGGCCGCATCGCCGGACCGCGCGAGCGCCGAACCGAGGTCGGCCAGCCACCCTCCCGCCAGCAGGTCCATGCGCCCCGCCGTGCGGGCGGCGTCGACGGCGTCGCGCAGGGCCCCGAGCGCGGCGGGCACGTCGTCGCGCGCGAGGGCCAGCTGCCCCTCCATGCGCCGTCGCGTGCCGGCGGTCATCGGGTCGACGCCCATGCGGCCCGTCCGGGCGATCAGGTCGGCCGCCTCGTGCAGGCGTCCGGCCGCGATGGCGCGGTCGAAGGCGGCGGTGATGACGGCCAGGCGGTCGGTGGGCACGGGGACGCGTTCCTCTCGGGCGGTGCGTGACCCGGGGAGTGTAGTGCGACGGGCGTGGGCAGGACCGTTCACGACAAGGCCTCCAAGTCGCTGCCTGCCACCAGGCTGGAATCGGTCGCTCGTACGGTTACGGTTCCCGCTGCCCCGAACGCCCCCTGTCGTCAGGCCGAAAGATCGCGTCGGTGCATTGGCATTGCGAGATCGAGATCCTGGTCACCGACGGTCCGCCACCAGGAAAGATCGCGGCGGGGACCGACATCTCAACTGGCAGCGGGTCTCGTCCCAGTTGGTAACGGAACTCCAAATCATCTTCACCTGGGCGTGGCGTGAGGCGTACTACCATTGCTCCCCCGTCCACGCTCCCGCGCCCCTCCGCACCTCGAAGTATGGCGTCCAAAGCGGTAACAACACTCGAAGCGAGGGCTTCGTCAGTTGTTGATAATTCTAGGCGGACCGCCTGCCAAGATCGCCCGCCGGTCCTCCGGACATACTCTTGACCGTTCAGTGTGTTTCCCGTCCCGCGACGGATCAGGGTGATCCGGTCCAGCACGCCATCCGTATCGGGTGGTTTACGGGTCGTCCGACCTGCGAACACCAGATTGGCCCGGATGCCCCGCCCCTCTCGCACCGTGGCCTCCGAGCCCTGATCGGTCATCCGTATCTCGAGGATGCGACCGGGACGCATCAAATCATCGAGCACGGAGTCGACCGAAATACGAGTCCCTGCTTGCGTCCCGCATGCCCCAACAAGGATCGTCGTTGCAGTCATCAGCACGGCCAGTGCACCGCGAGTTGTGAAGGCATTCATGGCCGTCCCTGCTGATCCGGCTTCTCGATACCTATCAGACGTGCGCCAGAGTCCGCATGTGTATACACACCTACCCGGCCGGCGAACTTGTATCTCGGCTTCCCGAAGGCATAATATGCCTCCGGCTGCAACTGAACCTCGAGTCTGAAGAGCTGACCCCTTCGTCCCACGGGTCGCACGTACTGGTGGCCAAACGTTTCAGAGCTTCTGTTGGCGAGTTGCATAATGTGCCAGCGCGCGCCTGCCCCTGACTTCCCGCTGGCGCCGTTTCCAACCAATGCAATATGGCCGTTGTAATGCCATGACGATAGGCGTACCCAATACGCACCGTACATAGGGGATCGGTTCGTGACTGTCCGCTGGAGCACGAATCGAATACGAAACGTGAGGTCAAAGCGTCCATCAAGGTTCCAGGCTGTACAGCATGGGGATGTCAGTGAGTATCCCGGGGCAACGGGGACCCCTCGGTAGCCAGTGGGATCAACCATAGTGGTCGGTGCACCATCCGCGTAAATATATGTGCTGAACGTTGGTCGCGAAGGACGGAGGACGTCTGGATCCACTGACAGGAACTTGCCGTTCCGCGGATTGTACTGGCGTGCGCGGAGGTGATAGAGGCCGGTTTCGGTGTCGATGGCCTCACCGGCATACTGAACCAAGTTGGCGGGAGCAGTGCTGGCGACTTTGACCGTTGCGCGCTCTTCTCCGTACGGGTCGTAGTCGTAGTGCCATTGGTCGGCGCCGGAGGCGTTCGTGACGGCGCGGATGCTCCCGATGGCGTCGCGATGGTAGAAGAACGTCCCCGCACCCGTCGTGGTGCTGATGGGGCCGGTGGGGCCCTGGACGTATCGGCTGATGAGGGTGTTCGTACCGGTTCGTTCGAGGGCGAGTTCTGGGAGGGGGCCGGTGGGGTCCCAGTGGTAACGGGTGTCAAGTGTGCCGTTGGTGGCGCGGGTGACCCGCTTCCCTTCCCCGTCGTACGTGTAGCTGGTGGTTGTGGTTCCGATTGTTGCCTGGGTGAGTTTGTTGTTGAGGTCGTAGGTATAGTTGGTGGTGCCAGCGGTTGTTTGGTTGCCGTCGGGGTCGTACGTGTAGCTGGTGGTACCGTCGGGTCCGGTGGTTTCCGTCAGTTGGTCGGCTGGGTTATAGGTGTAGTTGGTCGTTCCCGGTGTGGTGGCGGTGCCGACCCGATCCTGGGTGAGGCGGTTTCCGACGGGGTCGTAGGTATAGGTGATGCGCTTCGCCGCAGCCGGGGTGCAGGGGGCGGTGGTGTCGATGCAGTTGCCGACGAGTCGGTCAGCTGGATCGTACGTGTAGGTGTCGGTTGTCTGGGTGGTTCCGCGGGTGGTGGTAACGGTTGTCGGGTTTCCGACGGGATCGAGCTGCTGGTCAACTCTCACGACGGTGGCGCCGCCGTTGGTGCTTTCGACGCTGCTGGTTCGACCGGCGGGGTCGGTGGTGCGGACTTCGGTGGTGCCATTCGGGAGACTGGTCGTGGTGAGATTGCCGGCGGCGTCATAGGTGAAGGTCGTGGTGTGCCCGGCGCTGGTGAGACTGGCGATTCTGCCGTCGGTGTTGAAGGTGGCGGTGTGGCTGGTGTTGTCGGGGTAGGTGCGGCGGGTGATTTCTCCATCGGCGTTGTACGTGTAGGTGAAAACCATGGTGCCGTTGCGGGTGATACGGGTCACGCGTCCGACAGCGTCGAGGATGTACGCCTCGGTGCCGGCGTCGTCGTGTATCGAGGTGAGTCGTCCGACGGTGTCGTACCCGTAGGTGACGTCCGGGGTTGCGTCTCCGTAGGCGACAGCTGTCGTCAGACCGCGTGCGTCGAAGGTACGGATGATCGTCCCGATGGCCGGGTCGGCGGCAGCCGTCCCGCGCGCGGTGACAGTGGTGATCGGGTTGCCTTCGGGGTCGTAGCCGGTGGTCGTGCGGTTTCCGATCGGGTTGACGGTCGCCGTGAGGACAGCTTGCCTACCTCACCGACATCCGGGTACGGAACGAGCTCTGACGACGTTGAGTCGAACGCGATGAATCGCCCGTTCGCGCTGATCGTCGCATCCGACGCGCCACCTGCCGCAGTCCCGCTCATCGATTGGCTGATCAGCTGGGTGGTCTCTGCGATCCGGTCCCGCACGAACACGTCAAACGACCCATTGTTGTCCCCATCGACCAGGCCATCCGACCGAGCGGAGAACGCCACATACCGGCCGTTGGCGGCCATGTCCGGCATCTGCCAATAGGAGGCGGCCTGCGGATCCGGGCTGCCGTCGGCCCCACGGTCGACGCGCTGAGCCGTCCCAGTGGCCATGTTCATCACCTCGGAACTGCGGGTTCGGGTGCCGGCAGCGGTGTTGACCTCCCGGTTGTAGGCAACCAATCCACCGTCCGAACTCACAGACAGATACCGCACATTCCCCGACACCATCGCCTGTCTTGTAGTGCCGGCCACCCGGTCACGCACGAACACGCCTTCCCCGCTTGACGGCGACACATTCCAGCTCGACGGAGCGAATGCGATGAACCGACCGTTCGGGCTGATCGCAGCCCAGTAGCCGCCGGTCGCGCGCTGAGAGCCGTCGTTGTTGACGCTCACCCGGATCGTCGTGCCCGCCACCCGATCACGGACGAACACGTCCGGGTACCCGTTCGTGTCACCAGGCACCAGGTTCTCAGCCCACGACATGAACACCGCGAAACGGCCGTCAGCGCTCAAACCCTGTGACCGGCTTGTCACCCAGCTCTCCTGATCGCCCGGCACGCCCGTCGACGACACACTGATCCGCTCCGTCGTGCCCGCTCGCCGGTCACGGACGATGACATCCTGAAACGACCGCGTCGTCTCGCCCGGAAAGAACGCTCGTCGAGCGGCGTCGAACATGACGACCTGACCATCCCCGTTCAGGTTCGTCCAGTTGTAGCTGTACCCGTCCGACACCTCACCGCCATCGGACGACACCGACACCCGCTCAGTCACCGGCGTGCCCGAGCCCACATGCGGAATCGCCAACACTGAGACACCCGCCGCGACGACCCATCCACACCGCACCGTACGAACGCGCCCCATGCCGCCTCCGGTACCCGTTGTCCACAAAGACCATACACATCCTTAACGTGAGCGCAATGCTGCAACCTCGGACGGGTATCCGGATCGACCGAGGCTCTGGGTCCCACGGCTGAGGCCCCCGAGCGACGTCGCTGATGGGTTCTGCGCGCCCCTGACGTCGACCGCGGGTCGGCTGCGTGCGCGGCCGCGATGTGGATGACTGCGAGCACCCACGAACCGTGCCGGTGCGTGCTCGACGCGGTTGGTGGTCCCCTTGGGTGAGCCTGACCCTCGTCGAGCGTAGTGAACCACGGCGCTGTCGGACCACCCGGATCCTGAACCGCACCGCCATGCGGTTCCGGGACGCTCGGCCGCAGGAACCCACGGGGACGGCGCGTATCATCACGCACGGTGTCCAGCCCGCTGCTCAACGCGCCCCTTGCGGTCACGTGGCTTCGCGTCTTCGCGATCCCGGGTCTCATGGCGCTCATCCTCATCGACCCCGACCGGATCCCCGGCGGTCGCTGGTGGGCGTTCGGCGTGTTCGTGGGCGCGGTCCTCACCGACTGGGTGGACGGCCGCATGGCCCGCTCCCTCGGCCAGGTGACGGTGCTCGGCTCGTTCCTGGACAGCCTGGCCGACAAACTCCTCGTGAGCGCCGCGCTGGTGGCCCTCATCGAGACCGGCGAGATGGCCGCGTGGGTGGCGATCATCATCATCTCGCGTGAGTTCGCCGTGACCGGCCTGCGCCTCGTGGCCGCCGCCGAGGACCTCATCATCCCGGCGAGCAACCTCGGTCGTTGGAAGATGACGAGTCAGAGCGTCGCCCTCGCCTGGATCATCGCGCCCGGTGGACCCAAGCTGGTGGAGGACATCCTCCTCTACATCGCCATCTTCCTGACGATCCTGTCGGGCGCGTACTACTTCATCATGGCGCGCAGGCGCCTGTTCGGCAGCAAGCCGACCGGGGCGAAGGCCCTCACCCGCCTGTGAACCTCGCCATCGCGCTCGTGGCCGGGTACGTGCTGGGATCGATCCCGTTCGGCTACCTGATCGGCCGCGCCCAGGGCATCGACCTGCGGAGGGTCGGCAGCGGCAACATCGGCGCCGCCAACGCGTTTCGCGAGCTGGGTCGCAGGTGGGGCATCGTCACGATGGTGCTCGACATCGGCAAGGGCGTGCTGGGCGCCCTGATCGGCCGGTGGCTATTGGACGACCCGTGGCCCATCCTGGCCGGCGCCGCCGTCATGGTGGGCAACATCTTCCCGGTCTGGATGCGCTTCCGGGGCGGCAAGGGCGTGGCCGCCGGCGGCGGCGTGATGATCGGGCTCTTCCCGCTGGTGGCCGCCATCATCGTGCCGATTTGGCTCCTCGTGGTGGCGGTCTTCCGCATCACCTCGCTGGCGGCCATCGTCGCGTCGCTGGCGTTCGCACCGCTCGCCTGGGCGTTCGGCTACAGCTGGCACTACCTGGTGCTCGCGGGTGCGATGGCGGCCCTCGTGATCTACCGTCACCGCGCCAACATCGGCCGCCTCCTGTCCGGAACCGAGGCGAGGATCCAACTGGGGCGCCGTCGCCCATCGGAGGACGCACGTGGCTGAGACCGTGTTCATCACCGGGGCCACCGGTTTCGTCGGCGGCGCGATCCTCCGCCGGCTGATCGAGGAGGGCCGCACCGTGCGCGCCCTCACCCGCAGCCACGAGGGCGAGGCCGCGCTGCGCGCCGCGGGTGCCGAGCCGGTGCGCGGCGACATCCTCGACCCCGCCTCCCTGGAGGGCGCGATGGACGGGTGTGAGGTCGTCTACCACGTGGCCGGTGCCAACGCGTTCTGTCTGCCCGACCCGTCGGTGCTCTACCGCATGAACGTGGACGGCACCCGCAACCTCGTGGCGGCGGCCGGCGCCGCCGGGGTGCGGCGCGTCGTCCACACCTCTTCGGCGGCGACCATCGGCGAGCCGCACGGCGCCGTCGGCCGCGAGGACACCCCGCACCGCGACGAGTTCCTCTCGCACTACGAGCGCTCCAAGTGGGAGGCCGAGATCATCGGCCTGCGCACCGCGGAGGAGGCCGGTGTGGAGCTCGTGTGCGTCAACCCCGCGTCGGTGCAGGGGCCCGGGCGCACGCGCGGGACGGCGAAGCTCCTCATCGGATACCTCAACGGCACCCTGAAGGCGCTGATCGACTCGCGGATGAGCGTGGTCGACATCGCCGACTGCACCGAGGGGCATCTGCTGGCCGAGCGTCGGGGCGTCGCCGGTGAGCGCTACATCCTGTCGGGCGCGACCCTCACGGTGCGTGAGGCGGTGGATCTGATGGGTCGGGTGGCCGGCATCACCCGCTCACCGCGGATCCTGCCCCCGCCGATGGCGATGGCGACGGCGCGGGTGATCGGCACCGCCTTCCGGCTGCGGCGCAAACGTGCGCCGCTCTGCCCCGAGATGATGCGCACCCTCCTGCACGGCCACGCCTACGACGGCACGCGCGCCCAACGGGAGCTGGGGCTCGTCTACACGCCGCTCGAGGACACCCTGCGCCGCACGCTCGACTGGTACGTCGCGCAGGGGCTCGTGCGCCTGCCAGCCTGAGCCGCGCTCAGCGTTCGCGCCTCGGCTGGACGCCGTCGGCCCGCTGCGGTTGCAGACGCACCTCCCGCTCGAGGCCGCTGCGCATGGCCACGGCGGTCACGTCGGCGGGGGATCCCGGCAGCAGCAGATAGACGGTGAGCGCCCCGCGGGCCGGGACGTAGCTGCCGGCCTCCGGTAGGCCGGCGGCCCGCAGTCGCGGATCGCGGTCCGCGCGGGCGAGCACGGTGGTGAGCCCGTTCACGCGGTGCGCGGTGAAGGTGGGGATGCCGACCAGCTCGTCGGTGCGGTTGACGATCGACACGACGGCCACCGTCTCGGACCGCCCCTCCATGGCGTCGGCGATGCGTTTGGTGCGACGGTCCGACGCCCCGAAGTCGATGAGCGCGCCCAACCCGTCGCGAATTCCGGCGTACTGACCGCTCTCGCTGCCCGGCCCCTCGGGATCGGGGTCGCCGCATGCGGCGAGCGTCCCCGCCGACAGCACGAGCAGGCAGGCGATCGTCGCCGTGCGCCGGCGTCCGGTCGTCGGGCGGTCAGCGCTCACCGAGACGCTCCACGGCCGCGGCCAGGTCCTGGTCGCCGGCGAGCACGTCGGCGAACAGGTCACCCATCGTGCCCACCCGTTCGGCCACCGCCTCCATCGTGAGCCGGGTCGGGTCGACGCCCTCGGCGACCTCGTCCCAGGTGACCGGCGTCGAGACCGTCGCGGTCGCCACCGCCCGAACCGAGTAGACGCTCGCGATCGTCTTGCCGTAGCCGTTCTGGTTGGCGTCCACGTACACGCGCCTGCCGCGACGGGCGATGGCGGTCTCGACGGTCACCGTCGCGGGCGACGCCGTCACCAGCCGGCGGGCGATGAGGTTGGCGAACAGACGCGTCGACTCGTGCGGCGCCGGGATGATCGGGACGATCACGTGCATGCCCCGCGACCCGGACGTCTTCGCATGGCAGCGCAGGCCGATGGCCGCCAGCTCGTCGCGCACCGCCAGGGCCACCTCGCGCACCGTGTCGAACGGCACGCCCTCCTGCGGGTCGAGGTCGAAGAGCACGTGCTCGGCGAGGTGCGGCGTCGCCGCGCGCGCATGCCACGGGTTGAGGTCGATGCAGCCGAGGTTCACCATCCACAGAAGCCCCATCGGGTCGTCCACCACACCGTAGGTGATGGCGTCGTCGCCCTTCTCCAGGCGTGCGCGCCCCAGCCACGGCGGCGCGGTGTCGGGGAGGGCGTGCTGGAAGAAGAACTGGTGGTCCCAGCCGTCGGGGTAGCGCTTCATCACCATCGGTCGACCGGCGATGTGGGGCACGAGCACGGGCGCCATGCGCGCGTAGTGGTCCAGCAGGTCGCCCTTGGTGATGCCGAGCGACGGCCAGAAGGGCTTTGCGAGGTTGGTGAGGCGCACCTCGCGATCGCCGTCGCGCAGGCGAAGCTCCCCCGCCGAGGTGTCGAGCACCCGCGCCACCGGGCCGCGGTCGGGCTCCACGAGTCCCTGGAACACCGGGTGGCGCAGGATGCCCTCCTCGGTGCGGTCGGCGTAGGCGACGCGGCAGGTGAGCCCGGCGCGGACCCAGGTGGCGCCCCGAAGCTCCGCCGGGACGGGGTCGAGCGGGGCGTCGGTGATCACCAGACGATCGAGGCGGGCGCGCAGGTCGCGGGTGGCGGCCTCGGTGAAGCCCGATCCCACGCGTCCGACGTAGCGGGGTCCGTCGCCCTCGTCCTCGCACAGGATGAGCGCGCCGAAGGTGCCGCGTCGCGACCCCTCGCCCGGCATGAACCCGCAGACGCCGGCCTCGGTCTCGTGGCGCACCTTGACCTTGCGCCAGTCGGGTGAGCGGCCGCCCGCGGCGTACCGGCTCGTGCGCCGTTTGGCCACGACCCCCTCCCCGTCCTGGGCCGCGACCGCCGCGAAGAGCGCCCGGCCCTCGGCCGCGACGTCGTCCGACAACAGCAGGGGCGCCACGACCGGGTCACCCAGCACCTGCCGCAACCGCTCGCGCCGTTCGTCCCAGGGCAGCCCGTCGATCCACTCGCCGTCGACGTAGAGGAGGTCGAAGACCACGTAGGTGACCGTGCCGCGGCCGGCCTGCAGGTCCTGGAAGACGGCCCGCCCCCGCTCGTCCAGCACCACGAGCTCACCGTCGAGCACCGCCTCCTGGGCGTCGATGGAGCGGCGCAGGTCGGCGAGGGCCGGATGGTCGGCGGTCACGTTGTGCCCGCCGCGGCTGCGAAGCTCGGTCCCCTCCGAATCGACCAGGGCCAGACAGCGATGGCCGTCCCACTTGATCTCGAAGGCCCACCCGTCGTCGTCGAAGGGCGCGTCCACCGGTTGGGCGAGCATGGGGCGAAGCGCTCGGAACGCCGCGCGCGGATCCGGCGGGCCCTCGTCGCCCCTGGCGGAGCGGAACACCAGCCACTCC
The DNA here is from genome assembly GCA_964628685.1 of uncultured Bifidobacteriaceae bacterium. Classification (GTDB taxonomy): domain Bacteria; phylum Actinomycetota; class Thermoleophilia; order Miltoncostaeales; family Miltoncostaeaceae; genus CALMEC01. The sequence continues at coordinate 190,988 of CAZVNM010000005.1, read as the reverse complement.
TCGCGACCGCCCCGCTCGCCCGTGCGGACCAGGTGGTACTCGCCGTCCAGCACCCGTCCGGTCAGGTGGACCTTGATCTCGCGTTCGTCGAGGAGGATCGGGGTGTACCGGCCGGTGTCCCAGACGGTCATCCGCCCGGCGCCGTACTGGCCCTCGGGGATGATCCCGTGGAAGTCGAGGTACGTCAGCGGGTGGTCCTCGGTGCGCACCGCCAACCGCTTCGCGCCGGTGCGAAGCGGGATGCCCTTCGGAACCGCCCAGGACGCCAGTGTGCCGTCGATCTCGAGCCGCAGGTCGAAGTGCAGGGCGCGCGCCGAGTGACGCTGGACCACGAACCGCGGCCCGTCGGCGTCACCCGCGGGACCGGGCGCCGTGTCCGCCGGCTCGGGGGTGGCCGCGAAGTCCCGCTTCGCGCGGTAGTCGCGCAGCCGGTCGCTCACCGCCGGGCGAACGTCGTGATGATCGCCTCCTGCCAGCCCGATGCCTCCTGCGGGGTCTGCGCATGATGCGGGGTCGCGAGCCACAGGCGATCCACGTGGGGACGACGACGTGCGACCGCGGCCCGGGCGTCGTCGGCCGTGCCGGCGGCGGCGAACGCGTCGACCATGTCGCGGCCGACGGCGTCGGCCAGCGCGGCGGCGTCGCCCGCCAGAAAGGCCCGGCGGATCGGGCCCAGCCGCGCCGCGAAGCCGTGGGACGCGAAGAGCTGCTGGTAGGTGCGGACCGTCGCGTAGAAGCCGATGCTGAGGGCCGCGGCGACCCGCGCACGCTCGGGGTCCGCGTCGTCGACCGCCACGATCACACCGCCGCAGACCGGCGGCGGCTCACGGTCGGACCGCTCGGCGCCGCGCCGAAGCTGCGGTCGCAGGCGCTCCTCCAGCCAGTCCGGCGAGGTGACCGGGTGGTCGAGGAACCCGTCCGCCACCTCACCCGCCAGACGCGCCATGCCCGGCATGACCGCCGCCAGCCAGACCGGGATCCGGGGCCGGACCGCCGCGACCGGGCGCCGGTACCCCACCACGTCGATGTCCACGTGACGTCCGCGGGAGCGGGCGTCGCGGCCCGTGGCCATGGCGTCGATCAGCTCGCGCAGGGCCGCCACCGTCTCGCGCATGCGGGCGATCGGCGGATCGTAGGCGTCGACCGCGTGCCAGCGGTGGTTCAGGCGGCGCACCCCGGCGCCCAGACCGATGACCGCGCGACCGCCCGAGATCTCGTCCAGGTCGAGGGCCTCCAACGCCAGCACCATCGGGCTTCGCGTGAAGGCCAGGGCGATGCCGGTGGCGAGCTCCATGTCCCGTGTGACGGTGGCCGCGAGCGCCAGGGGCACCGTGGCCGACCGGTAGAGCTCGGCCGACCAGAGACGCCCGAACCCCGCCTCGTCGGCCAAGCGTGCCAGGCGGGCGATGTCGGGGGCGTCGACACCGACGAGACCCAGGTCGAGCGGGGTGTCCTCACTCATGTCGCGAGTATCCCACGCCCACGATGACGACCGGGGTGCACCGGGCGGGGCGGCCGACGCACCCCCGAAATGCGACGGGCCGGAACGACACGCTGGTCGTTCCGGCCCGGGGAGGCGCGGGAGGCTGGGAGGCGGCGGGTCGGACGACGCGAAGGCCGCTCGACCCGCCCAGTTCGGACCTACCGCCGGCCGTAGTGGCCGTTGACGGAGGTCACGTACTACTTGGTGTCGTCGTAGTAGCCGCGCGAGGTCACCGAGCCGAGGCCCTGGTAGTAGCTGGCCACGGCCTGATCGCGGGAGCTCGTGTTGCGCTGCAGGTAGGCGATGTAGGCGGTGCCGGCGTCGACGTTGTCGCGGACGTTGGTCGGGTCGATGTCCCGGCCGAGGAGCGCGGGGCCTGCCCAGGCGGCGGTGGCGGGCATGAGCTGCATGACGCCGATCGCACCCACGCTCGAACGCGCGCCCTGCCAGTAACCGCTCTCCTGCCAGGCGATCGCGCGGGCGAGGGCCGGGTCGACGCCGTGGCGGGCCGAGGCCTGGTCCAGAAGGCTCCGCACCTCGGTGCTGCCGGGCTGGCCACCCCACCCGGAGGTGGCGGCGGTCACCGGGACCGACGGGCCGGGGGCCGGGGTGGTCGTGCCGCCGCCGGTGATCTGCAGCCGGGTGCCGGCCACGATCATGTTGGGGTTCGCGATCCCGTTGGCGCTCGCAAGCGCCTGTGCGCTCGTGCCGTAGCGGGCGGCGATCGCACCCAGGTTCTCACCCGGGGCCACCGTGTGGACCCCGCCGGACGACGAGGACGAGATGGTGCTCACGGTCGACGGGGTCCCACCGCCCGCGACGATGCGAAGGGTGGTGCCGGCGCCGATCGTGTTCGGATCGCGCAGACCGTTCATCCGCGTCAGGGACTCGACCGTCGTGCCGTACCGCACCGCGATCGCACCCAGGTTCTCACCCGGCGCGACGGTGTGGACGGTGCCGCCCGACGCCGACGCGCTCGATGCGTTCGACGACGCGGGGGTCGACGACCCGCCCGACACGATCCGCAGGCGGGTGCCCGCGACGACCATGTTGGGGTTCGCGATCCCGTTGGCGCTCGCCAGCGCCTGCGCGCTCGTCCCGTAGCGGGCGGCGATCGCACCCAGGTTCTCACCGGGCGCCACCGTGTGCGACCCCGAGGAGGACGACGCGGCGACGGTGGTGGACGACGCCGACGACGATCCGGTCGACGAACCGGTGCCGGAGATCCGCAGGCGGGTGCCCGCGACGATCATGGCCGGGTCGGCGATGTTGTTGGCCTCCACGAGAGCGGCCGTGGTCGTCCCGTAGCGGGCCGCGATCGCACCCAGGTTCTCACCGGGCGCCACCGTGTGCGACCCCGACGAGGAGGTGCTCGACGCTGACGACGTGGACGTCGATGATGACGACCCGCCGCTCGGGATCGAGAGCGTCGTGCCGATCGAGATCATCGCCGGGTTGCGGATCCCGTTGGCCGACGCGATCGCCTGGGCGCTCACGCCGTGACGCTCCCCGATGGCCGCCAGGCTGTCACCGGCGCGAACGGTCACCTGCAGGGCGGCGTTGAGCGGCGCGGCCATGGCGAGGCCGAGGACGAGGGTCAGGACGAGTGTGCGGAAGTTCCTCATGGCTCCAGTTCGGATCGGGTGCGGTCAGCCCACTATTCGGCATCCGATCGCCCTGTGGAAGACCTCCCCGATCCCCCCCGCCTCCCTCCGTTTTCGCGGGCCCTCCCCCCTGCCGCAACCCCCCTCTCCCCCGGCGCGTTTGCCCTGCTCAAACGACCTTTCCGGCCGATGCAACGCATTTCAGCGACAGCGGCACGGCCGAAACCGGAATTGCCAACAGGCATGGGGATAGCCGGGGCGTCACCCCCGCCCGCCCCACGGGGCCGGACGCGAGCCACCGGCGGGCCGTCCAACGGCGCCCGCGCAAGCCTGGTGCCTGGCACGTAACTTGCGCGCACGATGCCGGCCGACGCGTCGACGAGGCGGTGGGGCCTCCACCCACTCCCAGCATCTGAGTTACGAAGACTCAGATATGACCTGCGGCGCAGCACCCAATCGGGTGACAGCATCTGAGCGCCACCGGCTCAGATGTTCACCAGACCGGGACACGGAGATCTCCGTCCATCACCTGAGCGTGTGCGACTGAGATCGAGGATTCTTCAGCGCGCAAGCTACGCGCCAGGCACCAAGCTTGCGCGCGACAGATCACGGTGCGGGCGCAACCGAGACGCCAGCCCGCCGCCGCGCACGTTGCGTGCCAGGCACCAGGCGTGCGCACGGCGCATCACGCAAGTTACGTGCCAGGCCCAAGCTTGCGCGCGACAGATCACGGTGCGGGCGCAACCGAGACGCCAGCCCGCTGCCGCGCACGTTGCGTGCCAGGCACCAGGCGTGCGCGCGGCGCATCACGGCGGCGGCAACGAGATCATCACCGCGACGGTCACGATCAGGACCGCCGCCAGGGTCAGCTCCGCCCGCACGCTCGCGCCGAGCGCGCGCCCCGCCCCGCGATCGTCGTCGGCAAGCCCCAGGGCGGCGCGCTCGAGGCGCGGGTGGATGACGAACCGGTTGTAGGCGGCGATGCACAGCATCACGCCGAAGACCCCGAGCTTCACCAGCAGGGCGATGCCGTAGCGGGTGTGCACCAGGTCCCCGACCGCCGAGAGCTCGGCCAGCGCCCGATAGACGCCGGTCACCACCAGCACCCCCACCGCGATCAGCGCCATCGCCGAGAAGCGCACGACGATCGCGGCCAGGGTCGGGAGCACCCGCACGGGGTCCCCCATCCGGCGACCGACCGCGGTGGCCACCACCAACCCCACGAGTCCACCGAACCAGAGGCAGGTGGCCACGAGGTGGAGCGTGTCGAGCCCCACCGAGAGCGCGCGGTCGTTGCCGGACATGGCGTGCCCCGACCAGCTGAGGATCACGAGGGCGACCGCCGGCGGCAGGCCGAGCGCCCACGGCCACCACGACCGCGGCCGTCCCCGCCGCCCGAGGGCGACCGCGAGCGCCAGCGCGACGCCGATCGCGGCCAGCCATCCGAGGGCCGCCAGGCCCAGCCGGGTGTCCACCAGGAGCGTCCCGAGCGATCCGGCCCCCGCCCCCAGCGCCCCCATCGTGCCGGCGATCACGAGGAGCACCCCGACGAGGCCCAGGACGGCGGTGCGCACGAGGATCGACCGGATCACCGAGAAACCCGGAGGTGCCGGCGCGTCGAACTCCGCCAGGCGCGCGTCTCGCACGCCCGGCGGGCGGATCGGTGCGCGAAGGGCCGGTGCCACCACCACCGCCAGCATGCCGACGAGACCGACCATGACCGTGAGCGCCCCGATGATGAGCGCCCGGCCCGCGACCACGGTCGGATCGTCCATGCGGGCAACGGCGGTCACCCGTCCACCAAGGTCGAACCCCAGATGCGACACGTGGCCGTCGGTCGACAGCACCCGCACCGTCGTGCCCTCCGGGGGGACGGTCAGATGGAGGACGTGGTCGTCACCCGGGTCGATCCGGACGGTGCCGCCGCCGCTCGCCCGCAGGAACGCGGTCTCGGCCGCGGCGTCCAGCACCACCGTGAGCGCCCGAGCGTCCCCCTCCACCGATCGCACGGCCGCGTGCGACGACGCCTGGGCCGGCCCCCAGAGCGCCACGACGATGAGCAGGGTGAGGGCACGGGCGAGCACGGACGCAGGTTAGTGCAGCCGCACGACCCGTCGAGCCGCCCGACCACCCCCGGACATGACAACGCGCCACACCACATGCGGTCCATGGTCACCCGCCCACCGACGTAGGATGCACCCCATGCCCTCAGGCAGGCTCTCGCGCATCATCAGGGGACCCCTCACGCCGCGGATCTTCCGGCGGTTCGCGATCGCGGCGGTCGCCGCCCTCATGTTCATCGTCCCCAGCGGCGGGCTCGTGCGGCTGACCGGATCCGGCCTGGGCTGCCCGGACTGGCCGGGCTGCCACGGCAGCATCGTCCCCCCGATGCAGGGCCACACGATCATCGAGTACTCCAACCGCGTCGCCTCGGCGGTCGTGGTGGCGCTCTCGATCCTCCTCTACCTGACCGCCCGCCGCGTGATCGGCTCCACCCGCACCCTGCGACGCGCCTCGCTCACCGCGGCGCTCGCCTCCATCGGGCAGGCGCCCCTCGGCGGGCTCACCGTCGTCTTCGACCTGCACCCGGTGCTGGTGGCCTGCCACTTCCTGCTCTCGTTCGTCGCGCTCACCGGTGGGGTCATCTCGCTGATGATCGCCCGCGACCTCGTGCGGGGCACCCAACGCAGACGCGACCCCCGCCGAGCGACGGCCGCGGGCATCATGCTGTCGCTCCTCGCCGTCGTGGTCATCTCGGGTGTGCTCGTGACCGCGTCCGGACCGCACCCGGGCGACCCCAACGTGAAGATCCGCTTCTGGAACCTGGGCGACGCGGCGGCGGTCCACGTGCGCGTCGTCATCGGCTTCGTGATCGCCGGCATCCTGTTCACCGTCTGGCTCTGGCGTCAGGGCGTCGAGGAACCCTTCCTGCGCCGCCTCATCATGCTGTTCGCACCGCTCCTCGCCCTGCAGATCGCCGTGGGCGAATACCAGTACCGCAATCAGCTGCCCTGGGAGGTCATCCTGGTGCACGTCACGATCATCGCGATCCTCTTCGCGGTGGCCGTGGGCATCATGTGGATGGTCGCGCGCCCGCGGGTGGCGCCGGCGACGGACCGGGCTCAGCTGCCGGTGTCGGACGCGGTCACGGCGTCGCCGCCGCCCGCCACGGTCGTCAGCCAGGCGGCCAGCACCGACCGGGCGTGATCCGGAAAGGCGATCCGCTCGGGAAGCGCGTCGGGGGCGAACCAGTCCGCGGCGTTCGACTCGGCCGGATCGATCCGCAGGTCGGTCCCGCCGGCCGGTCGTGCGAGGAAGTAGTGGTTGAGGGTGGTCTCGGCGCCCTCACCGCCGTAGCGGTCCATCCACATGCCGAGGAAACCGGTGATCCGCACCGCAAGGCCGACCTCCTCCGACACCTCGCGCACCGCGGCGTCCCGTGGGTGTTCGTCGGCGTCGCAGAAGCCACCGGGAATGTCCCAGTCGCCGTGGTAGGGCTCGATCGCCCGCCGCACGAGCAGCAGACGCCCGCCGTCGTCCACCACCAGGGCGCCGGCACACGGCTTGGCGTTTCGCCAGTGGGTGACGCCGCAGGACGCGCAGGTGACCGGGCGCGGTGCGTCCAACGACGCCCCGCAGGCCGGACAGAAGCTGAAGCCCGGCTCGATCAGCGGTAGCGGTCGGCCTTCGTCTGGCACGGCACGCAGCGTTCGGCGTCCGGCTTGACCGTCAGCCGCCCCTCGGGGATCTCGACACCGCAGTCGATGCAGATGCCGTAGCTGCCGTCCTGGATGGACTCGAGCGCCCGCTCGATCTGACCGATGCGCTCCTTCGCCCGCGTCTGCAGGCGCAGGTCGTGTTCGCGCATCTCGGCGTCGGTGGCGGCCTCGGCCGGGTGATGGTGTCCGTCCGACCGCTCGTTTCCGTCGGCGGCCAGGTCGTGGCGCTCCTGGAGTTCGACCAGTTCGGCCTCCAGCCGTTCCAGACGTTCGGTCGCGCGACGCAGGGTCTCAGAATCGCTCATAACCACCCACCATGCCGGATCGGGTGCGGTTCTCGCAAGTTCGCACCCCTCACCGAGTGGGCGGCTCACCGTGTCCGTAGGGCCGCGACGCGTCGGGGAATTCGCCAAGGACGGCGTCGATCGCCGCGGCCTCGTCGTCCGAGACCGGGCGTCCCGCCAGGGCGGCGTTGGCGGTCGCCTGCCGCGCGTCGCGCGCACCGACGATGGCCGACGTCACCTCCGGGCGGCGCAGCGTCCACATGACGGCAAGCTCGGCCAGGCCCCCGGGACGACCGGCGTCGTCGGCGACCGCCGCCAGGCGCCGTGCCACCTCCACCCGCTGCGGGAACGCCTCGTCGGCGAAGAACTCGCTCTGGGCGCGCCAGTCGTCGTCCCGGAACGTCGTGGACGCGTCCATCTTGCCGGTCAGAAGGCCATGCGCCAGCGGCCCGTACGCCAGCACGCCGACACCCCGGTCGGCACACCAGGGAAGCTCCTCGCGCTCGATCTCGCGCCGCATGACGTGGTAGCCCACCTGCAGGCTGTCGAACGGCTGGGCGTCCCACGCCGCGCGCAGGTCGTCGATGTCGTAGTTGGAGACGCCGATCGCCCCGATCTTCCCCTGATCGCGCAGGTCGGCCATGGCGCCCATGGTGTCGGCCGCAGGGGTGGACGGCACGGGCCAGTGCACCTGGTAGAGGTCGATCCGCTCGATCCCGAGGGCGGCGAGGTTGCGGTCCACCGCGGCCCGGATGTAGTCGCCGCCGGCCTCGCGCCAGATGCGGAACTCCGGTTCGAACTCCCAGGCGACCCCGCACTTGGTCGCCACGATCACCTCGTCGCCGCGCTCGGCGAGGAACCGTCCGACGATGCGTTCGGCGCGGTGCTGACCGTAGATGTCGGCGGTGTCGATCCAGTTGACGCCGGCGTCGACCGCCGCATGGCAGGCCGCCAGCGAGTCGGCGTCGTCGCTTCCGCCCCACCTGCCGCCGAACACCCAGGTGCCCAGGCCGATGACGCTGAGTTCGAGGTCGGTCGATCCGAGACGCCGGGTCTCCATGACGCACACGCTCCTTGACGGGGGATGCGCGGATCCTACGCGGGGGCGGGAGCCTCCCCGTCCTCGCCGTCATCCCCGGACCGGGTCGCCCGCCACGCGCGCCACCGGCGCTCCGCCCACGCCGCCACGACCATCACCCCAGCCACGTACAGCCAGCCCATCAGCACGTCGATCAGGTAGTGCTCGCCGGAGTACATGAGGGCGATGCCCATGGCGACCGGGTAGCCGACCAGAACAATCCGCATCCACCACGACGCCCCACGCCAGAAGAACGCGCCGATCAGGGCGGCGAACGCGGCGTGCAGCGAGGGCATCGCCGCCACCTGGTTGACGACCCCCTGCCCCTTCGTCAGCACCGACTCGGCGCGGTCCAGACCGAGCGCCCGCCACCCCCTGCCGCTGATGCGCGCCACCGGGTCGATCTCGCCGTGCTTGGCGGCCATCCACGGCGGGGTGGCCGGAAACAGGATGTAGGTGGCAAGGCCCGCGGAGGTGAGCAGTAGATAGCGGCGCACGAACGCGCCGAAGCGCCTGCGGTTGCGGGCCCAGAGCACCCCGGCGATGACGTAGACGGCGAAGAAGTGCGAGTTGTAGACGAGGGTGGCCGCCACGTCGTACCAGTGCACCCGCGCCGGATCGTAGAACCACTCCTGCAGCCGCAGCGTCGGGATCTCACCCAACCCCAGCACGCGGTCGACGACGATCATCTCCCGCTCGCGCACCGGGATGCCCAGCGTGTCGGCAAGGCCGCGGGTGTAGTCGTAGGCGATCAGGAAGAGCGTGAACGGGATCCAGTCGCGCACGAGGACGAGGATGTCGCGCACCGGACGTCCGACGCTCGCCACCGCCAGGGCGCCGCAGGTCCAGAGGATGATCTGCTCGCGGTCGAACGGGACCCCCGCCACCCAGATGTACCCGAGGACCACCATCCCGTACACCGCGAGGAGGGCCAGGCGCGTCACCCGCAGCGCGTCGCGGGGACCGGCCGCGACCGTCTCGGTGCTGACCGTCATCTCGGCGGGGCTCGTCGTCATGGGATCGACACATTACCCCGGCCACCCCGTCACGCTGAATCCGCTCGGCCCGCGGCGGCGGAACCGTCCCGGACCGTCCCCTTGAGTCAGCCGCGGCGGCGCCGGATCCCGCCGAGCACCGCATGGGCCCACGCCCTCGGCATGTCCCGACGCGCACGGGCCAGTGCGGTGCGAAGCGCCTCCCCGCCGCCGCCGACCACCGGTGGACCGTGGCCGCAGACGATGGTCACCGGATCGACACCGGCGAGTGCACGACGCGGCGGCCTGGGGCGAAGCAGCGGGTGGACCCCGAGCACGTCCGATTGCCGTGCGCGGAAGTAGTCGACGGTGCCGACCGCCTCGGCGCAGACGAGCACCCGGTCGCGCTCCAGCCAGAGCGCCGACTCGTGCCAGCCGGGCATGTCGAGGACGGTGATCTCCCGCACACCGGGCAGGTCGAGGGGCGCACCGCGCCCGGCCAGGGTGACCGGCACGAGGAGGGGAACGCCCAGACGGCGGGCGACACCGTCGCAGTCGCGGCCGTGGCGGTCGAGCAGCTGCACCACGCCGGCGACCGGCCCGAGCCCCGCCAGGCGCTCGTCCAGTCCCGGCGCGTCCACCGGGTCGACCACGATGACCCCGCCGGGGGTGACGAGGGCCGCCGACGCACGGGCCATCCACTCGTCCGGATGGGCGAGCCAGACGAACCCGCGACCGTCCAGCCCGATGTACCGCGGGGCCGCCATCACCCGCGGTCCGGGACCGCGATCGCGTCGTCGGCGCCGATCGTGCGCATCACCCGGGCCGGTGTGCCCACCGCCACCACGCCGGCGGGGACGTCGCGCGTGACGACGCTTCCGGCCCCGATCACGCTGTCGCGGCCGATCGTCACGCCCGGACAGACGATCACGCCGGCGCCGAGCCACACGTTGTCCTCCAGCACGATGGGGCGTGCCGACTCCCATCCGGCGCGTCGGGGACCGGGATCGATCGGGTGTTCGGCCGTCACAAGCTGCACGCCCGACGCGATCTGGCAGGCCCGCCCGATCCGGATCTCGGCGACGTCCAGCATCACGCAGCCGAAGTTGACGAACGTCCCGGCGCCGATCGCGATGTGCGCACCGTAGTCGCAGTGGAACGTGGGCCGCACGACCACACCCTCGCCGAGGACGCCGATGAGCTCGGCGAGGACGTCGGGATCGCCGGTGGCCGCGGCGTTGTAGCGGTGGCACAGATCGAGCGCGCGGCGCGAGGCAGTCTGGATGGCCTCGTCGTCGCCCGCGACGTAGAGCTCGCCGCGCATCATGCGTTCGTACATCTCACCCATGTGGTCAATCCTCGCACGTCGTCTCCGTCACCCCACGTTCACGGCTTCGATACCCGGACCGCGGTCGCGCCATGCGGGGCCACGGCTACACTGTGCCGTCGAATGGTCCGCCGTCGCCTCATCGCCGTCGCCACCGTCGCGCTCGGCGGCTCGCTCATGGCCGCCTTCGCGTCCGGCAGCCCGGCAGATCCCAAGGCGTCGCTCAGCTGCATCCAGCCCCTCGACGCGGCCGGCATCGACCGCATCCTCGCCGACGCCGGCAGCCCGCTCGCCGGGCAGGGAACGACGTTCGTCAACGCGTCCGCGGCCGTCGGCCTCGATCCGCGCGCGGTCGTGGCCATCGCCGGTCACGAGACCATCCTCATGACCTACCCGCCGGCCGCGGCCATCCATAACCCGTTCGGCATCGGGCCGGGCCGGGTCTACCCGGACGACGCGGCGGCGATCAGGGCGGCCGCCACGCTCCTCGCCACCCACTACGTGGGCGAGGGCCGCACCACCCTGCAGACCATCAGCGGCAAGTGGGCGCCCATCGGGGCGGCCAACGACCCCGGCAATCTCAACGCCAACTGGACCGCCGGCGTCAGCACCCTCTACGCGCGTCTGGGCGGTGACCCGGTCGCCCCCATCACGCTCGACGCCCAGCCCGGCGCCCGGTGCGCCGCGGCCCCGCCGGCCACCCCCACCCCGCCGGCCCCCGCGGCACTCGCGCCCACGGCACCGGCCCCCGCCGCGCCGGCGCCCGCCCTCGCGCCGCCGAGCGGCGTCCCCGCCGACGGCGTCGTGCGGTGGGACGGCACCATGCCGACGGTCGACGCGCCACGCATGGATCGCGGCGCCGATCCCGCCAACGGCGCACCCGCCACCATCGAGGGCTTCGTCTACCCGATCATCCCGGGCGCCACCCGTCCCGTGGCGGCCGACGACTTCGCGGCACCCGGCGCTCCCGGCTGTTTCGGCCAGGCCATCCGCTGCTCGGTGACGGTCCAGGCGGCACCCGGGGACCCGGTGGTCGCCATGGCGGAGGGCCGGCTCGACGCCGCCACCGCCGACGAACAGACGCAGGGCATCGCCTTCTGGATCACCACCGCCGCCGGCGACCGCCTCGGCTACGGACAGCTGGCCGACTACGCCCCGGACATCGCCCACGGCGTGACCGTCGCGGCCGGTCAGCGGCTGGGCGACGCCACCGGACCGACGCAGGTCGCGTGGGAGCGCGGCGGGCACCGCATCAACCCGCACCCGCTGCTCAGCGCCACACTGCGCTGACCCATCCGGCCGCCGCCGCGGCCGACCGGAGAACCCCCCGTTGGTACAGGTCCGCACTTAGACCTTCGGCCAGTTGTTCCGAACGGCGGGCGACTCTACATTCTGGTTGGTCCTCCCAAGGACCTCCGCGGGCCAATGAGCGGACGCGCGCGGGTGCGGGATCCGCCTCCCTGGATGACGGGAGGGGCTCGGGTGGGTCGCTTCGACCCAGACTCTGAGTTTGCGCGTCCGCCGGCCCCGGATATTGCGCTTCACGGCGGCTAACCTCCATATCGGGACCCCCGAGCGAGGAGGACACGTGAAGCCCGACGTGCAGGCCGAAACCCACCCATCAGCGACGCCTGCCGGCGTCGTCACGCAGGGAGGCCGGCCGTGAGGCGCGATCTGCTGGCCCGGCTCTGCGAGACGGCCGGCACATCCGGGTGGGAGGACCGCATCCGCAGGATCATCCGGCCCCATCTGGAGGCGACCTGCGACCGGGTGGACGAGGACACGCTCGGCGGTCTCATCGGCATGCGCGACGGGGACGGGCCGATGCTCATGCTCGCGGCCCACATGGACGAGATCGGACTGATGGTGACCCAGGTGGACGACCGTGGCTACATCAGGTTCGTCCCGACCGGCGGCTGGGACGCCCGCACCCTGCTCGGCCAGCGCGTCACCATCCACGGGCGTCAGGACATCCCGGGTGTCGTCGGAAGCCCGCCGGTGCACCTCCTGGACGAGGCCGCACGCCAGCGCGCCCCCAAGATGGAGGAGCTCGCGGTCGATGCCGGGCTGCCCGCCGACCGCGTCCGCGAGTTCGTGCGACCCGGCGATCGCATCACCCGCACCCGGTCCCTGGACGACGTGGGCGACCTCGTCACCGGCAAGGCACTCGACGACCGCGTGGGGGTGTTCGTCATGCTCGAGGCCCTCGCCGCCACGCGCCGCGCCCCCTGCCGGCTGGCGGCCGCCGCCACCGCCCAGGAGGAGGTCGGCCTGCGCGGAGCGCGGGTGGCCGCGGCGCACGTGGCACCCGACATCGGCATCGCGATCGACACCTGTCCCGCCGACGACGGCCCCGGCGCGGCCGGCGGCCCCACGACGCGCCTCGGGGAGGGCGTCGGCATCCGGCTGATGGACGCCAGTGCCATCGCGTCGCGGGCCGTCGTCGACCTGATGGTCGCGATCTGCGAGGAGCGGGACATCCCCCACCAGTTCCACATCTCCGCCCGGGGCGGCACCGACACCCAGGCGCTGCAGCTCACCGGCACCGGGTCGCTCGCCGGATGCGTGTCGGTCCCCACGCGCTACATCCACACGAGCGTCGAGTGCTGCCACCCCGCCGACATCACGGCCGCCGTGCGGCTGGTGGGCGGGCTCATCGAGCGGGCGCACGAGCTCATGAACTGAGGCCGGGGACACCACACGCGCGGCACCCCGATGAGGCGACGTCCCGGCGGTTTCTGCGATGACCCGGGCCTTGCCCGGGATGCTCACCGGGTGCCCGCCCGATCATCGTCGGACGACGGTGATCGGGCAGCGTGGCCCCGTTGGCGCGGGCCAATCGACCGTCGCCGGTGACGAACGTCGTCCCGAGCGTCTCGTCGAGGGCGACGTAGGTCGCGTCGTACGCGGTGAGGGTGTCCTCCTCCTCATCCAAGAAGTCCAGGAGCGCGTCAATCTCCGCAGCGACCTCCTCATCGGTGGTGGCCGGAATCATCTTCCGGTCAAACGCCAAGAACTCCACCCACGCCCCCCTTCCGACGGCACGAACACTGGACGAGAAACGACCAAACGCGGGCCAAGACCCACCCCGACCAAGCGCCGGCGCGAACCCGGCCGCCCCTGCAGCTCGTGCTCAAGGCCGCGGAGACCTGGCGGGTCAGGTTGGCGGCGCAGGAGACGGCCCATGACCCCGATCACGTCACTTGCAGACCGTCACGGCCGGCACTCACGCACCACAGCCTTCTGTCGTGCCAACGTGCGCGCGAGTTGGGCTGGGATCGCGCTCATCCCAGACCTAATCATCCTCTCGTCGAGCGATGCCGCTCCATCTGCGACGCGTTGAGCATGAGTGGCCACCGCATCGTACGCCGCGCTCAGCCCGTCGACCGCAACCTCGCACCTTCCCGTGCGCGTCTCGCCGATCGCCTCGGCCCGCCGCTGGATCCCGTTGATCTGATGCCGGTACATCGCGTACGTGGATTCCATGCATTGGGAGAACCGCAACGGGCTAGGGCGACCTACCGTGCATCTGTTTGACACCCGGTTGATCATTGCCAGCGTCACGACACGGAACCGGCGCACATCACGTCCGTAGATTCCCCATTGCTTGGCTGTCATCTTCGCGGCTGGGTCTGCCGGCAGTGGAGCGTCCTGCCCTGTTGCGTTGATGCCGCTGATCGCGATCACTATGGCTGATGCGGTGGCAACGATCTTGAAGCGTGCGAACACGTGTTCCATCCTTCCCGGTCCGAGGTGGAGACCGTTGATGACCGTGAGGTGGCGCTGATGATAGATATCGAGATGATCCCGGCAGCCGAGGCGCTACGAATGGCGCGGGATGTCCCCGCAGTGATCGCCGGGATCGACGACCAAGCCCCAGCCAGGAACTTGGCCGTGGCAGCGGTCGGACGGATCGCAGAGATCATTCGAGAGGCCGCTACAGACCTTCCGCCTCGCTGATCCGCCATCGGGCCTCTCGTCAGAACGACGCCAATCGACTCGCACGCGGACGAGCGACACTCCCGCGAGCCGGCGCCCGCCATCCACCCGCACCGCCTAGCGGATCGTGACCGTCACCCTGCCGTCGAACTGGTCGAAGTCGCCCTGGCGGATGCTCACGTCGATCACCCAGTCACCCGCGGCGGTCAGGGGCATGCTCTCGGCCACATAGGTGCCCGGCTGCGACTTCACGGTCGGCGCCGAGATGGGACCGAGCTCGGCCTCCCGGTTGGTGGCCGACACCCGCACCTCGTCCGGGTCGGCCGACGTGCCGTCGCGGGTGAGGGCCACGCTCACGTTGTTGGGCCCCGCCCGTCCCGGGGTGACGGTCACGGTGGCCTCCATGTCCCCCACGGTCACGGTCTCGGCCGGCGGGGCATCGCGCTCGGCCCGCACGACGGCGCGCGTGGGCGGCTCGGCCACCAGCTGGGTGGTGACGCCCAGCACCCCGGCCATCACGACGAGCTCGGCCAGGATCACCCGACGGAAGAGCCCCACCGGCCGGTCCCCCATGCGGCTTCGAAGACGCGCGACGAGGCGCCGGTTGAACGCGCCGAACCCGATGAGGACGATCGCGAGGATGATCTTGACGAGGATGAGGAGCCCGTAG
This sequence comes from uncultured Bifidobacteriaceae bacterium, assembly GCA_964628685.1. Lineage (GTDB taxonomy): Bacteria > Actinomycetota > Thermoleophilia > Miltoncostaeales > Miltoncostaeaceae > CALMEC01. Next base: position 175,910 of record CAZVNM010000005.1, on the reverse strand, counting down.
TCGCTCGTGAAGAGGCGGGAGACGACCCAGCCGAGCTCGACGATGCCGTTGAGCGCACCCGAAAGGAGCAGCACCCCGACCGACACGAGCGCCATGAACGAATACCGCGGCACGGCCTCGGCGGCCAGGTGGACGCGCGCGGCCCCCGCCATGCCGAGGGCCAGCGCGAGGAACACGAGCCCACCGACCCACGCGGACGCGCTCAGGACGTGGACGCCGTCGACCAGAATCGCCGGTGCCCCGCGGGCGCTCGGGTGCCCGGCCATGCCCAGCGGGAACGCCAGGAGCACCGCCGCGACCTGGGTGGCGATCACCACGCCGCGGCCTCGGTGGCTGGCCGCACCCCACACCGCGAGCACCCCGATCGTCTCGGCGATGACCGCGAGGAGGACCCGCATCTTCCCGAACCGGCTGACGAGGACGTCGCGCACGACGTTGCCGTTCATGGCCTCGTTGAGGGGCACGCCGTTGGCGTTCGCCCCCTGCACCACCAGGCTGAACGCGGCCACGAGGGCGAGCGCGAACGCCAGGCCCGCGACGACGTACCACAGGCGCGTCTCGAGCTGGGGCGCCCGTCCCGAGATGATGAGCGTCACCACCGCCACGCCGCCGATCACGAGGAGCGTCAGGCCGATCGCCAGGAACCGTGCGACGGCGTCGAGCCCCTGTGCGAACTCCGACGCCTGGCCGGTCCCCACTTGGCCCACCACCCCCTCCGGATTGGCGCCCTTCTCCTTCACGTGGAAGACGAAGTAGCCGTTGATGGTGTGGCCGTCGGCCGAGACCACCCGCCACACCACGGTGTAGGTGCCGGCGGGAAGCGTGTTGGAGATCGGTGCGACGAGCTCGGTGGGCTTGTCGCCGGTGAGCCCCCCCACCGGCACACGCTGCGCGGCGCCGTCGAACAGGTCGATGTTGCCGAGCGAGCGCTCCACCGCCTCGTCGAACGTCAGCACGACCTGTTTCGGCGACTCGGGGATGACCCGGTCGTTGGCGGGGTTCGTGCTCAGCAGGTTGGCGTGGCCGGACGCCACAGCCGGTGCGACGAGCACGGCGAGGAGCGTCAGCAGAAGAATCCGAAGGCGGGTGCTCACGCGCGGCGTCCCGGATCCGGCGATGCGACGAGCGCGGTCGGGGCCGGGGCGGAGGCCGTACCGAGCCGATGGGTCGACGGCGCGCGCTGCGCCGCCCAGATGGCCCCGAGGAAGCCGATCACACCGATCACGATCAGGATGCCTGCGGACGACCCGCGCACGCGCGACCCCAGCCCGGACCGGGACAGCCCCGTGCCCAGCACCGCGGCGGCCAGCACACCGCCCACGATCCCGCCGAGGTGCCCCCCGATGGAGATGCCCGGGAAGGTGAAGGTGAGCACCAGGTTGAGCCCCAGCCACAGCCACAGGTCGGGCACGATGGTCACGCGACGCTGGTGCTGCATCACGAGCAGCGCGGCCATGAGCCCGAAGACACCGCCGGATGCGCCCACGGTCGGCCTGTCGGGCGTGAGCAGCAGTGCGCCCGCGGACCCCCACACGATCGACACCACGTAGATCAACAGGAAGCGCATCGTCCCGAAGAAGGTCTCGATGATGCTCCCCAGCTGCCAGAGGGCGATCATGTTGAACAGCAGGTGGGCGATGCCTGCGTGCAGCACACCGCAGGTGAGGATGCGCCACCACTCCCCGTTCGCCACGTCCGGCCCGTAGAGCCAGGCGGCCTCCGACACGCCGCCGCCGAGTCCGCGCCCCACGCTGCTGCTGGAGAACATCTGGGCCAGGAAGACGATGATCGTGCCGACGACGATGACGATGGTCGCCGCGTTGGCGCTGCGCGGTTTGAGGGCGTGGACCACGGCGCGGGCCCCGGTCGGCACCCCGGCGCACTCGGCGCAGCGCACACCGACCGGCGTATCGACCGCGCAGGAGGTGCAGATGGGTCGCTCGCAGTTGCCGCACGAGAGCATCGTGAGGCGGTCGGGGTGGCGGAAGCAGGGCCGCTCGAGCGGGGCGTGGTCGTGCTCCGTCACGTCGCCGATCGTAGCGCTCGGGTCACGCCGTGACGGCTCCGCACGGTTCCGGGGACGACCGTCACCGGACGGCGCCTAGCCATCGGCGACGCGTTCCCACTCGGCCATGTGCCAGGCGATCTCCTCCTGCAGCTCGCGGTGGCGCTCGCCCGCCGCCGCGATGGCATCGCGATCGCCGAGACCCGCGGGATCCGCCAGGGCCGCCTCCACCTCGCGCAGCTCGTCCTCGAGGGCCGCGATGGTGGCCTCGAGCTTCTCGGCCTGGCGCAGGTTGCGCCGGCCGCGCTTGGGCGCGGCGGTGGCGGCCGGCTTCGCGGGCTTCACCTTCGCGGCCGCGGGCTTCGGCTCCGCGGGTGCCGACGCCTCGGCCGCGATCGCCCGGGCCCGCAGGAGGTCGGACCAGCCGCCGTCGCGCAGCACGATCGCACCGTCCTCGATGGCCAGGGTGTGCGTGGCCATCAGGTCGATGAGGGCGCGGTCGTGCGAGACGAACACGACGGTGCCGTCGTAGGCGGCCACCGCCTCCTCGAGCGCCTCGCGGCTCTCGATGTCCAGATGGTTGGTGGGCTCGTCCAGTACCAGCACGTTGCCGCCGCGGGCGATGAGCTGCACGAGCGACAGACGGCGACGCTCACCGCCCGAGAGCATCTCGACGCGCTTCTCGACGGCGTCGGCCCCGAACAGGAACCGTCCGAGGAGCGACCGCGCCTGGGTGTTGTTGAGGCTCGTGCCCGCGAGGACCGTCTCGACCAGCGTGCGCTGCGGGTCGAGCTCGTCGGCGTGCTGCGAGAAGTAGGCGATCTCGACCCGGTGGCCGATGCCCACCCGACCGGCGAGGGGCTTTCGCAGCCCGAGCAGCGTCTCGATGAGCGTCGTCTTGCCGGCGCCGTTGGGTCCCACCACCGCCACGCGCCAGCCGCGCTCCACGTGGAACGTGGCGTCGTCGACGAGTGGTCCGCCTGCCGGACCGATCGACAGTCCGTCGGCCTCCAGCACGATCCGCACCGGCTGCTCGCTCTTGGGGAACCCGAACGCGAGCGCCCGCTCCCGCGAGGGTGCGGCCACGCGTTCGATGCGGTCCAGCCGCTTCTGACGCGACTGCGCCTGTCGCGCACGGGTGCCGGCCCGCCACTTCTCGACGAACCGCTCGAGGCGCGCGATCTCCTTCGCCTGCGCCTCGGCCAGCTGCGCCTGCTTGGCGAGGGCCTCCGCCTTGGCCCGGCGGAAGGCCGTGTAGCCCATCGGCCAGATCCGCGGCCGCTGCGGGTCCATGTCGAGCACCTGCGTGGTGACCGACTCCAGAAACCACCGGTCATGCGAGACGATCACCACCGCTGCGGCGATCTCGGCGATGGCGGTCTCGAGCCACTCCACCGACTCGAGGTCCAGGTGGTTGGTGGGCTCGTCCAGAAGCAGCACGTCGGGGCGGGCGACGAGCGCCCGCGCAAGCGATGCGCGCGTCAGCTCACCGCCCGAGAACGACGCCAGGGGCCGGTCGATCCAGGCGTCGGCGATGCCCAACCCGCGGCGCACCCGCTCGAGCCACGCCTGCGACTCGTACCCGCCGAGCCGCTCGAACTCGCGCTGGGAGCGGTCGTAGGCGCCCATCACGTCGGCGCCGTGGTCCCCGGCCGCCATGCGGCCCTCGAGGTCGCGCAGACGGGCCTCCACCTCGCGGATGCCGGCGAGCCCCTCGGCCACGTAGTCGCCCAGGGTGACGTCCCGATCGAGCGGCGGGCGCTGGTCGTGCAGCGCGACCACGGCGCCCTTCGCCATCGTCAGCTCGCCGCCGTCCTGCCCCACCTGCCCCGCGAGGACCCGCAAGAGCGTCGTCTTGCCGGCGCCGTTTCGCCCCACGACCGCCAGACGCTCGCCCGGGCGCACCGTGAACGACACGCCCTCGAAGAGCGTCCTGGCACCGAAGTGCTTTGTCAGTCCCACCGCCTGCACGGCCGGGTAGGGTAGCCCAATGCCGCGGGCAGACGTCATCCGCACCAGCGATGGTGTCGAATCGCTGATGGACGACGCGCGCAGGGTGGGACGCTTCGCGCTGGACTTCGAATTCATCTGGGAGCGCACCTACCGTCCGGTACCCTGCCTGGCGCAGGTGGCCGTCGGGGATCGCGTGGCGATCATCGATCCCATCGAGGGTGCGCCGCTCGAGCCGGTGGCCGCCGCCGTCGCGGACCCGGACGTCCAGACGATCATGCACGCGCCCACCGCCGACCTGACCCTCATGGCGATGCACTACGGCGCTCGTCCCGCCGGCCTCGTGGACGTGCAGCTCATGGCCGGGTTCGTGGGCATGGGCGCCGGCCAGAGCCTGGGGACGCTCCTCGAACGCGCACTGCGGGTGCGCGTGGCCAAGATGGAGAGCCTCTCGGACTGGGAGCGCCGGCCGCTTTCGAACGCACAGCTGCGCTACGCGGGTGAGGACGTCGCACATCTGGCGGCGCTTCACGACCATCTGGCGGGCCGCGCCGAGCGGCTTCGGCGAAGCGACTGGATCGCCGAGGAACACGAACGCCGTTACGGCGCCGGTGCCGAGTTCGTGACCGACCCGGCCGAGGCCTGGCGCAAGGTGAAGGGCGGCGGCCGGCTCAACCCGCGCGAGCGCGCCGTGCTGCGCGAGCTCGCGATCTGGCGCGACGGCGAGGCGTCCCGCCGTGACCGCCCGGCGTCGTGGGTGCTTCAGGACCGGGTCCTAGTGGACCTGGCGCGCAGGCGCCCCACCGACGAGGCGGGCATCGAGGCGTCGCGTGCCGCCGAACGCCTTCGCCCCGAGCAGCTGCGGGCACTGCTCGCCGCGGTCGCGCGCGGTGAGCGGGGCCCCGAGCTCACCGGTCCGCCCCCGCCCCCGGCGGACGTCGTGGACCGCGTGGACGTGCTGGCCGGGTTGGGCCAGCTGATGGTGGGGGTTCGGGCGGGATCGGCGCGCCTCGCCGGTCAGCTGCTTGCCACCCGCGGCGAGATCGAGGCGTTCCTCACCGGGATCCTCACCGGGGCGGGCCCCGCCGGTCCGCTGGCCGACGGCTGGCGACGTGAACTGGCGGGCGACGCCCTGATCGACCTGGCGGAGGGACGGGTGGCGCTTGCCCCGTCGACCCGTCCCCCCTACCTCACCGAGGTCCCGACCCCCGCGGACTGATCATCGGGGGACCGGGCCGGCCCGTGAGACGGCGCGGACTGGACCGCCGCTCGGGCACATCACGCGGCCACCGGCTGCTCGAGCGACCACGACGTCCGGCCATCCGCATGACCGAGGTGCGTGCAGCCCGGCACGTTGCAGGGCTCGTCCAGGCGGGGGTCCAGGCGGTCGAGCAGCGACTGGACGAGAAGGGGTTCCAATTCGTGGACCATGACGGGCTCCTTGAGGAGACGGGTTCGTATGGCCGGCATATTTCAGACCGCGATGGGGGTCGCGGGTGATGCGGGCGTTACGGCTCGGTAATGGCCGCGTCCACCGTCGCCGCCAGATCCGCCATCGCCGTCACGAGCGTGACCCGGGCGATGGACGGGGCATCGGCGGTGAGGGGCATCACGTCGCGGGCGGTGCTTCGCAGGTAGCGGGCCGCCCAGCGGCGGTGCAGGTCCTCGGTGCGCATCACGAGCGCCTGGATGCTTCGGAGGTTGTCGCTGCGGTCGGCGAGCTTCAGGACGCGTGCCTCCGGCGGCCCATCCTCCAGCAGACGCAGGTAGTAGGCGTCACAGCCGGCGCGGTCGTGGCTGGGAGGTGAGGTCAACCACCGCACCATGTCCGCCACGTCCTCGCCGAAACCGCGCTCCACCTCGGCCGGGGATGTGGGTGTATCCTCGACCACGTCGTGCAACAGGGCCGCCTTCACCAAGAGCGGGGTCGCCTGACCCCACCGGGCGAGTTCGAGGGCGACCCTCACGAGATGGACCCAGTACGGCGTGTCGGATCCGCGCCGCGTCTGGTCCGCGTGGCGGGCGCGCGCGAACGCCAGTGCCCGACGCAGGTCGGTGCGCGTCTCGGCCCCGTGGGCGGCCACGAAATCCACCCAGGCACGCTCGACCGCCGCGGGGGTGTCGAACACCGTCGGCCAGGCGAGCACGACCGGCGACGCCGGTGCGAGCGCGGCGCTGGCCTCGGCGAGCGTGGGAGGCTTCAGCGGTGACGACGGCATCACGTACAAGGGTAGCGCCCTCCGCCGACGGCCAGCGCCAACGGCTGGCGGCCATCATCGACCTGGGGTCCAACACCTTTCGGCTCGTGGTGTTCCGGTACACGCCGGGCGGCGTCTACGCGATGGCCGACGAGATCCGCGAGACGGTGCGCCTGTCGGCCGGGGCGTCGGATGGCGTGCTGCACGAGGACGCCATCGCCCGCGGTGTGGCCGCCGTGCGCATGTACGCGGCGTACTGCGAGCGCACGGGCGTCGATGCGGTGATCGTGGGCGCCACCAGCGCCATCCGCGACGCCACCAACCAGGCGGACGTCCTCGAGCGGTTCCGACAGGCGGGCGTCGAGGCGCGCGTGCTCTCCGGTGAGGACGAGGCGTACTACGGCTACCTGGGGATCGTCAACAGCATGGCGTTCGAGGACGGGTTCGTGCTCGACGTCGGCGGCGGCAGCGCCCAGGTTGGGCGGGTGAGCCGCCGGGTGCTCGAGCGTTCGATGAGCGCGCCGCTGGGCGCGGTCCGCATGACCGAGGCGTTCCATCAGGGCACCCGCTCCAAGAAGTCCGACATCAAGGCCCAGCGCAAGCACGTGGCCGACGTCCTGGCGACCCACCCGTGGATCGCCGACCTGGGCCTCCCCCTGGCCGGCACCGGCGGTGCGGTCCGGACCCTGGCGGCCATGGAGCAGAAGCGCTCGGGCTACCCGCTGGACGTCGTGCACGCCTACCGGCTCACCCGCGACGCCCTGGGCGCCCTCATCGACGACGTGGCCTCCCGGCCGGTGTCGCAGCGAAGCCGCATCCCCGGGCTCAAGAACGAGCGCGCCGACATCATCCTGGGCGGTGCGGTGACCATCGCCACCGTCATGGACACGCTGGGGGCCGACGTGATCAACGTCTGCAGCCAGGGGCTTCGCGAGGGGCTCTTCAACGAGCACCGTCTGGCGCCCGCGGACCCGCCGCTCATCCCCGACGTGCGTCGCACGACCATCCTCAACATGGCCGACAACTACCACGTCGACCGTGTGCACGCCGACCATGTGGCGCGCCTCGCCTGCGAGATCTTCGACGGCACCGCGCGGCTGGGCCTGCACCCCGGCGATCCGGTCGAGCGCGAGCTTTTGTGGGCGGCGTCGATGCTGCATGACATCGGTGTCATCGTCGATTACCACGACCACCATAAGCACGGCTGGTATCTGGTCATCAACAGCGGCCTTCCCGGGTTCGACCAGCGCGAGCTCGTGTTCATCGCCCTGCTGGTGCGCACCCACCGCAAGTCGCTGCCGGACTGGAGCGAGTTCCGGCCGATCCTGCAGCCCGACGACGACGAACGGCTGCTGCGGCTCATCGCCTGCATCCGCATCGCCGAGCAGCTCGAGCGCGACCGCAGTCAGCAGGTGCGCTCCATCTCGGTGGAGGGCGGCGCGGAGACCGTCACCCTGCATCTGCGGGGCGACACCGACCACGCGATCGCCATGTGGTCGGCCAGCCCCGAGACCGCCGTGTTCGAGCGGGCCTTCGGCCACCGGATGGTGCTGACCAACGAGTGACGACGGGGTGTCGGCGGCCGGGCGGCCACCGACACCCCGCGGTGGCGCTACTTGTTGATGACCTTGGCCACGTATGCCGAGACGTCGGCGATCTCCTTCTCGGAGAGCTGCCCGCCGAAGGCCGGCATGCCGACCCCGCCGTCGTTCACCTGCTTCGCGACCTGCACCGCGTCCTTCGTCCGTGCGATGCTGGTCAGGTCCGGGCCGCCGTTGGCGCCCGTGCCGTTCATCCCGTGGCAGGTGGAGCAGTTGTCCGCCCAGAGGGTCTTGCCGGCGTCGGGGTCGCCCTCCGCGGCCTCACCCTGCCCACCGTGGGTCGTGCCCTCACCCGATCCGGGTGCGGGCAGCTGCTCGAGGGTGCCGTCCAGACCGAACACCCAGACATGGTCGCCGTGCGGCGAGGCCACCAGGGAGTTGCCGGCGGCGTAGAACGCGATGCGCTGCTTGCCGTCCTCCTCGTAGACGGTGGCGGTGCTGTTGGCGCCGGCACCCGTCTGGAACGCCCACTTCTGGTCGCCGTTGGTGGCGTCGAAGGCCTGGAGCTCACCGTTGTTGCGACCCACGAACACGAGGTTGCCCGCGGTGGTGACCGTGCCGCTGTAGCAGGGGTCCGGCCACTCCTTCTTCCACGCGATCGACCCGTCGGTCACGTCCACCGCCGCCAGCACGCCCTTGGAGGCGCCGTAGCCCGGGAGGGTGAACGCGCTTCCCACGTAGAACTCGCCGGGCTTGTACTCGGACGGCTCGGCGAACTGGAGGCCCACGACGCTGTCGGACGCGCAGACGTAGACCATCTTGGTGTCGCGGTTGTAGCTGGACGGCGGCCAGTTGACGCCGCCGGCCGGGCCGGGGGTCACCACGTGCACGTCCTTCGAAAACGGCTCGTACATCTCGGTGGCGCGCGTCACCTTGGGAACCGGTCCGCCCTTGGCGTTCTTCTTCACCAGATCCTGGATGGTCTTGAAGTCCTCGTCCGTGATCTTGTGCGAGATGAACGGCGGGTAGGACGGGATCGGCTGGGTCTTGGCGGTCTTCTGGACCTCCAGCTGCTTGACGGGCTTCTCCTCGATCGGGTGGATCGGCTTGCCGGTCTCGCGGTCGAGCATGTAGAGCCAGCCGGTCTTTGAGGCCTCGGCGATCGCGTGGATCGTCTTGCCGTCGTGCTCGTAGTCGTAGAGGATCACCGGGCTCGGCGAGTCGTAGTCCCAGATGTCGTGGTGCACCTGCTGGAAGTGCCACTTGTACTCGCCGGTCTTCGCGTCGATGGCGACCATCGAGACCGAGAAGAGGTTGTCGCCCGCGCGGACGCTGCCGTCCAGGTCGGGGCCGGCGTTGCCGGTCGAGAAGAAGAGCATGCCCAGCTTGGCGTCGTAGGCCGGGGTCTGCCACACGGTGGCGCCGCCGCGCTTCCACGAGTCGCCCGCCCAGGTGTCGTTGCCGAACTCGCCGGGGCCCGGGGTGGTGTTGAAACGCCACTTCTCCTTGCCGGTGGCGGCGTCGAAGGCGGTCACGCGGCCGCGGGCACCCAGGTCGGCGCCCGAGAGGCCGGTCACGACGGTGCCGTCGTAGAAGAGCGGCGCGCTCGTGATCGTGTAGCCCTCCTGCCACTTGGCGACCTGCGTCTCCCAGACCTTCGTGCCGTTGGTGATGTCGAGGGCGACGAGCTTGCCGTCCAGCTGACCGACGTAGACCCGGCCGTCGCCGATCGCCACGCCGCGGCTGGTCCAGCCGCAGCAGACGGTGTCGATGGTCTGGTCGAGGTTGGCGCGGTACTCCCACTTGATCTCGCCGGTCTTCGTGTCCATGGCGAAGACGTCGTCGGCGCCGGTGATGACGTACATCACGCCGTCCTTCACGATCGGCTGCGCCTCACCCGAGTACTTGGCCGCCGTACCGGAGCCCTTCAGGCGGGTGTGCCACACGCCCTTCAGGTTGGCGACGTTGGAGACGTCGACCTCCTTGAGCGGTGAGTAGCGCTCGTTCGAGTACGAGCCGCCGTTGTGCTCCCAGCTGGTCGTGGGAAGCCCCTCGGTACTCGCCTCGTCGTCTCCCCCGCAGGCCGCGAGGCCGAGCGAGAGCGCGGAGACCGCGGCGACGGCGACAGTCCAACGCGTGAAGCGTGTCGACCCCATTCATCACTCCCTTGCAACGTTTGTGTCGATGAAAGAAGCGATGATCCTACGCCCGGACGACCCCGCTGTGGGGCGCGATCGCGACGATTGTCGGATTTCCGTCTGTTCTGGGCCTATGTTTCGGGCGCCACGAGCGAAAAACGACGCGGTCGACGGCCCGGTGGCCGCCCGTGAGGGCCGAGCGTCAGTAGGGCGAGCCGCGCCAGCCGCCGCCCAGCGCCGCGGTCTGGCGCGCCGGTGCGTCGGTCGCCGCGGGGCCGGCACCCTGTCCGGGAAGGCAGAACGACGTGTTGGGCGAGTACTGGCCCCAGGTGGGACGCGGGGTGCGCCCGGGCTGGAGCGGCGCGATCGGATGGGACGGGTCGAGGAACTCGATGCTCTGCAGCTCCCAGCGCTCCGACAGGGTGGCGATCCAGGGGTGGACCCCCTCCACCACGGCGCCGTCCACCCGCACGACATGCCCCTGCTGGCCGCCCTCGAAGCGCGTCGGCAGACCGATCTTGCAGGTGGCGCGCAGGACCGGCTCGGTCGCGCCGTCCACCATCGTCGACGCGACCACGCTGTCGTTTCGCAGCGCGATCGTGGTGAGACCGGCATCCACCACGAGACCCAGACCCGCCAGCTGCTCGCGCACCGTCGCGGTCGAGGCGATGGCGTGGGTCCACAGGCGAAGCGGCGAGAGACGGTCCGGGCTCATGCGGTCGAGCTCGACGCCGATGATGGTCGCCGAGTGGGCGCCCAGACCGGACGTCTGCACGGCGCTGTCGACGACGTACTGCATGGCGAACACCCGGCGGTCCGGCAGGGAGCGCAGACCCTCCGGGATGAGCGACAGGACGCGGGCGGGCTCGTCCGGCACCCAGCCGAAGGCGAGCATCCGCGAGTTGACGATCATCTGCGGTGCGGTCAGGTCGTGCACGGTGGCCTCAGGGCCGGCCTCATCCGCCGGCGAGCTTGGTGGTGTACTGGGCGGACAGGTGGGCGACGATGCGCTCGCGGTGGTCGCCCTGGATCTCGACCACGCCGTCGCGGACGGTGCCACCCGATCCGCAGAGCTTCTTGAGCCGCGCACCGACGGCGTCCACGTCGGCGGCGGGGATCCCCTGCACCAGCGTGACCGTCTTGCCGCCCCGTCCCGCCTTGGTCCGCGACACGCGCACGACGCCGTCACGCGGCACCTCGGGCGCGGCCCGCTTGGCCGGACGGGCGCGTGACGTCGTCTCGCGCTCGACGGGCACGCGCCCTTCGGCCGTCGAGTACACGCGGCTGGTCTCCTCGGTGCGACGCATTCGTGCCATCGTGGGCGAAGGTTATCGTCGTGGGGTCCCACTGGCCGACCGCAGGGGTCGGTGTCGCACGACCGTCACATGATCGAACTCCACGCCCACAGCACCGCGTCCGACGGGGTCCTCACCCCCACCGACCTCGTGGCCCACGCCGCGGCGGCCGGTGCGACCCACCTGGCCCTCACCGACCTCGACACCGTCGGGGGTCTGGACGAGGCGCGACGTGCCGCCGACGCCCGTGGCATCGCGTTCCTGCCGGGCATCGAGCTGACCGTCGGCGTGCCGCACGGATCGATGCACCTGCTGGCGTATCTCCCCGACACCCCGGCGCCGGAGCTCGTCGCACGCCTCGACGAGCTGGGCGAGAGCCGGCGCGACCGGGCGCATCGGATCGTCCGTCGCCTGCAGGAGCTTGGCGTGGACCTGCCCTGGGAGGCGGTGGAGCGTCAGGCGGCCGGTCGGTTCGGACGACCGCATGTCGCGGCGGCGCTGGTGGCGTGCGGGCACGTGGCCTCGCACCAGGAGGCCTTCGACACATGGCTGGCGGACGGCCGGCCGGCCCACATCCGCCAGGAGGGGCTCGACGCGGTGGAGGCGGTGCGCCTGGTGCGCGACGCCGGTGGGGCGCCGGTGCTGGCCCATCCGGCCACGCTCCGCCTGCCGCCGCGCCACCTCTCGTCGTTCGTGCAGCGCCTTGCCGCACACGGTCTCGTCGGCATCGAGGTCCACCGCCCCGAGCACCTGCCGGAGCAGCGTGACGCCTACGGGACCATCGCCCGGCGCCTTCGTCTCATCCCCTGCGGCGGATCGGACTTCCACCGGCCGGACGGTCCGTTCGCCATGGGCGACACCGGCGTGCCGGGGGTCCCGGCCGACACGCCGGAGCGGCTGCGCGCGGCGATGGAGGGCTGACGGGTGCAAAGGCGCTACCGTTCACACCCATGACGACGTCCCTCACCTCCCAACCGAACGCCGCCGGGGTCCGCTGGGATCTCACCCGCCTGACGGCCGACGCCGACACCGCCCGCGCCGAGGTGGCCGAGGTGCTCGAGCGCTGCCGCGCCTTCGAGACCCGGTATCGCGGCACCATCGCGGCGATCGACGCGCCGACGCTTGCGACCCTCCTGGCCGAGCTCGCCGACCTGCATCGCGACCTGTCGCGCGTGGGTTCGTACGGGCATCTGCGCGAGAGCGTCGACATCACCGACTCCGAGACCCGCGACCTGGCGGCGCTCATGGACCGCGCGTACGTGGAGGTCGGCAACGCCCTGCGGTTCTTCGACCTGGAGTGGATCGCGCTCGACGATGCGGCCGCCACGGCGCTCGCCGACGCGCCCGAGGTCGCCGCCGACCGCCACTACCTGCAGTCGCTTCGCCGCTTCGGCCCGCACACCCTGAGCGAGCCGGAGGAGCGCATGCTCGCCGAGCGCGCCCCGGCGGCCGCGAGCGCCTGGCACATGCTCTTCGGGCAGATCACCTCCACGCTCGAGACCGAGTTCGACGCCGGAGAGGGGCCCGAGCCGCACGGCATCGACCGGCTGCTCTCGTACGTCCGCGAGCCCGACCGCGAACTGCGTCAGCGTACGCTCACGACGCTCTACGGGATGCTGCGACCGCACACCCCCACCCTCGCGCACTGCTACGACACCCTGGTCGCCGATCGTCTGGCGATGGACCGGCTGCGTTCGTACGAGGGGCCGATGGACAGCGCCCACCTCAAGAACGAGCTGGGTCGCGACGTCGTGGACGGGATGATGGACGCCGTCGACCGCAACTACGGGCTCGCCCAGACCTGGTTCCGCGCCAAGGCCGGCCTCCTGGGGCTCGACCGTCTGACGCTCGCCGACCAGTACGCCCCCATCGGCGAGGGCCGCACCGTGCGATTCGACGAGGCCATGGGCCTGGTGGTGTCGGCGTTCTCGTCGTTCTCACCGCGGGTTGCCGAGGTCGCCACGTCGTTCATCGACGAGCGGCGGGTCGACGCCGAGCCCCGCAACGGCAAGCGCGGCGGTGCCTTCTGCAGCCCCATCAGCGACCGCGTGCGGCCGTTCGTGCTGCTCAACCACACCGACCGCATGAACGACGTGCTGACGATCGCCCACGAGTTCGGGCACGGCATGCACTTCCAGTTCTCGTTCGAGCGTCAGACGCCGCTCTCGGCGAGCCCCGGCATCGCGATGTGCGAGATCCCGTCGACGTTCGCCGAGCAGATCACCTACGAGCACCTGCTGGCCGCCGAGTCCGACCCCGCGACCCGGCGCATGCTGGCGTGCGAGCGGGTGGAGGGCGCATTCGCCACGATCTTCCGCCAGGTCGTGCTCGCCCGGTACGAGCAGCGCTGCTACGCCCACCGCGCCGAGGGGACGACCCTCACCCCGGACCGGCTGGGCGACGCGTGGTTCTCGGCCAACCTGGCCTACTACGGCGACGCGCTGGAGCTGCCGGAGGACTACCGGATGGGGTGGTCCTACATCCCCCACTTCATCCACACGCGCTTCTACACCTACTCCTACGCGTTCGCGCTGCTCGTGTCGCTGGCCCTCGTGGGTCGGTACCGGCGCGACGGCGACGCGTTCGTGGAGCCGTACCTGGACTTCCTGGCGGCGGGCGACAGCGCTCCGCCGGCCGAGCTCCTGGCGGCGCTGGGCCTGGATCTCGCCGATCCGGGCGTGTGGGACGAGGGCTTCGGTGAGCTCGCCCGCATGATCGAGGAGGCGCGGGCCGAGTAGTCGGCCGCGCGCGCCTCCCCGACGAACCGCGGGGACCCGCTACTTCTTCTTGGACGCCTTCTTGGACGCCTTGAGCGGGTTGAGCTTCTTCTGCACCGTCTCGGGAAGCTCGGCGATGTGGTAGAGCGGCTTGCCGCACACCGGGGCGCTGCGGACCGGGCGCGCCTGGCACACCTCGGGCTGCCCCCACAGGGTGGTGGTGCGGTGGCCGCGCTCGCAGACGAACACGCGGGCGACCCGGACCGGACCGAACGCCTCGAGGACCTCCTCCGGCGGGGCCTCCTCGAAGGCGACCGGCACGGCGGTGTCCTCGACCATCGGATCGCCGTCCTCGACGGCGACGCCGGCGGTCTCCTCGACGTGGTCGGCGGGCTCGTGCGGCTCGTCGGCGACCGCTGCGGTCTCCTCGACGGTGTCCTGGTTGGTCGTGTCCTCGCTCATCGGTCTCCTCGTCGACTCGGGAAGCGGACAGGATAGCGGGAATCGGCGCGGGAGCCGAGCGAGGGGACGATGCCGCGACGCGGCGCGCCGATGTCAGTCGACGAGCCCGCCCAGCCAGATCGCGAGCCCCGCGAATCCCGACGCCCACAGCACGCTGATGAACGTGCCGATGATGAACCGCTCGGCGACCGCGGGATCGGTGACGGAGCGCAGTTCCGGGTAGCGGCCGACCCCCTTGATCGCCGCGACCACGGCCAGGCCGTGCGGGAAGCCCGCGACGATCGTCGCAAACACGGCGATGCGCTCCAGGATGCCGATCCACATGCCACCGCGAAGACGCTGTCCGGCGCGGACCAGGGCGTCGCTGTTCTCGCGCCGGTCGATCCCGGCGAGCGCCCGTTTGACGGCCGGCCCGCCCGACAGCGTGCCGACGATCCCGCAGCCGGCGATGATCAGCGCCCGCCACAGCGTGGTCATGCGGTCTCCCGGTCGACATCGTCCAGAAGCGCGGCGGCCAACGCGCCGCCGCGCTCGGTGACGTCCAGGTGGGCGGTGCGCAGCCGGTCGCTCACGGCCTGCTGGGTGATCCCGAGCGTCTGGGCGATCGCGACCCCGTTCATGCCGCGCCGAGCGAGGTCGACCGCCTCCCAGCCCTCGGGGGTGCGCCGTTCGAGGAGCGCCACGAGCATCAGAAGCGCCGCCTCGGCCCGGTCCACCGCCTCCCCCACCGCCGCGCCGGTGACGGCGATCGCCGGTCGGCGTCTGCGGGCACGTTCGACAGCATCGCGTGCGGCAATGTACGCGGGACCGCTCGCGGCGCGCGTGGAACGGGGGATCGGCGTGTCGATCCCCCCGATGCCGACGCCCACCGCCCAGTCCCCCAGGCGCGCCAACCGCACGACCACCTCGACGGCGGCGGTGCCGTCGGTGACGATCCCCTGGATCTCGTCGCCCGCGGTGCGTTCGAACCCGCGCACCAGGGTGTCCCCGTCGAGGGCGTTGACGGCGTCCAGCGCGTCGGGCACCCGGTCACCCCGCGTCCGACTGCCGCGCTGATCCGCTGTCACGACGATCATGCATCAAGGATACCGACCTGTATCGATAGTATCCAGTCTCTATCCTTGATCGCGGTCCGGGGTCCACGGGGCATGTCAGCTCGTCCCGTCCGTCGCGGTCCCCGGTCAGTCACGTGCGCTCGTCTCCGATCGCGCGTGGCCGGGCCTGCGGTCCTCACCGGTAGGGTGCCCCGGTGAGCGATCTGCCCCACGATATCCCGACCGCCTGCGAACGGGTGCAGGCCGGCGCCATCGCCCTCGACATCACCCTCCCCACCTGCGCGGAGGACCTGATCGACGAGGCGGAGTTCGAGGTCGACGAGCGCCTGCCCTATTGGGCGGAGCTCTGGCCCAGCGGTCGCGTGCTGGCCGACAAGCTCGCCACCATGGACCTGGCGGGCATGCGCGTGGTCGAGCTGGGGGCGGGCGTCGGGCTGCCCTCGGTGGTGGCGGCGCTGCGCGGCGCCCAGGTGCTGGCCACCGACTGGTACGAGCCGGCGCTGCGCTTCGCCGCACACAACGCGCGCGCCGCCGGCGTGCCGCTCGCAACCGCCCTGGTCGACTGGCGCGACCCGCCGCCGGATCTCGTGGACACCGCCCCCTTCGACGTCGTCATCGCCGCGGACGTGCTCTACGAGCCGCGCAACGCCGAGCCGCTCGTGGCGCTCGTGGGTCGCATCACCGCGCCGCAGGGCACGGTGATGATCGCCGACCCCAGGCGTCCGGACGCCATCCCGTTCCTGGAAGCGCTCGTCGGCGCGGGTTGGGATCTCGTGACCGAGGTGATCGCGTTCAGCGGGCGGCGGGACGAGACCGGGTCGCGGATCAACCTGCACACGCTGCGTCCGCCTCGGGGTTGAGTCCCTCCGCGCGCGGTCCGATACACTGCTGGGACGCACCGATCCTCGGTAGCTCAATGGTAGAGCATCCGGCTGTTAACCGGAGGGTTGTAGGTTCGAGTCCTACCCGAGGAGCCTGACGAAAAGCCCCGCTCACGCGGGGCTTTTTCGTTTCAGCCACCGTCTGCGTCGGCCTCGGGGGACGCGGCGGGCGGCGGCTCCGCCACCGCATCGGACGAGTCCTCGCCACCGGCCGGCGCCGGCACCCGCTCGCGTCGTCGTCCGACCGCGGTCCAGCCGAGGGCACCGACACCGGCGACGAGGCCCGCGAGCCCCATCCAGGTGCCCGCACCGCTCGATCCGGCGTCCGCCCCGTCACCGGCCGGAGACGCCGACGGTGTCTCCGGTGCGGCGACGACCACGTCCACCCCCGCAGCCGGTCCGGGTGCGTTGGGACCGGTCTCCGGCGACGACTCGCCCGGCTCGTCCGGCGGACCGATCCAGCGCTTGACGACGCCGTCCGCGTAGACCTGGTTGGTCGGCCAGACGGTCCGCCCGGTCTCGAAGGGTGTTCCCAGGAAGGTGAAGTCCTGGTAGCCGCCGACCGGGATGCGGCCGCGGTAGACGACGCCCGTGATGAGCCCGTCGGGCGATCGTGTGGGCCGCATGGTGAACCCCGGCGGCGGCGGCGCGAACGCGTACACGGTCACCTGTTTGGGGAACCGTGCCCGCACCTCGGTCGTCGGGATGTCCCGCTCGTTGGGGACGCGCATCGTGAACTCCATGCCCGTCCCCTGCGGCACCGTCGCCGGCAGCACGTCGACGTGGGCGCCGGCCGGAGCGGCCGCCGTAGCGAGTGCGACGACCGCGGCGCCCGTGATGGCGCGGTATCCGCCCCTCATCGCCGCACCGTGAAGCGGAAGGTGCCCTGCTCGGTGTGGCCGTCGACGCCGACGATGCGCCACACGACGGTGTAGCGGCCCAACCGGTCACCCGACGTCGGAACCATCGCCTGCATCGCGTTGGACGGGTTTCGCCGGGGCTTTCCCGCGTGGTTGACCCCGTTGCGGTCGAGCACGCGGATCGAGACCACCCGGATGACCGGTGCCCGGAAGGTGACCGAGACGGTCCGCGGCAGGTGCTTCACCACCGCGCCCGTCCGCGGGACCGTGCGGCTCACCGCCTGATGTGCGCTCGCCGGACCGGCGATCGCCGCGGCGACGATGAGCGCCACGATGGTGCGGACGAGGGTGCGAAGCGACGGTTGGAACGGCACGGCATGCCTCCTGTCTGTGCGGCCGGTCATTTGATCCGCCGGAACGGGTCGCTGAACCTGGGGTTGGTGACGAACGTTCGGTCGGTGAGCGTGTGCAGGAAGGCGACCATGTCCGCCTTCTCCTGCTCGGTCAGGTCGATGCCGACCGTCAGGCTGCTCTTGAACGGGTTGGCGCGACCGTCACCGGCGTTGGGTCCCTCGGTGACGTTGCGACCGCCGGCCGCGTAGAACTCGACGACGTCGCGAAGCGTGGCGAGCGATCCGTCGTGCATGTAGGGCGCCGTCACGGCGATGTTGCGAAGCGTCGGCGCGCGGAACCGACCCATGTCCCTGGCGCGTCCGGTGATCTCGAAGACCCCGGTGTTGGGCTCGGGGAACGCACCCGTGCCACCCACGTTGTAGAGGCCGGTGTTGTGGAACTTGAGCGGTTCGCGCGGCCCGCCGACGTACGCCTGGTTGTCGGCGAAGTTGAGTCCCGCATGGCAGTGGTGGCATTCGGCGCGCTCACCGAAGAAGAGCTGCATTCCGCGGGTCTCGGACGCCGTCAGCCGGACCCTGCCCCGCAGGTAGCGGTCGTAGCGGCTGTCGGCGCCGATCAGCGAGCGCTGGAACGCGCTCAGCGACCGCACGATGTTGCCCCAGTTGACCGGGTTTCGTTGCCTGGGGTACGCGCGGGCGAAGAGCGCCCGGTACCGCGGGTCCTTTCGGATGCGGGCGAGCACCTGCGCCGAATTTCGGTCGGTGACGCCCATCTCGACGGGGTTCGTCCCGAACAGGGGCACGAGCGCCTGGCGCTCGAGACTGCGAAGGGACGGGTTGCCCCAGGTGAGCACCGGCATGTAGGCGATGTTGGTGAGCGACTGGGCGCCGCGCGGATGGACCTCACCGGTCGAGCCGACCGCCTGGGCGCGCCCGTCGGTGAAGGCCTTGGACTGCATGTGGCAGCTGCCGCAGGAGGTGGTCCCGTTGCCCGACAGACGCGGCTCGTAGAAGAGCGAGCGCCCGAGCGCGACCCTGGCGGTCGTCATCGGGTTGGTCGTCGGGACGACCGGCTTCGGCATGCCTGCCGGGAGCTGCCACCGGTAGGCCGGAGGCGGCGGTGGTTTGGACCGGCCCTGCGCGACCTGCGTCGTGATCCCAAGGGTGTGCAGCAGTGTGACGGTGAAGCCGGCGGCCACCACGAGGGTGGCCGCCCGCCGGACCGCGCCGATGATGCGTTGGCGCATTTGCATCCCCTATCGCACGAGCCGGAAGAGGCGCTGCAGGGTGCCGTCGCCGAGGATCCGGCCGGTGCCGGTGCCGTCGGCCCTCCAGTCGATCGCCCCGCGACGCATGACGACGCACTCCGGATCCTTCGGGCCGGCCATGCAGCCGGCCGCGCCACCCTGGTCGACGGTGACGTCGAGCCCGGCGGTCATGGCGCGGATGTCGAAGGCGATCCGCTGCCTGGCGGGGTCGAAGCGCTTGAACGTGACCTTCATGCGGTTGGGCGCGTTGCACGAGACCCGCTCGCCCGCCATGGGGTTGCCGACACAGCCGGTGCTGCCCACGTGGAACATGAAGTCCTTGCCGGGGGCGGCGGCGCCGGGAGCCTGCGGCCTGCCGAGCTCGATCTTCGTGTACTTGCGACCCGACTGCCAACTCCAGTTCATGCTGATGAGGTTGAGCGGGGCCGCGGTGGTGGTGGGGTCGGTGTGGTTGAGGGCGAGCGGCACGCCGACCGTCATGGTGACGCCGGTGTACCTGCCCGCCGGGACGGTCCCGCGCACACGGCTGTTCATGCGACGGTCACCCTCGTCGGCGCAGAGGCCGGTGCCGTTCTCCAGGTCGATCAGCGTGATCGACTGACCGTTGCGCGTCAGGTTGAAGCCGTCGTTGGCGCGGAGCCTGACCGGCACCGACGTGCCGTTGGCCCGCATCATGCGGACGTTCGAGACGTAGAAGCGCAGGTCCTGGACCTGGGCGGTCGCGCCGGTGGTCCCGAGGTTCGTGAGCGGGACGCCGCACGCCACCCGCTGGGTGCCGTTGACGGCGGTGAAGTCGATGTCGACGCTCTGGCGCGCGGGGGCGGTGGCCGCCGACGCCATGGGTGCGATGGTGGCGGCGACCGCGACGGCCGCCAGTCCGAGGTGGGCCTTCTTCATGCCGGGTTCCTTTCGGAGGATGCGCGCGTCACCCCCGCCCGTGTGCGGGGTGTGGCGGCGCGGAATGGTCGGGAATGTGCGTGTGACCGCACACCCGACCACCGAAGGAAACGGCGGTTAGGCGGCGGCCGCGGCGGGCGCCGGTGGCCCGCGTGCCGGCGCGGTGCGGTCGAACCGCCGCGCGGGCACCATGGTCCGCCGGGCCGCCAGCAGCGTGCGCGTCGCCCGCGGCGGGCGCGGACGCGTGCGGCCGGCACCGATGACCATCCCGATGATCCGCACCGTGCGGGCGAGTGCGCGATCCCCGAACCACAGGATCACCGCGATGAGCCCGGCGGCGGCGGTGTGCACCGCCATCGCGTGGCCGGTCATCCCGGCCGCATGGTGATGCTGCGAGAGCCCCAGGAGCCAGGGCGCGGCGCCCAGGGCGAGGTGGGCCAGGAACTGGCCGCCCACCAGACCGCCGAGCGTGCGGACCGGGCCCCACGTGCGGTATTCACCCGGGCCCGTGACGCGCCCGACGAGGAAGCACGCGGCGAAGACGTTGAGCCAGATGAACGGCGCGAGCGCCGTCAGGTGCACGTCGCCCCCGGTGGCCGCATGGGCGGCCCCTGTGATCGCCAGCGTCAGCGTCGTGAAGCTCGCGCGGCGCAGCGCGCTGGCGGTCGTCGGCCCCATTGGGGCGGAATCCTATCCGCCCATTTCGGCGGTGGAACCGTACGAACGTCCCGGCATGTGCCGGGACGTTCGGGGTGTCGTGGGCGGCGAGCCGAGGCCGCCGCCCACGACGGGTCGATGGATCAGTAGATGTCGTTCGCGGTGTTGAACACGTTGAACTTGCCGGTCGGCGTGATGAGCCACGGACCGGTGATGCGCTTCGTCACCTTCAGCGTCTTGTCGTTGTAGATGATGAGCTCACCCTTGCGGTCCCAGTTGGACACCCATACCTCGGTGCCGGCCTGGTTGTACTCGAAGTGCACGCCACGACCCCACTTGGCGGCCTCCCAGCACTTGTGCAGCTTCATCTTCTTCTTGTCGTAGACGCAGATGGTCCGGGCCGACTTCGGCGTGGTCGACAGCGTCGTGTCCGTCCACACCCACGGGGAGTTCTCGTGGGTCTTCAGGAAGAGGGTGCCGCTGCCGGGCGGCAGCTTCACCTCGCGCACGACCTTCCACGCGATGTCGGGCCGTCCCACCGGGTCGGCACCGAAGATGGTCATCTTGCCCTCACCCATGTGGGTGGTGGCCATGACCCAACCGAACTCTGGGTCCTGCCAGTTGGCACCGCGACCCGGGTGCGGCCCCTTGCCGGTGTCGATGCGGGCGACGAACTTCTGCTCCTTGACGTCCAGCACGACCATCTGGTTCTTGTTGTTGGCCGCGATGGCGAAGTAGCGTCCGGTGCGGTCGAAACCACCGTCGTGCAGGAAGCGCTGGGCCTCGATCTTCTTGACGATCGGGAAGTCCGGCTTGCTGTAGTCGACGACCGCGACGAACCCGGCCTCCTTGAGGGCCACCAGCCACACCGGCGCGTCGTGCGACGCGGCGATGGCGGCAACGCGGACCTCGGCCAGCTTCTCACCGGTGTCGAAGGTCTCCTGCGGGACCGGGACCACCGACTTCGGCTCGAGGGTCAGACCGTCGTACACCACGAACTGCACGGGCCAGTAGCAGCCCTCGATGATGTACTTGTCCTCGTAGCCCTTGAACTTGGAGCCCTCGACGCTGCGTGCGTCGATGCAGCCCTTGACCTCGGCGACGACCGTCGGGGTCGGCGTCCACAGGTCGATCAGCGTGACCTTGCCGTCACGGCCGATGGCGTAGTAGTACCGGCCACTCTTGCTGGAACGCAGGATGTGGACCGCGTAGCCGGTGTTGAGCAGGGCGACCCGCTCCTTGGTCTTGCCGTCGAAGATGGCGACCTTGCCGGCGTCACGCAGGATGACGCCCATGTAGTCGCGCCAGTTGCGTTTGGTCTCGGGCTTGGTCGGCCGCTTCTCGGGCGGGACGATGAGCTTCCAGCTCTCCTTCGCCTCCTCGAGCGTGAGGGGCGGCGGCTCCGGGACCTCCATCTGGAGGAACCGGGCCATGGTGCTGACCTCGTCCTTGGTCAGGAACCCGGCCTTGCCCCACGGCGGCATGCCGCCCGGAAGGCCGTTGGTGACGATGGCCTCGAGCGCCGCGGTGCCACGCGTCTGCATGGTCGCGGGCTCGAGCGGCGGGCCTGTGGCCCCCGCGCGCAGTGAGCCGTGACAACCGGCGCACTGCTTGAAGTAGATGTCCGATCCCTCCTTGTACTTCGCCTCGTCGAGCGCCACGCCCTCGGGGGGCGCCGGTGTCGATGCCGAAGTATCAGGGGTCGACGCGGACGTCTCGGTGGACGCCGTGCCGGATCCCTCGTCGTCGCCGCCGCAGGCGGTCATGCCGAAGGCGGCGACCCCTGCACATGCGAGCGCGGCGAGACGAACGAGGCGATTCGATCGGTTCAGGTACCTCATCTCTCACCTCCTGGTCGTGTTCGCCGCCGCATGACGACGACGATAATGCAACCTTAATCTGACGCCCGGGGCTTTTCTACATCGCACACTCATGTTGTGGATATTTGTCCCGATCGAAACGGGACAATCCTGTCCAAACCCTCCAGTGAAGGGCTTTCGGGCTGTGAGAATGTCCCTCGACGGGGGTGGCGGCGCATCGCGCCCGACCTTTTTCCCATGCTCTGCGCGGGCAGCGGAAGGCACCGAGGCCGGTGAGATGCACCGCGGACCCACGCATCCGGGCCGCGCTCGGCCGCGCCGCCGCGGTCGCGACGCCGGACGAGCTCACCGCCGCTGACGCGCGGTCAGCGGGAGCGCTGGAGGGCCAGCTTCATGCTCCAGGCCCACGCATCCGGAGCGCGCTCGGCCGCCGCCGCGGTCGCGGACGCCGGACGAGCTCACCGCCGCTGACGCGCGGTCAGCGGGAGCGCTGGAGGGCCTGCTTGATGCTCCGGGCGTACTCGTCCAGTGCGCGCTCGGCCGCCGCCGGCGAGGCCGCCGCATTGACGATGCGGATGAGCTCGCTGCCGATGATGACCCCGTCGGCGCTGGAGCCGACCCGGGAGGCGTCGTCCGGCGTGCGTACGCCGAAGCCAACCGCCAGTGGGGCGGCGATGTGACGTCGGGCCCGGGTGAGGAACGCCGTGAAGGCATCGTCGATCGTGATGCCCCCGCCGGTGACGCCGGTGACCGCCACGCAGTAGACGAAGCCCTCGGCGCGGCTGCCGATCGCGGCCAGGCGGGCGTCGCTCGACGTCGGCGCCGCGAACGGCACGAGCGCCACGCCGTGGTGGTGGGCGGCCGCCCTGATCTCGTCGGACTCCTCGAGCGGCAGGTCCGGGATGAGGATCCCCGCGACCCCCGCGGCGGCGCAGTCGGCGAAGAAGTCGGCCGGTCCCGGCGCGAGCACCGTGTTGAGGTAGGTCATGATGACGACCGGCGGCCCGTTTCGCAGCCGGTCGGCCACCCGCAGGACCTCCGCGGGCGTGGTGCCCGCCTCCAGGGCCACCTGACCGGCGGCCTGGATGACTGGACCGTCCGCCAGCGGGTCCGAGAACGGCACCCCCAGCTCGATGACGTCGGCGTAGCGCGCCATCACCGAGGCGTAACCGACGCTCGTCTCGAGATCCGGGTACCCGGTCATGACGTACGGGATGAAGGCCGCCCCGACGGCGCTCGTGAACGCCGCCTCGATCCGTGCGATGCCGTCGTTCATTCCAGCCCCACCGCCTCGGCGACCGCGTCCACGTCCTTGTCGCCGCGTCCCGAGAAGGAGATGACGACCGGTTCGGCCAGGTCCCCGCGCAGCTGCGGCAGCGCCGCCAGCGCGTGCGCGGTCTCGAGCGCCGGGATGATGCCCTCCAGGCGCGTGCAGGTCTGGAACGCATCGAGCGCCTGCGCGTCGGTGGCGTTGACGTACCGCACCCGGCCGCTGTCGCGGAGCGCCGAGTGCTCGGGACCCACCCCCGGGTAGTCCAGTCCGGCCGAGATGGAGTGGGCCTCCACCACCTGTCCGCTGGCGTCCTGCAGCAGGTACGAGTACGAGCCGTGCAGCACGCCCGGGCGACCGGCCGCCAGCGGGGCGCCGTGCGCGCCGCTCTCGAGGCCGTGGCCGGCGGCCTCCACGCCGATCAGCTCCACGTCGACGTCGTCCAGGAACGCGCGGAACATGCCGATCGCGTTCGATCCGCCGCCGATGCAGGCGAGGACCGTCCCGGGCAGGCGTCCCTCGACCTCCTGGATCTGACGCCGCGTCTCGTCGCCGATGACCGCCTGCAGCCGTGCCACGAGCTCGGGGTAGGGCGCCGGCCCGACCGCCGAGCCGATCACGTAGTGGGTGTCGCGCACGTTGGTGACCCAGTCGCGGATGGCCTCGCTGGTGGCGTCCTTGAGGGTGCCGCTTCCGGAGTCCACCGGCCGCACCTCGGCCCCCAGCATGCGCATGCGCACCACGTTCAGACGCTGGCGCTTCATGTCGACGCGCCCCATGTAGACGCAGCAGGCCATGCCCAGCAGGGCCGCGGCGGTCGCCGTGGCCACGCCGTGCTGACCGGCGCCGGTCTCGGCGATGATGCGGGTCTTCCCCATGCGGCGCGCGAGCAGCATCTGCCCCAGCGCGTTGTTGATCTTGTGCGCACCGGTGTGGCAGAGGTCCTCACGCTTGAGGTAGAGGTGCTCGATGCCGTACTCGGCGCCCAGCTTGTGCGCGCGGGTGAGCGGCGTCGGCCGGCCGACGTAGGTGGTGAGGAGCTCGTGGTACTCCTGCCAGAAGCCGTCGTCCTCGCGGTGGCCCGCGAGCGCCTCCGCCAGCTCGTCCAGCGCGCCCATCACGGTCTCGGGCACGAAGCGCCCGCCGTAGTCACCGAATCGTGTCGTGGTCTCGTCCATGGTCCTCACATGGTGTCAGGCGACCGTTCGCGCCGCCGCGACGAACGCCGCCACGCGCGCGAGGTCCTTGCGGCCCGGTGACCGCTCCACCCCGCTCGAGACGTCCACCGCCCACGGGGCGGCCGACCGCACGGCCTCACCCACGTTCTCGGGGGTGAGCCCACCCGCCAGGATGAAGGGGCCGGGGATGGGCCCGCCTGCGAGCAGGTCCCAGTCGAACGAGCGGCCGGTGCCGCCGTGGCGACCCGGCACCGACGTGTCGAGGATGACCATGTCGGCGTCCGACGCCGCGGCGCGCGCGATGTCCTCACGGCCGGCGACGGCGAACGCCGCGATGACCGCGCACCCGGTGGCGTCGCGGGTGGCCCGCGCCGACGGTGCGGCCCCGTGCACCTGCACGTGGGTGAGCCCGCAGCCTCGGGCGGCGTCCACCAGCTCGTCGAGCGACGGGTCGACGAACACGCCCACGCGCGCGACGCCCGCCGGGATCGCGGCCGCGACCTCGGCCGCCCGTGCGCCGGCCACGTGGCGCGGCGAGGCCTCGGCGAACACGAGGCCGATCGCCCAGACGTCCAGCGCCGCGCTGGCGGCCGCCTCGTCCGGGTCGGTGAGCCCGCAGATCTTGACCCGCGGCGCCTCAGCCACCGATCTGACCGACCCGCCCGCGCTCGCTGCCGCGCCACCGCGGCAGGAACACCGTGATGATCGACCCCTGCCCGCGGCTGCTCGACACGTCCAGCGACCCGCCCAGAAGCTGCGCGCGGTCGCGCATGCCGTACAGGTCGTAGCGGGCCTGCGGGTTGCTGGAGCTCGGACGCTGGATGGCCGCCGGGTCGAAGCCGCGGCCGTTGTCGCGCACCTCCAGGGTGATGCCCGCCGGGCCCTCGCGCAGCCGCACCGAGATCTCGGATGCCTGCCCGTGGCGTCCGGCGTTGTTGAGGGCCTCCTGGAGGATGCGGTAGAAGGTGATCTTCTGCGTGAGCGAGACCTGCACGTCCGGGAACTCGCCGCGCGCCTCGAAGTCGACGATGACCCCCGATTGCGTCGCGAACGAGCGCACCGCACCGCGCAGCACGTCGGGGAGGATGTTGTTCTCGAACTGGGCGGGTCGCAGGTGGCCGATGAGCTCGCGCATCTCCTGCAGGGCGCCGCCCAGGGTCTCGTAGATGCGACCGAGCCCGTCGCGAAGCCGTTCCGGCACCGTCTCGCCGGCGCGGTCCAGGTCGTCGACCTCGGCCTCGAGGAGCTGCACCTCGAGCAGCGCGACCGACAGCTGCTGGGTGGGGCCGTCGTGGATGTCCAGGCCGATCCGTCCCAGCATGCGCTCGTCGCCCTCGAGGATCTGGGCCATGGCGCGCTCGAGGGTCTCGGTGAGCCGCAGCTGCTCGAAGAGCGCGGCCACCCGCTCGGCGCCGACCCGCGCCGCGTGGCGGCACAGGGGCTCGCCGGAGAGCGGGTGGGCGCCGGCCACCCAGATGACCCCGTGCGAGCGTTCCGGGGTGCGCACGGGGAGGGCGACCGCGTGGCGGAGTCCCGCATCGGCCAGCGCCCGCGGCAGTGCCCCGGCCTCCACCTCGATCTCAAGTCCCTCGTTGTGCGCCTGCCCCGCGGGCCCCTCGCCCACCGGGGCGTCGTGCAGGTCGAACGGCTCGCCGGAGAAGTTCACCGAGTCGACCACCGCGAAGCGGCCCTCGCGCGGGTCGACCGCCTGCAGCACCGCCGCCTGTCCGCCGAGCGCGTCCGAGATCGCCCGTAGCAGGCGCCCCAGCTCGGCCGCGACGTCGGCGGGGTCGTCGCCGGGCGTTGTGACGGACATGAGGGCGGTGATGCCCGCCTGGTCGTGCTGGACCTCGCTCATCGGGACTGCCATGCTAGAGCACTGTCGGCGCGGTGCCGTCGCCGCCGGGAGCTGGGACCCGACGGGGCGGACATGTCCACCAGCCAGGAGGGCGGTCCCCAATCGAACCGATCCGCGTCATGGTGGTGGACGACACGGCCGCGTTCCGCAGCGTCCTTCGACGGATCCTCGCGCGCGAGTCGGACATCACCGTGGTGGGCGAGGCCGACAACGGCACCGACGCGGTGACCATGGCCCTCGAGAAGCTCCCGGACGTCGTGGTGATGGACGTCTCGATGCCCGAGCTGGACGGCATCGCCGCCACCGCGGCCCTCGCGGCGGCGGTGCCCGATGTGCGGGTCGTCCTGCTCTCGATCGGCAACAAGCCGACGGAGGTCGCGGCCGGCCTCGAAAGCGGCGCCGCCGAATACCTCGTGAAGGGCGCGTCGGCGTCCGACATCGTCGCGACGATCCGGCGTCACGGACGCCCGGCGGACTGATGGCGACCGCGGACCCCGATAGACTGGGCCTGCAAACCGGGAGGATCGCGTGACCAAGCAGATGATGCGCGTCGCCATCGCCGACGACCATCGGCTGATGCTCGACGGCATCAAGCGCGCGCTCGAGACGGCACCGGACATCACTGTCGTGGGCGAGGCGCAGAGCGGTGACGCCATGCTCGAGATCATTCCGCAGGTCGACCCGGACATCGTGATCCTCGACCTGCGCATGCCCAACGGCGACGGGCTCGAGACGCTCTCGCGCATCCGAGAGCGCCACCCCACGCTCAAGGTCATCATCCTCTCGATGTTCGACGACTCGGACCACATCGACGAGGCCCTGCGCCGCGGCGCCGACGGTTACGTCGTCAAGTCGATCAACCCGCTGGACCTGCCGTCCACCATCCGGCAGGTCGTCGAGGGGGCGGTCCACCTGCGCGGCGGCACGGTCGGCACCGACGCGTCGGCGTCCGGCGACGGCGCACACGCATCGCCGGCGGCCGAGCCGCGAACCCTCAGCAACCTGACCGACCGCGAGCTCTCGATCCTGCGGCTGGTGGCCGAGGGCCTGTCCAACATGGACATCGCCAACAAGCTCTTCGTCACCGAGCAGACGGTGAAGTTCCACCTCTCCAACATCTACCGGAAGCTGGACGTCAGCAACCGGACCGAGGCCACGCGGTACGCCTACCGCCACGGCCTTGCCGACTAGGGGCGGCACTCCGCCGGTCGGCTATCCTTGATCGGATGACGGGAACCCCCGCCGACGCCGGCACGACCTTCGCACGGAGCGACGATGGCGAGCCTGCCCAAGATCCGCCGCTCACGGCTGGACACCGCCCGCAAGGCCCATCCGCCTGAGCGGACCGTCGCCGACGTCCAGCGCCTGGAGGGCTATGGGCTGACGTGGCTCAACATCGAGAGTCCCACCAGCATCGACGCGCAGTGGCTGGCGGCCAACTTCGACTTCCACGAGCTGGACTTCGAGGACGTGCTCTCCCGACGCCAGCAGCGGTCCAAGATCGACGAGTACGACGACTACCTGTTCATCGTTCTGCACTTTCCGCGCTTCGACAAGCGCACCCAGCGGATGCAGGCGGCCGAGATCGACATCTTCGTGGCCGAGGACCTGCTGATCACGCTGCCCAAGGACCCGCTGAAGCCGCTGTCGGCCCTGTGGGCACAGCTCAGCTCACGGGAGGAGGAGCGCGCCCGGCACCTGAGCAAGGGATCCGGCCACCTGGTCTACGAGCTCGTGGACCGCATGTTCGACTACTGCTTCCCCATCCTCGGGAAGATCGGGCACAAGCTGGAGTGGATCGAGGACCAGATCTTCGAGGACCGGTCCAAGGAGGTGGTGCGCGACATCTCAAAGACCAAGCAGGAGATCATCAACTTCCGCAAGATCATCAAGCCGCAGCGCCCGACGCTGCGCGGCCTCGAGCGCGCCACCCAACGCTACGCGCCGCACGACCTGGAGCTCTACTTCGACGACATCGTCGACAAGAACGAGCGCATCTGGGACGAGCTCGAGAACTTCAAGGAGGTCGTGGAGGCGCTCGACGAGACCAACGAGGCCGTCATCCGCACCAACCAGAACGAGATGATCCGCGTCCTGACGCTGCTCTCGGCGATCCTGCTCCCCCTGACGCTCCTGACCGGGTTCTACGGCATGAACACCGAGAACCTCCCCTTCGCCGGGCAGTGGTGGGCCAACCTGTTCATCGGGGGGTTCATGGTCACACTCGTCGGCGGGCTCCTCTGGTACTTCCACCGCAAGCGCTGGCTCTGATCGCACAGGCGCCGCAGCCCGCGGGCCGGCCGGACATCTAGGATCGACCCGTGAAACGCGACCTCATGTGGGCGCCGTGGCGGATGAGCTACGTGACCCAGGAACCGGCCGAACGTCCCGAGTGCGTCTTCTGCACGCTGCCGCGCCGCGATGACGACGAGGCCACCTATATCCTGCGCCGCGGCCGCACGGCCTACGTCATCATGAACCGCTACCCGTACAACAACGGGCACCTGATGGTGGTGCCCTACGTCCACGTGCCCAGGCTCACCGACCTGGACGACGCGACGGCGGCGGAGATGATGGAGCTCATGCGCGCCAGCCAGGTCGTGGTGCAGTCGGTCATGCGCCCCCACGGGGTCAACCTGGGGATGAACCAGGGAAGCGCTGCCGGTGCCGGAATCGAGGAGCACCTGCACATGCACATCGTCCCCCGCTGGGTCGGCGACACCAACTTCATGCCGGTGGTGGGCGACACGCGCGTCATCCCGCAGCACCTCGACGAGACCTACGCACTGCTGAGAGAGGGCTTCGCCGCATGACGCTCGACCCCGGGGTCTTCAAGGCCTACGACATCCGCGGCCTGTACGGCGAGGAGATCGACGAGGCCGGCATGGAGCGGGTGGGGCTTGCGTTCCCCGCGATCGCGAATGCCCGCCGGATCGCCGTCGGGCACGATTGCCGCCTGTCGTCGCCGTCGATGGCCGAGGCCTTCTGCGCGGGTGCCCGTGCGGCGGGCGCCGACGTCTGCGAGCTGGGGTACGCCGCCACCGAGATGGTCTACTTCGCGGTCGCCGAGGGTGGGTACGACGCCGGCGCCGCCATCACCGCCAGTCACAACCCGCCCGCCTACACGGGCGCCAAGCTGGTGCTGGCCGGGGCGCTGCCGCTCTCGGGTGACACCGGCATCGCCGAGCTGGGACGCCGCGCCGTCGCGGGACAGGGGGAGCCGGCGGCCACGCCCGGCGGGCGGTCGGACGACCCGGGCCTTCTGGAGCGCTTCGTCGACGCCTGCCTCGGCCTGGTCGATGCGTCGCGCATCCGCGGCCTGCGCGTGGTGATGGACGCCGCCAACGGCATGGCGGGGCGCTACCTGCCGGCCGTGATCGACCGACTGGACGTCGACGCCGTCCCCTACTACCTCGAGCTCGACGGGCGCTTTCCCAACCACCAGCCCAACCCCCTGCTCGAGGAGAACCGGCGGTTCATCATCGACCGCGTGCGCGCGGACGGCGCCGACATCGGCATCGCCTGGGACGGCGACGCCGACCGGTGCTTCTTCATCGACGACCGCGGGGAGTTCGTGCCCGGTGACTTCCTCACCGCGCTCCTGGCCGACCACATCCTTCGCCGCACCGGACCCTCCCCCATCGTCTACGACCTGCGGGCGTCGTGGGCGGTGCGCGACGCGATCGTCGCGGCCGGGGGGACCCCCGACGAGTTCCGGGTGGGCCACGCCTTCATCAAGCGCCGCATGCGCGAGCTGGACGCGGTGTTCGCCGGCGAGGTCAGCGGCCACTACTACTTCCGGGACTTCTCGTACGCCGATTCCGGCCTGATCCCGGCCCTCATGGTGATGGAGCTCCTGGCGGAGTCCGGCAGGCCCCTCTCGGAGCTGGTGGCGGGCTTTCGCGAGCGGTACCACATCTCCGGTGAGATCAACTCCACCGTCGCCGACCCGGACCGCGTGTTCGCCCGGCTCGGTGAGCGCTACGCCGACGGCGCCCAGACGCGCGTCGACGGCCTGTCGGTCGCCTACGACGACTGGCACTTCAACGTCCGCTCGTCCAACACCGAACCGCTCATCCGCCTCAACCTGGAGTCGCTCGTCTCCGAGGCCGACATGGAGCGCCGGCGCGACGAGGTCCTCGAGATCATCAGGGGGTGACCGGCATGGGTCGCATCGACATCGACGGGGTGGCGCACCGCCTCCGCGTCGACCACGAACACTGCATGGGCAACCGGGTCTGCCAGGCGCATCTGCCGCAGATCTTCCGGGTGGACGACGACACAAACCTCTCCTCGGTGGTCGAGGACACGATCGACCCGGCCCTGGTGGACGAGGTGCGTGCGGTCGTCGGCGAATGCCCGCAGGACGCGATCATCCTCGAGCCGATTGACTGACCGGCGCCCCGGCATCGACGTCGAGGGGCTCGAGGTCGTCTACCAACGCGGCGCCGAGCCGGCGGTCACGGACCTGACCGTCCAGTCGCCGGGCGGACAGGGCCTCCTCGTGACCGGTCGTCGCGGGTCGGGCAAGACCTCGGTGCTGCGTGCGCTTTTGGGCCTCGTCCGCGCGTCCGGCGCGATCGAGGTGAACGGGCTCGTCCCGGGCGCCGCACCCCTGGCCGCCGAGGTCGGGTACGGGCCGCAGGGCCGGACGTTCGCCGAGGGGCTCAGCCCGCGACGGCTCGTCGACGCCGTGATGGCCCTGCGCACCGGCCGGCGCGACGCCGACGGGACCGAGCGCGCGCTCACGGCGGCCGGACTCGACCGCGCCCGCTGGGACGACCGTGAACCGGACGTGGAGGACATGCGCCGCCTCTCGCTGGCCTGCGCCC
This sequence comes from uncultured Bifidobacteriaceae bacterium, assembly GCA_964628685.1. Lineage (GTDB taxonomy): Bacteria > Actinomycetota > Thermoleophilia > Miltoncostaeales > Miltoncostaeaceae > CALMEC01. Next base: position 144,675 of record CAZVNM010000005.1, on the reverse strand, counting down.
TGGCGGGTGACCCGCCGTCGCTCGTCCTCGACGACCCCTGGGAGTTCGTCGAGACGTTCGCCGCGATCGACCGCGCACTCACCGCCGGAGGGTTCGTGGTGGTCGCCACGCACGACCCCGGCCACTTCGCCGACGTGCTGGGACAGACCATCGTGCTCGAAGGCGGGTCCGACGAGAACGAGGACGACGAGGAGGACGTGGTCGAGCCCGTGACGGACGGTCCCGACGATGCGACGCCGGCGCGACCGGAGGCGACCGATGACTGACGTGCTGACGGTGATGCGCGCCGACCTCGCCTCGGTCGTCCGCAGGTGGTGGTTCACGGCGTTCGTCGCACTCGGTGTGGCGGGCGTCCTTGCGGCGGTGCTCCTGGGCCTTGCCGAGTCGGGCGCGCAGGAGCGCGCCGATGCGTTTCGTGCCGGGATGGCATCGGTCTATCTGCTGGGTGGCCTCGTCCTGGGGCTCACCCTGGGGGCCGGCGCGTTCTGGAACTCCAACCGCTCACGCAACCTGGGGCTCCTGGCGGCCTCTGGGGCCCCCCGCGGTGCGATCGCCCTGGGACGCGTGGCCTCGCGCCTTGCCGCCCTCGCCGCGGGCTTCGCGGTGTGGACCGTGGCGGCGATGGCGGGTTCGCTCGCGCTCGGCCGCGGGATCGACGGGCCCCTGATCGTGCATGCCCTGGCGAGCTTCGAGACCCTCGGGTTCACCATGCTGGTGGCGGCCGCGGCCAGCACCGTGCTGAGTCCGGCCGTGGCGGCGATCATCGGCCTCATGGCCAACATCATGGTCCAGGCGGTGGTCAACCTGGAGGCGGCGGCCGACGTGGGACGCATGGGAAACGCAACGACGTCCATCCACATCGCCTACAACATCCTGGCCCGGGCCATCCCATCCCCCATGATCGTCGACATGCAGAACCGTGGGGTGGGTGGTCCCGCGGCGCCACAGTTCGAGATCAACGACCTGCCGGTGCCGCTGCAGGTGGCGGGCATCGGGTCGGTGCTGCTGACGCTCGGCTGGTGCCTGGTGATGGTCTGGCTGTGCCACCTGGGAACGCGCTACCGCAGCCTGGACTGAGCCGTTCGGGTCATCCGGGCAACCTGTGCCCGGATGACGCAAGCCGTGTGTCAGGCACCGGGCTTGCGCGGAGCCGGAGCGCAGGCGTTGCCCGCGAGGCATCACCATGTGTCGGTGCCCCGCATGGGCTCCCCTTCCCGTCATCCGGGCGCGCCCCGCGTCATGCAAGTTACGTGCCAGGCACCAGGCTTGCGCGGAGCCGGAGCCGGAGCCGGAGCGCAGGCGTTCCCCGGTAAGGCATCCTCCAGGCGTCGCCGCCCCGCGTGGACTCACCGTTCCCGTCCGATGAGGCCGGGGTGATGCAAGTTACGTGCCAGGCACCAGGCTTGCGCGGAGCCGGATTCCTGGAAGCGCCGGCGTTGCCCGCGAGGCATCACCATGTGTCGGTGCCCCGCGTGGACTCACCCGCTCCCGTCCGATGAGGCCCGGGGTGATGCAAGTTACGTGCCAGGCACCAGGCTTGCGCGGAGCCGGATTCCTGGAAGCGCCGGCGTTGCCCGCGAGGCATCACCATGTGTCGGTGCCCCGCGTGGACTCACCCGCTCCCGTCCGATGAGGCCCGGGGTGATGCAAGTTACGTGCCAGGCACCAGGCTTGCGCGGAGCCGGAGCCGGAGCGCAGGCGTTCCCCGGTAAGGCATCCTCCAGGCGTCGCCGCCCCGCGTGGACTCACCGTTCCCGTCCGATGAGGCCGGGGTGATGCAAGTTACGTGCCAGGCACCAGGCTTGCGCGGAGCCGGATTCCTGGAAGCGCCGGCGTTGCCCGCGAGGCATCACCATGTGTCGGTGCCCCGCGTGGGCTCACCCTTCCCGTCATCCGGGGCCGGGGTGATGCAAGCTAGGTGTCAGGCACCGGGCTTGCGTGGAGCCGGAACGCAGGCGTTGCCCGCGAGGCATCTCCATGAGTCGGTGCCCCGCGCGTGCCCCGCCTCGGGGTATCCGACGAGACCCGTCACCGGCCGCCCATAACGGACCCGGCGGGGCGCCCCGGCATCACCCGATGCACGCCGCCGATGCCCCGCGGGGCGGGGACATCCGAGGCGTTCACCTCACCGGGCCAGTCAGGCCGTGGCGGCCAGCTTGTCCCGCTCCACCCGTCCGTAGAGCGTGTTGCGCTCCACCGGGATCTTGCCGCCCGACGTGACGAGCTGGCGGATGCGGTCCTGGGTGAGGCCCAGCGGCGTGTCGACCGTGGTGGCGTGCGCGATGCGCTCCTCGGTGAGGGTGCCGGAGAGGTCGTCCAGACCGTAGGTGAGGGCCTCCGAGGTGATCTCCTCGCCCAGCATGACCCAGTGGCCCTTGATGTGCGGGAAGTTGTCCAGGAAGAGCCGCGCGACCGCGATGGTGCGGAGCTTCTCCTCCCGGGACGGCCCGGGCAGATAGGCGAACTCGGTGTTGCCGGGCAGGAACGGCAGCGGGATGAAGGCCTGGAAGCCGGCGGTCTCGTCCTGCAGGTCGCGCAGGAGCTGCATGTGCTCGACCTGCTCGTCCGGCGTCTCGAAGTGGCCGAAGAGCAGGGTCGCGTTGGTGCGAAGGCCCAGGCCGTGGGCCTCGCGGTGCACCTGCAGCCACGTCTCGGCGGGCACCTTGCGCCCGGCGATGATCTTGCGCACGCGGGCGCTGAAGACCTCGGCCCCGCCGCCCGGCATGGTGTCGTGGCCGGCGGCGATGGTGCGCTCGAGCGCCTCCTGCGAGCTGATCTTGGCCAGGCGGGCCAGGAAGTCGACCTCCACGGCGGTGAGCGCCGTCAGCGACACCTGGGGAAGCGCGGCCTTGAGCTCGCGGAAGAGGTCCTCGTAGTACTCCAGGTTGTACTCGCGGGTCATGCCGCCCACGATGTGGAGCTCGGTGATGCCGAGGTCGGTGTAGGTCGTGGCCCGGTCGACCAGCTGGTCGACGCTGTAGGCGTAGGCGCGCTCGTCCTTCTCGGTCCACACCGCGAACGCGCAGAGACCGCAGCCCACGACGCAGATATTCGTGGGGTTGAGGTGCGCGTTGACGTTGTAGGTCACCTCGTCGCCGTGCCGGCGGCGGCTGGCGGCATCCGCGGCGCGGCCCAGATCCTCCAGGGGCGCCTCGTTGTAGAGGGTGACGGCCTCGGCGGCGCTGATGCGCTCACCGTCCATTGCGCGAGCCAGAAGTGTGTCGACCATGTGCGGAACGGTAGCAAGCGACGCGGCGGCGACGACGCGGTCCGGGGTCGGACCGCATGTCGCCCGCCCCGGGACCTCCAGCCCATGCATCCGACGGACCGGGGCCCGCCGTCGCGGCGGTGGACGGTGCGACGTTCTCCACCACCGAGTCGAACTCATTGCCACAGCCGGCGATCAGCATCTGCCCCACCCCCCTCGCGCACCGCAGAGCACCGCGGATGGGAGCGGACCGGCACCCGGCGCGGTCAGCCGCTCGGGACCGCCCCGGCGACGTTTCCACGTCGGGGCGCACCCGCGGAGGCCGCTCATGGAGCGCCTCCCTCCTACCGCGGCGGGATGCCGAGTGCCGCCAGGCTCTCCGCGAGCACCTGCGCAAACGGCGACTCCACGGAGATGACGACCCCCGGTTCGTCGTCCTCCAGCGGTTGGAGCGTCTCGAACTGGCTGCGAAGGAGGGACGGCGGCATGAAGTGGTCGTGTCGCCTGCGGACGCGTTCGGCGAGGGTCGCCTCGTCGGCGACCAGATGCAGGAAGAAGACCTGCGGTCCGGCCTCGCGCAGGAGGTCCCGGTGGACCCGTTGGAGCGCCGAGCAGGTGATGACCGCGGGATCACCGGCGGCGATCAGGCCACGCATGCGGTCGCGGATGGTCAGCAACCACGGCCGGCGATCCTCGGCGGTCAGCGGTTGCCCGGCGGTCATCTTCGCGATGCTCGTCGGCGAATGGAGGTCGTCGGCCTCGACGAAGGCCCACCCCGTGCGGTCCCGAATCGCCCGCGCAACGCTCGACTTCCCCACCCCGCTCACACCCATCACGACCACCTGGACCGGATGCGCCCGGGTGTTCACGCGCAACCACCTCCCCGGGAAATGAGAGGCGACACGTCGTCGATCGGACGGATCCGCGTGGGCCTGGTGGTAGCCTCCCGACGATGGGTTACGCCGACGACTTCCGCGCACTGCTCGACGAACAGGCCGACGACTGGTCCTTCTTCGAGTGCTACCTGACCGTCGACGATCCCCACCGCCTGACCGACGCACGGGTGGCCCTGGCACGGGCCAACGCCCGCCCCGTCCGCGAGCGCGCGCTGCATGACTTCGAGATCACCGTCGCCAACACGGCGGGGCGCGGCGCGACCGCCGGCCTGGTCGAGTCGGCGCTCAGGATCGTCGACAGCCTCGGGATCACCGGACGCATCTGGTTCGGGGCCACCTACGAGACGCTCCGCCCGGCGCCCGCCCACCGGACCGGCCCCTGACGTGTACCGGTCCCCGGACGACATCGCGCTCCTCACCGAACTGGCGGGCGTGCTCGACACCACGGTCGACCAGAACGGCCTGTCGGCCGGCACCTACCTGGTGCTGCGACAGCTCGTCGCCGCCGGCAAGCCGATGGGCGTCTCGGCGCTCGCGATGGTGCTGGAGGCCGAGCCCGAAGAGGTGGCGGAGATGACACGGCGCCTCAGCCAGCGCGGCTGGGTGACCGTGCGCGGGCAGGGCGTGCAGGCGACTGAGCGTGCGGATGAGCTCCTGCAGCGCATCGACGCCGACGCCACCGATGCGATGCGCGAGTACGTGCTCGACCGGCCGCACTCCCCCACCGTCTACGGCCTCGTGGCCTCCATGCAGTCCGGACGGTTCACGGTGGACGACCTCCTGGAGTTCATCGCGCAGGGTCCCACGGAGGACGACGAGGACTGAGGCCGGTCCGCGGACGGACGCGTCCGCCGGCGAGCCCGTGTGTGTGATCCGTCGCCGACGCGCCGATGTGCCGGTGGACGGTCCACGCACCACCCCCGCGATGCGTCCCGTGATCGGCCCGCTCACGCGTTGCGTGCCGCGAGCTCGTCGGCGCCCTCGAGGATGCCGTCCATGGCCGCGCCCATCGCGCCCGCGAGCGATCCGGAGATCCCCGCCCGGCCGCAGGCGTTCTCCAGGTCCCCGAGTGCCCGCACGAGGTCGTCGGACAGCGTGTGCTGCACCGACACCAGCGGTTCGGTGACCGCCACGAACAGCTGAAACGCGGTGTGGGCGGTGGTGTGGAGCGCGGCCGCCCCGTCGAGGGCGTCGATCGTGGCGAGCGCGCGGATCGGGTCGGCGCGCCAACGTCCGAGATCGGCGGTGGCCGCCGCGAGCGCCCGGACGCTCCGGGCGATGGCGTCGTCGTCCACGAGCTCGGCGACCCGCGGGGCGATGCTCGCGACCATGTCGCACTCGGCGGCGTCGATCATCTCCTCGACCTGCTCGACCGCCAGGGCGGCCGCCGCGACCTGCCGACGGACCTCCTCGTCGGCGACCGGGTCGAACGATCCGTCCAGGAAGGCGACGCGACCGTCGTCCAGCGCGCACAGGTAGTGACGCCCGATCGGCGCCACCTCGACCGCCCGCACCCCGCCGACGGCCCCTCCGAACGCCTCCTGCGCGCGGTCGCGGGCGCGCTCGAGGTCGGTGGCCAGTGCCTGCAGTGCGTCGCTCATGCGCCCCAAGGGTAGCCCGCGGTCGACGGTCGCGGTGTCCGGCGGGTGCCGTGGCATCGTCCGCGGGTCCGGGGCGCTTTTCATCCGCACCGGCCACCTCGGTGTCGCGAACGGCGGGGCGGCCATTACAATCGACCGGTGCACACGGCCCCGATCAACCCGATTCCCACCGCCCGGGATCTGGCGTCACGCCTGCGCTCGCCACTCGACCGTCCCGTGGTCGCGAGCGACGGACGCCCCCAGCCGGTGCTGGTCGACCCCCGGCGACAGGTCGTCTCACCGGACGACGCACGTCTTGCCGCCGTGCTCATCCTCCTGTTCGACCGGGGCGGCGAGACGCGGTTCCTGCTCACCAAGCGAACCGACCACCTGGAGCACCACCCCGGCCAGATCTCGCTTCCCGGTGGCAGCCTGGAGCCCGAGGACGCATCGCTCGCCGTCACCGCGCTGCGCGAGACCCGTGAGGAGGTCGGCGTGCCGGAGGACACCGTCACCCTCGTCGGCAGGCTCGACGACGTCTTCACGCACGTCAGCGGGTTCATGGTCACGCCGTTCATCGGTGTGGCCGACGGCCCGGTCCTCGTGGCGCCGGACATGCTGGAGATCGCCCACGTCTTCGACCCGACCGTCGCCGACCTGCTGGCCGCCGACGCGCGGCTGCCGGAGCGCCCGACGATCGCGACCCTCAGGTATCCGTTGAACGGTCAGGACGTCTGGGGCGCGACCGCCCGGATCCTCTGGTCGTTCGCCGCGCGCGTGCGCGAGGTCCTCGAGGACTGACCCGGGCCGGCCGCGGCGGGACGCGGCCAGCCGACGGACACCGCAAGGGCAGGACACCATCCCGGCGGGATCACGATCGCTGCCGCTCCGGCCACGTGGACTGCGGCGCGTGTCACGCAAACGGCGGCGTCACCGGACCGCGCGGACCCCGCCGGACGGGAACCCGCCACCTGACGAGATCCCTCGACCGATGTGGGTCTGGCCGCGTGGCCGGCGGCGGGTGTCATGTGATCGGTGATGTCGCCCGACCGCTGGATACGGGACGCGAACCCATCCTCCGACGAGATCTCCGGACCGGGTGCGGGTCGGCTGTGTGGCCCGTCGCGACTGCCACGCGAGCGAACGTTCACCGGACCGCGACGAGACCCCTCAACCGAGTGTGGGTCGACCGCGTGACCTGTGGCCAGTGCCACCCCGCGGCGGGGTTCACCGGACCGTCTGGACACCGCCCGGCCGGCACCAACCAACCGACGAGACCCCCGGACGGGGTGCGGTCGACCGCGTGGCCCGTGGCCAGTGCCACGCCGCGGCGACGTTCACCGGACCGCCTCGACACCGCCGAACCGAAGCCCATCACCCGAGAGATCCCTCGACCGGGTGGGGATTGGCCGTGTGACCGTGGCCAGGGCCGCGCAACGACATCCACCGGACCGACCGGACACGTCCGGGCGGAACCCACCACCCGACGCCCGCAATGGTGCCGGTCTGGCCGCGTGGCCTGTGGCGAGTGTCACCGCCGCGGCGACGTTCACCGGACCGCCGCGCGTGGTTCACCGCATGACACACGACCCGTTGGGATGCTGAGCGCGCTTTCGCCCCCACTCCCAGGAGCCTGCATGCGATCCTCCCGCATCCTGGCGTCCGCCGCGCTCGTCGCGGTGGCCGCCGGAACCCTCGCCGCGAACGCCCTCACCGGCACGCCGGCGTCGTCCACACCCGAACGGGTGGTGTTCACCGAGAACTTCGACGGCCCGGCGCTTCCCGCCGGGTTCACCCCCGTCTCCGGATCGTGGAGCGTCCGCGACGGCCGTCTGGTCGTCGACGGCGGCGCGATCTCGCGCATCACCTTCGGTCCGCACCTCACCAACTACCGCTTCGAGGCCACGGTGCGGTTCGACAGGGTGGCCAACGCCAGCCGATGGGCCGGGCTCATCCTCGACATCGACCGCACGGGTTCGGTTCCGTGGTGGCACGGGGTCATGCGCAGTCAGTCGACGGCCGCCAACGGCGTCGAGATCGCCCAGCGCACCGTGGGCAACCAGTGGAACGTCCCGTACGCGGGATCGGCCCCCAGCGACGCGGCGACCGGCCGCGACGTGGCGCTGCGCGCCGACGTCCAGGGCGGCAAGACCACCTGGTACTTCAACGGGACCAAGGTGCTCGAGGGTCGCATCGACCGCAGCCAGAACGGCGTGCTCGGCTTCGTGGCCGACAACTCGACGGTCTCGTTCGACAACGTGAAGGTCACCGAGATCGCGCCCGAGTCGCTCGTGGTGGGTGATGGCAACCTGCCCGTCACGATCGGCCACCGCGGCTACTCGCAGGTGAACCCCGAGAACTCGCTGGCCGCGCTGGTGGCCTCCGGCCGCTCCGGTGCCGAGTACATGGAGACCGACGTCCACACGAGCAGAGACGGCGTGCCGGTGGTCATGCACGACCAGACCGTGGACCGCACCACCCCGGGGACCGGCGACGTCGCCACCCTCACCGGGTCGGCCATCATCGCACTCGAGGTCGGAAGCTGGTTCGACCCGGTCTTCGCCGATCAGAAGGTCCCCACGCTCCAGCAGGTGCTCGACATCACCAAGCGCGGTCGCAGCCAGCTGCTCCTGGAGATCAAGGGTCCCGAGACCGACGCCGAGGTCGCGCGGATGATGCAGATGATCCGCGACACGGGTGTGACCGACCGCGTGATCGTGCAGTCGTTCTCGACCGACGTGCTGGTGTCGGCCAGGAAGCACCACCCGGACATCCGGCTGGGTCTCCTGCGAAGCGCCCTGGACGCCGACCCGGTGGCGGTCGCGAAGCAGTACGACGTGGTGGCCTACAACCCGTCGTTCGGCGGGCTGCGCGTGCGCCCGGACGTGGTGTCGGCGCTGCACGATGCCGGTGTCGCCGTCATGCCGTGGACCGTCGACTCGGCGCGTGACTGGCAGACGCTGGTCGACTGGAAGGTCGACGGCGTCATCACCAACCGCCCCGGCGGGTTCATCGGCTGGAAGCAGGCCGTCGAAGCGATCCCCGCGCCCGCCAAGCCCACCGTCGCGGTCGTGTCGCCCAAGGACGGCAGCGGGATCGAGCGTGGCGGCAACGTGGTCATCGCGGCCTCTGCGACCGACGCCACGACCATTGCGATCACCCTCGACGGCAGGCCGGTCGAGCAGGGGGCCGTCATCCCGGCGTCCGACCTCGCCATCGGCGAGCACACAGTCCGGGTGACCGCCACCGGCCCGGGTGGGACGACCGACGCGACGAGCACGTTCCGCGTGACGGTCACGCCGGCCGGGCTCCGTGGCCGGATCGCCCAGCTGGACGTGTCCACCGGTCGTCTGCAGCAGATGCTCACCGCGCTCGCCGAGGGGAACTGGAACCGCCTCGAGGCCCTCGTCGAGCGGCTGGTGGACGACCCCGCCACCGCCACTCGCCTGACGGAGGAGATCGCCGCCCTCAGGGTCGGCTGACCGGCAGCCCCCTCAGCCCTCCGTCCGCAGCGTGCGGGCGGAGGGCGGCCCCTGCGCGACACACCGCAGCGCACCCCGAGGGGTCGCCGGACCGGCGTGACCACTGGGTCCCACAGGGGTCGCACGGGGGCCGTGGACGTCGCGTCCGCCACCCGTTCGACGGCACCGCGGGGCGTCGTTACCGCGCCCGGCGTCCCCCCGCCCGCCGCCGCCCAGGGTGCCGCCCACCGGGTCGTGATGCCGCCGGTCACCTCCGCGCCCGGCGTCGCACCGCGCTTGGTGTCCCCCGCCCGTTGACGCCCGGGTGCCGCCACCGGGTCATGACGCCGCCCGTCACCTCCGCCCCCGGCGTCCTCCCGCCCGTCGCCGCCTGGGTGCCGCCCACCGGATCGTGACCCCGCCGGCCACCTCCGCGCCCGGCGTCCCGCCGCCCGTCGCCGCCCGGGTGCCGCCCACCGGGTCATGACGCCGCCCGTCACCCCCGCACCCGGCGTCCCGCCCCCGCCGTCGCCAGGGTGCCGCCCACCGGGTCATGACGCCGCCAGTCACCCCCGCACCCGGCGTCCTGCCGCCCACTGACGCCAGGGTGCCGCCCACCGGATCGTGACCCCGCCCGTCACCCCCTCCGCGCCGGCGTCCCCCGCCCGCCGCCGCCAGGGTGCCGCCCACCGGGGTCATGACGCCGCCCGTCACCCCCGCGCCCGGCGTCCCACCGCCCAGGTGCCGTCCACCGGGTCGTAACGCCGCCGGTCACCTCCGCCCCCGGCGTCCCACCGACCGCTGACGCCCGGGTGCCGCCCACCGGGTCATGACGCCGCCAGTCACCCCCGCGCCCGGCGTCCCGCCACCCGCCGCCGCCCAGGTGCCGTCCACCGGGTCGAGACGCCGCCGGTCACCGTCGACGTGACCGACACCGCCGCCCCGCCGCATCGGTTCACCCCTCGCCTCGTGCCCGACCGGCACAGCGGGACGGGGTGCCGCCGTATGGGTGGGGTGCTCCGGGTACCCGCCTCGCGGGCGTCACCGGTCCCGACGACGGGTTCAGTGACCGCCGTCGTCCAGGTCACGGCCCTCGAGATCCAGCGGCGGCCGCGGCGGCAGCTCCGCCTGCCCGGCACGCCCGGCCTCACCCTCGGTCGCGAGCTCCTCCATGTGCGCGATGTGCCGATCGAGCGTCTCGCGGCGGGGATCGTCCGCGTCCAGCGCGTCGCGGTAGCTCACGATCCGGGCGCGGATCTGCAGTGCGAAGTGCGGGGTCGCGGCGCCGATCATCTGGTCCAGCTCGGCGTCGCTCGGGATCGGGTAGATGTGCTCGCGAACGGTCATGCGGCCATTGTGGCAGACCCCGCCTCGACGCGATCCGGGTGGTCACGGCGTCCCCCACGGCGGCCCGCCCTCCGCCCGGCCCCACAGGCCGACCCCACGGGCCCGCGCGTCGCGGAAGAGCCGCGCGAACAGTGCACGGTGACGTGTGTTGGGGGCGATCGCCAGCGGCCGCGCAAGCCCGCGCCGCATCATCTCGGCGTTGACGAAGACACCGTCGGCGAAGACGTACGCGAGCAGCCGGCCGTGTGCGTCGCGCTCCTCGCGGTCGAACGCGAGCGTCACGCGACGCCCCGCGACCAGCGACGCGTTGACCCGCATCGCCGCCTCGGCCATCCGCTGCACCGGCTTTCGCGGATGGTGCAGCTCCGGTGTGTCGATCCCGATGTACCGGACGGCGCCGGCCCCGGCCACCTCGATGGTGTCGCCGTCCATCACGCGCACCACCTGGACGACCCGCATCGGGGACGGACCACGGATGTGACGCGCCCCCACCCAGACGGCTGCGGTGAGCACGACGATCGCAGCGAGCGGTGCCAATTTCCGCACGATGCGGGATAGACGACCCCGTAACGGGCGTGCCGGACCCGGTTCATGCGTTCGCGGGGCGGGGTGCTGAACTATCATCGCGTTGCAGTGGCCACCCAAACTGCGCAACCGCCATGGCGATGAGGGATGACGACAAGCTGGTCCGCCAGCTCTCGCTGATGGCATTCCTCATGTCCCAGCACCGTCCCGTGACGGCCGACGAGATCCACGAGAACGTGGAGGGCTACGGCGGGATGAGCGAGCAGGCGTTCCTGCGCCGCTTCTACAGCGACCGCAGCGAGCTCGAGTCCATGGGCTTCTCGCTCACGGTCGACCGGCCCGGCGACGATCCGTTCCAGGGCGACCTGTACGCCCTGCCACCCGAGAGCTACTACCTGCCGGCCATCGACTTCGACGAGTCGGAGCTCTCGGCGCTGCACACGTGCCTCTACCTGCTGGAGGGCCAGTTCGCATACGCCGAGCCGCTTCGCCTGGCGCTGCAGCACCTGACGCTGGGACGTCCGAGCCCCCTCGACGACCACGCCGCCCGCACCGTCGCCGTCAACCTGCTGGGCCCCGGATACTCGCCGGAGGTGGCGGCACACCTCACCAAGATCGAGTCGGCGATCGGACGACGCAAGACGATCCGGTTCACCTACTACTCCATCGGCCGCGACGAGGTGTCGGCACGCGAGGTCGACCCCTACAGCCTGCTCTACATGGCGGGCAACTGGTACATGGTCGGCCACAGCCACGAACGCGACGACACCCGCATCTTCCGCCTGTCGCGGATCGAGGGGCGCATCACGTTCAAGTCGCGCGCCGAACACGACTTCCCGCCGCCCAGCGGCTTCGACCTCTCCCCCTACCGCGACCGTGCCAGCTGGCAGCTGGGTGAGATCGACGGCACCGCCGAGATCGCCCTCTCGCCCACCATCGCCTGGTGGGTCGAGCGCATGTTCGGCGCACACGGCACCTTCGACCACCGTCCGGACGGCGGCGGCGTCTTCACCACCGACTTCAGCGGCCCGCGCGACATCCTCACCTGGATTCTGGGGCTGGGCGCGGAGGCCGAGGTCGTGGGACCGCCCGAGCTTCGCGCAGCGGCCATCCGTGCCCTGGAGCTCGTGCGAGACCGCCACGCCGAGGACGGATCGGCCGACTACCCCACCGGCCACGATGTCGTGGTGCGCGTGGAGGAGACCGGCGCGCCGCCCAAGGGACAGACCGTCGCCCCCGACAAGGTGGTCGCGGCCGAGCGGTTCACACGTCTGCTCTCGCTCATGACGCGTCTGCTGGCGGCCTGCGGCGACACGCGTGAGGGACGCATCCCCAGCGCCGACATCCGCGCCGAGCTGAACCTCACCCAGCGCGAGCTGCAGGATGACCTCTCCCTGCTCAACCTCATCAACTTCGGTGGCGGCTGCTACGCGCTGTTCGTGCAGCTGGAGGACGAGGAGGTGGTCGTCGCCAAGGAGACCTACGGCGAGCAGTTCGCCCGCCCCGCCCGTCTCTCGCCGCTCGAGGCCAAGGCGCTCCTGTGGGCCCTCGAGTTCGTCGGCGGGCGCCTGCCGGTCGGCGAGGGCGACGACCCGCTCGCCTCGGCCCGCAACAAGATCGAGGCCGCCATCGGCGAGGATCACCTGCCGCCGCTCGAGCTCGGTGCGGCCCCCACACCCAGCACCGAGGTGGCCGGGGCCATCACCACCGCCATCCGCAAGGACCGGCTCCTCACGATCGACTACTGGACCGAGTCGCGCGGTGAGATCACGACGCGCACCGTCGAGCCGCACCTCCTGGTCAACATGCGCGACGCCTGGTACCTGGTGGCCTGGTGCCGCACCGCCGACGCGCAGCGCACGTTCCGGCTGGACCGCATCCGTGCGGCGAAGCTCGCCCGGGGTCGGTTCAAGCGTCGCGACGAGATGACCGTCGGGCCGTACCTGCCGTGGGGCGACCGCCCCTCCATCGAGGGTGCCCAGGCCCAGAGCGCCTCGGTGTGGTGTGACACCTCCATCGCCCGCTGGCTGGAGGAGGAGCATCCCTCCATCGAACGTCACAGCGACGGTTCGGTGCTCGTGGAGATCCCGTACGCCAGCACGGGGTGGCTCGTGAAGGAGCTCATCAAGCATCAGGGCGACGCCGTCCTGTTCGAGCCCGTGCCGCTGCGTGCGACGGTCGCGGGCACCGCGGACGAGATGCTCGCCCGGTACGCCGGCGAGGCTCCGGCGAAGCCGCGGCGTCGCTCGACGCCCTCACGCCGCGCCTCGTAGCGACGCCGCCCAGTATCGCTGTCCGTCGGGCGAGACGACCACGCCGGCCAACTCCAGCTCGCCCATCGTCGCGGCGACCGCACCGGCTGCGACACCCAGCCGCGCGCACACGTCGTCCATCGCGAGGGGCTCGCATCGCAGCAGATCGTGGATGTCCCGGGCCAGACCGTCCAACGACGGTGCCGCGGCGGTCGCCGTGCCGTCGTCCCACCGCCGCTGCGGAAGCTCGGCCACCACGTCGTCCACCGTTTCGCAGAACGCGGCCCCGGCGCGCAACAGGTTGTGGCACCCGGCGCTGAGCGGAGTGCACGCACGACCCGGCACCGCAAGCACCGGTCGGCCGAGTTCGAGGGCGAAGTCGGCGGTGATGAGCGCACCGGACCGCTCCGCGGCCTCCACCACCACGACCGCATCCGAAAGTCCGGCGACGATGCGGTTGCGCGCCGGAAACCGCCACGGGGCGGGCGCGACGTCGGGCCGGTATTCGGAGAGGACGGTCCCGCTCCCGTCGAGGATGTCGGAGCGCAGCCGCGAGTTGGTCCGCGGATGGTCGACGCCGACGCCGCAGCCCAGCACCGCCAGGGTCTGACCGCCCGCCGCGAGCGCGCCACGATGCGCGGCCGCGTCGATGCCCAGGGCCAGGCCGCTCACGACCAACCCACCCCGCACGGTGATCTCACCGGCCAGTCGTTCGGCATGTCGCACCCCGTCGCCCGTCGGGTGCCGGCTGCCGACGACCGCCACCACCGGCCGATCCTCCGGCAGGAGCGTCTCGAGCCGCATCCCGATGCCGATCAGCCCGAACGGCGGATCCGGCAACGCGTCCAGGCGCGCCACACCCTCCGACCCATCGACCGGTCGCCACCACCCGCCGACGGCGTCCAGCGCCCGCGACGCGACGGCGGGGTCGAAGCTTCGGCGCGCCGCCCGGAACCGGCGTGTCGCGGCGTCGTCACCGCCGAAGGCCCGAACCAGGGCGGCGCCATCCGCACCCCACAGCCGCGCCCCGCCGCCCGCACGGCGCACCGGCACCTGCAGGTCGCGTCCCAGCTCGGCGGCGCACCACACGAGGCCGAGACGCCACATCAGCGTCCACCCTCGGCCGGCATGCGATACATGAGCGCCTCCAGCAGGTGCTCGGTCCGGACCGTTTCGGATGCGTCCAGGTCGGCGATCGTGCGGGCGACGCGCAGGAGCCGGTCGTGTCCCCGGGCGGTGAGCCGGTGGTGGTCGACCGCCTGGCGAAGAAGGGCGATGCCGCGCTCGTCGAGGGCGCAGACGCGGCGCACGTCGTCCGCGGGCAGCGTGGCGTTGGCGGCCGTGCGTCCCGCCTCGCGGGCGAACCGACGTGCACCTGCCACCCGGTCGCGCACCGCACGGCTGGTCTCACCGCCCGTGACGGGGTCGACGACCTCGTCGGCGCTCAGCCGCGGCACCACGATGCGCAGGTCGATCCGGTCGAGGATGGGGCCCGAAAGTCGCGCGGCGTACGCGCTCACCCGCGCCGGCGTGCACTCGCACCTGCGCTCGGGGTCGCCGAGGTGCCCGCAGGGGCACGGGTTGCCGGCGCAGACCAGCAGGGGCCGGGCCGGGAAGCGTGCGGTCGTCATCCCGCGGGTGATGTCGACGTGGCCGACCTCGAGGGGCTGGCGAAGCGCATCGATCGCGGCCGGCGAGAACGCACAGACCTCGTCGAGGAAGAGCACTCCGCCGTGCGCCAACGTGACCTCCCCCGGCTGCGGCACGCGTCCCCCGCCGATGAGCCCCACCGCGCTAATCGTGTGGTGCGGTGCACGGAACGGACGGGTGGTCAGCATCGTCGTGCCGGCCGGGATGAGGCCGGCCACCGAGTGGATCCGCGTGACCGTGATGGCATCGGCCACGTCCAGCCCCGGAAGGATCGTCGGCAGCCGCCGCGCGAGCATGGTCTTGCCGCCACCGGGCGGTCCCATCATGAGGATGCTGTGCTCACCGGCCGCCGCGATCTCCATGGCCCGCCTGGCGGGTCCCTGTCCCCGGACCTCCGACATGTCGGGCCGTGCAGTGTCGCCCACCGCCGCGAGCAGGACGGCCGGGTCGACGGTCGGGGGTCGCACGTCCTCGGCGCCCGTCAGGACATCGACCGCATGGCGAAGCCCGTCGATCGGAACGATCTCGATGCCCGGCACGAGGGCGGCCTCGTCCGCGTTGCCCGCCGGCACGAGGAACCGCCGCCAGCCACGTGCGGCGGCGTGCTCGGCCATCGCGAGGGTGCCGTGCAGCGGACGGAGGGTCCCGTCGAGGGCGAGCTCACCGGCGGCGCCCAGACCGGCGAGCGTCCTTCGCGGCACGTGACCGGCGGCCGCGAGGATGGCGAGGGCGATCGGCAGGTCGTACTGCGGCCCCACCTTGCGCAGGTCGGCCGGTGCCAGGTTGACGACCACACGGTCCGGCGGCATGGTGAGCGCCTGATTGGCGAGACCGGAGCGGACTCGCTCGCGCGCCTCCTGTACGGCGGTGTCGGGCAGTCCGACGACCGCGAAGGACGGCTGGTTGGAGCTGCGAAGATCGGCCTCCACCTGGACGGTGGCGGCGTGCAGTCCGATGAGGGCGGGGCTGACGAGGCGAGCGACCATGGAGGGCACGCTGGCAGCCGTCCCTGTGACGGCGCATCACCCGATCGCAACGATCACGTCTCGGGAGCGTGTCGTCTTCGTCACGGTGCGAGCGCCGACACGAAGACGTTGGAGCATCGTTGCGAACGGGTGTTGTGGCGTGACACCGCCTCGGGGCATCGTGCCGCCATGGAGACGGGACGACACGGGGAGGCGGCGGCGCTGCGGTTCCTCAAGCGGCGGGGCTGGCTGCCGCTGGCGGTCAACTGGAGCGCGTCATCCGGCGGCGAGATCGACATCGTCGCCCGTCGGCGCGGGGTGCTCGCGATCATCGAGGTGAAGACCCGAAGCGACCCCGCGGCCCTCGTGGAGCCGGTGTCGCTGGAGCAACGCCGGCGCATCGCGCGGGGCGCCGCGGCGTTCATCCGCCGCCACCCGGACCTGGAGGACCTCCGGCTGCGCTACGACCTCGTCACGGTCGACCGATCACGCCTGCCGTCCCGCATCACCCACCGTCCGGATGCGTTCGCACCTCCACCGCCTCGAAGAGGGTGATCTGTTGGTAGGCCACCGAGTTGAACGACCGGCGATGGAGGGGGGTGACCCCGTGGGCGACGAGGGCATGACGGTGGTCGCGCGTGGCGTAGCCCACGTGGCGGTCGAAGCCGTAGTCCGGGAAGCGCTCGGCGGCGGGACCGGCCATCATGCGGTCGCGCACGGTCTTCGCGACGATCGACGCCGCCGCGATCGCGGCCGAGAGCCCGTCGCCGCCGACGATGGCCCGGTGTTCGGGCGCCGGTGTGGGAAGCCGGAACCCGTCCGAGACGCAGACGTCGGGCACCGGGTCGAGGTCGGCGAGACAGCGTGCGAGCAGATCGAGGTTGGTGCGGTGCAGCCCGTTGCGATCCAGGCTGGGCGCGCATGCGGACCGCACGACCACCTGCCGGGCATGTCGGACGATCGCCGCGGCCAGCTCGCCCCGGGCGACGGGGGTCAGTCGCTTCGAGTCGTTGAGGTCGCGCAGATCACGGCGGGCGGACGCCTGCAGGTCATGCGGCGCGAACGCGACCGCGGCCGCGACCAGGGGGCCGGCAAGGCACCCGCGTCCGGCCTCGTCGGCACCCGCGACGATCGGTCCCCCGAGTGCACGGTCGAACCGGAAGAGCCGGGCGCCCGACGACACGCGCCGCACCGGGCGGCTGCGCACCGTCCTCGCCACCCGGACCGCCGGCGGGCCTCGCCGTTAGCGCTGCTTCTCGCGGACGCGGGCCTTCTTGCCGACCTTCTCGCGCAGGTAGTACAGCTTGGCGCGACGGACGTCACCCTCCATCACGCGCTCGATGCGGTCGATCTTCGGCGAGTGGACCGGGAACGTCCGCTCCACGCCGACGCCGAAGCTCTGCTTGCGGACGGTGAAGGTCTCGCGGGAGGTCGAGCCCTGCCGCTTGATCACGATGCCCTCGAACACCTGGACGCGGCGGCGCTGACCCTCGATCACCTGGAAGTGGACCCTGACCGTGTCCCCCGCCTTGAACTCGGGCACGTCATCGCGCAGCTGCATCTGCTCAAGGGACTCAATGACGCTCACGGATACTCGTCTCCTGGGGGTTCGGTCGGTGAAGCGGCGGACAGCTTAGCAGTGATACCGGGGCCACGACGGCGCGACCCGGCGCACATCATCCGGGTGGACGCAGGTGCTCGGACCGCCACCGCTCGACGGCCGCGTGGTTTCCGGATCGCAGGACGTCCGGGACCGTCCAGCCACGATAGTCGGCCGGTCGGGTGTAGTGAGGATACTCGACCATGCCGCCCAGACCGGTCGAGAAGGATTCGGCCTGCAGGCTGGCGGGGTTGCCGAGGGCCCCCGGGATCTTGCGGGCCACCGCGTCGATGACGGTCATCGCGGCGGTCTCGCCGCCGGAGAGCACGAACGGGCCCAGGCAGAGCTCGTGGGAGGCGAGGTGGTCGTGCACCCGCTGGTCGAAGCCCTCGTACCGGCCGCACAGCAGGACGATCTCGTCGAGCCCCGCCAGCTCGTCGGCACCGGCGTCCGAGAACATGGTGCCGCGCGGGGTGAGGACGACGACCCGGCGGCGCTCGCGGACGCGGTCGGCGGGTTCGCCGTAGACGTGTTCCAGGGCGGCCGCGACGACGTCCACCCGGATGACCATGCCGGGACCGCCGCCGAAGGGCGCATCGTCCACCTGTCCGGCCGCGAGCGGGGTGCTGTCGCGAAACGAGAAGCAGCGGATCTCCATCGCCCCGTGGTCGGCCGCGTTGGTCAGGTGGCGCGGGCGGCGCATCCAGTCGAACCACTCCGGAAAGAGCGTGAACACGTCGATCCTCACGCGTCGACGCCCTCCAGCAGATCGGCCCGCACCACCACGACCCGCTCGTCCAGATCGAGCCGGACGACGGCATCGTGGGTGAACGGGACGAGCAGCGCTTCGGCGTCGGGGCGACGGACCTCCAGCACGTCGTTGGCCGCGCCCTCGTGCACCCGTGCGACGACGCCCAGCTCGTCCTCGGCCGGATGGGTCAGCACGCGACACCCCTCGAGGTCGCGCACGTAGAACTCGTCCGGGTCGTCGAGCCGCGCGAGCACCGAGGCGGGCACCTCGATCACGCCGCCCACAAGCTCCTGGGCGGCCTCGCGGGTGCCGACCTCACGGAAGGCCAGGATGAGCCCCGCGGACACGACGCGCACGCGGTCGAGGTGAAGGTCCCGGGCCGCGCCCTCCCGGACCACCCGCACCGACGCGCCCGCGGGGAGTGCGGACAGCGTGGGTCCCGTGGCGCGTGCGTGCAGGTCCCCGTGGACGCCGTGGGCGCGTCCCAGGGTTCCGATCACCACCGGTGATGCCGGGTCCGGGTTGGGACGGGTCATGTGGAGTCGGGCCGGGCGACGCCGGAGCCCGGCGGATCAGTCGACGATGTCGAGCGCGGCCCGCACGTCCTGCGAGCGACCCGCCGCCTGCGTGACGGTGCGAAGCGCGTGCGCCACCCGGCCGCCGCGGCCGATCACCTGTCCGCGCTCGCCCTCGGGCACCATGAGCTCGAACACCACGCGATCACGGTCGGCGCGATGCTCCACGCGGACCGCGTCCGGCGACTCGACGAGCCCGCGCGCCAGCTCGGCGATCATCTCACCGATCGCGGCCTCGGCCGCCATGTCAGGCGGCCGCCTGGGACTCGGCGATCTTGATGAGCTTCTTGACGGCCGGCGTCGGCTGGGCGCCCTTGCCGACCCAGTCGTTGACCTTCTGGAGGTCGATCTCGACCAGCGACGGCTCGGTCTGCGGGTTGTAGCGACCGATCGTCTCGATGTTGCGGCCGTCGCGCGGGGAACGCGAGTCGGCGACCACCACCCGGTAGATCGAATTCTTCTTGCTGCCCACACGGGCGAGGCGAATCTTGACCAACTGAACTCCTGTCTACATTCCGAACAAATTGGACGGCAGGCGGCCGCCCTTCCCGATCATCTTCATCATCTTCTGCATCTGCTTGAACTGCGAGAGCAGCTGATTGATCTCCTGCACGCTGGTGCCGCTGCCCTGCGCGATCCGCTTCCGCCGACTGCCGTTGATGAGGTCGGGCTTGCGCCGCTCCGCTGGGGTCATGCTGAGGATGATCGCCTCGACCCGGTCCATCTGACGCTCGTCGATGTCCGCTTCCTTCAGCTTCTTCATCTGCGAGAGCCCCGGGATCATGCCGAGGATACCGCTCAGCGGCCCCATCTTGCGAATCTGCTTCATCTGCTCGAGCATGTCCTCGAGCGTGAACGCGCCGCCGCCCTTGATGCGCTTGGCGAGTCCCTCCGCGACGTCCTTGTCGACGTGGCGCTCGGCCTGGTCGATCAGGGTCAGCACGTCGCCCATCCCAAGGATGCGCTGCGCCATGCGGTCGGGGTGGAAGGTCTCGAGGGCGCCGACCTTCTCGCCGGTGCCGACGTAGAGGATCGGCTTGCCGGTCACCGCCCGGATCGAGAGCGCCGCGCCACCGCGCGCGTCACCGTCCAGCTTGGTGAGCACGACACCGTCGAAGTCCACGGCCTCCTTGAATGCCTGCGCCACCTCGACGGCCGACTGACCGGTCATGGCATCCAGCACCAGGACCACCGCGGTCGGTGCGATCGCACCGTGCACCGCGATGAGCTGCCCCATCATCTCCTCGTCCACGGTCAGGCGGCCGGCGGTGTCGATGATCACCACGTCACGGGCCTGACGCCGCGCCTCGCGCACGCCGTTGGACGCGACCGCCACGGGATCCTTGGAGTCCTCGCGGTGCACCGGCACGTCGATCTGGCGCCCGAGGACCTCCAGCTGATCCATGGCCGCGGGGCGCTGCAGGTCGCAGGCCACCATGAGCGGCGCGCGTCCCTGCGAGCGGAGCTCGTGGGCGAGCTTGGCGCAGAAGGTCGTCTTTCCGGACCCCTGCAGGCCGGCCATCAGGATGATCGTGGGCGGCTTGGACGCCATCGGCAGCCGGGCGACGGTCCCGCCCATGAGGGCGGCGAGCTCCTCGTTGACGATCTTCACGACCTGCTGGTCGGGGGTGAGCGACTGCATCACCTCGGCGCCCGTCGCACGCGCCTTGATCGCCTCGGTCAGACGCTTGACGACCGGCAGGCTGACGTCTGCCTCGAGGAGCGACATCCGGATTGCGCGCATCGCGCGGTCGATGTCGCCCGAGGTCAGCTTCCCCTTGCCACGCAGGCCGGAGAAGATCCCCTGGAGTTTGTCGGAGAGTGCGTCGAACATAGGCAGCGTCGCAGTGTACAACGTCCCGGGGTCCACACCGACCCCGGACGTGCGCCGTCGCTAGGCCTCCGGCGAGAAGATGGCCCGGGCGAACGCCTGCGCGTCGAACGGCTGCAGGTCCTCCATGGCCTCCCCCACCCCCACCAGCTTGACCGGGAGCCCCAGCTGGCTGCGGATGGACAGGACGATGCCGCCCTTGGCGATGCCGTCCATCTTGGTGAGCACCACCCCGGTGAGCGGCGTGGCCTCGTTGAAGAGCTTCGCCTGGCTGATGCCGTTCTGGCCGGTCGTGCCGTCCAGCACCAGGAGCGTCTCGTGCGGCGCGTCGGCATCGAGCTTGCGCGCGACACCCGCCACCTTGCGCAGCTCGTCCATGAGGTTCTTCTGGGTCTGCAGCCGGCCGGCGGTGTCGATGATGACCACGTCGGCGCCTCGGGACTGTCCGGCGGCGATCGCGTCGTAGGCCACCGCCCCCGGGTCGGCGCCCGGCCCCTGCCGCACGAGCTGTGCGCCCGCCCGGTCCGCCCAGATCGCCAGCTGCTCGATGGCCGCGGCGCGGAACGTGTCTGCGGCGCCGATCACGACCTTCTGGTCGAGCGACGCCAGACGGTGGGCGAGCTTGCCGATCGTCGTGGTCTTGCCGGTGCCGTTGACCCCCACCACCAGGATGACGGTGGGTCCGCCGTCGAGCGCGATGCGCGGCGGCTCCGGCGACATCCGCCTGGCCACCTCGCGCCAGAGCTCCTTCGCAAGCTCCTGACCACCGACCACCCGTCCCTCACGGGTGGCGGCGCGCATGGCGTCCACGAGGTCCTCGGTGGCGTCGGTCCCGGCATCGGCCAGGATGAGGGCCTCCTCCAGGTCGAGCCATGTGTCCTCGTCCACCAGCTTGGGCGCGTAGATGGCCGCGAGCTGCGGCGAGATCGCCTGCTGGGGCCCGGTCATCTTGGCGCGCAGCCGGCGGAAGAGCCCACCCTTCTTCTCCTGGGCCTCCACCTCCTCCACCGCCGGGACCGGCAGGCCGAAGAGCTCCGCCCACGGCACGAGATCCGGGGTCATGAGCCCACCAACCGCAGCTGGCGACGCACGTACGGCCGTGCCGGCCCCTCGACCGACTGGGCCAGTCGCCGCGAAAGGATCTGGGACACGCCGTTGCCACCCATCGTCACGCCGAAGAGCGTATCGGCGATCTCGACCGTGGGCTGCTGGTGGGTGATGACGATGAACTGCGTCTCACCGGAGAGCCGCCGCAGGACCCCCAGGAACCGGCGAAGGTTGGCGTCGTCGAGCGCGGCCTCCACCTCGTCCAGGAGATAGAAGGGCGCGGGCCGCGACATGGCGAGCGACAGCAGGAAGCTCATGGCGATGAGCGACCGCTCACCACCCGACATGAGCGACATGGCGCGCGGACGCTTGTTGGCGGGCACCACCTCGACCTCGATGCCCTGTTCACCGTCCTCGTCCTCGGGCTCCACCAGGCGCAGACGGCCGGTGCCACCCGGAAAGAGGAGTCCCACCACCTCCGAAAAACGCGTGGCGACGGCGTTGAACATGGCCTCGAAGCCCTCGTCCACCGCGTCGTCCAGCTCCGTCAGGTGCCCCGCGAGGGCCTGGCGGCTGGCCTCGAGGTCGTCGATCTGCTCGACCAGGTGACGCTCGCGCTCGGCGAGCTCGGTGCGCTCGCTCGCCGCCAGCGCGTTGACGGCGCCGATGTTGAGCCGGCGCCGCTCGAGGTCCGCCAGCTGGCCGGCCACCTCCTGCGGATCGTCGACCTCCTCGGGAAGCTCGTCCGGCACCGGTCCGGCCTCGACGGCCCGCTCGTTCGCGACGCGGTGCTCCACCTCGGCGCGCTCGGCGGCGCCGCGCGCATCGCCCGCCGCGCGGCCTGCCGCCTCGACCCGCCGGTGCGCCTCGGCGATCCGGGACTCCACCGTCCGGAATGACTCCCTGGCCCGTGCCAGGCCCTCCCTGAGCGTCTCGGCCGCCGGTGTGAGCGTGGCCGCGAGCTCCGTGAGCGCCGCGGCCGCCCGCGTCACGAGGGCGAGGCGCTCCGGGAGGATGTCGGCACGGCCGACCAGGGCACGGGCCGCGGCGGCTGCGGCCTGCACCTCGCCGGCGCGTGCGTCGGCGGCGCTCGCCGCCGCCCGTGCGCTTCGAACCGACGCGCGGTGCTCCTCGAGCGCGGCGTCCAGGTGTCGCACACCGTCGCGCGCGGCGGCCAGACGCGACTGTGCGACCTCGAGCTCGCCGCCGAGGGCGTGCACCGCGGCCTGCGCCTCGCCCCGCGCCCGCACCGCCGCCTGCTGCAGCCGCTCCGACTCCACCCGGTCGAGTTCCAGACGCTGACGGCGTCCCGCGATCAGCTCCGCCTCGGCCCGCAGACCAGCCAGGGCGCGTGACGCCGTGCTCGCCGCGCGCTCACTCGCCGCGCGCCGTGCCCGCATCGCGCCCCGCGCACGGTCGGCCTCGTCCACCTCGCCACGGCGGGCTGCGACGTCCCCTTCGGCCGCGGCCACCGCCTCGAGGGCCCGCCGGTGGAGGATGCGCCGAGCCCATGCCTCGCGCGGTGCGCTGAACGCCCCGCGGCCGGGGGTGAACGCGAGCCCCTCGCGCGTGACGAACCGCCCCGGATGGTCGGCCGGCACCGATGTGACGTCCTCGACCAGCCAGGTGTCCGACAGCAGGCGCTCCAGATGCGGGCGGGCGCTGTCGGGGCAGTCGGTCACCAGGGACATCACCGCGACCGCACCCGCGGGCGCGACGCCCTCGCGATGTGCACCCGGGACGACCGCCGCGTCGGCACCCGCACCGACGGCGTCGGCGGCCGCAGCCACGTCGTCGCAGAGCACGGCCTCGGCGTGGGCGCCGAGCGCCGCGGCGACCGCGCGCTCCATCCCCTCCACCACCTCGACCCCGTCACCCAGGAGCGCCGTGCCGTCGCCGTCACGCTCCTCGGGCGCCAGCCGGTCCGCCCGCGCCCGCGAATCACGCAGCCGCTGCTCGGTCTCGCGCAGCAGGGCCGACGCGGTCTCCCACACGCCCTGTGCCGCCTCGGTGCGGGCGATGTCGCGCTCCACGCGGCGGGTCGCGATCTCGTCGCGCCGTTCGGCACGGGCCACCTGCTGCGGATTCGGCCCGGCGGCCTGGGCGAGCCCGTCGATCGCCGTCTGCACCGCCCGCGCGGCCTTGTCCTCGCGCCGGCCGGCGTCGGCCAGGGCACCCTCCGCCGAGGCGAGCTCCGCGCCGAGGCGTCGCACGGTCTCGGCGGCCTCCATCTCGGCGGTCCGCGTGGTGGCGGCGGTCGCCTCGTGGGCGTCAAGCGCCTCCTGGGCGGTGCGCAGTTCGCCGGAGGCGGCGGCGATCTCGCCGTGGATGCGCTCCTCCGTGGCCGCCAGCTCCACCAGGCGGCGCGCGGCGTCGGCCTTGGCCGCGCCCAGACGTTCCTGACGTGATTCGAGCTCGGCCACGCGCTCGGCGGCCAGCTCGGCGCGACCGGCGACGCGCTCCTGCGCGCTTCGCACCCGCGTGGCGGCGGCGTCGGCCCGTTCGAGGACGGCCCCCGCGCGTGCCTGCTCGGCGGTGTCGCGCTCCCGCTCCTGCTGACGTGCGGCGAGCTCCGTCTCCGCCGTCCGCTGCCCGCGACGGGCGTCCTCGAGGGCGCTCACCGCGACCGTGAGACCGTGTGCGGCCACGACCGCCCGGGCGATGCGCTCGCGTTCGCGCAGGCTCTCCATCTCGGCCTCGATCGCCGCGGCCCGCTCGGCCGCCCGCGCCTGACGCTCCAGGGTCTTCGTGCGGCCCGCCAGTTCGCCGGCGAGGTCACGAGCCCGGTCGAGCTTGTCGGCGATGCGGTTGAGCTTCAGCTCCGCGCGACGCCGGCGGCGCTTGGCGACCCCCACACCCGCGGCCTCGTCCAGCATGGCGCGCCGCTGCTCCGGCCTGCTGGTTGCGATCGCCTCCACCTGCCCCTGACGGATGACGGCGAGCGCGTCACCACCGAGGGCCCGCGTCGCGAGCGCCTCCTGCACGTCCAGCAGGCGGCACGTCGTGCGGTTCAGCCGGTACGCGGCGTCGCCGGCACGCGTCAGCTGACGGCTCACCTCCATCTCGGCGACGTCGTCGTCACCGTCGAACTGGAGGACGACCTCGGCCTGGCCCGCGGGCGGCCGTGACGACGCCCCCTGGTAGAGCACGTCCTGCATGCCCGGTGCGCGCAGGCGGGCGGACCGCTGCTCGCCAAGCGCCCAGACGATCGCCTCCGCCAGGTTGCTCTTGCCCGAACCGTTCGGACCGACCACCACGTTGACCCCGGGACCGAAGTCCAGGGTGGTCGGGTCGGCGAACGACTTGAACCCACGGATGGAGATGCGCTTGAGCACGGGGTGCGTTATCCCTCGCGGTCGCGGTTGAGGGCCGCCGCGGCGGCCGCCTGCTCGGATTGCTGCTTGGAGGTCCCGGACCCCTCCCCCGCCGGTTCACCGCCCACAAGCACCCGGGTGGTGAACACCCGCGCGTGCGGCGGACCGTCCCGGCCGACGAGCTCGTAGCGGACCTCGAGGCGGTCGCGCGCGGCCAGCTCCTGCAGGGCGGTCTTGTTGTCGCGCTTGCCGAGGGTCGCGGCGTCCATGACGTCCGCGAACCCGGCGAGGACCGCTGGGCCGGTCACCTCGGCACCCAGCTCCTGCCAGCACGCCCCGATGAGCGCCTCGACGAGCGCCGCCTGCACGCTGACCCTGCCGGACATGTCGCGCGCCTCGGCCCGCAGACGCGCGGGCGCGGCCGCGACGAACGCCGCCGGCAGATCGAGGTCGCGGGCGACCTGTGCGCACTGCTCACGCCCCACGATCTGCTGACGCATCCATGCGAGGTCCCCCTCCGAGGCCTCCGGATGACGCTCCAGGAGCGCCTCGGTGACCACGAGCGCCAGGACGACGTCGCCCAGGAGCTCCAGACGCTCGTACGAGCGCTCGCGCGAGGGCGACCAGGAACGATGGGCGAGCGCCTGCGTCCGGCCGCCGTCCGACAGCCGGGTGGAGAGCTCGTTGAGACCGACGGGAGAGGTGGTCGTGATGGGCACGAGCCCGGAGGGGTCAGGAACCGGCGTGGGTGACGCAGTACTCGACCGCGTCGTTCACCGTGAGGATCTTCTCGGCGTCCTCATCGGGGATCTTCACGCCGAACTTGTCCTCCATGCTCATGATGAGCTCGACGAGGTCGAGGGAATCGGCGTTGAGGTCCTCCTGGAAGGACGCCTCGGGCTTGACCTCGTCCGGGCTGACCCCGAGCTGCTCGACGATGATGTCCTTGACCTGCTCGAAGGCTTGATCGCGGTCCACTGAACTCCCTTTGGTGGCGGACGGATGACGGTTGCGTGACGCTAGCAACGGCCGCGGACGCAGGGACGGCCCGCGACAGCCCGTCGTGGGCGCGTCCGGCTCGGCGACGATCCCGCGATTCTCCCAGGTTGCGCGCCGTTTCCAGCGCCTTTGGGTGTGCGGACCGGCCGTGGCGGTTCCGCCGTGACACTCGACTCTCGTTTCGGCGCCCCACGCCGGACCGCGGGCGCACGGCGCTGCGGCGGCACGATCGCGGCGGACACCGCCGCGACGGGCGCTCGCGTCCGCCTCGCGGGGCACGGCGGACGCCCGCGGCGAGGCCGCCAGCCATCCGCGAAGTCCACCCTTTTTTGCAGGGAGTTTCGCCGACGCACGGGGTGACGGATCGGATTTCGTCCCCGATCCGGGGCGCCCCGACGATGCCCCGCCACAGGATGGCGTCGTCGACGGGCACCGCCGACCGTGCCCGGGCGACCCACCGCGTCGGCCCGCCGCATGTCGCGGGCCGTGGCCGGAGCGAATTGTGCGCTCCGAGCGCACGATCTCCCGCCCGTTCGCTCCCGGGCGGCCCCGCAGGCCCATCCGCATCGCCCCACACGTCCCGCGGACGCGTCCTAGAGGGCGCGGTCCCGGTGCAGGTGCGGGATCAGACGTGACAGACGGCTTCGGTGTCCCACGTCCGCCAGCCCGGCCTCGATGCGCTGGACGAGGTTCTCGTCCACGCCGCGCGCCGCCATGGTGATGGCGTTGAAGATCGCCTCGCCGGGGGCGTTGCCGTGCGTGATCACCACCAGGCCACGCACCCCCAGCAGGTACGCGCCGCCGTAGGTGTCGGCGTTGAACTTGTCGCGCAGGCTCATGAGGGCCGGTTTCGCGATGAGGCCGCCGATCCGGCCGCGTGAGCCGAGGCGCAGTGCGTTTCGCACCTCCTCGAAGATGACCGCCCCGGCACCCTCGTACAGCTTGAGCGCGACGTTGCCGGTGAAGCCGTCGGTGACGACGACGTCCACCTCGCCCCGCGGGATGTCGCGCCCCTCCACGTTGCCCACGAAGCCGTCGGTGCCCTGCAGCGCCTCGTGGACGGCCTGCACCAGCTCCGAGCCCTTGCCCGCCTCCTCGCCGATGGACAGGAGCCCCACCGACGGCTCGGCGATGCGGATGATGTCGCGCGCGAGCAGCCGCCCCATCAGTGCGAACTGCACCAGGTACTCGGGCTTGCTCTCCGAGTTGGCGCCGGCGTCGATCAGGACGACCGGCCCGGCCTGGCTGGGCAGGACGACCGCGATGCCGGGGCGGATGACGTTCTGCTGGCGACGCAGGTGCAGGGTGGCCGCCGCCAGCGTGGCGCCGGTGTTGCCCGGGGAGATGAGGGCCTGTGCCCGTCCCTCGGCCACCAGGAGGGTGGCCACCACGAGCGATGCGTCCGGCTTGGCGCGCACCGCCTTGGCGCCGTCCTCGTACGAGGTCACGACGTCGTGGGCGTGCTCGATCTCGATCCCGTGCGGATCGCCGAGCTCACCCTGGGCCGCCAGCTCGTGGCGGAGCATCCCCTGGTCGCCGACGAGGATCGAGTGGATCCCGGTGCGGGCGGCCATGAGCGCGGCGCGCACCGGCTCCCGCGGCGCGTGATCACCGCCCATGCCGTCGATCGCGACCGTGACCTGTGGCGACGGGAGCACCGGGGGACTGACCTCGGTCATCGTTGCGTGTGCCCGGCGGCGCGGGCGGCGCTCAGCTCACCGTGGGATGCGACCGTGGGCGTTCGCCGCGAGGGGCGCGTCGTCAGTCCTCGACGTTGATGACGGCGCGGCCGCGGTAGTGGCCGCACACCACGCACACGTGGTGCGGACGGACCGGGCTGGAGCAGCGCGGGCACGTGCCGAGACGCTCAGCGGAGATGCTGTGCGTCGCCCGCCGGGTGTCGCGGCGCTGGCGGGAGGTCTTTCGCTTCGGAACGGCCATCAAGATCCTTCTGCTCGGTTGGGACCGCGGGATGCTAGCGGCTTTGGCGCCGGGACGCCACCGGCGACGCCTCAGGACCCGGTTTCGTCACCGCCCAGCCGGTCGGCCAGGTCGCGGAGCGCCGCCCACCGGGGATCGCCCTGCGGCGGTGCACACTCGCAGGTCGCCGTGTTGCGGTCGATGCCGCACTGCGGGCAGAGGCCGGCGCAGTCGGGCCGGCACAGGATCATGGCGGGCAGGTCCTCCATGAGGGCGTCGTGCACCATCGATTCGGCGTCGAGCTCGTCGCCCTCCAGGTACTCGGAGTCGAGGTCCTCGTCGAACGAGGCGTCGGCGGCGCGGCCGAACTCGCTGAACTGGGTCAGGTCGGCGCGCAGCCGCACCGGCGCATCGGCCAGGCAGCGCCAGCAGGGGCCCGACAGCACCGCGCCGGAGCGCACCCGCAGGTGCCAGCCCGAATGGGTGTGGGTCACCGTCACCCGCGCGAGGTCGTCGTCCACCCGCAGCTCGGAGGGATTGCCGCCGATCATCACACGGCGGGGCGCGATGGGCACCGGAACGATCCGGGCCTCGCCCGGCGCGATCTCGAGGGCCCGCAGGTCGATCAGGCGGCGCCCGTCATCGGGGCGCGCCACGTCACTCCTCGTTGTGGTCGACGATCCGCTGCTGGATCGGCGACGGGATGGCCTCACCCGTGGCGTCGGACCCGCCGGGACCGCGCTGCAGGCGCTCGCGCCCGCGCTGGACCGCCCCCAGGAACTTGCCGAGGTTGAGCTCGAGCGTGGAGAGCACCTCGTCGGCGTAGTCCTCGGCACCCAGGCGCACCTCGCGCTCCCGGACCCGGGCCTCCTCCAGGATCTGTGCGGCCTCCCGGTCGGCCCGCTTCACGATCTCCTCCTGCGAGGCCTCGTGCGCGGCCTTGTCGCGGGCGTCGGCGACCAGCCGGTCGGCCTCCCGCTTGGCCTCCGCCAGCATCTCCTGGCGCTCCTTGACGATCCAGCGCGACTGCTTGATCTCCTCGGGGATGGACGAGCGCATCTGGTCGAGCAGCTCGTAGATCTCCTCACGGTCGATCGCGACCTTGTCGGAGAACGGCACCGTGCGGGCGTTGTGGATGAGGTCGTCGAGCTTGTCGATCAGCGCCAGGACGTCCAACGTTCACTCCTTCTCGGTGGCGGCGGCCTTGCGTGCGGCGAAGGCCTGGACCACATTTGGCGGGACCCAATCGTCCACCGTACTCCCCCAGACGGCGATCTCCTTGACGCCGCTGGAACTGATGAAACTGTACTTGGCCGACGCCGGGAAGTAGACGGTCTCGATCTCCGGCGCCAAGCGCTTGTTGATCTGTGCCATCTGGAACTCGTAGTCGAAGTCCGAGATCGCCCGCAGCCCCTTGACCAGGGCGCTCGCACCAACGGCGCGGGCGAAGTCGATCACCAGCATATTGAAGCCCTGGATCTGGACGTTGTCCAGATGCGCCGTCGCATCCGTCGCCATCGCGATGCGTTCCTCGGCACCGAACATGTGCCGCTTCTTGGTCGAGCCGATCACCACGCCCACCACGACCTTGTCGAAGATCCTGGCGGCGCGTTCGATCACATCGAGGTGCCCCAGGGTGACGGGGTCGTACGTCCCCGGGCACAGGGCGATGCGCTCCGCGCGCTTCACCGTTCGCCTTCGATCCGAAACACGCTGATCCTGGTCCCCCCGTACACGCGATCGGTGCGGGTGCCGATCGCAAGGCCGTCGAGTTCGATCACATCGTCTGCGGCCGACGCCTCCACCGCGACGATCGCGTCATCGTCGAGGAGGGGTGCGACGGCGGGACCCAGACCTCCCGCGATGCGGGGCAGGAGGCTATATGGCGCATCGAGCAGGCACAACCCGAACCGGCGGTCCTCGCGGCCGAGCCGGCGCAGCGCGGCGCGCCAGTCGGCGTGGATCACCCGCACCCGCGCCGCGTCGTCGATCATCGCGGCGTTGCGCCTGACCGCCCGCACGGCCGCCGGCGCCGCGTCGACGAACGTCGCCGTGGCCGCGCCGCGCGACAGGGCCTCCAGGCCGAGGGCACCCGAGCCGGCGAAGACGTCCAGCACGTGCAGCCCGTCGACGGGGCCGATCACCGAGAAGAGCGCCTCGCGGACGCGGTCGGCGGTCGGGCGGGTGTCCTCGCCGCGTGGGGTCACCAGACGGCGACCGCGATGCTCGCCGGCGACGATCCTCATGCGTCCAGGAGCCGCGGCAGGTCGGCGAACCGGTGGGTGACCGCGGCGCGCAGCAGGGCGTGCTCCGGCCGCTCCAGGTGCGGGTCCTCGCGAAGCGCGCGACGGGCCACCTGACGGGCCTGCGCGAGCTCGCGCCGGTCGCGGGTGAGTCGGGCGAAGCGCAGGTCGGTGGCGCCCGACTGCCGGGTGCCGAGCACGGCGCCCTCGCCGCGCAGCTCGAGGTCGAGCTCGGCCAGTCGGAACCCGTCGGTGGTCTGGGTGAGCGCCTCCAGGCGGCGCACGCCCTCGTCGGCGGCGGGCTCGCCGAACAGGATGCAGACGCCCGGCAGCTCGCCGCGTCCCACCCGCCCGCGCAGCTGGTGGAGCTGCGCGAGACCGAAGCGGTCGGCCCCCTCGATGAGCATGACGGTGGCGTTGGGGACGTCGATCCCCACCTCCACCACCGTGGTGGCGACGAGGATGTCGGTCTCGCCCGCGGTGAAGGCCGCCATGGCCGCGCGCTTCTCGTCGGCCTTCTGGGCGCCGTGCGCGAGGCCCACGTCGAACGCGGCGAACGGGCCGGAGCGCAGCCGCTCGACCTCCTCGGTGGCGGCCCGTGCCTCCGCGGCGGCGCCGGTCTCGACCAGGGGGCAGATGACGTACGCCTGGCGTCCGGCCCGCAGCTCGGCGCGGACGGCCTCGTAGACCTCCTCGCGCTCGTCCTCCCGCGCCCAGCGGGTCTCCACCGGGCTGCGGCCGGGTGGCCGGCCGCGGATGGTCGAGACGCGCAGGTCGCCGTACGCGGTGAGGGCGAGGGTGCGCGGGATGGGGGTGGCGGTCATGTAGAGCAGGTGCGCGGCCAGGTCGTCGCCCACGTCGCTTGTGCGGTCGGAGAGGATCTGGCGCTGCTCGACGCCGAAGCGGTGCTGCTCGTCCACCACCACGAGGCCCAGCCGCTGGAAGGCGCGCTTCTCGGTGAGAAGGGCCTGCGTGCCGATCGCAAGCGACGCGGTGCCGGTCTTGAGCGCCAGCCGGCGGCGTTCGCGCTCGGCCTTGGGGATCTTGCCGGTCACGAGGGTGGCCGAGAGCCCCGCGGGCAGGAGCACCCGATCGAGGGTCCGCAGGTGCTGCTCGGCGAGGGTCTCCGTCGGCACGAGGAGCGCCGCCTGCAGGCCGGCCTCGACCGCCTGGCACATGGCGAGGGCGGCGACGACGGTCTTGCCGGACCCCACCTCCCCCTGCAGCAGCCGCCGCATGGGTCGCGTGCGTTCCAGGTCGCGGGCGATCTCGGCGCTGACGCGCTCCTGTTCGGGTGTGAGGGTGAACGGCAGGCCGTCGCGCACGGCCTGGCGCAGCATCCCGCCGCCGGTGAGCCTCGGCGCGCGCCGGCCGGTCTCCTCGCGACGCCGCACGGCGAAGAGCCCGACCTGCAGCACGACGAGCTCCTCCACCACGAGGCGCCGCCGCCCGCGCATGGCGTCCCGCATGCCCCGTGGGAAATGGGCGCCGGTCATCGCGTCCGACGCGTCCGGGAGGTCCAGGCGACGGCGCATCCACGCCGGCAGGACCTCCACCGCATCCGCGAGCACCGGGCGGATGTGGTCCACGAGCTCCCGGATGCGCCGGGTGGTCACCGCCTCGGTCGCCGGGTAGACGGGCACGAGCCCCTGCGTGTGGAGGCCCTCCGACCCGGTGCCGCCGATGATCTCGTGGGTCTTCACCATGAGGCGCGGGGGCCGTCCGCTCTCGAGCTTGCCGCGAAGGAGCAGCTCGGTGCCTGCGCCCACCATGCGGGCCAAGTACTCCTGGTTGAACCAGACGGCCACCGCCATGCCCGAGGCGTCCGACACCGTCGCCTCCACCACCTTCAGGCGACGCTGCCGGGTGGGTCGCACGTTGATGCGGCTCACCGTGACGCGCACCGTCGCCTCCTCCCCCACCTGCACCTCGCCAAGCGGGCGGGCGATCTCGTCGAAGCGCAGGTACCGGCTGGGGAGGTGCATCGCCAGGTCGCGGATCGTCACGAGGCCGATGGCGCGCAGCCGCTTGGCGATGGTGGCCCCCACCCCGGGAAGCGTGTCGAGCCCGTCGTCCAGGCGTCCCCACGTGGGATGCGCACGCGGTGCGACGGTCGGGCCCACGACGTCCGCGGGGGCTCCGAACGGTCGGATCGTCCCGGGGTCGCCGGGGTCGGGTTGCGCGTGGGTGTGGGGAATCGGCATAATGCGGGGTCGTTCAGGCGGGCCGTCGGCTCGCATCGTGACATCGACCGAGGACGGAAACGCCAAGTGGCCAGGGTCTGCAGCGTCTGTGACAAGAAGCCGATGTTCGGCAACAACCGCAGCCACTCGATGCGGGCGACCTCGCGTCGATTCAACCCGAACATCCAGAAGGTCCGCATTCTGCGGGGTTCGACGCCGGTGACCGCCTACGTGTGCACCCGGTGTCTCAAGAGCGGCAAGGTGATGAAGGCCGGCTGACCGGCGTCGTCACCCGGGTGGTTTGACCGCCACCCCGGGATCACCCCGGTCCGTTGCCGCCTCACCGGGCGGTTCCGACCCAGCGTCGGGTCGGCGATACTCCGCGCACCATCCGACCGGAGGTTCGTTCCGTGAGCGACGAGGGCTTCTTCATCGACCACGTCATCTACGGCTGCGTCGACATCGACGTGACGAGCAGACGTCTGCGCGACGAGTACGGCCTCGGCGCCGTGCCCGGCGGCAAACACCTGGGCGGCACCACCAACCGATTCGTGCCGCTCGGATCCAACACCTTCCTGGAGCTCCTGGGGATCGGTGACACGTCCAAGTCAGACGGTGCCTGGCTGGAGGCGAGCCTGCGGGGGCAGGACCGCGTGCTGTGGTGGTGCCTCGGCGTGAACGACCTGGACGACACCGCCGCACGCCGCGGCCTGCCGATCCAGGCGGGCGAGGGTACCAACGAGGACGGGCAGACGATCACCTTCCGCACCGCGGGCATGCCGCGCTACCCGCTGCCGTTCTTCATCGCCCTGCGGGGCAGCGAGGAGGAGCGCACGCGCACCTGGCGGGAGCGCTACGCGGCCGCCGAGCACACGAGCGCGCCCGCCGAGTACACGTTCGTCGAGGTCGGCGACCACGAGGCGGTGCTGGACGGGTGGCTGGGCCCCGACCATGGTCTTCCCATCCGCTACGCGCCGGGCAGCGGTCCGGGCGTCCACGCCTGCGGCATCGCCACCGCCGACGGGGAGATCGTCATCCGCTGAAGCTGCGGGCTGCGGGCGCCTGGACCGCACGCTGCGAACGGCCGCCCATCGCGTGGGTCATACTCCGGGCACCGACCAAAGGGAGCACGCGATGAGCAGCGAGGGATTCGTCCTCGACCACGTCATCCTCGGCTGCGTCGACATCGACGCCACGGCCAGACGCCTGCGCGACGAGCACGGGCTCGGCAGCGTGCCCGCGGGCGTCCACCTGGGCGGCACCACCAACCTCATCGTCCCGCTCCAGCCGCCCGTCTACCTGGAGCTCCTCGGCATCGGCGACACGTCCAAGGACGACGCCCGCTGGTTGGAGGCGACCCTCCAGGGACGCGACCGCGTGCTGTGGTGGGTGCTCACCGTGAACGACCTGGACGACACCGCGGCCCGTCGCGGCCTGCCCGTCCAGACCGGTGAGATGGCGATGGCCGACGGCTCGACCGTCGTGTTCCGCAACGCCGGGATGCCGCGCTATCCCCTGCCCTTCTTCGTGGAGTACGACGGTGGCGGCGAGACGCGCCGCGCCCACATGGAGCGCCTGTACGAGGAGGCGGCACACGACTCGGCACCCGGGGACTTCACGTTCGTCGAGGTCGGCGACCACGAGCCGGTCCTGGACGGATGGCTGGGGCCCGATCACGGCCTCGAGATCCGCTACGCGCCGGGCACCGGTCCCGGCGTCCACGCGGTCGGCATCGAGACCGCCCGGGGCGAGATCGTCATCCGCTGAGCGCCGTGCGACGACGGCCCGCGAACGCAGCCCGCGCGATGACCGGCTGCCCCGCATCGCCCACCGCGGACCCCGACTCGGTCACGCCGGGCGGCGGCGTCAGCCCAGCTTTTCCAGCAGGTTCACCATGGAGACGGCGGCGTCGGACGCCTCCTCCCCCTTGTTGCCCACGGCCCCGCCCGCCCGTGCCTCGGCCTGCGCCATCGTGTCGCAGGTGAGCACGCCGAAGGCGCACGGCACCCCGGTCTCGAGCGAGACGCGCAGCAGGCCGCTGCCGGCCGCGTCGCACACGTAGTTGAAGTGCGGGGTCTCACCGCGGATGACCGCCCCCAGGCAGAGGATCGCGGCGTAGCGTCCCGTGCGCGCGGTCGCCTGCGCGGCCAGGGGAAGCTCGTAGGCCCCGGGAACCCACTCCTCGTCGATGTGATCGGCGGGCAGCCCGGACTCGGCCAGCCGGGCGCGGGCGCCCTCCACCAGGTTCTGTGCGATGCCCCGGTGGAATCCCGCCACCAGCAGCATCACGCGCACCGACGGGTCCGCCAGCGCGGGGGCGCCGGGTGTGGGTTCACTTCGCGCCATCGTCGGCCTCCCGCGCCTGCGCCGCCTTCGCCCGTTCGGTCTCGAAGCGCAGGTCCTGATGGTGGAGCTTGTGCCCCATCTTGTCGCGCTTGGTCTGCAGGTAGCGCATGTTCTCGGATCCCGGCGGGACCTCGATCGGCACCCGCTCCACGACCTTGAGGCCGTAGCCCTCGAGCCCGGCGATCTTGCGCGGGTTGTTGGTGAGCTGACGGATGGTGGTGAGCCCGAGGTCCACGAGGATCTGGGCGCCGATGCCGTAGTCGCGCAGATCGGCCGGAAAGCCGAGCTCCAGGTTGGCCTCCACCGTGTCGCGCCCCGCATCCTGCAGCTCGTACGCACGCAGCTTGTTGAGCAGGCCGATGCCCCTGCCCTCCTGCGCGATGTAGAGCACGACGCCGCGGCCCTCCTCGGCGATCATCTGCATGGCGGCGTGCAGCTGCTCGCCGCAGTCGCAGCGCAGCGAGTGGAACACATCGCCCGTCAGACATTCGGAGTGCACGCGCACCAGCACGTCCTCCGTCCCGTCGACCTCGCCCATGACGAGCGCCATGTGGTGCTTGCCGTCGACGATGCTGCGGTACCCGATGGCCTGGAACTCGCCAAACGCCGTCGGAAGGCGCGCCTGCCCGCCGCGCTCGATGAGCTTCTCGGTGTGCCGGCGGTGCTCGATGATCTGGCTGACCGTGATCATCGCCAGGTTGTGTTCCTCGGCGTAGGTCCGCATGTCGGCCACGCGGGCCATCGTGCCGTCGGTGTTCATGATCTCGCAGATGACGCCGGCCGGGATGAGACCCGCCAGGCGCGCCAGGTCGACCGCCGCCTCGGTGTGGCCGGTGCGCTCCAGCACCCCGCCCGGCTTCGCGCGCAGCGGGAAGACGTGGCCCGGGCGCACAATGTCGTCGGGACCGGAGTCCGGGTCGATCGCGACCATGACCGTCCGGGAGCGGTCGGGGGCCGAGATGCCGGTGGTGACCCCCTCCGCCGCCTCGATGGAGTCGGTGAAGGCCGTGCCGAACGGGGTCTCGTTGCGGCGGGTCGCGAGGGTGAGCCCGAGCTGCTCGCAGCGTTCCTCGGTGAGTGCCAGGCAGATGAGTCCCCGCGCATGCGTCGCCATGAAGTTGATGGCGTCGGGGGTGGCGAACTGGGCGGCGATCACCAGATCGCACTCGTTCTCGCGGTCCTCCGAATCGCACACGATCACCATGCGGCCCGAGCGGATCTCCTCGATCGCATGCTCGATGGTCGTGAACGGTGACGTCGTCGTCATCTGTCGCCTTCCGGTCGGTACGGCGCAGCGAGCGCCTCCACATACTTTGCCACCAAGTCGACCTCCAGGTTCACCACGTCACCCTCGGCCAGCCGGCCGAGCGTCGTGACCTCGAGGGTGTGCGGGATGAGCGCCACCTCGAGCCCCGACTCGTAGGTGGTCGCCACGGTCAGGCTGACCCCGTCGATCGCGATGCTCCCCTTGCGCACGACGTAGCGTCGCAGCGGGGCCGGGACGTCGACGCGGATTCGTCGCCCGTCACCCTCCGGACGCACCTCCCGCACCCGGCCGATGTCGTCCACGTGGCCCTGGACGATGTGTCCCCCAAGCCGGGCGTCGGCCCGAAGCGCCCGCTCCAGGTTGACGCCGTCGCCCACCAGGCGGTCGCCCAGCGAGGTGCGGGCGAGGGTCTCGGCCACCATGTCGACCGCGAAGCCGTCGGCACGCACCTCCACGGCGGTCAGGCACGTGCCGCTCACCGCCACCGAATCGCCGATGCGCAGGTCCCCGGTGACGACGTGCGCGGTGATGTCCATGCGCACCCCGTCGGCGTCGCCGTCGAGGGCGCGCACCGTCCCGATCTCCTCGACGAGTCCCGTGAACATCAGTCCGGCAGGTCCCGCAGTCGTCCGGCGATGAGGGTGTCGCCGTCCAGGTCGAACGATCCGACGTCGATCAGCCGCGGCACCGACGCGAGCGGCCCCAGGCCGGGGCCGGCGAGCGCCCCGGGCGCGTCGTCGCCGCCGATCATGATGGGCGCCACGAACCAGTCGACCCAGTCGACGGCGTCCGCCGCCAGGAAGGCAGCCGCCAGTGTGGGGCCGCCCTCCACGTAGAGGGACTGCACGTCGGCCTCCCCCAGCTGCCGCAGGGCGTCCGGGATGTCCTGGGCCACCAGCACGCCGACCTCCCGGTCGGCCAGCGCCGCGCAGCGGGCGGCGTCGGCCTCGGGGCCCACCACGACGAGCACCGGCACCTCCTCGGCGCTGCGCACGAGCGCCGACTCGAGCGGCAGGCGCGCCTCGTGGTCGAAGACGACGCGCACAGGCGGGCGGAACGACATGGGCACGTCGCGGGCCGTCAGCATGGGATCGTCGGCGATGGCCGTGCCGATGCCGACGGCGACTGCGTCGGACGCGGCCCGTGACTGGTGCACGAACCGGCGGGACTCCTCACCGGTGATCCAGCGGGTCTCCCCGGTCTCGGTCGCGACCTTGCCGTCCAGGCTGGTCGCGAGCTTCAGGGTCACGTGCGGCAGACCGGTCCGCGCGTGGGTGATGAACGCGTGGTTGAGGGCCCGGCAGGTCTCCTGCTCCTCGGGGCCCGCGACGACGACCTCCACGCCGGCGTCCTGCAGCACGCGCACCCCACCGGCGCGGTCGCGCTCCAGCGGGTCGAGCGAACCGACCACCACCCGCACGACACCGGCGCCGATCAGGGCGTCGGTGCACGGCGGTGTGCGGCCGTGGTGCGAGCAGGGCTCGAGGGTGCAGACGACCGTGGCCCCACGGGCGTCGTCACCGGCCTCCCGCAGCGCCATCGCCTCGGCGTGCTCGGTGTCCGGTCCCATGTGCCATCCCTCGGCGATGACCTCGTCACCGCGCACCACCACCGCGCCCACGAGCGGGTTGGGGCTCACGAGCCCCTGACCGCGCAGCGCCAGCGAATGGGCGTGCTCCAGCGCGGCGAGCTCCAGGTCGGTCGGCTCGGTCGCGCTCATCCGGCCGCCCTCGCAAGCTCGTCGTACATCGCCACCGGATCATCGGCTCCGAAGATGGACGATGCGCTCACGAAAAGGCGCGCACCGGTGTCGCGCACCCGCGGCAGCGTCTGCGGCCCGATGCCGCCGTCCACCTGGATGGCCACCTCGGGCGGCAGCATCTGGTGCAGGCGTTCCACCCGGCCCGGGGTCGTGTCGAGGAACGGCTGGCCGGCGAAGCCGGGGTTGATGCACATCACGTTCACGTAGTCGAGCATCTCGACGACCGGTTCCACCACCGTGAGCGGCGTGCCCGGGTTGATCGCGAGGCCCGCCAGACACCCGTGGTCGCGGATCTGGCCGAGCAGCCGGTGCACGTGCGGGTCGGCCTCGGCGTGGACGCTGATCGATCCCGCATTGGGCGCGAACCTGTCGATGAGCATCCCGGGTCGTTCGACCATGAGGTGCACGTCCAGGAAGCCCCCCGCCGCGCGCACGACCGGGGCGACGGCCGCGGCGAACCCGGTGCCGAGGGTGATGTTGGGCACGAAGCGCCCGTCCATGACGTCGACGTGGAAGACGCGCGCGCCCGCGGCGATCAGGGCGTCGACCTGGTCGCCCAGGTGGAGCGCGTCCGCGGACATGAGCGATGGCAGCACCGCGCGGTGCGGGAACGTGTTCACGCACGCAAGCCTATCGACGCCCCGCCGGGACGGGTCCGGGACATCGGCCCGTTTGCAGGCGGTCCGCTCGTCCCGAGCGCGGTGCTCATGGTTCGATGCGCGCCACGAAGAAGCCGTCGGTGCCGTCGCGACCCGGCAGGGTGCGAAGGGTGCCCGCGAGGTCGGGATGGGCGAGGGCCGCGAACCGCGCCGGCAGAGCGGCGACCGGCGCGCCGACGCTCGTCACCACCCCCTCGTTCTCCTCCGGAAGGAGCGTGCACGTCGAGTAGACGACCCGTCCGCCGGGGCGGACGAGCTCGAGGGCACGTCGCAGGAGCCCGGTCTGGATCTCGACGAGCCCGGCCACGTCCTCCTCACGGCGACGCCACCGTGCATCCGGTCGCGCCGACAGCACCCCCAGGCCGGTGCACGGTGGATCGACCAGCACGGCGTCGACGCCGGACGGAAGCTCGACGGTGCGCGCGTCGCCCACGACCACGTCGACGCGCGCGCCCATGCGACGGGCCAGGTCCCGCAGTGCCCGTGCCCGCGCCGGATGGAGCTCCACGGCGGTCAGTGACCCCTCGCCGCCGAGCGCCGCAGCGATCGCCGTCGTCTTGGCGCCGGGTGCCGCGCACAGGTCGAGCACCCGCTCACCGGGGCGCGGGTCGAGCACCGCGACCGGCAGCATCGACGCCCGGCTCTGCCCCATGCCGCGTCCCTCGGCCCAGATCGCGGAGTCCTCCAGGGCGAACGGTCCCGAAAGCACGTAGGCGTCGGGCAGCAGGTCGTCGCGCACCCATCCGGGGGGAAGGAGCGCCTCGAAGTCCTCGCGGGTGCCGCGCAGCGGGTTGTGGCGCAGCGCCGATTCGGACGGGAGGTTGGCCGCCGCCAGTGCGCCGCGCGCCGCCTCGACGCCCAGCGCGTCGAACAGCCGCCGGGCGATCCAGTCGGGCACGCTGTGGGCGAGGGCGGCGCCCCGCCAGGTCGTGTCGTCGAGCGTCGCCAGGCGTCCCGCGGCGTCGCGGGCCGTGGCGCGCAGCACCGCGTTCACCACGCCCGCGCGGGCCGCCCGTCGCCGCGCGACACCCGGGATGGCGCGCGCGAGCCGCGCCGCCTGGTCCACCGTCACGGGGGCCGGGACGGCGTCCGAGTAGGCGAGCTCGAACGCCCCCACCCGCAGGACGTCCCGCACCTCCGGTTCGACGGCGCCGGGGTTTCGCACATGGGCGTCCACCAGCCAGTCGAGCACCCGCCGCCGCTGGACGGCGCCGAACGCGAGGCGGTGGGCCTGCGCGCGCACCTGCGCGGTGAGCCCGTCCCTGCGCGCCTCGGCGGCGAACGCACGGTCGGCGTAGGCGCCGTCCGCGACCCGCCGCAGCACGCGCCACGCGACGAGGCGCTCGGGGGTCGGCCCGCCGGTGCTCACGCCACGGCGAGTTCGCCGCGCCAGCCGCGCGCGAAGTCCGCGGCCGCCATGCGGCTCCTGCTGGGCGGCTGGATCTCGAGGACCTCCACCACCCCGTCCGCGGCGGGCAGGAAGAGGCGACCGTCGGCGATCCAGCCGTGATCGGCACGCTCCTGCGTCACGTCGTCGGCCACGCGTGCGCGCCACAGCTTGAACTGCGCCCCGTCGATCACGAGGCGTGCGCCGATGTGCGGCGAGAGGGCGCGGATCTTGTCGACCACGGTCCTGGGCGAGGCGCCCAGGTCGAGGGTGCGGTCGGCGTCGGTCAGCTTGGGCGCCAGCGAGATCCCGTCGTCCGGCTGGTCGCGCATGGTGAGCGGCCCGGACGCCATGTCGTCGAGCACGGTCGCCAGCAGGTCGCCGCCCTCGTCCGCCAGGCGCCCCAGGATCGCGCCGGCGTCGTCCTCCTCGGCGATCGGGATGGCCCGCATCGCGACGATGGGTCCGGTGTCCAGCCCGGCGTCCATGCGCATCACGGTGACGCCGGTCTCGGTGAGCCCGTCCATGAGGGCGCGCTCGACCGGCGCCGCACCGCGGTAGGCCGGCAGCAGCGAGAAGTGGACGTTGAGGCAGGTCCAGCCGTCCAGGACGTCGGCCCGCAGAAGCTGCCCGAACCCCACCACGCACAGGGCGGCGACATCCAGCTCGCGCAGGGCCGCGAGCACGTCGGGGGCGTTGATCGTCGGCGGACGCCACAGGTCGATGCCGCGTTCGATCGCGGCGGCTCCAAGGGGCGTCGGGACCGTGGCGCCACCGCGCCCGCGGGGCCGGTCCGGCTGGGTGATCGCCGCAGCGACCTCGTGACCGCGGTCCAGCAGCCGTTCCATCACCGTGACGGCCACCGGGGGGCTGCCCGCGAACGCCACCCTCATCGTCGCTGCGGCCCCTCGCGCAGTTGACGCAGGGCCTCCCTGCGTTCGTCCTTCGAGGTTCGGTCAAGGATGAGGATGCCGTCCAGGTGGTCGATCTCGTGCTGCAGGACGCGGGCGGCGAAGTCGCTCGCCTCGATGTCGAGGTCGGCGCCGTCCAGGTCCTTCGCGGCCACCCTGATGCGCGTCGCGCGCGGCACCTCCACCAGCACCTCGGCGATGGAGAGACACCCCTCCTGCCCCAGCTCCTCCTCGTCGGAGCGTTCGACGATGCGGGGGTTCACGAGTGCCCGGGGCGGTTCGTCCTCCGACGGGTCGACGACGATGAGCCGTCGCAGCCGGCCGATCTGGTTGGCGGCCAGCCCCACCCCGCGCGCGTCGTGCATGAGCACGATCATCTGCTCGGCCTCGTGCTTGAGCGCCTCGTCGAACACGTCGATGTCGGCCGCGGGTGTGCGCAGCACGGGGTCGCCGATCTGACGGATGTGGCGCAGCGCCGCCACGCGCCGGGCCTCGACCTCGGGGTCGGGTTCGGTCCGTGCCACGCGCTACCTCGGAACGGGCAGCGCGGCGCGTGCGGCGTCCACCGCCTCGGATCGGTTGGCGGTCCACGTGTCCGAACCGGTCAGCTCCAGCTGCGACCAGTCGCCGTCGCCGGTGAACCCGCCGCCCATCCCGGTGCCGCGCACCCGCACCGACAGGGCGCCGTCGGCCACCAGGATCTCGGCCCCGGCATCGCCGGTGCGCGGGAAGGTGATGCGGGTCTGGGAGACGCCGGTGGACGGGTGGGTCATGAGCGGCGCGATGGACAGGTCGTTCAGGTCGAAGTAGACCGACGAGAGCACCGGACGCAGGTCGGCGTCGATCGTGCCCATGACCTCCTCCAGGCGGTAGAGCTCCGCCACGCGGGGCGTGAAGAAGTACTCCGCCTCGCGCAGGAGCGCCGCGTCGACACCGGTCGATCCGCCGCGCTCCGGCCGCTCCTGCACCCAGTCGCGCACCCGCAGCCAGCTCTTGTGCCGTACGTCGAAGCCGTTGGCGCGGGCCGCCTCGATGGCCGAGGACGGCTTGCGGTCCGGGCAGATGACGACGCCGATCACCCGCTCGGCCGACGATGCGAGCGCCGTGAGCGCACCCTCCGCGGCGATCTGCGAGGCGACGTCCCATCCGAGGGTGGTCTGGATGGCCACCGCCCACCGGCCCTGGCGGTCGCGGACGAGGATGTCCACGCCCCAGTCGCCGGCCCGCGTGGCCAGACGGGTCTGCGCGGCGTCGGCGTCCGGGAGGTCCTCACCGGCGAGTTCGGCGATGAGCGCCGGACGGGTCTCGGCGCTGCTGAGGCCGATCAGGCAGCCGAGCACGTGTGACCAGCGCTCCCGTTGGTCGGAGGGCGTCTCGAACAGGCGTGGTCTCGGCATGGCGAACGGGCTCCAATCGACGGCGTGCGGACCGGTACATCCTAGTCGCCCGCACCGCGCGACGGTCTCACACCGTGCGAAACGCCGATCAGGTGTCCTGGGGGTCGACGTCGACGGTGATGCGCACCGCGGACGACGATCCGGTGGCGGCGTCGACCATGTCGCGGATGGGTCCGGCCACGTCGGTCGCCCGGTCGGCGCGGACCAGGATCGAGCGGCGCGTGCGGCCGCGGACGCGGTGCATCGGCGCCGGACCCAGCACCCGCACGTCGGCAAGCTCGCGCTCGAAGCGGCCGGTCAGCTCGGCGGCGGCGTTTCGCACCGTCGTCGGGTCGTCCCCCTCCACCACCACGCGCACGAGATGGCCGAACGGCGGGAAGTCGTGCTCCTGGCGCCGGGCGAGCTCGCCGTCCAGGAACGTCACCACGTCGTGGTCGGCGGCCAGCCGCACCGCGCGTCCCGCGGGCTCCCACGCCTGCACGAACACACGGGAGGGCTCGCCCCGCCGCCCGGCCCGCCCCGCCAGCTGGACGATCAGGCTGAACGCCCGCTCCTCGGCGCGGAAGTCGGGTTGCTGGAGCGGCCCGTCGGCGTCGAGGACGGCGGCCACCGTGACGTCGGGCAGGTCGTGGCCCTTGGCCACCATCTGCGTTCCCAGGAGGATCGCGGCGCCGGGCCGGGCGAACGCCTCCAGACGCGCCTCCAGGTCTCCGCGCCGCCCGACCACGTCGGTGTCGAGGCGCACCAGGGGCACGCCGGGCACCGCGGCGGCCAGGGCCTCCTCGAGCCCCTGTGTCCCCGACCCCTGGCGGATCATCTCGGCCGCGTCGCAGCGCGGGCACACCTCGGGCACCCCGCGGTCGGTGCCGCAGTGGTGGCACACGAGCCTGGTGGGCCGGTCGTGGACCACCATCGGCACGTCGCAGGCCGGGCACCGGGCGATCCACCCGCAGCCGCGGCAGAGGATCTGGCGGGCGAGGCCGCGACGGTTCAGCAGGATGATGGCCTTCTGGCGCCGGTCGGCGGCGTCGTGCAGCGCGCGGGCGAGCTGCCGCGAGACCGGTCCCGGCGCCTGGACGCGCATGTCGACGATCTCGACGTGCGGCAGACGGGCGCCGTCGGCCCGCGCGCTCAGGGTGACGCGATCGAGGGCGTACCACGACTCCGGCCGCGGCGTGGCGCTGCCGTAGACCACCATGGCCCCCTCGATCGCCGCCCGCCGGTAGGCGACCTGACGCGCGTCGTAGCGCGGGGCGGCGTCCTGCTTGTACGAGCCGTCGTGCTCCTCGTCCACCACGATCAGCCCGACGTCGGGGACCGGCGCGAACACCGCACTGCGCGCGCCCAGCACCACGTCGGCCTCGCCGCGGCGGATGCGGGCGTCGGCGCGCACCCGCTCCGCCACCGTGAGCCCCGAATGCCAGACCTCCAGGCGTCCCCCGAGCCGTGCGCGCAGACGGTCGGCGGTCTGCGGCGTGAGGGCGATCTCGGGCACGAGGACGATGGTGGCGCGCCCCGCCGCGCGCATGCGCTCGATGAGTCTGATGTAGACCTCGGTCTTGCCCGACCCGGTGACCCCGTGCAGCAGTCGCGCGCGCTGCCCCGCATCGGAGGCGGCACCCAGCGCGGCGACCGCGGCCTCCTGCTCGGCGGTGAGCACCGGGGCCGCGACGGTGGGCGCCGCCGGTGGGCGGGCATCGGGGTCCCAGACCCCCTCGGTCAGCTCCAGCTGCCCGGCCGTGGCCATGGCCCGTAGCGTGGGGACGGTGGTCCGGGCAAGGCGGCAGAGCTCGGAGGCCGGCAGCACGCCGCCCTCGGCCGTGAGGGCGTCGACGATGGCGCCGCGTCGCCCGTCGACCGGCGCCCCGACCGCACGGGCGATCAGCTGTCGGCGCCCCATGGGCATTGGCCCCAGGCGCCAGCGGCCCGACGGGTCGCGCGTGAGGGCACCCTCGGCGCGCGGTGGCAGCATGAGACGCAGGCACTGGGCCCGCGTGGCCGCGTAGTAGCGCGCCATCCAGTCGGCCAGCTCCAGCTGGACCGGGCCCACGCGCGGGGCGTCCTCCACCACGGCGAGCAGGTCGGCCAGGCGAGAGCCGTCGTAGTCGCCGGCACCCTCGGCGACGACGACGCCGAGGACGGTGCGCCCCCGCAGGGGGCAGGCCACCAGCGCGCCGGCGCCCACCTCGTCGGCGAGGTGGGCGGGCACACCGTAGTCGAGGACCCGGTCGAGCTTGCGGGCGTCGACCAGGGGGACGACGCCCACGACCCGGCGCGACCGGGCCATGCCCGGCAGTGGAAGGGTCAGCGGGAGGCGCCGCGGCGAAGGACGAACGCCGCGCCCATCACGAAGCCGATCACCACAGCGAAGATGAGGGACTTGCGCACCACGTGCTCCTTTGGATCAGCCGGCGAAGGACGCGCCGATGGACGTGTCCTCCCAGGTGAAGTCGGGGTCCTTGCGACCGAAGTGACCGTACGCCGCCGTCTTCGCGTAGATCGGCCGACGCAGGTCCAGCCTCTCACAGATGGCCGCCGGACGCAGGTCGAAGTTCTCCTTGACCCAGGCCTCGATCTGCCCGATGTCGCGGGTCTCGGTGCCGAACGTGTCGACCATGACCGACACCGGGTGCGCCACGCCGATGGCGTATGCCA
Organism: uncultured Bifidobacteriaceae bacterium; assembly: GCA_964628685.1. Lineage (GTDB taxonomy): Bacteria > Actinomycetota > Thermoleophilia > Miltoncostaeales > Miltoncostaeaceae > CALMEC01. The sequence goes on along the minus strand of CAZVNM010000005.1, from coordinate 99,944 downwards.
CCTGCACCTCGCACCGCGCCGCGAGCTTGGCGGCGACGACGTTCTTCGCCACCCACCGCGCCGCGTAGCAGGCCGAGCGGTCCACCTTGGACGGGTCCTTGCCGCTGAACGCGCCACCGCCGTGGCGGGCCATGCCGCCGTAGGTGTCCACGATGATCTTGCGACCGGTCAGGCCGGCGTCACCCATCGGGCCGCCGATGACGAAGTTCCCGGTGGGGTTCACGTAGACGTCGATGCCGTCCGCCCACCGCGCGTTCTCCTCGAGCACGGGACGGATGACGTTGGCGGTCACCTCCTCGCGCAGCTGCTCCTGGGTGACGTCCGGGGCGTGCTGGGACGAGATGACAACCGCGGTCACCTCCCTGGGTGCGCCGTCCGCGTAGCGGACGGTCACCTGCGACTTGCCGTCGGGACGCAGATACGCCATGTCGCCGCGGCGCACCTCGGCCAGCCGCTCGGCCAGCCGGTGGGCCAGCGTGATGGGCAGCGGCATGAGGTCCGGGGTCTCGTCGGTGGCGTAGCCGAACATCAGGCCCTGGTCGCCGGCGCCCTGGAGGTCGTACGGGTCCTCGGCCCCGTCACTGCGCTTCTCGAGCGCGGTGTCGACGCCCTGGGCGATGTCGGGACTCTGCTTGCCGAGGGTCACCATCACGCCGCAGGTCTCCGCGTCGAACCCGTACTTCGCGCGGTTGTAGCCGATGCGGTCGATCGTCTCGCGGGCGATCTTCGGTACATCGAGGTTGGCGGTGGTCGTGATCTCACCGCCCACCACCACCAGGCCGGTGGTCACGAAGGTCTCACAGGCCACGCGGCCCGTCGGGTCCTGCCCCAGCACCGCGTCCAGCACGCCATCGGAGATCTGGTCCGCGATCTTGTCGGGGTGTCCCTCGGTGACCGACTCCGATGTGAAGAGATGTTCCGCCATGTGTACCGTCATCGCCCTTTCGTCGTCAAAGCGTCGAAGAGCATACCAACGGTCCCCCCGGGCTCCGCGCAGGCGCGGGCACCGCGGATCACTTGACGGTGAAGAACACCTCGAACGTGGGGTGCTCGCCGCCCGTGCTCCATGCCGCCACGTTCTTGACCGGGCGGATGTTGGGGAGGGCGTCCGGATCGGCGTCCTTGAACGCACCCTGCGCCTCCGCCAGGTCGACCAGCGCGGAGACGTCGAGCCACAGGAGGCTCTGCACCTTGCCGGGCATCTGGTCGGTGGCCGCCTGGTAGGCCGGGTCGTCGGTCAGCCGCGAGTCGGGGCGCTGGAAGCGCTTGACCGCCTCCACGTCCGACCCGATGATCGCGAGGTCGCCGTCGACGCCGTAGACGACGTCCGCCTTGGGATCCACCTGTGCGCGCCAGCCCTTCACCCCGTCGGCCAGCTCGACCTCGTTGAACGGCGGGACGCTGCCACCGCCGCGGCTGCCGAGGAGCACGGTGATCTGGGTGCGCACACGGTCGAGTGTCTCGGCCGCGCGCTTGCCGTCGGTGACCCGAAGGCCGGCGACGATGCGCGGCACGGGGCTGCCCGGCTCGACCGTGATGATCTGCTCGCCGGAGAAGAGCATCTTCAGGTCGTCGACCGAGAGGCCGATGAACCCGAGCGCCCCGCGGATGGTCGCCAGCTGGTCCCTGGTCGTGGGGTCGGATGCGATGGCCTGTTCCAGGGCGAGCCGGCCGATCTCGTACGTGTTGCTGATGCCGACGACCGCCAGCGCGTCGGCCGACGCCCGCTCGACGAGCCGCGGCGTGTACGACGTGTCCTCCTGGACCTTCCCGAAGTTGTCGCCGACCGCCTTGATCCGCACGCCGTCCTGCTCGGTGGACAGGGAGATCGCGATGGACGAGTCGGATCCGAACCCGAGCGACTCGAGCTGCTTGGACGCGGACGTGGTGCCCGCCTGACGCTCGACGGTGGTGATGAGCGAGCCGATGTCGACGAATCCCTGGATGAGGACCTCGTCGGGAAGCCCCTGGAAGGCGGCCTTCAGCTGGTCGGATCCCGCCATCGACGCCGAGGCGCCGCCGCGCTTGGCGTCCACTCCGCGCTTGACGTCCGCCTCGGTGGCGGCGATGAGGAACGCGCCGTCGACGATGGCCGCGTAGGACGAGCCGTTGTCCTGCCGGTAGATCGTGGCGCCCTCGTACTGGCCGACCTCGGTGGTGCCGCCGCCGCGGGTGATGAGGTCCTCGAGCGTCGCCTCCTTGCCGTCGGCGAGGTCGATGGCGACGATGTACGCGGGGGCCTCACGCTGCCTGGCGAAGTCGATGATGCCCACGGCCGCGTCGTCGCCGAGGATCGGCCGGATGTCGCGCTCGAAGTCGAGGCCGTCCTTCTGGAGCGACTCGCGCGCCCGGTCCATCAGATCGCCGTACCCGGGGAAGCGCGTGGCGATGTCGCGCGCCATGCTCCACTGCGGGCTCGACAGGTCGGTGGACATCTCGAGGTAGACGGGCGATCCCGCCGGGATGAACGCGGCGACGCGGCCCGCCCCGGAGCCAGTGCGCATGGGATCCCCGCCGCCTCCGCAGCCCGCCACGAGGACGGCCGACGCGGCCGCCAGCGCCGCCATCCATCGGATGCGTCCACCGCGGCGACCGGGCGCCCTGCGACATGAGATCTGCGAGTGCATCACACCCATCGTTCGACGACGGTAGCAGTGGTCCTCGGACCCCTTGCCACCGGGCAGTAAAGGAACGATCAAGAGTCGAAAAGCTCAGGATGCTACCGACCGCCGAACGCCCCCGGCTTGTCGACCGGCAAGCACCTGATTTCAGCGTGCCCCGCGGCGGCCTCGCACCTCGATGATCATGGGGATCCCGTCCAGGTCGAACGCGCGGCGCAGACGGTTCTCGAGCCAGAATCCGTAGTCGCGGGTCATGAGCGAGCGATCGTTGACGTCCAACCGGAACGTGGGGGGGTTCACACCCGTCTGGACCAGATATCGCAGCGACAGGCGGCGCGCACCGTCCCGCGGTCCCGGGCGCTCCTCCGCCAACCGGCGAAGCTCCGTGTTGAGGCGGTTGGTGGTGATGCGCTCCCCCAGCCGCTCGTAGAGGCGAAGCGCCGCCGGCAGGAGCCGCTGGACCCCCTCCCCGGTCTCCGCCGAGCTCACCTCGATCGGCGGTCGCTGTCGCACCTTGGCGCGCACATACCCGTGCAGGTGGTCCAGGTCGGGCTGGGCCAGGTCCCACTTGTTCATCACGAGCAGCGTGGCGCAGTGGGCGTGCGCGGCCTGGTCGGCGGCGGACAGGTCGGCGTCGGTGATCCCCACCGTCGCGTCGCACACGACGATGGCGACGTCGCTGCGCTCGGCCGCCTGGATGGCGCGCAGGTGGCTGTAGCGCTCCACGTTCTCCCGCGCCTTGCCGCGACGCCGAAGCCCGGCGGTGTCGGTGAGCACGACGCGCCGCCCGTCCACCTCGATCACGGTGTCCACCGGGTCGCGCGTGGTGCCGGGGACGTCGTGGACGACCGCCCGCTCCTCGCCGAGGAGGGCGTTCAGGAGGCTGCTCTTCCCCACGTTGGGTCGCCCCAGGATGGCGATGGCGGGCGGTGCCTCGGCGTCCAGGTCGAACGCCGGCGCGTCGGGCAGGAGCTCCACGACGGCGTCCAGGAGCTCGCCGATGTTGCGACCGTGCTGGGCCGAGACCGCGATCACCTGCGGGAACCCGAGCCCCCACAGCGACTGGGCGGCCATCTCGTGGCGTTCGGCGTCGGCCTTGTTGGCCACCACGATGACCGGGCGGTGGGCGCGGCGCAGCCGCTCGGCGATGTCGAGGTCCCCGGCGGCCGCCCCGGTCTGGCCGTCCAGGACGAACAGGATGACGTCGGCCTCGTCGACCGCGAGCATCGCCTGCGACGCCACCTGCCGGTTGATGGGGCTCGGATCGGCCTCGTCGATGCCGCCGGTGTCGACCAGCTGAAAGACCCTGCCGCGCCAGTCGGCGGTCCCCTGTCGGCGGTCGCGGGTGACCCCGGCCTGCGGGTCGACCACGGCGTCCCGGCGCCCGGACAGGCGGTTGAAGAGGGTCGACTTGCCGACGTTGGGGTAGCCGACGATGGCGACCACCGGCAGGCCGTCGGCCATGGACGCGATGCCCGCGGTGCGGCGGGCCTTCGCCTCCGCGCGCCGTTCGGCCGCGGTGGGGCGTCTGGATTCGGGACTCACGCCCGGCAGTGAAGCAGATCGTGCGGCGCCCGCGTGGGCGCGCGGCTCAGAACGGCTCCAGCGACGGGGTGCCGGTGGCGACCGTCTGCGGTGGCCCGCCGGCCAGCGGCACCAGGTCGGCCACCGCCTGGGCGATGCGGGCCGTCGCCTCGCGGATGCGCGCGCCGCGCGGGCCCTCGGTCAGGTCGCTCAGGTCGAGCGGCTCGCCGAACACCACGGTCACCCGACCGGTCTTCGTCTGACTGCCCCAGATGGCGGTCGGGATGACGGTGACCCCGGGCTCGAGGGCCAGGGCGCCGGCACCGGTGAAGAAGGGCCGAAGGTTGCCGCTCAGGCTGCGCGTGCCCTCCGGGAACATGATCATCCCCTCCCCGCGCGCCAGGATCTCGCGCGAGAAGCGGATGGCGTCGCGGTCCGCGGCGCCGCGCTCCACCGGGAACGCCCCAACGCCCCGCAGGATCCACCCCGCCACCCGGTTGGAGAAGAGCCCCGACTTGGCCATGAAGAAGACGAAGCGCGGCTGCGCGGCCATACCCACGATGGGCGGGTCCTTGACCGACAGGTGGTTGCTCACGATCAGCGTCGCGCCGCGCTTGGGGATGTTGCGGTGCCCGGAGCGGCGCAGACGGAAGAAGCCGTAGACGATCGGGAAGAGCAGCGAACGTCCGATCTGCCACAGGGGGCCCCTGGCCACGGTCATGTGATCGTCCCCTCCCCCTCGCTCACCAGCCGCACGAGACGCTCCACGACCTGTTCGATGTCCATCTCCGTGGTGTCGACCACCGTCGCCCCGTCCGCCACCGTGAGCGGGGACGCCGCACGTCCCTCGTCGCGGCGGTCGCGCTCGACGATGCCCCGCAGGACGTCGTCCAGATCCACGTCCTCGCCGGCGTCCACCAGCTCGCGGTGGCGTCGTCCGGCGCGCTCCTGCGGGCTGGCGGTGAGGAACACCTTCACCTGCGCGTCCGGGGCCACCACCGTGCCGATGTCGCGGCCGTCGGCCACCCAGTCGCCCGACGCGAGGATCTCCCGCTGCCAGTCCACCACGATCTCGCGCAGGTCGGCGTGCGCGGCGACCTGCGACACGAGGTCGGTCACCGCGCCGTCGCGGACCGCGGCCGACACGTCGACGCCGTCCAGGATGACCGACTCGCGTCCGTCCAGATGCGCGAGGCGCACCTCGTGGGCGCGGGCGAGCGCCGTGAGGGCGGTCGCGTCGGCGGGGTCCACCGACTCCCGGATGGCGGCCAGCGCGACGGCGCGGTACATCGACCCGGTGTTGAGGTAGCCGAAGCCCAGACGCTCGGCCACCCGGCGCGCCACGGTGCTCTTGCCGGCCCCGGCGGGCCCGTCGACGGCGATGATCAGACCGACGCCCCGATCTGCGCGAGGTCCCGGGCGAACCCGGGGTAGGACACGGCGGCGACCTCGAACCCGTCGACGCTGACCCCGTCGACGCTCACGAGACCCGCGACGGCGCCGAGCATCGCGATGCGGTGGTCGCCGGCGGCCTGCACGCGACCGCCGCGGATTCCGCCGCCACCGTGGACGACGAAGCCGTCCTCGGTCTCGTCCACGGCCACGCCGATCTCCCGCAGCGCGGTGCAGGTGGTGGCGATGCGATCGCTCTCCTTCACGCGAAGCTCGCCCGCCCCGCGCACCACCGTCGTCCCCTCGGCGAACGCGCCGAGGATGCCGATGAGCGTCACCTCGTCGATCAGCGCCGGAACCTCCTCGGCCTCCACCGTCGTCCCGACGAGCCCGTCGGCGCGGTGGACGACGAGGTCGCCGTACGGCTCGCCGGCCGCGGGCTCGTGCTCGTCGACGTCGATGCGCACGCCCATGCGACGCATCACGTCCAGGAGCCCCGCCCGCGTCGGGTTGAGGTTGACCCCCACCAGGCGAAGCGACGGCGCCGCGCGCAGCGCACCGGCCACCAGGTGGAACGCCGCGGACGAGAAGTCGCCGGGGACGACAAGGTCGGGCAGCCGCATCGCGTCGACCGGCCCGTCCACCCGCGACGTGAGACCCGTGACCGACACCGGCGCCCCGGCCGCCGCCAGCATGCGCTCGGTGTGGTCGCGCGAATGGACCGGCTCGGTGACCTCGGTGACGCCGTCGGCGCGCAGCCCGGCCAGGAGGATGCAGCTCTTCACCTGGGCGCTCGCCACCGCGAGGTCGTGGCGACGGGCGACGAGTGCGCTCGGCGGCTCGATCGCGAGGGGCGGGGTCCCCCCCGCCACGGTCGTCACCCGCGCGCCCATGGCCGCGAGCGGCGCCGCGATGCGGTGCATGGGACGCCGGCGAAGCGATGCGTCGCCGTCCAGCACCACGGGCGTCGGGGTCGCACCGGCGAGGATCCCGGCGAACAGGCGCATGAGGGTGCCGGCGTTCATGCAGTCGATGCGCCCGGGCGGGCGAAGGCCGGTGGGTCCCACACCGTGGACGGTGATGCTCCCGCCCAGGTGTCCCTCCACGCGCACCCCGCACGACTCGACGGCGGACAGGGTCGCGGCGGTGTCCTCCGAGTCGAGGGTGTCCTCGACGGTCACCGGGCCGTCCGACAGGGCGCCCAGGAGGATCGCGCGGTGGGTGAGCGACTTGTCCGGGGGGATCGAGACCGTCCCGGAGAGTCCCGCCGCGGGTTGGACGCGCACGACTGCCACGCCCGACAACCTACCGATGGCCGGTGACCCGGGACGGATGCCGAGCCGCCGCGGTCCCTACCATCGTGTCGTGTCCGCACCGCCCCTCCCCCTCACCGTCTACACCGCCGACGGCTGCCACCTGTGCGACGAGGCCCGGCCGGTGCTCGAACGGCTCGCCCCCGGGCTGGGCCTGGACGTGCGCTGGGTCCGCATCGACGGAGACCCCGATCTGGAGGCCGCCTGGCGCGAGCGCATCCCGGCGGGGGTCCTGGAGGGACGCCTGGTGTTCAAGTTCCGGGTGGACGAGCTGCTCCTTCGCCGCCGCGTCGGCGAGATCCGCCGCCGGGGCCGCGGCGCCGCACCGTCACCCGAGCCCGACTGAGAGAATGGCGGCCATGAACGAGGTCAGAGAGACAGAGGGGCGCCCGGTCCGCGAGGTCAACTGGGGCAGGCGTCTCGCCATCGGCGGGATCGTCCTGGTGGCGGCGGTGCTCCTGGCGTTCATCCTGTCGGCGTTCCTGCCGCGCTGGTGGGCGGTGCGGATCGGCAACCAGGTCAACCAGAGCACGTTCAACGGCGTCGCCCTGGGCCTCTTCTACGGCATCGTCTTCACCTTCCTCCCGCTGCTGGTGCTGTGGTTCGGCTTCCGGCGGCGACGCCAGTGGAAGGTGTGGGCCGGGTTCCTCGCCGGGGCGATCGCCCTGGCCCTGCCGAACCTGCTGACCCTCTCGATCGTGGTCGGCAACGGCAACGCCGCCCACGCCGGTGAGCGGATCCTCGACACCGAGGCCAGCTACTTCCGCGCGAGCAGCGCGATCGGTGCCGTGGTCGCCGCGCTGCTGTTCGGGTTCATGATGTGGCTGCTCATCCGCCGCCGCAGCCTCGACCGGCGGGCCCACCGGCTGGACGAGGACCGCCGCGCATTCGAGCGCGACCGCCCACCCCCGGACGATCCGGCGACGTGAGCACCGCACCCACCGAGTGGCGGGTCGACCTGGGCGGCCGGGAGATCCGTGGCGAGGACACCGGCGGGGACGGCCCCGTCGTCCTGCTCCTGCACGGCCTGACGGCGACCCGCCGCTACGTGCTGCACGGATCGCGCACGATCGAGCGCGCCGGTCACCGGGTGATCTCGTACGACGCACGCGGCCACGGCGTGTCCGATCCGGCCCCGTCGGCCGACGACTACACCTACCCGCAGCTGGCCGATGACGCGATCGCCGTGATGGACGAGCTGGGCGTCTCCCGCGCCGTGCTGTTCGGCCACTCGATGGGTGCGCACACCGCCGCGCGCGTGGCGATCACCCACCCGGACCGGGTCGACGCGCTGATCCTGGGCGCCCCGTCGCACCTTGGCCGTCCCTCCGACGAGACCGAGCGCTGGGACCGGCTGGCGGCGGGGCTCGCCGCGGGCGGTCCGGAGGGGTTCGTGGCGGCCATCCACAGCTCCGCGCCGCCGGACTGGCAGGAGAAGCTCCGCACCATGGTGCTGCAGCGCATGGAGCGCCACGCGCACCCCGACGCCGTGGCGGACGCGCTGCGGACGACGCCGCGGTCGGCGGCCTTCGACGGGATGTCGGCGCTGGAGGCGATCACGTGTCCCACGCTCGTCCTCGGCACACGCGACCGGCTGGACGCCGAGCATCCGCTGGAGGTGGCCGAGGCGTGGCGCGACACGATCCCCGGCGCGCGCCTCTGCGTCGAGCCGGAGGGCGAGTCGCCCATCACGTGGCGCGGCGGCGCGGTCTCCCGGCTCGCGCTGGACTTCCTGGGCGCCTGAACGGCGGACGCGCCGCGACGGTGCGGGCGGGCTGAAATGGGAAGGGCCCGAGACGGTGTGTCCCGGGCCCCGGTAGCAGCATGGGTTTCGCCATGGGGCGCGATGTGCGTCCCCTCCTGCTGCGGCTGCGCATTGGAGGGCGCGCCCCTAGCTACTGCCACCTCCACATGGCTCGTTCAAACGGACCACCTCCTTTCCGTGGTGAGGACACCGTAGCGCACCGGTTCGGACACCGGCGGGAGCGTCACAGGACCGCGACATCCGGCCCCGCGCGGGCCGCGTGGCGGCGGGCGATCCGGACGGTTGACAGACCGAACACATGTTCGTAGAATGGGGGCATGACATCCGTTCCGACAGGCGAGGTTCCGATGACCGCACGGCCTCAGGACACCACCACCGACACCCCGGCCTTCTCGATGCGCCTCATCGCGCATGTGTGCGACGGGCCGGCCGCCCTGCGCGACCGGCTGATCGACGCCGGCATCGACATCGCGACCCTGGGTCGCGCCGTCTCCTGGTCGCCCCGGGCGCTCGCGCGCCTGGGCCACGGTGACGCGACGCCCCGCGGGGTGCTGATGCGCCTCGGCGCGCTGGCGGTCGTCGTCGAACAGATGCGGGCGGGCGGTGCGCCGGTCGCCGCCCTCACGGGGCCGCACGACGCGAACGCCGCCCGAGTCATCGCCCACATCGCCGACCAGTCACCCATCGCCGCCAAGGTCATCGTCGCGCTGCGACGGGCGGGACGTGTGCAGCCGGTTCCCCAGCTGCGCCTCGACCTGGCCGCCTAGGCGTCCACCCAGCGGGGCGACCGGTCAGGACGGCGCCGCGCCGGACGACGGCGGGGCACGGCCAGGGTCATCGCGGCGAGGAACGGGCGCGCGGCGCCCCGTCGCCACCACCGGGGTCAGATCTCGACGACGTCGGGGTCCTTCGAGAACGAGCGGTGCAGCATCTCGTGCGCGGCCGCGATCCAGAGCGCCACGGTCTTGGGGTTGGGCACCGGACGTCCCAGCTCGGCGCTGACATCCGCCACGCGCCGGGCGAGATCCCGCGGGCGGCTGTACGCCAGATCGTCCACGGTCCCAACACCCGCGCCCACGAGCAACTGGGCGTAGGCGGCCCCCACGCCCGCGACCTGCATCAGCCCGGCCGACGCGGCCCACGTGGTCATCTCGGCCTCGCTCACACCCACCGTCTCGGCCAGTCGACGCAGGTCGTCGTTGGATTCCGTGGACGCGACGAGATCGACCAGCGACCGCACACCGGCGGTGCGAAGCCGCTCCGCCCGCGTCTCGTCGATGCCATGAATCTCCGCGATGCCTGCCATTGCCACGGTCCTTCCTGCGCTCGAGTGCTCCCGCGCCGCGAAACGGCGCAGCCGGGTTCATCATCGGCACCGGCGCGGCTCGACATGAGGTCGAGGCTTGGGGTGCGGGCCGGGTGTCAGGCCCCCTGCGCGGGGCGCACCTCGAGCTCCAGCCCGTCATGGCCGGTCACGACGACCTCCGCGCCGCGGTCGCAGCCCGATGCGCACCGCGCCTGCCACCGTTCACCCACGATCCGCACCTGGCCATCCGGTCGCAGATCGCTGAGCGCGACGCCCCGGCGCCCGACGAGGGCCTCGATCCCCACGGTCGGCCGGCCACGCCGGCTCCACGTGATCATCACCCACGCCTCGACGACCTCCACCAGCACGCCCCCGGCGATGAGCGCCCAGCGGGCCGGTCCCTGCAGGTAGACGAAGCCGATCACCACCGACGCGACGAGCGCCATCGTCCGCGGTCAGGACTGGAGCTTGAACTCGATGCGCCGGTTCTTCTGCCGGTCGGCCTCGGATGCCTCGTTGGCGACCACCGGCTGCGCCTCGCCGTAGCCGACCGCCTTCAGTCGTGACGCCTGGATCCCCTTGGTGGTGGACAGGTAGGTCACGACGGCGTCGGCGCGCTGCTGGCTGAGCTGCAGGTTCTTGTCGGAGTCCCCCTGCGTGTCGGTGTGCGCGCCCACCTCGACGTTGATGCTGGGGTTCTGCGCCAGGAGCGCCGCGACCTGGTCGAGCGCGGCCCGGCTGTCGGCGGTGAGGTCCACCGACCCGGTCTGGAACGTGATGCCGCCGGCCTGCTGGACGGCCTGGTTGATCTGGTCGACCACACCGCCGCCCTCGGCGCCGCCGGTGCCCGTGGTCTGGGTGCCGGTGGTCGTCGTGGTCGTGGTGGTGGTCGTCGTGCCGGTGTCGGCCCCGTCGTCACCGCAGCCCTTCGCGATGCCCGCGATGATGAGCGCCAGGACCATGAGCGCGAGGAGGACGACCCAGCCGGCGGGTCCGGAGGCCGACGGACGTGGACGTCGTTCGGTGGTCATCGATGTCTCCGGCGACGGGCGGGCATGGTCTCGAATGTTACCGAGCGGTCCGGAAGCCCCACGGATCACGGGTCCGGCCGGGGCGGTCGACCATGTGAAATTCGCACGGACCCTGTACCGCGGGCGAAAAGCGGGCTACACTCCCCCGGATGTTCGGCGGATCACCCATCGTGGACGCCGTTCGCTTGCCAGGGCGTTCGACCGTCGGCGCATGCACCGCACCTCGGATCGACCGCTGAACGACAGGAAAGGACGGACGCGACGGGACTGCAAGAGCTGATCGACGAAGGCGAGCTGCAGGCGCTCATCGCGCGGGGCCAGGAGCTCGGTTTCCTGAGCGTCGAGGAGGTCGGCGAGGCCCTCGACGCCATCAACGTCGACGCATCCTCCCAGGCCGAGCTGTACCAGCACCTCGACGAGCTGGGTGTCGACATCGTCGACGCCATCGAGGCGCGCACGCGCACCGCCGAACTCGACGAGGCCGAGCGCAACCGGCGCACGCATCCCGCCGTCGAACAGACCACCGATGCGCTGCAGCTGTTCCTCAAGGACATCGGCCGCGTGCCGCTCCTCACCGCCGCGCAGGAGGTGAGCCTGGCGAAGCGCATCGAGAACGGCGATCCGGAGGCCAAGCGCCAGATGGTCGAGGCCAACCTCCGTCTGGTCGTCTCGATCGCCAAGGCCTACCGCGGCCGCGGCCTGCCGTTCCTCGACCTCATCCAGGAGGGCACCCTCGGCCTCGTCCGCGCGGTCGAGAAGTTCGACTGGCGGCGCGGGTTCAAGTTCTCGACGTACGCCACGTGGTGGATCCGTCAGGCGGTCACCCGTGCGCTGGCCGACAAGGGCCGCACCATCCGCATCCCGGTGCACGTCGTCGAGAAGCTCAACCAGATCAGCCGCGCCGAGCGCGTGCTGATCGGTCAGCTGGGGCGCGAGCCCACGGTGGAAGAGCTCGGCGAGGCGACGGGGCTGCCGCCGGAGGAGGTCGAGGACATCCTCCGAAGCGCACAGCCCATCGTGTCGCTGGAGAAGCCGGTCGGTGAGGACGAGGAGGCGGAGTTCGTGCGCTTCCTGGCCGACGAGAACACCGTGGCGCCCGAGGTGGCGGCCGAGACCGCCCTGCGCCACGAGGCGCTCGGTGACCTGCTGGATCAGCTCTCCTACCGGGAGCGGCGCGTGCTCGAGCTGCGCTACGGGCTGGGTGGCGAGAAGCCGCGCACCCTGGATGAGCTGGGACGCATGTTCAACGTCACGCGTGAGCGCATCCGTCAGGTGGAGCACCAGTCGCTCCAGAAGCTCGCCAGCATGGCCGAGGCCGCCAGGCTGCAGTGATCGGCCGCGTCGACCCCGCCCGCCGGGGTGGACGCGCCACTCGCCTCAGGCGTCGACGGCCGCTCGCAGCACCGCCAGGTCGTCGTCGCCGAACGCACAGAGGATGACCGTCTCGAGCGTGGTGTCGTCCGCCAGCTCGTCGCGGATGGTCGCCACCGCCACGCGGGCCGCCTCGGCGCGCGGATACCCGTAGACGCCGGTGCTGATGGCGGGGAACGCGATCGTGCGAAGGCCGTGATCCCGGGCGATCCGCAGGCTCTGCCGGTAGCAGGATGCCAGGAGATCCGGCTCCCCCTCCCCGCCGCCCCGCCAGACGGGACCGACCGTGTGGATGACGTGCGTCGCCGGCAGATCGTGCCCGCCGGTCAGACGGGCCTCACCGGTCGGGCAGCCGCCGAGTGCCCGGCATTCGTCGAGGAGGCCCGGCCCGGCGGCCCGGTGGATCGCCCCGTCCACCCCTCCGCCGCCCAGAAGCGACGTGTTGGCGGCGTTCACGATCGCGTCGACCGCGAGCGTCGTGATGTCCGCCCGCCGGACGTCGATCCGCGCGGTCACGGCCTCAGTTGAGGCTGGGGTCGACCGGCATGCGCGCCACCAGGCGGAAGCTGCCGCCCTTGCGGTCGAGCACGTCCCGCCACAGGGTGAGCGGCGAGCTCGAGAAGACGTCGCCGATGCGACACTCGGCGTCGATCCACGCCTCCTCCGCAAGCTCGCCCTCCAGCTGTCCGGCCCCCCAGCCGGCGTACCCGCCGAACGCGCGCACCGAACGCACGTGGTCGCCGATCTCGGACAGGTCGACGTCCGGTTCGACCACCCGCACCGACCCGAGCCCCAGCCCGGCGCCGGCGGCGGCACCCGTCTCGTCGAAGTCGCCCAGGAGGATCACGCTGCCCGGCTCGCAGGGACCGCCCTCGTGGATCACGTCGTCCACCCCGACCGGCGCCAGCAGATGGTCGGGAAGCGCCTCGCGCGTCGCGAGGTGCGTCGGCCGGTTGAGGATGACCCCCAGCGCGCCCTCGGCGGTGTGCTCGAGGACGAGCACGACGGCGCGGTGGAAGTTCGGGTCGAGCAGCCCCGGGGCGGCGACGAGCAGCCTGCCCCGACGGCTGTCAGGCTCGTCGCCCACCGGATGCGGCTAGGCGTACGCCGCCTGGCGCTTCTTCGCCCGGCTGTAGTTCACGATGTAGCCGGCGATGCTGATCACGACGGCCGCGAGGATGCAGATCCAGAAGACCGTGAAGTGTCCGGCCAGCGACGTCGGCCCCTCGACGACCTGCTCCTCGACGACCGGCTTGCGGTCGTGGATCGCAAACCCGAGGCAGAAGTAGATGAGGGCGAAGGTGACCAGAAGACCGGCGAACGTGAACGGCCAGGTGATCGACAGATTCTTGGGTTCGGACGTGCCGTGCGCCATGGGTCGTGGGCCTCCTCGGGGATGGACGTCCGCAGGCTACCAGTCCGTTCCGGACGGTGGACGCCCCCGCCCCCGCGTCCGGGACGTTCGTCGAGCGGACCGCGGGCGCCTACCCCTCCGCCGCCTCCGCCTCGGCCCGCGCCCATTCCGCGAGCCCCGGCACGTTGTTGTCGGCCCAGAGCGTGAGGCGCCAGCGATGACGACCGTGCTCGTCGGTCACCACGTCCTCCACCGGCAGGACCTCCTGCATGCGACGGCCGACGCTCGCCTCGTCGCCCCCGCTCGCCCATCCGTCCCGTGCCGCTTCGGCCAGGATGCGCTGCCGCTCACCCGCCGTGCGCAGGGCCTCGGCCACGTCCCCGTCGATGGGACCGAAATGCGGCAGCAGCAGCCGAGCGGGGCCGAGCTCGCGCATCCGCCCGAGCGTCCGCAGCGCGAACGTCAGGTTGAAGTCCGGGGGCGGAACGGTCGGATAGACCTCCGACCCCGGGAAGCGCACGCCGAGGGCGTCGCCGGTGAAGAGGCTCCCGGACTCCGAGTCCAGGAGCCCCATCTGATGGCGCGCATGGCCGGGGGCGTCCATCACCGACAGCGTGCGGCCGCCGCCCAGGGGGACCTCCCCACCCTCCTCCACCGCGGTGATCCGGTCGGCGTCCACCGGCGTGAGCCCGCCGTACATGGGCGCCTGATCCCCGTAGACGGCGAACGACGACGAAAGCAGCCGGTCCGGTTCGGCCATGTGCCGGGCGCCGCGCCGGTGCACGTAGAGCGTCGCCCTCGGGAACGCGCGCATCACGTCGCCGACGCCGCCGCAGTGGTCGAGATGGATGTGGGTGAGGACGACCTGGTCCAGATCGTCCGGTCCGATCCCGTACGCGGTGAGCTGCGCGACGAGCCCGTCGGCCGAGGTCTGCGACCCCGTCTCGACCAGCGTCGTGCGCTCGCCGGTGATGAGGTACGCGGCGGTCAGGCCGGTCTCACCGGCCAGCATCGTGTCGAAGAGCTCAATGCCCGAGCCGAGGGATTGCGGTGCGGGAGGTGTCTGAGGCATGTCGCCGCAAGTGTCGCATAGCCTTGCCGCATGGATGACTCGAAGCGGCAGGCGGCGTGGGACGCCGCGGGCGCGGCCGCAGTCGCGGACGTCCGTGACGGCATGCGGCTGGGCCTCGGCACGGGACGTTCCGCCGCCGCCGGCATCCGCGCCCTCGGGGCCCGCGTCCGCGACGGGCTGCGCTGCACCGGGGTGCCCACCTCCAAGGCGAGCGCGGCGCTCGCCCGTGACCTCGAGATCCCGCTGGGACGTCCGGGACCGGCCCTCGACCTGGCCTTCGACGGGGCCGATGCGGTCACCCCCGACGGCCTTGTCGTGAAGGGCGCCGGCGGCGCCATGGTGCGCGAGCGCATCGTGGCCGCGTCCGCGGCGCGGTTCCTGGTCCTGGTGGATGAGACGAAGCTGGTCGACTCGCTGGACGCGTGGGGCCGGCTTCCCATCGCGGTGGTGCCGTTCGCGGCGCCGACCATCGCGCGTGAGCTGGGGGACCTCGAACCCGTCGCGCGTCCCGCCCGCAGCGACGACGGCATGGTGCTCGTCGACCTGCACCCACCGGCCGGGGCCGATTGGGAGGCCGTTGCGGACCGGGCGCGCGCCGTCCCGGGCGTCCTCGACCATGGGCTCTTCCGCGTCGACCCGTCGGACGTCGTGGTGGGGTTCGCGGACGGCGCACGGGCGATGACGGCGGTCGGCCGGTGAAGCACCCCGCGGAGGCCCTCGCGCGGGCCGCCGGCGACCTGTCGCGGCGTCTCGGCCGCGGCGGCGGCACGAGCCTGCCCGGCAAGGTCCTCGTGAAGGTCCGGCCCCGCGCCATCCGCGCGATGCGGCGCAGGCTGGCGGACGGTGCGCTCGTCGTGTCGGCCACCAACGGCAAGACCACGACCGCCCGGCTCATCGCCGACTGCGTGCGCTCCGACGGGCGCAGCCTGGTGACCAACCCGAGCGGCGCCAACCTCATCTCGGGCGTGGCCACCGCCCTCCTGCACGCCCCCACGGCACCCGCCGAACCCGCGCTCGGCGTGTTCGAGGTGGACGAGGCGGCCCTGCCCGCCGTCGTCGCCCAGCTGACACCGCGGGTCGTCATGCTGATGAACCTCTTCCGCGACCAGCTGGACCGCTACGGGGAGCTGGAGCACATCACCATGCTCTGGCGGCGCATGCTCGGATCGGCGCCGGCGGACACCGTGGTGCTCCTGAACGCCGACGACCCGGGCGTCGCGCAGCTGGGTGATGCGCATCCGGGGGTGCGCTACTTCGGTGTGGAGGACACGACGGTCGCGCTCCGCGACCTGCCCCACGCCGCCGATTCGACCCGGTGCCGGCGCTGCGGCAGCCAGCTCGCCTACGACGCCGTCCTGGTGGGTCACCTGGGCCACTGGCGGTGCAACGTGTGCGGCTGGTCCCGACCGACGCCCGAGGTCACCGCCACCCGGGTGGCCTTCCGGGGTCTCGAGGGCGTCTCCCTCACCATCCGCACACCCCAGGGGATCATCGAGGTCCCCGAGATCCGGCTGCCGGGGCTCCACAACGCGTACAACGCGACGGCGGCCGCCGCGGCGGCGGTGGCGCTCGGGGTCGCGCCGGAGCGCATCGCGTCGTCGCTCGGCCGCAGCGAGGCCGCGTTCGGCCGCAGCGAACGCGTGCTCCTGGACGGCCACGAGATCGTGCTGCTCCTGGTGAAGAACCCGACCGGCGCCAACGAGACCGTCCGCACCCTCATGCTCGACCCCGAGCCGCTCGACGTGGTGATCATCCTCAACGACCGCACCGCCGACGGCCGCGACGTCTCGTGGATCTGGGACGTCGACTACGAGCCGCTCCTGCCGCGGATCCGGCGTCTGACCGTGAGCGGCGACCGCGCCCACGACCTGGCGCTTCGCTTCCACTACGCCGGTGTGGAGGCCGACCGGCTCCACGTCGTCCCCGGTGCGCGCGAGGCCGTCGACGCCGCCGTGGCGGCGGCACCGACGGGACGCCCGGTGTACGTCCTTCCCACCTACACGGCCATGCTCGGCCTGCGCGCCGCGCTGGTGGAGCGGGGAGCGGTGGAGGCGTACTGGAAGTGACGGCCACCGCCCCACGCATCACCGACGCCACGCCGGCCGACCGGTTCGCCATCGAGCACGCCCACTACGTGGAGGACCTGCCCTTCTGGCGTGCCCTCGCTGCGGAGTGCGCGGGCCCGGTGCTCGACCTGGGTGCCGCCGCCGGCCGGGTGACGCTCGATCTCGCGCGGGCGGGGCACGAGGTGACCGCCGTCGACGTCGATCCCGCGATGATCGACCGCATCGAGGCGGCGCTCGACGCCGAACCGGACCTGCGCCGACGCGTCACGACCGTGACGGCCGACATCGCATCGCTCGCCCTGGGGCCCCGGTTCGCCCTGGTGATCCTGCCGATGAACACGCTCCAGGCGTTCCTGCGTCCCGCGGACCGGCTCGGCGTCCTCCGCGCGGCACGCCGGCACCTCGCCCCGGGCGGTGTCGTGGCCTTCGACGTCGTCCAGGCCGATCTCGGTGCGATCGCCGGCATCCTGGGGCAGGTGCAGCCCGGTCCGGTGCACCACGATCCGTCCGGCGTCACCCTGACGCATCGGGCCAGGTTCGACGACGTCGACCGGGCGAGCGGCACGGTGCGCTTCACCCTGCTCATCGACGAGGACGGCACGCGCTACGAGCGGCGCCACACCGTCCACCTCTACACGCCGTCCGAGCTGTGGGAGCTTCTCGCCGACGCCGGCCTCCAGGTGCAGGCCGCCTTCGGCGACTTCGACGGGTCGCCGCTCGACGACCGCGGTGAGCGCCAGGTCTACCGCTGCGAGGCCGCATGAGCGTGATCCGTCTGGCCCACCTCTACCCGCGTGAGCTCAACATCTACGCCGACCGGGGCAACCTGGCGGTGCTCGACCGCCGTCTCGCCTGGCGCGGCCTCGCGCTCGAGGTGGTCGAGGTCCAGCTGGGCGAGCGTCTTCCCACCGACGTGCACATCTACTACCTGGGCGGTGGCCAGGACCGCGATCAGGCGATCGTGGCCGAGGACCTCCTGCGCACCAAGGCACGGGATCTGCGTGCCGTCGTGGACGACGGCGCGGTGCTCCTGGCGGTCTGCGGCGGATATCAGCTGGCGGGCCACGGCTACACGGGCGTCGACGGGCACCGCATGCCGGGGGTCGGGATCCTCGACGCCGACACCACCGCCGGACCGACGCGTCTGATCGGCGACCTGGTGATCATGGCCGAGCTGGACGGCGACCATCACACGGTCGTCGGGTTCGAGAACCACGCTGGCCGCACCCGTCTGGGGCCGGAGTCGGAGCCCCTCGGCCGGGTGATCTCGGGCAGCGGCAACAACGGGCAGGACGGCGGCGAGGGGGCCGTGCGCCACCACGCGATCGGCACCTACCTGCACGGACCGCTGCTGCCGAAGAACCCATGGCTTGCCGACCGGGTCATCTCATGGGCGTTCGAGCACGCCACCGGCTCGCGACCGCTGCTCGAGCCGCTCGACGACGCCCTGGAGCACGAGGCGCACGCCGCCGCGATCGCCCGGGCGAAGCAGCCGAAGCGCTAGCGCCCGAAACGCCCGCCGGCGACTCGTCCCCGCGACGCGCCGCTTGCGGTCAGAATGGCCGGGCGTCGCGCGACACGGCGCGCCGCTCCGTCAGCACGTCCTGATCGGTCGGTCGCAGCAGGCACATCTCCGCGACGAGGGCCAGACAGGCGGGAAGGAACGCCACGCCCCCGCCGGAGATCCCCGCCAGGCACAGGATGAGCGCCGCGCCCGCCACGACGATGCGCACTCCGACGGCCCGGACCGCGCCGCCCACCACGATCGCGACCACCGTCGCCGTGCAGAGCCCCATCGTGGTGAGCCAACCCCCGAAGTGGACCGCATGTCCAGCCGCCAGGCCGACCACCGTCCAGACGGACCCGGCCGCGAACAGCACGGCGGCGGCCCAGGGAAACTGCGGAGGGGCCTCCGCGCAATCACGCACATCCACCGTGTCCGCCATGACTCCCCCGGTCGAATCGACGCCGTCACCCTGTAGGTGTTCCGGGACGCCCAAATCGTTACCGCAGCGGCCGCCCGGACCCACATCCGGGACATTCGTCAGGGGCAAACCCGGGTCGAATGCCCCGCCCGCATGAGATTCGGCGTCGTCCACACCACGCCCTCGCCGCGGGCGACCTAACCGGATAGAGTCGCCGTCCGTCGGACGGGACGCGACACGGGAGGGTGATGATGGGTGACGAGGGGCTCTTCATCGACCACGTGATCTATGGGGTGGTCGACATCGACGTCGCCGCCGAGCGACTGCGGGACGAGCACGGGCTCGGGTCGGTGCCGGGCAAGCCGCATCTGGGCGGCACCTCCAACCGGTTCGTCCCCCTCGGCCCCAACTGCTTCTTCGAGCTCCTGGGCATCAAGGACACGTCCAAGGACGACGGCGCATGGCTGGAGGCGACACTGCAGGGTGAGGACCGCGTGCTGTGGTGGTGCCTCGGCGTCGACGACCTGGACGATGCGGCGGCCCGTCGCGGTCTTCCCATCCGGGTCGGACAGGTGAAGGACCCCGACGACCGGGACGAGCTCACCTTCCGCACCGCCGGCATGCCCAGGTATCCCCTGCCCTTCTTCATCCAGATCCTCGGCGACCCGGACAACCGCGCGAGGATCCAGGCCGAGCGGTATGCCGCGGCCGACCATGCCTGCGCACCGACCGGGTTCACGTTCGTGGAGGTGGGTGACCACGAGCCGGTGCTCGAGGGATGGCTGGGCCCCGGCCACGGGCTTCCGGTGCGCTACGCGCCGGGCACCGGTCCGGGCGTCCACGCGTGCGGCATCGCGACCGCGGACGGGGAGATCGTCATCCGCTGAGGCGGGCCGCGCCTGTACAGTGGCGTCGTGGGACGTAAGAAGCGGACGTTCGTCCGCATCGAGTGGGATCGCGGACACGAGACGGTGGATGCGCTGCTCGTCGCCCGGTTGGATGACGGGCCGGTCGTACATGAAATCCATGACCACGAGATGCGACGTGGGTTCACCTGGATCCGTGACGACGAGATCCTCGCGGTCGACTCGGTCGACGACGACGAGCCGATGGTCCGGCTCGCCGCCATCCGACGGACGAAGCCCGTCGACCCGGGATTCACGTCGGCCTCGCTGCGCGACATCCTCCTCCACGCCCGAACGAACCGGCTGCCGGTTGCCTACTACATGCGACGCACAGGATCCGGGGAACTGCTGGTCGGCGTGCCGTCATCCGTGGGGAAGCGGTCGGTGGTGTTCAGGCTCTGGGACACCGGAGGTCGCGATGACGGGACGGACAGGCGGCGGATCGACGACCTGATCGCGGTGGAGTGGGCGACACCGTACCTCGACGCGTTGTCGGAACTGCGGGCGGCCGAAGAGCCGTCGTCGTGACGATCGCGCCCACCTGACAATCAGCCCGCTATAGCGCGAGATGCAGGCGCAATGCGTCGTCCAGGTGCGCCATGGTGTCCAGACCAAGCCGACCGATCAGGGGGCCGATGCGTTCGACCGCCACCGAGCGCACCTGCTCCGCCTGGGCCTTGGCGTCCATGGTGAGCCCGCTCTCATCCGCGGCGATGAGCACCTGAAAGGGATGGATGTGATCGACGTTCGACGAGACCGGCACCACCGTGATCACCCCGCGCCCCAGCACGGCGGCCATGCCGTTGGCGCCGTCATTCGAGACGATCACGGCGGGACGACGCCTGTTCGCCTCCGAACCCCGAACGGGGTCGAGATCGACGAGCCGGATCTCGCCGCGCTGCATCAGCCCGCGATGGCGTCACCGACGGTGGACTCCCAGTCCGCGCCGTCGCCGGTCTCCCACTCCGCCCACGCCTGCGCGTAGGACGGCCCGAGCTGGGCTGAGCGCAAGAGATCCAGGGCTCGCTGGACCACGGCGGATCGTGATGCCATTCCGGTGCGGGACGCGTACGAATCGATGAACTCGACGTCGGCGGCCGGGAGCGAGATACTCATCTTCATACCGTGATGCTACCGTCAGTGCGACCGCAGGTGCGACTCGGCGGTTCGCACCCGACCGTCACCGCCCGCTCGAGCCGAACCCCCGCTCCGCCCGTCCGGTGCTCGCCGGCAGCTCCTCCACCTCCACCACCTCCACCGCCGGAGCC
Source organism: uncultured Bifidobacteriaceae bacterium (assembly GCA_964628685.1). Lineage (GTDB taxonomy): Bacteria > Actinomycetota > Thermoleophilia > Miltoncostaeales > Miltoncostaeaceae > CALMEC01. The sequence goes on along the minus strand of CAZVNM010000005.1, from coordinate 79,031 downwards.
GGCACCAGCACCAACTGGGCGATGCGGTCGCCCGCCGCGATCTCCACCGGCTCGGCACCGAGGTTGACGAGCAGAACGATCAGCTCGCCGCGATACCCCGGGTCGATCAGACCGGGGGTGTTCGTCACCGTGACACCACTGCGGCGCGCCAGTCCCGAGCGGGGCACCACCAGACCCGCCCACCCCGCGGGGATGGCCACCGCCACCCCTGTCGGGACGGCCGTGCGTTCACCCGGCGCCAGGGACGCGCGCTCCACGGCCACCAGGTCGAGGCCGGCGTCGTCCGCGTGCGCGCGGTGCGGGAGCGTCGCGTCGGGGCGAAGGCGACGCACCTCCAGGCGGTCGATCACACCAGCGTCGCGATCCGCTCGGCCGCCTCGTTGAGCCGCGCGTCGTCGATGGTGAGGCTCATCCGCACGAAGCCCTCGCCGCTCGCCCCGTAGGCGGACCCGGGCGAGATGACGACGGCCGCCTCCTCCAGCACCCGCTCGCAGAACCCGGTGGAGGTCTGCCCGTCCGGCACGCGCGCCCACAGGTAGATCGTGCCCTTCGGGGGATCCACGTCCAGCCCGATGGCGCGCAGCGCGTCGACGAGGATGTCGCGCCGGCGCCGGTAGATCGCGTTCATCTCGGTCACCGATGACTGGTCGGACATGAGCGCGGCGACGCTCGCCTCCTGCACGGCCTCGAACATGCCGCTGTCCATGTTGGTCTTCAGCCGCCAGTATGCGTCCACCAGGTCGGCGTCGCCCACGACCGCACCCGAGCGCCAGCCGGTCATGTTGTAGGTCTTGGAGAGCGAGAAGACCTCGATCCCGACGTCCTTCGCGCCCGGCGTCGCGAGGAACGATGGCGCGACGTACCCGTCGTAGGTGATCTCGGAGTAGGCGTTGTCGTGGACGACGATGATCTCGTTGGCCGCGGCGAACGCCACGAGACGCGCGAAGAAGTCGTCCTCGATCACCGCCCCGGTCGGGTTGTTGGGGTAGTTGACGTAGAGGAGCTTCGCGCGCCGCGCGACATCGGCGGGGATCGCGTCGAGGTCGGGTTGGAACCCACGCTCCGCCACGAGCGGCATCGCGACGGGCTCGGCGCCGGCGATGATCGGTCCGTTGGTGTAGACGGGGTAGCCGGGATCGCTCGCGAGGGCCACGTCGCCGGGGTCGAGGAACGCAAAGTTGAGGTTGGCGATCGCCTCCTTCGCCCCGAGCGCGGGGATGATCTCGGTCTCGGGGTCGAGTGCGACCCCGAAGCGCGCGTCGTAGAAGGCCGCGACGGCGTCGCGAAAGCTCGCACGCCCGCGGTTGGACGGGTAGCGGTGCGTGTCCGGCCGGGCGACCTGGTCCCGCATGGCGTCCACGACCATCGCGGGCGTCGGCGTGTCGGGGTCGCCGATGCCGAGCGAGATGATGTCCACGCCCGCCGCGCGCTTCTCGGCGATCTTCCGCTCGAGCTGGGCGAACAGGTACGGCGGCAGCCGCTCCATCCGGCGTGCGGGACCCGGACGGCTCACATGGCCTCCAGGCGCACTTCGAGTGCGTTCGACAGGTTGCCCTCGTAGACGAGCTCCGCCGGACCGGTCATCGTCATCTCCAGATCGTCGTCGACGGCGACCTGGAGGTCACCGCCCTTCAGGTGCACGGTCACCGGGCTCACGCGTCCCGCCAGCCGCACGGCCGCGACGGCGGATGCGCACGCACCGGTCCCGCAGGCCATGGTCTCGCCCACGCCCCGTTCCCACACCCGCATGGTGATCTCCGACGGCCCGTCCAGACGGACGAACTCGACGTTGGTGCGGTTGGGGAAGCGCGGGTCGACCTCGATGCCGGGTCCCAGGCGCAGCACGGCGTCGGCCGGGTCGTCGTGCGGGAAGATCGCGTGCGGGTTGCCGGTCGTCACGACGGCGAACTCCAGATCGCCGTCGTCCGTGGTCATGGTGTCGAAGCCCTCGCCGTCGGGGAACACCGCCCGGCCCATCCCCACCCGCACGCGACGGTCCGGCAGCACCACCACATGCGCGGGGCCGCCGCCCGTCTCGACGATCCCGTCGGCCGGCAGGTCGCCGCGACGCGCCAGGTGGCGGCCCACCATGCGGATGCCGTTGCCGCAGTTCTCGGCGATGCTGCCGTCCGGGTTCCAGACGGTCATGCGCGGGCGACCGAGTTCGTGGTCGATCTCGAGGATGCCGTCGCCGCCCACCCCGAAGTGCGGGTCGCACAGCAGCTGCGCGCGTTCGGGCGTGATGCGGATGAGCCACTGATCACGACGGACGATCAGATAGTTGTTGCCGAGCCCCTGCCACTTTTCGAAGCGCACGAGCGCAGATTAGGGGACGACCGCATGCGGCGACCGGACCGGCGTCGCGTCACCCGTGTCTCATGAATCACCGCCACCCGGACGACCCCCGGCCGAACGCCCCGGTGTCAGATGAATCGACCGGCACCACGTCTGACAGGCACGACAGGCCCGGCACCGAACAACCACGGTCACGCCCCCACCAGTGCCAAGACCTCCTCCAGGCCGTCCCGCGCCGGGCGGTCCCCCAGGTCCACCGGCGTCACCCCCGGCGTCTTTCGGATCCACGTGTCCTGGGCGCGGGCCAGGCGACGGGTGCGCACGATGAGGCGCTCCCGCAGACCGGGCTCGTCAAGCTCACCGGCGTCGAGCGCCGCCACCTCCCGCATGCCGATGATCTGCGCCGGCGCCCGTGAGAGGTCCGGCCGGGCGAGCGCCGCGCGAAGCTCGTCCACCAGCCCGTCGGCGAGCTCGCGGTCGACCCGCGTGGCGATGAGCGTGTGCACGACCTCCCGCGGGCGGGTGAGCCCCACGATCCGGCTGGGCAGGCGGGTCTCCCCGCTCCACAGGCCGTCGGAGGACGGCCCCTCCCGCCCCTCGAGCGCCAGTGCCAGGGCGCGTGCGACGCGGCGGGGGTTGGCGGTGTCGACCCGGTCGGCGCTCGCGGGGTCGAGGCTCCGCAGACGGACGACCGCGGCGGTCAGGTCGGCCTCCACCATGTCCTCGGCCTCGGCGCGCGCCTCGGGCGCGGGCTCGCCGGGAAACGACAGGTCGGCCAGCGCCGCGCGCACGTAGAGGCCGCTTCCACCGCTCACCAACGGCACCCGCCCGCGCGCCAGGATGGCGTCGATCGCACGGTGTGCCAGGACGGCGTAGTCGGCGACGGTGCCGGTGACGGCCAGGTCCAGGTCGCCCACCAGGTGGTGGGGCACCTCGCGGCGCTCGGCGTCGGACGGCGCGTCGGCCGCGATCTCGAGGCCGCGGTAGCGCTGGAACGGATCGGCCACGACGATCTCACCGCCCAGCCGCAGCGCCACCGCGTGCGCGAGCGCACTCTTGCCCACGGCCGTCGGGCCGAGGATGGCGACGACACCACTCACCCGCCGGCCGGTGTCAGAGGACGGCGACGGCGGGCGCCGCGGCCAGGTGTCCGGAGAGCGTCGTGGAGGTGGCGCCGTCGATCACGACGTCCACGAGCGAGCCGGCGGCGGCGTCACCCGTGAAGTTGACCGTGATGTTCTGACGAAGCCGTCCGCGCAGCCGCGACGGGTCGGTGCGCGACGGGCCCTCCACCAGCACCTCCCGTGTCGAGCCCACGAAGCGCGCCGCGCGCGACGCCGCCGTGCGCTGAACCACCTCTACCAGGGCCGTCATGCGCTCGCGCTTGGCCTCGGGCGACACGTCGTCGCTCATCGTGTCGTGCGCCTCGGTGCCGGGCCGCGGCGAGTAGAGGAACGTGTAGGCGCCGTCGTAGCCCACCTCCTCCACCAGCGACAGGGTCTCGGCGAAGTCGGCGTCGGTCTCGCCCGGGAAGCCCACGATGATGTCGGTGGTGAGCGAGAGGTCCGGGATCGCGTCCTTCAGACGCGCCACCAGGTCGAGGTACCGCCCGCGGTCATAGGTGCGACGCATGGCCTTGAGGATGCGGGTGGAACCCGACTGGGCCGGCAGGTGCAGGTGCTCGCACACCGACGGCACCTCGGCCATTGCGGCGATGACGTCGCGCTTCATGTCCTTGGGGTGCGGGCTCGTGTAGCGGATGCGGTCGATGCCGGCCACGTCGCCGGCCGCCCGCAGGAGGGCGGCGAAGTCGGTGCGGTCCTCCCCGCGCAGGTCGCGTCCGTAGGAGTTGACGTTCTGGCCGAGGAGCGTCACCTCGCGCACACCGTCGGACGCCAGCGTGCGGATCTCGTCGACCACCTCGGCCTGGACGCGACTGCGCTCCCGGCCGCGCACGCTGGGCACGATGCAGTACGAGCACACCGAGTTGCACCCCACGCTGATCTGCACCCACGCCTGGTGCGGACGGTCACGGCGGGTCGGCAGGCTGGCCGCGAACTCGCCGTCGAAGCTGAATGCGCCCACCGCCTGGATGCGCTCGCGCGCCACAAGCTCCCCCAGACGCGTGACCTCGCCGGGGCCGAAGGCGATGTCGACGAAGGGGAACTGTGTGAACACCTCCTCCTTCTGGCTCTGGGCCCAGCAGCCGCCCACCGCGACGATGACGTCGGGTCGCTCGCGCTTGATGCGACGCGCCTCGCCGAGGTTCCCGAAGAACCGGTCGTCGGCGCTCGCCCGGATGGTGCAGGTGTTGAACACGATCAGGTCGGCGTCGTCGCGCTCGGCGGCGCGGTCGTAGCCGATCGACTCGAGCAGGCCCCGCATCCGCTCCGAGTCGTGCTCGTTCATCTGGCACCCGAAGGTGGTGAGGTGGTAGTTCACTCCCGGTAGTGTGCCATCGGTGCGGACCACCATGACGACCCCGGGGCGCGGATGACCGAGACGCCCCCGCCGCCCGACTACGACTTCTCCGGCCTGCCGGCGACGAAGGCGTCCTCCGAGGACCGCCCGACGTCCGCCGCCGGCCGCCTGATCGCCCTGGTGCTCCTGCCCCTGGTGGGCCTGGTGGCGGTCGTCCTGGGCGCGGTGATGCGCGCAGGCGCCGACCACGACATCGCTTCCACGGCGGCGGCGGCGACCACACCCGCGCCCACCGAGGAGTGCATCCTGGCGGGTGACTGTGCGCAGGCGACCGGCGAAACCGCCAGCCTGCTGGTCTACATCGCCCGCGACATCGGTCTGGCGATCCTCACCACCGGGGCGGTGATGGTGGCCCTGGGCGTGGCGCTCGTGGCCTGGTCGATGGCACGACGCCCGGTCGACCCGGCGGACCAGGCCTGATCGTCGGATATCCGAGTACATTCCCCGCGGCTCACGTTGCCGGCGCGGTCATTCCGAGCGGGCGTCTAGAGTGGCGAGGTCCACATGACGACACGGGTCAACACCAACATCCCTGAGATTCCGTACACCAGCCACATCGCGCCGGACGGCACGCTGATCAACGGGCTGCCGGAGACGACACCCGACCCGGAATCGGTGATCCCGCTCTACCGCGCGATGGTCCGCGCACGGACGTTCGACGCCCGTGCCATCGCCCTGCACCGCACCGGACGGCTGGGCACGTACTCGTCCTGCCTCGGCCAGGAGGCCGTGGGCGTCGGGATGGCGTACGCGATGGCCGAGGACGACGTCTTCGTCCCGAGCTACCGCGAGCAGGCCGGGCAGCTGGTGCGCGGCGTGACGCCCGTCGAGCTCCTGCTCTACTGGGGCGGCGACGAGCGGGGCTCCGACTTCTCGGGCCCCCGCGAGGACTACCCCGTGTGCATCACCGTCGGGGAGCACGGGGTGCAGGCCGCCGGGGTCGCGCTGGCCTTCAAGATCCGTCGCGAGCCGCGCGTGGCCGTCTGCGCCATGGGCGACGGCGCAAGCTCCAAGGGCGCGTTCTACGAGGCGATCAACGCCGCGGGCGCGATGAACCTGCCGCTCGTGATGGTGCTCGTCAACAACGGCTGGGCGATCTCGGCGCCCACCTCGGTGCAGACGACCGCGCAGACGCTCGCGCACAAGGCCGTCGCCGCCGGCATCCCCGGCGAGCAGGTGGACGGCAACGACGTCGTGGCGGTCACCGACGTCTGCTCCCGCGCGATCGAGCGGGCCCGCGAGGGCGGTGGCCCCACGCTCATCGAGGCCGTCACCTATCGCCTCGCCGACCACACCACCGTGGACGACGCCCGCCGCTACCGCAACGACGACGAGGTGAGCGCGCACTGGCGGCTCGAGCCCGTCGCGCGCATCCGCGACTTCCTCGCCGCGTCGGGCGTGTGGGGCAAGGCCGACGAGGAGGAGCTTCGTGCCGAGTGCTCCGCCGAGGTCGACCGCGCGGCCGAGGAGTTCCTCGCGATCCCCGGACAGCCCACCGAGGCGATGTTCGACCACGTCTGGGCGGAGATGCCGCCGGACGTGGCGCAGCAGCGCATCCAGGCGACCCTGGACTGGGGTGGGGATGGCTGAGATGACGCTGGTCCAGGCGATCGCCGCCGCGCTCGCCCACGAGATGGCCGTCGACGAGCGCGTGGTGGTGTTGGGCGAGGACGTCGCGCGCAGCGGTGGCGTCTTCCGCGCCACGGACGGGCTCCTGGAGCGGTTCGGGCCGGAGCGGGTGATCGACACGCCGCTCGCCGAGACCGTCATCGCCGGCCTGGGCGTCGGGCTCGGCACCCAGGGCATGCGCCCCGTGATCGAGATCCAGTTCGCCGGCTTCATGTACTCGGCGCTCGACCAGATGCTCAACCACGCCTCGCGCTTTCGCAATCGCACCCGCGGGCGCCTGTCGTGCCCCATGGTCCTGCGCACGCCGTGCGGCGGGGGCATCAAGCCGCCCGAGCACCATTCCGACAGCCCGGAGGCGATCCTCGCCTCGATCCCGGGGCTCATCACCGTCGTCCCGTCGTCGCCGTCCAAGGCCTACGGCCTGCTGCTGGCGTCGATGCGCGCCGACGATCCGGTCGTCTTCCTGGAGCCCGCGCGCCTCTACCGCGCCGCGCGCGGCGAGGTGCCCGACGATGGCCAGGAGATGCCCCTCGGCATGAGCTTCATCGAGCATGAGGGTGACGACGTCACCATCGTCGCGTGGGGCGGCATGGTGGCCGAGAGCCTTGCGGCCGCGGCCGATCTTGCCGAGGACGGGATCGAGGCGACCGTCATCGACGTCGCGACCATCAGCCCCCTCGACATGCAGCCGATCCTGGAGTCGGTGGCGCGCACCGGACGGTGCGTCATCGCGCACGAGGCGGCGCGCCAGGCCGGGTTCGGCGCCGAGATCGCCGCACGCCTGGCGGAGGAGGGGCTGACGTCGCTTCTGGCGCCGGTCGCCCGCGCCACCGGGTACGACACGATCTTCCCGCTGGCGCGCCTCGAGAACCGCTACATGCCCAACCGTGGACGCGTGATCGCCGCCGTCCACCGAGTGCTGGAGTTCGCGTGAGGACCTTCAACCTTCCCGACCTGGGCGAGGGGCTCGAACAGGCCGAGATCGTCAACTGGTACGTGTCGGTCGGTGACGTCGTGGTGGCCGACCAGCCGCTCGTCGCGGTCGAGACCGACAAGGCCGTCATGGAGATCCCGGCCCCGTGGGCGGGCCGCATCGCGAAGCTCCACGGTGCCGCCGGCGAGATCATCGAGACCCACGCCCCGCTGGTCGACTTCGACGACGCGGCGGGCGAGTCGACCTTCACCGGCATCGTGGGGAGCGTCGACGACGGGGACGCGGCCGGCGAGGCGCCCAAGCCGCCGCCGCGACGCCCGGTGACCGCGGAGGGCACACAGATCGTGCAGGCCTCCCCCGCCGTGCGCGCGCTCGCCAAGCGACTGGGCGTCGATCTGACGATGGTCGTCCCCACCGGTCCGCGCGGTCTCGCGACCGCGGCCGACGTCGAGCGGGCGGCCGACAGCCCGCCGGAGGAGCCGACGTTCACCCCGCTTCGCGGTCCGCGTCGCGCGATGGCCGAGGCCATGGCGCGGTCCCACGCCGAGGTGGTGCCCGCCACCCTCATGAGCGAGGCCGACGTCGACGCCTGGGCACCCGGGACCGACGCCACCGCCCGCCTGGTGCGGGCCATCGTGGCCGCCTGCAAGGCCGAGCCGTCGCTGAACGCCTGGCTGCAGTCGGACGCCGAGGGCCGGCGCCTGCACCAGCAGGTCGACCTGGGGATCGCGGTCGACGCCCCGGACGGCCTGTTCGTGCCGGTCATCCGCAACGTCGACACCATGGAGCCCGCCGCGCTTCGCGCCCGCCTGAACGAGCTGATCGAGCAGGTGCGCGACCGGTCCATCGCGCCGGAGGACCTGCGCGGCGCGACCATCACCCTCTCCAACTTCGGGTCGCTCGGCGGCACCCACGCGGTCCTCGTGGTCGTTCCCCCGCAGGTGGCGATCCTCGGCACCGGCCGGGTGACGCCGCGCGTGGTCGCGGTGGACGGTCAGCCGGCGGTCCGGCGCATCCTGCCGCTGTCGCTCACCGTCGACCACCGGGTCGTCTCCGGCGGCGAGGGCGCCCGGTTCATGGCCGCGGCCGTGAGGGACCTGGAACTGCCCGACTGATCGCCCGCTCGGGTCAGACCGCCAGTCGCGCGGCGATCCAGACCGGGATCCGCTCGGCGGCCATGGGGCGTGCCAGCAGGTAGCCCTGCAGCACGTCGCAGCGCCGCTCGGTCAGGAAGTCGCGCTGGACGGGCTTCTCGACCCCCTCCGCCACCACCGTCAGCTGCAGGCGCTCGGCGATGCCGAGCACCGAGTTGATGAGTGTGGACGCATTGGTGTGCCCGTCGATCTCGTGCACGAAGCTCCTGTCGAGCTTCAGCTCGTCGACCCGCAGCCGGTGCAGGTAGCTGAGCGACGAGTAGCCGGTGCCGAAGTCGTCCAGCGACAGGCGCACGCCCATCTCGTGCAGCTGCGCGAAGTTCGCGCGCACCCGGTCGCTCTCATCAAGCATCACGCTCTCGGTCACCTCGATCATCAGGCGGTCCGGTGCCAGATCGTGCCGTGTGAGCGCGTCAGCGACCTCCCACGCGAGCGCCGGCCCGCGGAACGAGCTGGCGGACATGTTGAGCGCGATCTGGGGGACGTGCGGTCCGGTGACGTCCCACGCGGCGAGCTGCGCGAGGGTCACCTCCAGCACGTGCCGGTTGAGCTCCGGCATGAGCTGGCACTCCTCGGCCACGCCGAGGAAGGCGTCCGGGCGCAGGAACCCGAGCTCCTCGTCGCGCAGTCGCAGGAGCGACTCGAGCCCGTAGAGGCCGCCGGGTTCCTCGGCCCAGACCTGCGGCTGATAGTGCAGCACGAACCCGTCGCGCTCCAGCCCGCGGCGAAGCGCCCGTTCCACGGACCGGCGGCGCGCCATCTCGGTGTTCATCTCGGAGTGGAAGACGCGCACGAGCCCGCGGCCCGATGTCTTGGCGTGGCGCAGCGCGAGCTCGGCGTTGCGGATGAGGGTCTCGATGTCGCGACCGTGGTCGGGGTGCTCGCTCACCCCGGCGCTCACCCCGACGGTGAGGGCATCGCCCGCAACGTCGATCGGCGCGGCCAGCCGATCCGCGATCCGCTGTGCCAGCTGCACACCGTCGGCCGCCATCGCGCCGGGCAGGATCGCCACGAACTCGTCGTTTCCCAGCCGTCCCAGGAGGTCCTCGCCGCGGATGGCCGAACGCAGCCGCGACGCCACCTCCTGCAGGACGTCGTCGGCGGCGGCGCGGCCGTGCGAGTCGTTGATCTCCTGGAAGCGGTCCACGTCCACGACGAGCGTCGTGAGCGGCTCGTGCGCCCTGGATGCCGCCGCCACCGAGCGGTCGCCGGCCTCGTGGATCGTCCGACGGTTCGGCAGGCCGGTGAGGGCGTCGAACACGGTCAGCTGATGCATCCAGCGCGCCGCGCGGTCACGCTCGAGGGCGACCGCGCAGAGGTCGACGCACAGGTCGATGAGCTGCAGCTGCGTCGGGTCCGGTCCCACCGGCTCGCGGTCGTAGAACGCGAACGCACCCAGCACCCGCCCCTCGGTGGAGGTGATGGGGGTCGACCAGCACGCCCGCAGGCCCAGCGGCAGGACGACGTGACGGTAGGACGCCCACAGCGGGTCGTTCGCGATGTCGGTGACGATGACGCGCTCACCACGGTGCATGGCGGTCCCGCACGAACCGGCCAGCGGTCCGATGGGAAGGCCTGCAAAGGCCGCCGCCACGGCGGGTGGCAGCGCGGGTGCCGCGAGCGGGCGCACGGTCCCGTCGTCGTCCAGGGCCAGCACCGTGGCCACGATGCGGGGCACGAGCTTCTGGACCTCGGTGCACACCGCCGTCATCACCGCCTCGATGGAGGCGTTCTGGGCCATCGCCCCGATCACCTCGCGGTGCAGGGCGACCTCTGCGCGCTGCACCGTCACGTCGGTCATGTGCACGACGATGTGGTCGTCGGCGACGCCGAGGGCGACCGCGATCCACAGCCGGCGCCCCCGACCGCTCGCGAGCCGCCGCTCGGTCAGCTCGGGGCCGGGTGAGCGCAGATCGAGCAGATCGCGGATGTTGCGCGACCGCAGGTCGGCCTCGTCGTACTCGAGCATCGTCGCGGCGCAGGCGTTGGCGAAGATGATCCGCCCGTCGTCGTGCGCCACCACCGTGCCGATCGGCGCGTCCCGTGCGCTCGTCCACAGATCGTGGGCCACGCGACCCGACTCGACGGCCGGCTGCCGGTCGTCGGTGGGACGGTCGATGGGTGAACGGCCCGCGTCGATCGCTCGCCTCCCGGCTCGGCGTCTCGCCGCATGTTACGTGCGGGTGCACCCCGACGGAAGCCGGCCCGGGCGTGCGACCGACGACACGTTCCCTCCTCCCCATTACGCTACCCGCATGCGCGACTGGTGGCACGACGACATCGTCGGACAGGGCAGGCTGCCGCTGCTCGTCCTGTTCGCCGCGTTCGTCGTGACCTTCCTGGTCACGCGCATCATCACCCGCATGATCCGCGCGGGCATCGGGCCGTTTCGCGACAACGTGATCGGCGGCGTCCACGTGCACCACTCGATCCCCGGGATCATCCTCCTGGTCATCGGGGCGATCCTGGCCGTGGCGGCCCAGAGCACCGGATGGAGCATCGTCGCGGCCGTCCTCGTCGGCGTCGGCATGTCGCTCGTGCTGGACGAGTTCGCGATGATCCTCCACCTGGAGGACGTCTACTGGAGCGACGAGGGCCGCACCTCGGTGCTGATGGTGAGCCTGGCGGCGGCCGCCATGGGCTTCGTGCTGGTGGGAATGGCGCCGTTCGAGACAGGGGACCTGACCGGTCCGGAGGGGGCCGTCCGCGGCGGCGCCATCACGATCGCGATCGTCAACTTCGCGATGGTGATCGCGTGTGTGCTGAAGGGCAAGTACCGCCTGGCGCTCCTCGGCTGCTTCGTCCCACTGCTCGCCTGGATCGGCGCGGTGCGCCTCGCCCGGCCGGGTTCACGGTGGGCCCGCCGATACTCGCCCGAACGGCGCCAGGCAGCGGTCGCCCGCGCGGCGGCGTTCGATGCCCGCTGGGATCCGCTCATGCGGCGGCTCAGCGACCTCGTCGCGGGGCGTCCCTCCAAGTCCTGACCGGTCGGAACGCGGGCCGTGCCGTTGCCGGCCGACCTGCCGTGGTGCTGAGCCCGATACGCAGGCGCACCGGACGTCACCATCGCGTGGCACACCACCGCGGGCGCCGCGTCCGCGCGATGACGGACACGGCGCGCAATCTCCGGCGCAGAATCGCCGGGGCGGCAGACACGACTCGTACGAGCACGCATCGGTTAAGCCACGAGACCGTGGTGATCGATGGCGACAGGCGTGACCTCCTGGGACCCGAGCCTGCGATCACGCCCCGACGCGCCGCTCCGTCCGGATGTTCCACCAGGCAGTGCCGTCGCCGGATCGGCCGCTCACCGTCAGGACAGTCCGCCCGGACGTTCCACCAGGCCGTTCCCGTCCGGCCGCTCATCGTGATGACGGTCCGACCGCGACACGCGGCCGGACCGTCACCCCATCACCTCATGAGGTGGTGAGCGCCTCCGCGGGTGCCTCCTCCAGCTCGTCGTCCTCCTCGACCACCGTGAACGCCGCCGCACCGACACCGTGGTGCGCCCGGATCTTGGCCTCGATCTCCGCGGCGATGTCGGTGTGCTCCTTGAGGAACGCCCGCGCCGCGTTCTTGCCCTGTCCCAGGCGCTCGTCACCGTAGGAGAAGTAGGCGCCGCTCTTGGTGACCACCCCGGCGTCGACCCCGAGGTCGAGGAGGTTGCCCTCGTGCGAGATGCCCTCCCCGTAGATGATGTCGAACTCCGCCTGACGGAACGGCGGGGCCATCTTGTTCTTGACGACCTTCACCCGGGCCCGGTTGCCGACCGCCTCGCTGCCCTCCTTGAGGGTCTCGACGCGGCGGATGTCGAGGCGGACCGACGCGTAGAACTTGAGCGCCCGTCCACCGGGCGTCGTCTCCGGCGAGCCGAACATGACGCCGATCTTCTCGCGCAGCTGGTTGGTGAAGATGCAGATGGTGCCGGCGCGGTTGAGCGTACCGGCGAGCTTGCGCAGCGCCTGCGACATGAGCCGCGCCTGGAGCCCCACGTGGGTGTCGCCCATCTCCCCCTCGATCTCGGCCTTGGGCACCAGGGCCGCGACCGAGTCGATGGCGACCACGTCGAGCGCGCCGGAGCGGATGAGCAGGTCGGCGATCTCGAGCGCCTGCTCCCCATGGTCCGGCTGCGACACGAGCAGTTCGTCCACGTTGACGCCGATGCGGCGCGCGTAGGCGGGGTCCATGGCGTGCTCGGCGTCGATGAACGCCGCCATGCCGCCGCGCTTCTGGGCCTGCGCGATGAGGTGGTAGAGGAGTGTCGTCTTACCGGACGACTCGGGGCCGTACACCTCGACGATGCGTCCGCGCGGCAGTCCGCCGATGCCGAGCGCCACGTCCAGCGACAGCGCCCCGGTGGAGATGGACTGTGCGTCCACCTGCGCACCGGCATCGCCCATCCGCATGATGGAGCCCTTGCCGAACTGGCGCTCGATCTGTGACAGCGCGGAGTCGAGTGCCTGTGTCTTATCCATCCGGGGTGTTCCTTTCGCAGCTGGCGCCGAGTGGGACCGTCATGAGCGGCCGGTAGACCGGTGGCCCCTTCGACGAGGTGACTGAATCATAGAGCGTGACGCGGTTGATTGCGAACACATGTTCGTGCTGTGGTGCCGGGAACCCTCTCACACGGGTCGGACGGCGAAACCTCGCGACCGTCACATGCGGCCAGAACGGACGTTCGGCGTCGTGATCATCCATGAGGGGTCGGACGACATCGACGATGCGCCCCACCTGGGCTGCGATCGTGCCGTCCGGATCATCGACCTCCACGGCCATCAGGCGCGCGCGACCGGCGCGTGGACGCGCCACCGCCGCACCCAGCACCGCCCGGTGGGACCGGCCGTGACAGGCGTCGAAGAGGTCCGGCACCAGTCGGTCGGTCACCCGCTGGTCGACGTGTCCGAGGAACGTGACGGTGACGTGCAGGTTGGCCGCCGGCACCGCCGCACCATCGCCCGCCGCAGCCGCCCGTTCGCCCATCTCCCGCAGGAGCGAGCGGGTGTCGACCGGCAGATCGAAGGCGATGAAAAGACGCCGATGTGGGGGGAGTTCCACCATGCACCCACCGTACGCCGCCCACCCGTCACCGAACCACACCCGATCGTGCCGACTTCGTCACGACCCCGTGACGTCGTTCACACGAGCGCCTCGCGCAGCCGGTGGAGGGCCGCCGCCACCGACCGGCGCCGGATCGACGCGCGGTCGCCGTAGCGCACCTGGAGGAGCCGTGCATCGGCCCCGTGCGGGCCGGCGAGTCCCACCCACACCGTCCCCACCGGCTTCTGCGGGCTGCCGCCGTCCGGCCCGGCGACCCCCGTGATCGACACGCCCCACTGCGCGCCGGTGACCCGCCGGGCGCCCTCGGCCATCGCGCACGCGACCTCCTCGCTGACCGCCCCGTGGCGGGCGATCAGCCCCGGGTCGACGCCCAGGACGTCGCGCTTCACATGGTCGGCGTATGAGACGACCCCACCGTCGAACCATCGCGACGAGCCGGGCATCTCGGTGAGACGCGCGCCGAGCATGCCGCCGGTGCACGATTCGGCCACCGCCATCCGCTCTCCCCGCGCCAGGAGCCGATCGGCCACCACGTCCTCCACCTGTCGCCCGTCCACCGAGAAGAGCGCGTCCCCGAACACGTCGCGCAGCACGGCCTCCACGGCGTCGACGTCGGCCGGTGCCGCGACCACCTCCAGCTCGCCCTCACGGGTGTAGGTGCCGACCCGCTCCACGACCTCGTCGGGAAGCGCGGCGAACGCCGACATCAGGTCGGCCTCGAAGACCCACCACAGTCGCAGGATGCGCCCGCGCGGCGCGGCGTCGCCGGTGACGATCTCCGCGAGCGGCCCGCCGTCCAGGGCCGCCGCCCACATGCGGGTGAGCTCGTACGGCGGCCCGGGCAGGACCACGATCGTAAGCCCGTCCCGGCGCGCGACGCAGCCGGGCGCCGTGCCGATGGGCGCAAGGACCGTCGATCCGCGGGGCAGCGTGGCCTGTTTGCGTCGCATCGCCGCGAGCTCGTCCGCGCTCGCGCGGCCCACGCTGATGCCGCGGCTACGCTCCTCGACCATCGCGAGCGCGTCGGCGTCGACCTGCGGCGGCACACCGCAGAACGCGGCCACCGCCTCCATCGTCCGATCGTCGGCCGTCGGCCCGAGCCCGCCCGTCACACAGACGAGGTCGACGTCGAGGGCGGCCAACGCGTCGAGTGCGTCGAGCAGGTCGGCCAAGCCGTCACCCACCAGCACGGTGCGCACAAGGAGCGCGCCCCGCGCCGCGAGCTCACGGGCCAGGAAGGGGCTGTTGCGATCCTGCACACGGCCGCCCAGGACCTCATCACCGGTGACGAGGATGGCGGCCCGCATGGGCCCCCGCGCGGCCCCGTCGTTCACGGGACCATGACGACGTCGCCGGCGGACCGCACCTCGAACCGCGTCGCGCGGGGCGGGATCGTGACGGGGTGGTCGTCGACGGTGAGTCGCACCGAGCCCGGGCGGCCGATCTGCACGAGCACCGGCGGCGCCGCGATGAGCTGTTCGGGCGTGCCGGCGGTCAGGGCGACGCGACCGAGCACCTGGTTGAGGCCGCCGCCGTTCCACGCCTCGATCGTCGTGGGGGCCCCGACGACGGTGAACCTGAGCTCCAGCGACGAGATCGGGTCCGCCGGTGCCGCCGTGGGTTCGATCGGCGGCGGATCGGATGCGCCGTCACCGGCGAGGGCCACCCAGCCGCTCACCGATCCGGCCATGGCGAGCACCGCGAGCGTGGTGAGCAGACGGCTCTCGCGGCTGCGCCGGTGCGAGCGGTTGCGACGCAGGGCCTCCTCGTAGGCCGACTGTTCCTTGGGGCGCTCGAAGCGGGTCTCGTACTCCTCGACCACCAGGCGGCCGTCCAGGCCGAGGAAGTCGGAGTAGGTCCGCAGGAACCCGCGCACGAACGTGGGTCCCGGGAGCGTCTCGAACTGCTCCTCCTCGAGGGCGCGCAGGTACTTGGCGCGGATCTTGGTCGCCGACTCGCAGTCGACGACGTCGAGGCCACGGCGCATCCGCGCCTCACGGAGTGTGTTGCCGACTTCGAACATGTGAGATGGCCCCGCCGGGGCCGGACGGGTGCGATCCAGGCTACCAGCGCCCCTCGCGCCCGCCCCGCCCCTGGGGTTCAGGCCACCTCGGACGCGATCACGTCCTCGTCCACCTCGTCCTCCGGGCGGGTGCGGCGGAGCACCCGGTCCACCTCGGCCTCACCGATGAGCACCGTGCGCGGCTTGGAGCCCTCGTGTCCCGAGATGACACCCATCCGTTCCATCATGTCCACCAGACGACCGGCGCGGGCGTACCCCACCCCCAGACGGCGCTGCAGCAGCGACACCGACGCGGTGCCCTGGGTCACGACCAGCTCCACCGCCTTTCCGATCAGGTCGTCGGCGTCCGGATCGAGCGGATCCTCCTCGGGCACCTCGGGACGCTCGAGCAGATCGTCGCGCAGCTCGGGGGTGCCCTGACGGCGCCAGTGGTCGGTGATCGCGAGGATCTCCTCCTCCGAGACGTACGCACCCTGCAGACGCTGGAGCCGCGACGTGCCGACCGGCCGGAAGAGCATGTCGCCGCTTCCCAGGAGGCTCTCGGCGCCGGTGGCGTCGAGGATGACCCGCGAGTCGATCTGGCTCGAGACCGCGAAGGCGATCCGCGAGGGGACGTTGGCCTTGATCATGCCGGTGATGACGTCCACCGACGGGCGCTGCGTCGCGAGCACCAGGTGGATGCCGACCGCGCGGCTCTTCTGGGCCAGGCGGATGATGGCGTCCTCCACCTCGGCGGGGGCGACCATCATGAGGTCCGCCAGCTCGTCGATCAGCACCAGGATCTTCGGCATCGGCTTGTCGCCGCGGGCACGCCTGATCTGGTTCCAGTCGCGGATGTTGCGCGCCCGGTCCTGCCCCATCAGCTCGTAGCGGCTCTCCATCTCGCGCACCACGTTGGCGAGCACCGCGGAGGCGTTTTTCATGTTGGTGACGACGGGCGTCAGGAGGTGCGGGATACCCTCGTAGTGGTTGAGCTCCACCTTCTTCGGGTCGATCAGGATGACCCGAAGCTCCTCGGGCGTGGCCCGCAGGAGGATCGACGCGAGGATGACGTTGAGGCACACGCTCTTGCCGGTGCCGGTGGAGCCGGCGATGAGGATGTGCGGCATCCGCGCCAGGTCCAGGTAGACGGCGCTGCCGCCGATGTCGATGCCCAGCCACGCCATGAGCGGCCCGGCGTTTTCCGGGAAGTCCCGGAAGATGTCGCCCAGGGTGACCAGGTTGGCGTTGGGGTTCGCCACCTCCACGCCCACGGCCTGCTTGCCGGGGATCGGCGCGAGGATGCGGATCTCCTCGCGGGCGGCAAGCGCGTACGCCAGGTCGTCGCGAAGGGCGGTGACGCGGCTCACCTTCGTTCCGGGTGCCAGCTGGAGCTCGTACCGCGTGACGCGCGGACCGCTCACGGCGTCGGTCACCTCGGCCTGCACGCCGAAGTGGCCCAGGGTCTCCATCAGCTGCTGGCTGGTCTCCCTGATGAGCGAGGCCGGCTGGGCCATGTCGCCCTCCGAGCGCACGAGGAGGCTCGTCGACGGTGTGCGGTACGCGCCGGCGTCCTCCTGAACGTCCTTCGGCGTGGGCGGGGTGGACGGCGCCGCCGCACTCGCGGCCGCTGCGGGCGTCGCGCGCTCGGGCCGTGCGGGTGTGGCCGCTGGCGCCGGACGCGTGAACGGATCGGACTCGGCGGCGGGTGTCTCCTCGGGGGCCGGCGGCGTCTCGTCGACGCCCAGCTCCGGGTGCTTGCCGAGCGCCGGGGACGGCGGCAGGTCGCCCGGGATCGCGAAGATGTCCGGGTACATGTCGGCACCGTCGAGCGGCTCCACCGACGACTCGCGTGACGCACGCCTGCGACTGGGGGTGGATGTCGCCGCGGCGGGGGTCGCGACGCGACGCTCCTCCTCACGCAGCTCGCGCAGCTCACGCAGCTGGCGCACCTGGTCACCCACCCGCTGGCCGCCGCGCACCGCGCCCATCGTCATGGCGCGTGCCCCGCGTCCCATGGCCTTGCCGGCCACCGCGGCACCCTGGCCGGAGCGACGCAGGAACACCGAGATCGACGCGCCGGTCACCAGCACGACGCCCGCGATCAGCCCGAGGACCACCAGCATCGTGGTGCCGACTCCACCGACGGTGTGCGAGGTGATCCAGTGCTCGAACTCGCCCACCGCGCCGCCGCGCCCGCGCATGACGAGCGGGTCGAACCACGATGTGCGGACGCGTCCGCCGAGGCCGAGGCTGCCGGCCGCCAGGGCCAGGGTGCCCGCCAGGCCGAGGATGATCGCCCCCAGCCGGAAGGGCCGGCGGTGGAGGATCTCGTGGTCGAAGATGAGCGCGATGCCGCCGGCGACCAAGACGAGCGGCGCAAGGGCGACGCCGCGGCCCACGATCATGCGCACCGCGGCCTCCAGCCCGTGACCGACCGGGCCGACCGACACCCCGACGAAGAGCGTCATCGCGAGGAACGAACCCAGCCCCAGCAGGCCGAGTCCGATCATCTCCCGCTGCTGCATCTGTGTGGTGGCCCGCCGTCCCCGTGCGGACGTGCGTCTGCGTGTGGCCGTGGTCACTGGCATTCGGTTCCCTCGCGTGCGTGTCGGATTGAGCGGGCGTTTTGCCCCTCGGTTACGGGGAATTGGCGTTGCGTGACCCGATTCCTCCCCCACCGGTGACGGGCGGGCGGCCCCGTGTGAGGATTCGGCGGGTTCCACGACGACCGGGTGGTCGTCCTCACATGAGCGGCCCTCGGGGCGGCCAACGACAGGAGAATGACGTGTACACACGCATCTCACGACGGATTCCGGCGATCGTCCGGCCCCTGACCGTCCTGGCCCTCGTCCTGGCCGGCGGGGGACGTGCCACCGCGACCGGGATGTCGGCCCCCGCCGTCACCGCCGAACAGGCCGGGCGCACCGTCGGCCGGCTGCTCGTCATCGTGGGGATCATCGTCCTCGTCGTGTGGCTGGTGCGGCGAAACCGGCGACGCTGAGCCCAGGACCGGCGGGTGCGGACCGGCGGCGGCTCAAGTCCCGGCCCGCACGTGACGATGGGTCGGTATGGCCCGCCGCATCGGTCCCTCCCGCCCGCTTCGCACCCTTCTCACGACCCTCTTGGCGTTCGGCCTGCTCGTGGCCTCCGCGCACGCCGCGTCCTCGGCGGAGTCGCTTCGCCTGGCGCAGATCCCCCACCTGCCCACGGACGCCGCCACGAGCGAGGTGCCGGATTCGGTGATGACCGGCACGGCGCCGCCCGAGGTGCGCGACGAGCTTCGGCGCGGTCAGGTCGACCTCGCCATGCGCGACTTCAGCGCCGGTGGCATCACGATCGCCCGCGAGGTCATCCTCACGACCGACAACCCGCTCTTCGCGGACGGATTCGTGGCCGGTGTCGCCGACAAGATGGCCACCCCCCGGATCGACGCGGGCGAGGGTGTCACCATCTGGCAGCGCATCCCGTCCAACGACGCGACCACCTCGTTCGACATGATCGTCGCCATCAGCGGCGGCAACGCGGTGACCTACCAGATCTCCGGGCAGCTCGGGCTCTCGGAGGCCGCGCTGCGCGAGATCGGCAGCGCCACGCGGGCACGTCTGGCGAGCACCGCCGGCGCCGCGCCCGCCGCACGCACCGGCGCGACCGCCGGCCCGGGAAGCCCCATCGTGAGCGTGGCCATCATCCTGGTCGCCCTGGGCCTCGTGGGACTCATCATCCGCGAGGGGCGCACGCCGGCCACGTCGCACTGACGGCCCCCGAGGGGCGCCGGATCAGACCTCGACGATGACCGGCAGCACCAGCGGCCGCTGCCGGGCGCGCTTCCACATGATCGACGCGACCGCGTCGTGCAGCAGGCGGTGGAGCATGTCCATCTCGGTGACCGACGCGTTGAGCGTGGCCTCCACCTCCTGCCGGGTGGCCGCGAGGATCTCGTCGGTGGCGCCGCCGAACCCGCGCGTGATGATGTCCACCTCGCCCACCGGCGAGCCGTCGTTGGTCGAGACCGTCGCGACGACGAGGATGAGCCCGTCCTCCGAGAGGTGACGGCGATCGCGGAGGATGCCCTCGGCCACCTCCCCGATCCCGAGGCCGTCGACGTAGACCATGCCCACGTCGTTGTGGTCCACCACCTCGGCGCGGTCGGCGCTCACCTCGAGGACGTCGCCGTTGTCCAGACGGATGATGTTCTCGGCGGCCATCCCCACGCTGCGTGCAAGGGCCGCGTGCGCCTTCTGATGACGCGTCTCGCCGTGGATGGGCGCCAGGAACCTGGGTCGCACGAGTCGCAGCATGAGCCGCAGCTCGTCGGCCGCGCCGTGACCGGACACGTGGACCGGGGCCGAATCCGGGCTCACCACGTCCGCGCCGGAGCGCACGAGCCGGTTGACCGTCTCGTTGACGGCCAGCTCGTTGCCCGGCACGATGCGCGAGCTGAAGATGACGGTGTCACCCGGCTGGATGGTCACGTTCTGGTGGTCGCCGTAGGCCATCCGCCGCAGACCCGACAGCGGCTCGCCCTGGCTGCCGGTCGTGACGATCACGAGCTCGTCGGCGTCGTACTGATCGATGGTCTTGATGTTGACCAGCACGTCGCCCGGCACGCGGACGATGCCGAGGTTGACGGCGATGTTGAAGTTGCGAAGCAGCGAGCGGCCCACGAGCGCGACCTTGCGCCCATCGTGGTAGGCGGCGTCCAGGACCTGCTGCACCCGGTGGATGTGCGACGAGAAGCAGGTGACGATCACGCGTGCGGCGGCCGAGGCGAACTGCCTGCGAAGCTCGCGACCCACGCCGCGTTCGGGCGCGATGGCGCCGGGCACCTCGGCGTTGGTGGAGTCCGACATGAGAAGCAGCACGCCCTCGTCGCCCAGGCGCGAGAACGCGGCGGTGTCGGTGGGCTCGCCGTCGATCGGCGCGTGGTCGAACTTGAAGTCGCCGGTGTGGACCACGGTTCCGGCGTCGCAGCGAAGCGCCACGGCCACGCAGTCGGGGATGCTGTGGTTGACGCGGACGAACTCCGCCTCGAACGGCCCGACCGGGACCCGGTCGCCCGGTGCCACCTCGATGAGCTCCACGTCGCCCAGCCGGTGCTCGTCCAGCTTGCTGCGCACCAGTGCGAGCGTGAACCGCGTGCCGTAGACGGGCACCTTGCGCACCGTCTTGATGAAGTACGGCACCGCGCCGATGTGGTCCTCGTGACCGTGGGTCAGGATCAGCGCATCGATGTCGTCGGCGCGCGGCGCCACCAGGTCGAAGTCGGGCAGCACCAGGTCGACGCCCAGCTGGTCGGGTGTGGGGAACTTCACGCCGCAGTCGATCACGACGATCCTGCCGTCGGTCTCGACCACGTACATGTTCTTGCCGATCTCGCCGGTGCCGCCCACCGGCATCGCGCGGATCACACCGCTCGCCCCGCTCACGAGGCGTTCACGAGCACGCCGACGGTCTCAAGGACGTTCGCCAGCTCACGGCGCTCGTCCGCGGTCGCGCCCACCAGCGGCAGCCGCAGGGGCCCGGCGGGGATCGCCCCGACCATCTCGAGCGCCGCCTTGATGAGGATCGGGCTCGACGTCGTGAACAGCCCGTCGTAGAGCGGCGCGAGCGCGTCGTCCAGACGTCGCGCACCGGCCTCGTCGCCCGCGCGCGCCACCCGTGCGATCTCGCGCATCTGCGGGCCCACCAGGTGCGACGCGACCGAGATGACCCCGGCCCCGCCGCCGCAGACGACGTCGATGAACAGGTCGTCGTTGCCGGCCCAGACGGTCATCCCGGTGGCGAGCGTCGCGCGCGCCTGGTCCGAGTTGGCCTCCTTGACGCCGATCACACCCGGGATGTCGCCCAGCTCGCGGATCAGGTCCGGCTCGATGTTGACCACCGACCGCGACGGGATGTTGTAGAGGATCACCGGCACGCCGACCTCGGCGATCGCGCGCACGTGCCCGGCGATGCCCGCCCGCGGCGGCTTGTTGTAATAGGGCGTCACCACCAGCACCGCGTCGACGCCGATCTGGGCGGCCTTCTCGGTGAGGTGCACCGAGTGGGCGGTGTCGTTGGACCCCGTGCCGGCGATCACCGACCCGCGCCCGCGCACCTCCGACGAGGCGAGCTCGAACAGCCGGAGCTTCTCCTCGTCGGTGAGGGTGGACGCCTCCCCGGTCGTCCCCGACAGGACAAGCCCGTCGGAACCGCTGTCCAGCAGGCGGTGCATGAGGGCGACGGCGGCGTCCTCGTCGATCCGTTCCCGGTCGTCGAAGGGCGTCACCATCGCGGTGATGATGGTTCCCAATTCGCTCACGCGGGCGAGTATAACCCCCGCTCCCGGCGAAACCCCCGGTGGCGGTGAGGCTGGGGACGGTCATCCGTGATCGGGTCGGACGTGGCGTCGTCTCACGCCGGCGACCCGCCGGTGACCGGTCGGAAGCGCGATCCGGTCGTCGGTGCGGCGCTCAGCGACCGACGACGCGGATCCGGCAACGGGGACCGTTCGCAGCCGCCAGTTTCTCGTCGAGGGTGACCACCTCGCATCCGAGCACCTCGGCCAGGGCGACGTAGACGCCGTCGTACACGGTGATGGTCTCGCGCAGTTCGAACGCACGCTCGATGAGCCGCGCGCACGGAACCCGCTCGATCGGGAGGGCGCGCAGGCCGGTCAGCGCGATCCGTGCCCGGTCCGGCTCGAGGGTGCCCGCGAGGGTGAGCCGACGGACCACCGACGTGACCTCGACATCGACGAGATCCGGAGCGTACAGCTCACCCGCGTCGCCGAGTTCACGCCGGGCGGCGCGGCCCGCATCGGTGTCATCGGCCACCGCGTTCGCAACCAGGCTCGCGTCGGCGACGATCACCCCCGCTCGCGGTCGGCGCGGATCGCGGCGACCGCCTCCTCGAAGCCGACCCGCCCACCGGACTGCGCATCCAGGACATCGAGCACCGCCGTCAGGTCCCCACGACGTGCGAGGCCGTCAAGCTCACCGAGGAGGTACTGCTGCAGCGACTGACGCCGGTCGGCGGCGTTCTGCACCAGCCGCCGATGCACTGCATCGGGGACATCTCGGATCACGACGTTCGGCATGCATTCATTATGCATGCATACGCTGCGAGGTCCAAATCCGTCGACACGGCACTCAGTCCCCCGCCACCCACCGCCAGATGCGCCCGTCCCCCGCCACGTCGCGCATGCCCGCGACGGTCACCACCCCGCTCGGTGCGAGCGGTGCGAACCCGCCGGCCTCGAGGGACGCCCCCAGGGTCTCACGCGCACGGTCCCACGACGTGACGATGTGCCTGCCGCGCTCGTTCATCACCTCGTGGTGGGCGGCGAGCAGCGTGTGCTCGCCTGCGGGGAACAGCCGCACGTGCACCCGTTCCTCGCGGGTCCCCAGCGCCAGGTGGTCGCTCATCCGCAGCGGCCGGCCGTCCAACCAGGTGCGGTGGGTCGCCCCGTCGGACGGCCGCTCCCACCCCTGGCCGCGAAGCACCTCGATCACCCGCGCGGGGGTCGCCCGCAGCACCAGACCGTTGATCGGGTCGAGGAGCTCGGGTCGCATCGCCCGACGAAGGCGCCGGCGGTGCTGGGTGAACGGCCACAGGACGGGCGCGTCCGCACCGGCGTCGGCGACGACGTCACCGTCCGCGGTCAGGTACGCGCGGTGGTCCCGCGGGACGTTCACGTGCGCGGGATCTCCTCCCCCGTCTCCGGATCCAGGCGGATGCCGTCCATGATCCCCTCGCCGAACGGGGCGCCGATGGTGAGCCAGACGGCGTCGCGGTCGGTGTCGTTCATGATGCGCCGCGGCGTGTCCTTCGCCACCCGCAGCCAGTCGCCGTCCTCGACCGTGACCGTCTCGTCACCGATCCGCACGGTCTGCGGGCCACCGGAGATCAGGTTGTAGACCTCCTCCTGCGTGCGGTGGCGGTGGTAGGCCATGGCGTGTCCCGGGCCGAAGACCCAGGTGCGGATCGCCATCTCGCTGGTGCCGAGCGCGCCCGAGAGATCGCGCGAGCCGGGGCCCCCGCCCTTCCGCTCACGGCGTTCGACGTCGGATTCGGCGACCTTCGTGTAGTCCTCGCTCATCGTGTCCCTCCGTCGGTGTCGAACAGGACCGGCTCCAGGCCGATCGTGAGCCCCGGGCGATCGGCGATCGCGCGGACCGCCAGCACCACCCCGGGCATGAAGCTCTCGCGCGAGAGCGAATCGTGGCGGATGGTGAGGGTCTCCCCCGTCCCGCCCAGGATGACCTCCTGGTGGGCCACGAGACCCGGCAGCCGCACCGAATGGATCGGCACGTCGCCCTCCATCAGCTCGGCGGTGCGGATGGCCGTGCCGCTGGGCGCGTCCAGCTTGCCGTCGTGATGGAGCTCGATGACCTCGGCCCGCCGCATGTGACGCGATGCCTCCGCGGCGAACCGCATCATCAGCACCGCACCCACCGCGAAGTTGGGGGCGTACAGGCAGTTGGCGCCGCCGCCCTCCGCCAGCCGCCGGATCTCGGCCATGTCCTCGTCGCTGAACCCGGTGGTGCCCACCACCACGTGCACACCCGCTTCCAGGCACCGCACCACGTTGGGGAACGCGACCCCCGGCTGGGTGAAGTCGACGCACACGTCGGGGCCCGTCGCGTCGATCGCAGACCCCACGTCCGCGTACGCCCCGTCACCCGTCGCCATGGGATCGGCCCGGGCGACGAGCTCCAGCCCCTCCGCCTCCCGCACCGCGCCCACCACCGTCTGGCCCATGCGTCCGGCCGCCCCGCTCACCATCACTTTGATCATGTCGACAGCGTACCCGCCGGCATGTGAACCCGACCGGCCCACGTGCCGATAGAGGTGTGAGTGACGCCTCACGAAATCCATGACATCGTCTCGTCGGGACGATGGGAGACCGACGCCCGGCGTGCCCGCGTGCTCGAGCGCTGGCAGGTCCTGGTCATCCTGGCCTGCGGGGTCGCCGCGCTCATCACCTCCATCCTGTTCTCGCGGCAGATCGTCGAGCAGACCGACGACTACATCGCGGACCAGGAGCTCGTGGTCACCCTCACCGACCTGCACTCGCGCATGCTCGCCGAGCACAAGGTGTTCTGGCAGCGCGAGGCGCGCGGCGAGCCCGGCCTCGGCCTGGGCACGCGGCTCTTCGCCGCCCAGGGACCCGTCCTCCTGCGTGGGCTGATCGCCCGCGACAAGTCCGTCACCCCCGAGAAGGCCCGGATCCACGCCGACCTACGCGTGGCGGTCGACGATTTCGCCGCACGGATCCGCGCCCAGCCCAACTTCGATCCCGCGAGCCCCGAGGGTCGGGCGTTCGTCACCGCCGCCGACCGGAGCGTCGAGCGGATCGCCACGCTCGTGCAGCGGTGGGTCGACATCGAGCGAGGGGGGATGATCGCGCGCACGCTCGAGGGCCGCTCGTCGGCCGAGCAGGCCGCGGTGGTGGTCGCCGGGATCGTGGTGTTCCTCACGGCGCTCGTCGTCGTCTCGTCGGTGTTCCTCAACCGCTGACGCACCCACATGGTCGACGCGCTCAGGGCCGCCGCGCTGCGGCTGGCCGAACGGGCCGCCAGCGACCCGCTGACCCATCTCATGAACCACGCCTCGTTCCATGCGCGGCTGCGTGCGGCGGTCACGCAGGCGCGGGAGGACGACACACCGCTCGGGCTCATCCTCATCGACCTCGACCACTTCAAGTCGGTCAACGACACCTTCGGCCACCAGATCGGCGATCAGGTGCTCCTCGACTGCGCCGACCGGCTCCAGCGGGCGGCCGCGCCCGGGGACGTCGTCGCCCGCGTCGGCGGCGAGGAGTTCGCCTGGCTGCGCCCCGGGTCCGACGGGGCCGCGTGCCTGGCGGCGGCGGAGCGGCTGCGCGAGGAGATCGCCGAGGCGACCGTCGGCCCCGTCCGCTCCCTCACCATCTCGGCGGGCGTGTGCGAGCTGGCGCCGGGTCGGTCGGCGACCGAGATGTACCGCCTGGCCGACGGCGCCCTCTACTGGGCGAAGGGCCACGGACGCAACATCACGTTCCAGTACTCACCCGAGGTGGTCGAGGAGCTCTCGGCGGAGGAGCGCGCCGTCCGCCTCGAGCGCCTGGCCGCCGTCAACACGGTGCGCGCGCTCGCGAAGGCGGTCGACGCGAAGGACCCCTCCACGCATCGTCACTCCGAACGGGTCGGCCAGTGGGCGCAGGACCTCGCCCGCGCCCTCGGCTGGAGCGAACCGGAGGCGGCGGCCCTGTTCGAGGCGGCGCTGATGCACGACGTCGGCAAGATCGGGATCCCCGACGCCATCCTCGCCAAGCCCGGACGCCTCACCGACGACGAGATGGAACAGATGCGCACGCATTCTGCGCTCGGGGCCCAGATGGTGACCGGCGTCCTGAACGACGACCAGGTGTCGTGGATCCGCGGCCACCACGAGTTCGTCGACGGCAGCGGGTATCCGGACGGGCTCGTCGGGGACGAGATCCCCGTCGGCGCGCGCATCCTCGCCCTGGCGGACGCGTGGGACGCGATGACCGGTACGCGCTCCTACTCACCCGCGAGCACCCAGGCGGCCGCACTCGAGGAATGCCGACGCTGCGCCGGCACCCAGTTCGATCCGATGGTGGTCGAGGCGCTCGAGCTGGTCATCGAGCGCCGCGACACCCCCGGCGACACGCTGCAGCACCCCGACGTCCCGCACGGGGTGCCGACCTGACGACGGCCACGCGGCCGGGGTCCGCGGCGGGCGGCGGACCCCGGCCGGCGGATCACCCGACCGGCTGGGGCGGATCGACCGGTGCCACGTAGTCGGCGTTGAAGAGCGTGCCCGACTTGGCCACGGTGCCGCCCTTCGGAAACGTCGAGAGCAGCTGCACGCGCACCTGGTGCGTGCGCTCGGTCGCCAGCACCGGGACCGCCGCCGGGCGGACCGGCACCGTGTAGACGTACTCGCGGCTGCGTGCCGGCAGCCGGTACGGGCGAAGGCCGATGACCTGGCCGCCGCGCATGATGCGGACGGTGCCGGTGCAGGGCTTGGACCGCGGGCTGTTGCCCCAGCAGCTGATGCGCACCTTCATCCGACTGCGCTCCAGGTAGGTGCTGCCGGAGAAGAGGTACAGGCTGGACATGGGTCGCACGGGCGTGGTCCGACCGCCGCCGCCCCGCGTGTCCGGGGTGCACTCCTGCACGAGGCTGCCGCCGGTCTGACCGGAGAGGTCCGGGACCCACTTCAGCTGACAGGTGAGCGCCTGGGCCGGACCGGCCCCGCTTCCGAGGGCGATGGCCCCCGCCGCAACCGCCAGTGCCCCGCCCAGTCGTCGTGTCCCGCGTCGCATGCCGTCTCCCTGGATCGTCGTGTCGTTACCGGGCATACGCCGCGGGTCGGCATCGGGTCACACTGCTGTGAGCGAGATGCGCGACATCGCGTTGCCCGTTGGCCGCGGTGGCGCGCGGATCGTACCGGCGCTGTACGTTCGGCGCACGACGCACCGGCCGCACCCGGCCCGACGAACCCGGCGGCGCGCCTGCGACCACCGCGACCCGTGAAGGGGGCACCATGGCGATCACCCGTCAGACGATGACCGACGAACAGCGGAAGTCCGTCGCGCTCGAGTATCTGAAGGCCTACGACAACGGCGGCACCACGTCCACCGGCGACTCGATCCTGGAGCTGTTCGCGACCGACGCGCAGGTCTACTTCCCGAAGTGGGGCATCGCGAACGGGCGTGACGAGATCGGCCGCATGTTCGGCGACGTCGGATCACGCGGCAGGTGGATACGTCACGACTACGCGAACTTCAACTGGGTCTTCTCGGGGGGCGACGTGATCGTCTGCGAGGGGACGAGCTCCGGGGAGCACGCCGACGGACCGTGGCGCGCCGACGTGCCCGAATGGGGCGCGGGCCGCTGGTGCGACGTGTTCGAGATCAGGGACTTCCTGATCCAGCGGTGCTTCATCTATCTGGACCCCGACTACGCGGGGCTGGACACCGACCGCTACCCGTGGCTGGCCGACCGCCTGGGCGAGCGGCCCGGCTGACCGATCCGCCCCTCGCCGCTGCGAGGGGATGTGCGACCGGCGGCCCGGTGACACGAGGTCACGGGGCCGCAGGTGCGCGCCGGTCTCAGGCCGCGAGCGCCGGCGAGAAGCGTTCGGCCGCGGACCTGATGGCACGGAGGTCCGGACCGATGGCCGCGAGCGAGAAGCGCTCCGGCCGCCAGAACTCCTGGGCCAGGCCCTGGACGTCGTCGGCGGTGACGGCGTCGACGCGCTCGATCAGCTCGTCGACCGACATCAGCTCGGTTCCGGTGACCGTGGCCCGCCCGATGCGGTTCATACGGGTGATCGCGCTCTCCAGCGAGAGGACCATGCGCCCCTTGAGGTGCTCCTTGGTGCGCCCCAGCTCCTGGTCCGAGAGCGGCTCCTGCGCCAGCCGGTCGAGCTCCGTCGCGATGATCTCGCACGCGGTCCCGACGTTCTCGTTGCGGGTCCCCAGATAGAGGCCCAGCTGGCCGGTCTCGGCGTACCCGACGGTGTACGAACCCACCGAGTAGGCCAGGCCCCGCTTCTCGCGGATCTCCTGGAAGAGGCGGCTGCTCATCGCCCCGCCCAGCACCGTGTCGAGCACCGACTGGGCGTGGCGGCGGGGGTCCTCGCGGCGCAGGCCACTCGCCCCGAAGGCCAGGTGGACCTGCTCGGTCGGCTTCTCGTGGGCCATGAGCACGGCCGGCCCGGGCCGCGCCGGTGCGAACGCCAGCTCCTCGCCGGACGGCACGTCACCGAGGATGCTCTCGCAGAGTGCGACCAGGTCGTCGTGGCGGACGTTGCCGGCGGCTGCCACCACCATGTTGGGCACCGTGTAGTGCGCGCCGAAGTACCCCGACAGGTCGTCGTGTTCGACCGACGAGATCACCTGGGACGTGCCGATGACCGGCCGGCCCAGCGGCTGGTCCGGGAAGACGGCCGACCCCACCATGTCGTGGACCTTGTCCTGCGGGTCGTCCTCGTACATGGCGATCTCTTCGAGCACCACCTCGCGCTCCTGGTCCAGCTCGTAGAAGCCGGGGTGCTGGAGCATGTCGGCCAACACGGGCGCCGCCCGCTCGAGGTGCTCGTCGAGCACACGGGTGTAGAAGACCGTGTAGTCGCGGCCCGTCGCGGCGTTCACCTCACCGCCCAGCCCGTCGAAGAGCTCGGCGATCGCGCGGGCCGAGTACGTCGGCGTGCCCTTGAAGAGCAGGTGCTCGATGAAGTGGGCGATGCCGGCCTCGGCGTCGGTCTCGTACCGCGAACCGACGCCGACCCAGATGCCGAGCGCCACCGACCGGACGCCGGCGATGGGCTCCGAGATGACCCGGAGCCCACCGTCGGTGGTCGTGAGCGTCGGCAGAGCCGCGCTACTCACCGATATCGCTGGCGCTGACGCGGCGGCGGCGACGGCGACGGCCGTTGTCCGCGCCGTCCTCACCGTCGGCGTTGCCGTTGGGCTCGGCGTCGTCGCCGGCGTCCTCCATGCCCACGATGCGAAGCCCGATGCGGCCGCGCTGCTTGTCGACCTCCACCACGGTCACGTCGACCGTGTCGCCGCGGTTGAGGACGTCCTCGACCTTGTCGACCCGGCCCTTGGCCAGGTTGGAGATGTGCAGCAGCCCGTCGACGCCCTTGGTGAGCTCGACGAACGCGCCGAAGGTGGTGGTCTTGACGACCTTGGCGCCGTTGAACACGTCGCCCACCTCGACGTCCTTCGTCATCTGGCGGATGACCTCGGCGCACTCCTCGGCCTTGCGACCCTCGACGCCGTAGACGTTGACCACGCCGGTGTCCTCGATGGAGATCTCCACCTCGTACTCGGCCTCCAGGCCGCGGATGGTCTCGCCGCCCTTGCCGATGACCGCCCCGATCTTCTCGGGGTCGATCTTGACGGTGGTGATGCGCGGCGCCCACGGCGACATCTCCTCGCGCGGTGCGGAGATGTGCTCGTTCATGATCCCCAGGATGTGCTCGCGACCGGCCTTGGCCTGGGCGAGCGCGTCGCGGAGGATCTCGAACGTGACGCCGGAGATCTTGATGTCCATCTGCAGGGCGGTGATGCCCTGGTGGGTGCCGGCGATCTTGAAGTCCATGTCGCCGAGGTGGTCCTCGTCGCCCTGGATGTCCGAGAGGATGATGTGGTCGTCACCCTCCTTGATGAGGCCCATGGCGATGCCGGCCACCGGACGCGGCAGCCTGACGCCGGCGTCCAGCAGGGCGAGGGTCGACCCGCAGACCGACGCCATGGACGACGAGCCGTTGCTCTCGAGGGTCTCCGACACCAGGCGCAGCGTGTAGGGGAACTCCTCCTCGTCCGGGATCATCGGCAGCAGTGCCCGCTCCGCGAGCGCGCCGTGACCGATGTCGCGGCGCTTGGGGCCGCGCATGAAGCCGGTCTCCCCGACCGAGAACGGCGGGAAGTTGTAGTGGTGGATGTAGCGCTTGGACGTCTCGATGCCGATGCCGTCGATGCGCTGGGCGTCCTTGAGCGTGCCGAGCGCCAGCAGGGTCATGACCTGGGTCTCACCGCGGGTGAACAGGCCCGAGCCGTGCACGCGCGGTGCGACCGAGGTCTCGCACGAGATCTGGCGGATCTCGTCGCTCTTGCGGCCGTCCGGGCGGTGCTTGTCGACGGCGATGCGCTTGCGGATGATGGACTTCTGGACGCTGTCGAAGGCGCGGTTGAACGCGCTGCGCTCGTCGGCCTCGGGCTCGTCACCCAGGACCGCGGCCATCGCCTCGTCGCGTGCGGCGCGCACCTTGTCGCGGCGCTCCAGCTTGCCCTGCTCGAGGGTGGCCTCCTCCAGCGCCTTCAGACCGGCGGCCTCGACCTTGGCGAGCATGTCCGGGTCGACGCCGATCTCCTCGACCTCGCGCTTGGGCTTGCCGGCCTTCTCGCGGAGCTCCTCCTGGGCGGCGCAGAGCTTGCGGATCTCCTCGTGGGCGATGGCGAGGGCCTCGAGGACGGTCTCCTCGTCGACCTCCTTCGCGCCCGCTTCGACCATCGAGATGGCGTCGGCGCTGCCGGCGACGATGAGGTCGAGCTCCGACTCCTCCATCTCCTGGAGCGTCGGGTTGATGATGAACTCGTCGTCGATGAGCCCGATGCGCACCGCGCCGATCGGACCGCGGAACGGCAGGTCCGAGATGGTGAGCGCCGCCGATGCACCGTTGATGCACAGGATGTCGAACGCGTTCGTCTGGTCGGTCGAGAGGATCGTCGCGACGACCTGCGTCTCGTTGCGGTAGCCCTTGGGCCACAGCGGACGGATCGGGCGATCCGTCATGCGCGCGGTGAGCGTGGCCCGATCACTCGGACGGCTCTCGCGCTTGATGAAGCCGCCGGGGATCTTGCCCGCGGCGTACATGCGCTCCTCCACGTCCACGGTGAGCGGGAAGAAGTCCACGCCCTCCCGCGCCTCGTG
Organism: uncultured Bifidobacteriaceae bacterium; assembly: GCA_964628685.1. Taxonomy (GTDB): domain Bacteria; phylum Actinomycetota; class Thermoleophilia; order Miltoncostaeales; family Miltoncostaeaceae; genus CALMEC01. The sequence continues at coordinate 48,041 of CAZVNM010000005.1, read as the reverse complement.
CAGGCCCACCGCGGTCACCAGCACCATGCTGTCCCCCGCGCGGACCACGACCGCACCGCTCGCCTGCTTGGCGAGCTTTCCCGTTTCGAACGTGATCGGCACCTCGCCGATCTCGGCGGTCACGGACTCCAAGTTCATTCTCTTCCCCTGTCTCGCCCGCCCCTTCGGCGGGCGCGGCTGCCACCATCGGCCCGGATGGCCGACGGCTGTCGTTCACGTCGTGCGCGACTCCCCGCCGGGGGGCGGGTGTGCGCGGCGCCCTTAACGGCGCAGTCCGAGCTGCTCGATGAGCGCCCGGTACCCGTCCAGGTCGGTGCGCTGCAGGTAGTTCAGAAGCCGCCGGCGGCGACCCACCATCATGAGGAGCCCACGGCGCGAGTGATGATCGTGCTTGTGGGCGCGAAGGTGCTCGGTGAGGGTGTTGATGCGGTCCGTGAGGATCGCGATCTGCACCTGGGGTGAGCCGGTGTCCGACTCATGACGCCGGTGCGTCTCGATGACGCCGGCCTTGCGTTCCTTGTCCATTCATCTCCCTGACACGGCCACGGCGCAGCCGCCACGAGGGCGCCACACCGGGTCGACTCAATTGCGAACGTCGGGGCGACGCGAGCACACCGATGGCGCGCCGAACGTCACCCGACCCCGAAAAGGGTATCAGAGGGGGTCCGACGCCCCCGCCGCAACCGAGCGCGCCTGGTCGATGTCCCGTTTGATCTGCTCGACGAGGGCCTCGGCACTTGCGAAGCGCTTCTCGGCGCGCAGGCGCTGCAGGAAGGCCAACGACACCCGCTCGCCGTACAGGTCGCCGCCCTCGTACCCCATGAGGAACGCCTCCATCCGCACCTCCTGGCCGCTTCGGAACGTGGGCGCCAGGCCGATGTTGACCGCCGCCGGCAGCCATGCGTCGCCGACCCAGCACTTGGCCGCGTACACGCCGTTGTGCGGCACCGCCATGTGCGGGGCGACCTCGATGTTGGCCGTGGGGATGCCCAGCCCGGTGCCGCGCCCGTCGCCCTCCACGACGACGCCCTTCAGGATGTGCGGGCGTCCGAGCAGGGACGTGGCCTCGGCCACCTCACCCAGGGAGATCAGGCGGCGGATGCGCGTCGACGAGATGGGCTTGCCGTCGGAGCTCGTCACCAGGTTCGGCACCGTCACCTCGACGTCCCGTGCCGCGGCGAACTCGCGCAGCATCTTGGCGGTGCCCTCGCCGCCGTGACCGAACCGGAAGTTGCGCCCCACGGCGACGCTGCGCGCGGCGACGGGTGGTGCGAAGAGCGTCTCGCCGAAGTCCTGCCACGGGATCTGCGAGAACTCCTCGGTGAACGGGATCTCGAGGAGCACGTCGACGCCCATGAGTTCCAGCAGGTGGGCCCGCAGGCCCGATCCGGTGAGCACCGTCGTCTTGAGCGCGGGGTGCAGCACCTCGAGGGGGTTGGGGTCGAAGGTCACGACCATCGACTCGACACCCAGTCGCTCGGCCGACGCGATCGCCAGGGAGATCACCTCCTGATGGCCCAGGTGGACGCCGTCGAAGACGCCGATCGCGATCGCGTGCCCCGGCCCCGCGGGGACCTCGTCGACCGACCGGCAGCGTCTCATGCCAGCACCACCTTGGGGCGAAGCGTGCCGCAGGCGGCGGCATGGCCGATGCCGACCAGACGGCCGTCGAACACGAGCGCCACCGGCCCGTCGGCCACCCCGCGCACCGGCCTGCCGTGCGCCACGTCCTCGGCCTCGGCGCCCGTCAGATCGCGTCGGGCCAGCGCCCCCACCGCGACGACCGGCTCGACGAACCCGCCGTCCGGTACGACCTCGGGTGCGACGGCGTCGTCGACCGACAGGCCGCCCACCGCGGTGCGACGCAGCGCCGCGCAGTGGGCACCCGTGCCGAGGGACTCGCCGATGTCGGCCGCCAGCTGGCGGATGTAGGTCCCCTTGGAACAGGCCACGTCCAGATCAAACCACGTTCGGTCCGCTGCGGTCGTCACCACCCGCGCATGGTGGATCACGATGTCGCGGACGGGTGCGTCCACCTGCTCGCCGCGCCGGGTGCGCCGGTAGAGGCGCTCGCCGTCGACCTTCACCGCGGCGTATGCGGGGACCCGCTGGGTGATGGGGCCGACGAACCGCGCGACGGCCGCCACCACGGCGGCCTCGTCGGGCATCGACGCACCCGTCGGGGTGATCACGCCGTCGGGATCACCGGTGTCCGACACGGCACCGAGTGCGATGCGGGCCGTATACCGCTTCGAGACATCCGTCAGGTACGGCACGAGCCGCGTCGCCCGTCCGGTGACGACGACCAGGAGGCCGCTCGCGAACGGGTCGAGCGTGCCGGTGTGCCCCACCTTGACCCCACGGCCGACGCCGCGACGGATCCTCGCCACCACGTCGTGGGAGGTGGGCCCGGCCGGCTTGTCGACCAGCCAGACGCCCCGCTCCAGACGATCATCCATCGAGCTGGGCCGCCACCCGTTCCTCGAGCCACGCCGCCAGCTCCTCGGGCGCACGCTGCGTGGTGAGCCCCGCGGCCGCCCGGTGTCCCCCGCCGCCCTCCTCGTGGGCGATGGCCGACACGTCCACGCGCTCGTCGGCCGCGCGCAGCGAGATCCGGTGCGCCCCACCCCCCGCCGGCCGTGCCAGCGCGCCCACGGCGGCGCCGCGCACCCCGCGGAGGGCCTCGGCGATGCCGTCGGCGTCGTCGCTTCCCGCGGATGCGAAGTCCTCGTCGCGCAGGATCGAGAGGACCAGCCGTCCGTCCAGGCGCAGCTCGGCCCGCGTGACGGCGGCCGCGAACAGGCGCAGACGCTCGATCGGCGTGTTCTCGTAGATGCGCCGTGCGAGGCCGGGCAGGTCGATGCCGGCCTCGATCAGCCGCGCCTCGGCCCGCATGGTCGCGGCACCCACGTTGGAGTACGAGAAGCGGCCGGTGTCGGTCACGATCCCCACGTGCAGCGCCTCGGCGACCGGTTCGTCGAGTACCCAACCGGCGGCGTCGATGAGCCCCACCACGATCTCGGCGGTGCTGGAGGCGGTGGCGTCGACGTGGTTGAGGTGCCCGAAGCGGCCGTTGTCGTGGTGGTGGTCGATGTTGACCACGGTGCCGGCGAGGTCCGTTGCCGGCCCGCCCCCGGTCAGGCGTGACTCGGATGCGCAGTCGAGGGCGATGAGCATCCGCTGGGCGGCGTCCTCGGGCAGCGTGTCCTCCACCCGCTCGTCCCCGCGCAGCATGAATGCCAGGTCCTCCGGCACCGCGGGCCGCCACGGATGCCACATCACGACGTTCCGGCCGGCCGCGCGAAGCGCGCGGGTGACGGCCAGCATCGACCCGATGGCGTCGCCGTCCGGGTTCTGGTGGGTGGCGACCACGAAGCCGCCGTCGTGTGCGGTGACGGCCGCCGCGATGGCGGTCAGATCACTGTCCCGGCCGCTCATCCCGGCTCCTCGGGTGGCAGGTCGGCCGACACCTCGTCGATGAGCCGCGTGAGGCGCTCGGCGTTCTCCTGGTGGTCGTCGTGGACGAAGCGCAGGTGCGGGGTGTGGCGGGCGCGCAGCTCACGGCCCACCCGGCCCTGGAGCACGCCGGTGGCCGACGCGAGCGCGGCCGCCGCGTCGTCGCGCCGGCTCGGGTCGAGCACGGTCCAAAAGACGGTGGCCTCGGTCATGTCCTCGGTGGCGCGCACACCCATGATGGTGACCATCGCCAGCCGCGGGTCGGACAGGTCGCGCTGGATGGTCTCGGCGATCACCTCGCGAAGCGCCTCGTTGATCCTGCGGCTGCGGCCGCCCCCGCGCGCCATCAGCCGGCCATCCGGTCGACGAGCTCGTCGGCGCTGTGCAGGCTCGCGTCGACGGCGAGCGGCTCGAACGGCCCGCGTTCGAGGACGCGGGCGGCCTCGTCCACCAGCCGCTGTGCCCCGGCGCCGTCCCGGGCCACGACGGCGATCGTCAGCCGCGCGCGGCGGCGCAGGTCGTGGTCGCCGGTCTCGGCCACCGAACAGCCGGTGGCCCGCACCAGCTGGGCCTTCAGCCGCATGAGGGCGCTGCGCTTGTCCTTCAGCGACTCGCTCATCGCCAGGTGAAGGTCGGCGGTCATGATGCCCACGAACCCCTCGCTCATGGTGGCCCGGTCAGGCGGTCGCGTCGGCCTCCGCCGACACCTGCTCGGTGCGCGCCACCTCGGTCAGCTCGAAGGCCTCGATGACATCCCCCTCCTTGACGTCGTTGTAGCCGTCGATCACGACACCGCACTCGAAGCCCTGGCTCACCTCGCGGGCGTCGTCGTCGAAGCGACGCAGCGAGGCGATCTTGCCCTCGTGCACCACGGTGCCGTCGCGGACCAGACGGATGTTCGAGTTGCGGCGGATGAGGCCGTCGGTGACGTAGCAACCGGCGATCGTTCCGATGCGCGAGGCGCGGAAGGTCGTGCGGACCTCCAGGCTGCCGAGCGCGGTCTCGACGATCTCGGGACTGAGCATGCCGATGAGCGCGTCGCGGACATCCTCGATGGCACGGTAGATGACGCGGTAGGTCCGCACGTCGACGCCCTCGCGCTCGGCGAGCGCGCGGGCCTCGGGCCGCGGGCGCACGTTGAACGCGATGACGATGGCCTCGGAGGCCGCCGCCAGGTTGACGTCGGACTCGGTGACCGCACCGACGCCGGTGTGGATGACCCGCAGCCGCACCTCGGTCTGCTCCAGGCTCTCCAGGGCGTCGCGCAGGGCCTCCACCGAACCGTGCACGTCGGCCTTGATGACGATGTTGAGCTCCTTGAGCCCCTCCTGCACGCGGGCGAAGAGGTCCTCCAGGGAGACCGGGCGGCGGTTGGCGAGCTCCTCCGCGCGCAGGCGGCTGGAGCGCTGTCCGGCCAGCTGACGGGCCACGCGCTCGTTCTCGATGAAGCGGAAGCGCTCACCGGCCTCCGGCACGCCGTTCATGCCGAGCACCTCGACCGGGACCGAGGGGCCCGCGGACTCGATGGACTCGCCGGTGTGGTCGATCATGGCGCGCACGCGGCCGAAGGTCTGTCCCACGAGCAGCACGTCGCCCACGTGGAGCGTGCCGCGCTGCACCAGGAGGGTGCAGACGGGACCGCGACCCGGGTCCAGGCGCGATTCGATGACGCTTCCCGATGCGGGGGCGTCCGGGTTGGCCTGCGGCGTCGCGTCGACGTCGGCGATCAGGAGCACGGTGTCCAGCAGGCTGTCGAGCCCCATCTGTTGCTTGGCCGAGACCTCGACGAACTCGTGCTCGCCGCCCCATGAGGTGGGGATGATCTCGTGCTGGGACATCTCCTGGCGCACGCGGTCGGGGTTGGCCTCCTCCTTGTCCACCTTGTTGATGGCGATCATGAACGGCACCTCGGCCGCCCTGGCGTGGTCGATCGCCTCGAGGGTGGTCGGCATGACGCCGTCGTCGGCGGCCACGACGATGACCGCGACGTCGGTGATCTTGGCACCGCGGGCGCGCATGGCGGTGAACGCCTCGTGGCCCGGGGTGTCGAGGAACGTGATGTCCCGGTCACCGTGGTGCACCTGGTAGGCGCCGATGTGCTGGGTGATGCCGCCGGCCTCCCCGGCGACGACCTCCGCGTGGCGGATGGCGTCCAGCAGCGACGTCTTTCCGTGGTCGACGTGTCCCATCACGGTCACCACCGGGGCCCGGGCGCGGAGTGCCTCCGGCGCGTCCTCCTCGTGGGTCGCGAACTCGTCCTCCTCCTCGGCGTGGACGATGACGACCTTGCGCTCGAGCTCCCCGGCGACGAGCTCGATCTCGTCGTCTGACAGCGACTGGGTGATGGTGGCCATCTCACCGATGGCCATGAGGGTCGTGATGATGCGGGTGGCGGGCACGCCGAGGGCCTCGGACATGTCCTTCACGGTCGCGCCCGAACGGATGTCGACGGGCGGCATCTCGGACGGCGGGATCGTGACCGCCGGTTCCTTCTCCTCCTGCTTGTGCTTGCGACCTCCGCGCCGGTCCCTGCCCTGCTGGTTGGGACCGCGACGGCTGGCCTGCGCGTCGATGACCACGCGGCGGCGCCTGCCACCGGGGCCGGGCCGGCCGGGGCCGTCCCCGCCGGGACCGCGGCGCTCGCCGGGGCGCGAGAATCCACCGGCACCGCCACCACCGGTGCCGGTGGAGGCCGGCTCGTCGGCGGCGCGGCGAAGCGGCGGCCGCGGTGCGGGCGGCTCGGCGCGGCGAAGCGGCGGGCGGGGTGCCGGGGGTGCGGGCGGAACGACCTTGCGGCGTCCGCTCTTGGTGGTCGCCTCGGGGGCGGCGGCTTCGGCCGCGGGTGCCTCGCCGGCGGGCGCTGCGGGGGTCTCGGCGGCGGGGGCCGCGGGAGCCTCGGCGGCCGCCGGGGCATCGGTGGCCGGAGCGGGTGCCTCGGCAGCCGGAGCCGGTGCCTCAGCGGCGGGAGCGGCCGGAGCCTCGGCAGCGGGAGCCTCGACGGGCGCGGCCTCCGCGGGCGCGGCCGGTGCCTCGGCGGCGGGCGCCGCGGGTGCCTCGGCCGGCGCCTCGGCGACGGGAGCCGGTGCCTCGGTGACCGGGGCAGGTGCCTCGGCCGGCGCCTGCGCGGGTGCGGCATCGGCGGCCGGAGCCTCGGCGGGCGCCTCGGCGACCGGAGTCGGTGCCTCGGTGACCGGGGCGGGTGCCTCGGCCGGCGCCTGCGCGGGTGCGGCATCGGCGGCCGGAGCCTCGGCGGGCGCCTCGGCGTCCACCGGCGGCTTGGCCCTGCGGCGGGCGCGGCGGGGCTTCGGCTTGGGCTCCTCGGCCTCCTTCGGCTTCTCCTTGGGGGCCTTGGCCGCCTCGGCCGCGGCGATGGTGGCGTCCATGGACTCCGGACGCGGGTAGCGCTTGGGGTTCAGGACGTGCATCGCCTCACCGACGATCACCGTCGATGACGCGGTCTTGACCGGCAGTCCGGCACGTTGCAGCCGTTGCAGCACGAGGCTGCTCGGGAGTCCCTCGTCCCGTGCGATCTTGTGTACTCGACGCTTCTCAGTCAGGTCCATCCCCACCCCTCAACCGTCAAACTCACTGGCCAGGTCGTCGTCGATCCTGAGCGACTCTCCTCGGAGCCTGGCGCCCCGTTGAAACGCACGCCGCCGAATGGCGGCCTCCAAGCATGCCCGAGTGGGGCAGACGTAGAGTCCCCTCCCCGGCAACGTACCCCGAACGTCGCGTGTGAGAACACGCTCGCCCTCCGCCGGCGCTGCGACGAACCGCACGAGGTCCGCCTTGGCGGTGGTGCGCCCGCATCCCAGGCAGCGGCGGACGGGGACATGCCGCGTACGCATGTGTCGATGCCTCTCCGGTCTACGACTGCTCCCCCTCGTCGCCGGTCGGCGCCGGCTCCGCCGGTGCGTCGGGCGTCTCGTCGGCCGTCACCGCCGCCTCGACCGGCTCACCGGCCGTCTCGGCGGTGGACGCCGTCTCGGTGCCGTCGGTCGCATCCGCGCCCGTCTCGGCAGCGGGTGCTGCCTCCGCCTCAGCGGCGGGTGCCTCCGCCTCGCCGGCAGGAGCCTCGGTCTCGGCGGCGGGTGCGGCCTCGGCGGCGGGCGCCTCGGTCTCGATCGCCACGGCCTCGTCCGGCCCGACCGTCTCGCCGGAGGCCTCGACCTCCGCCAGGCGGGCGTGCGCCGGCAGGCTGCAGTAGCGGGTGCCCGGCAGGGCGGCGTTGACGCAGCGCTTGCCGTTTCGCAGCAGGGCCGCGCAGCGCACCAGCTCGCCGTCGCCGTCGCCGTCGAACGTCGACTTGGACTCCTCGAGGGCGAACGTCGACTCGCTCTTGATGTCGATCCGCCATCCGGTGAGGCGGGCGGCCAGACGGGCGTTCATGCCCTCCTTGCCGATCGCCAAGGACAGCTGATCGTCGGGCACGACGACGGTGGCCTGACGGTTCTCGTCGTCCACCAGCACCTCGCGCACGCGTGCGGGCGACAGCGCCTTGGCCACGAAGCGCGCGGGCTCGTCGTTGTGCGGGATGATGTCGATCTTCTCGCCGCGCAGCTCGCTCACGACCATGCGCACGCGGGATCCGCGCGGACCGACGCACGCGCCCACCGGGTCGACGCCCTGGACCTTGCTCACCACCGCGATCTTGGACCGCCAGCCGGCCTCGCGCGCGACGGCGCGGATCTCGACCAGGCCGTCCGCCATCTCGGGGACCTCGAGCTCGAACAGCCGCTTGATGAGCTCGTCGCTGCGGCGGCTCACGATGACCTGCGGGCCCTTCGTCGAGTGGCGCACGTCGACGATGACGGCCTTCAGCCGGCCGCCGTGGTCGTAGCGCTCGCCGTGGACCTGCTCGCTCTCGGGCAGGAGGGCCTCCACCCTGCCCAGGTCGACCAGCGTGTAGCGGGAGTCCGACTGCTGGATGATGCCGGTGACGATCTCGCCGACGCGGTCGACGTACTCGTCGTACATCATCTCGCGCTCGGCCTCGCGGATGCGCTGCATGACCACCTGCTTGGCGGTCTGCGCGGCGATGCGGCCGAAGTTGTCGGTGGCGACGTCGACCTCGTCCAGCTCGTCCTCGTCGTAGGCGCTCCAGTCGATCTCGGGCGCCGGCGGCTCGTAGTCCTCGGGCGGACCGTCCTCACCCCACTCGGGCTCCTCCTGCGGCAGGACGCGCGGCTCCTCGTCCTCCTCCAGCACGAGCTGCAGAACGTGCATCTCGCCGTCCTCGCGGTCGATCACCACCCGGGCGAACTCCGCCGCGTCCGGGGTCTTCTTGTACGCGGCCAGGAGGGCGTCCTCGAGCGCGAGCAGGAGCGTCTCGGCGCTGATGCCCTTCTCCCGCTCGATCGCCTTGACCGCGTCCAGAATTTCCCTGTTCACCCTTCGCTCCTTCCGATCACGCGCCCACGGCGGATCTCGTTCCATCCGATCCGTCGGGGCCCCTGCTCGCCCTCCAACTCGATGCCGTCCTCGTCCACGGCGCTGACGGTGCCGGTGACGTTGCGCGCTCGCACGCTCTCGGCGGACGCGACCTTCAGGGCGATCCGCAGTCCCATGGACGCCCGGTAATGCTCCACCGTCCGAAGCGGTGGCTCCGGACCCGGCGACGACACCTCGATACCGTAGCGATCACGGAGCCCTGCGCGGTCGAGCTCGAGGGTGACCCGGGCGCACAGGTCGTGCGTGACCCCGTCCGGATGGTCGATGACGACCACGAGCATCTCCTCGCCGCCCCTGCCGACCACCCGCACCTCGCGCAGGTCCACCTCCGGCAGGGTTGCTGCGAGCGTCCGCTCGACATCGTGCTCCACCCTGGTGCGTGCCACCACAGTCCCCGTCAGATCCCCTTTCAGGCAACAAAAAAGTGGGCTCGCACCCACTTCCGGTCCCGCTCAGCAATGGCTGAAAGCCAGACGGGCACCTTAGCACGCGTCCGATGGGCGCGCCGAGGCGGGGTCAGCCGGACGGGGCGCGGTCCAGCACGATCGTGACCGGCCCGTCGTTGACGAGCTGGAGCACCATGTGGGCGCCGAAGCGTCCCGTCGCCACCCGAACGCCCGCCAGGGAGCAGGCCGCGCCGAAGCGCGCCACGAGCGGCTCGGCCACCTCGGGCGGCGCCGCACCTGACCACGACGGCCGATGCCCCCTGCGGGTGTCGGCGAGCAGCGTGAACTGGCTGACGACCAGCATCTCCCCACCCACGTCCACCAGGCTGCGGTGGGCGCCGTCGGCCTCGAACAGGCGCATCATCACGCTCTTGCGGGCGAGGGCGTCGGCCACATCGCCGGTGTCACCGGACGCGACCCCGACCAGGGCCACGAGCCCGGGCCCGATCCGTCCCACGACCTCGCCGTCGACCAGGACGCTCGCGGACGTCACCCGCTGCAGGACCACGCGCATGCGGCAAGGCTACGTGGACCGACGCCTCCACCGCGCAGGGGCCAACGGTCCACCCGGACCCCGGCCGGGTCAGCGAAGCGCGGCGCTTCCCGGCACCTCGTCGGGTGCGGCACACCGGCCCGGACGGACCACGAGCGTCCACCCGCTCCACGCAGGGTTCGGATCGCCGCCCTCGTTCCCCGCGAACGGTCCCCGAACGACCATCACCGCGGGCGCACGGGCCCCCGCAAACGCACACTCGGCGCCCGTTCTCGGACGGGCGTAGGGTGCGGACCGTGAGCGACGAGATCCGAGAGGCCCTGACCGCGCTCGACCTCGAGCCCGTCGCCATCCCCGGCGGCGGCCTCGCCGTGCGCCTGCCCTCCGACGCCCGCGGCTCGTTCGTCCTGCAGCTGCGTCGCACGGAGCGGGCGCTCGCCATGCGCGCGTTCATCATGCGCCGGCCGGACCGCCTGCACCTGGAGGTCTACGCCCGGCTGCTGCACAAGAACCTGGACGCCCGCGACTGGCGGTTCGCCGTGGACGAGCTGGGCGACATCCACATCGGCGCCTACATCCCGACCGACCGCGTGGACGCGGCGATGCTCGACCCCCTCCTGGGCGGTGCGATCCAGCTGGTGGACGCGGTGTACGAGGGGATGGCCCGCACCGGGTTCGACATCCCGGACCACATCTCGCTGCGTCCGCCGGAGGACCCGCTGCCGGAGGGCGGCTGACCGACGGGGACGACCGGCGCGGATGCGGGTCGCGGTCCCCGGTCGTTCAGCGGCGGCTCACTCGGCTCGCCCCACCTCGACCCGCCAGAGCTCCGGCCCCTCCTGGACGGGGGTCCACCGCGCCTGCCCCGGACGCTCGGCGTCGAGCATGTAGCGAAGCGGCGTGGGGTCGTGGTCGGCCACCAGCGTGAAGTGCCCGCCGGCGGACAGGGCGTCGAACGCCCGGTTGGTCAGCTCGGCGCAGCTGCCACCGGGCTCCCGTGTGTCGACGATGACGTTCTCGCTCATTGTCCACCTCCGAGGTGTCGTTTTGCGTTTCGTGCGGGGTCCCGCGACGCGGCTCATGCCCCGTCCGTGCTCGCCGGATGCCGGGACGATCCGATCGGCGGCGCGTCGGCCTCCTGCGGGAGTCGCGCCAGGTAGTGCAGCGTGCCGTTGAGGCGCTCGGCCTCGCGCGGGCTCACGTCGCGCAGCGCCCGCCAGGCGGCGGCTGCCAGGCGGCTGGCGGCGTCCGGACGACCGGCCTTCCCCAGCTCCCGCAGACTCCTGACGAGGACGTCGTTCGTCGCGGTGAGCGCATCGACGACATCGTCACCCGCCACCGGCACCCCCTCTGTTTTACACACGTATCGTGTGCTAATTGGAGGAAGCCTACCCCACCCGCGCGACCGACGCCATCGGTGACCGGTTACCTGATGAGGGGTGACCCGAAGTGACCCGCCAGCCGGTAGTGGCGAAACGCCGCGGCCCGGTCGCCCAGGCGGTCCATCGCGCGTCCCAGTCCGTAGTGCGCGTAGTGGTCGGTCGGCCGCCGGTCGATGATGGCGGCGAACTCGTCGGCGGCCTGCCGGTCGCGCCGCATCGCCAGATAGGCGCGACCGAGCGCCTCGCGGATCGACGTGCTCTCGGGCTCCAGCCGCTTGGCGCGCTCGAGGGCGACCGACGCCGCATGCGCATCACCGGCGTCGAGCAGCCTGTGGCCGCGCCGGTAGCACTCGTATGCCTCGAAGCCGTGGTCCATCGGACTCAGGGTAGCGCGACGGGACGGACGGTCACCGGCGAGGGCGGCGAAGCGATGCCGGTCGCAGGTCGGCGGCCAGTCGGGTGCGAAGCGGCAGGCCCCGCCGGGCGCGGCGCACGTCGTCCCACGCCTCGCGCGCTGCACGCGACCCGGGCTGGTCGACGCCGAACCTGGCGGCGCCCGCCAGCCGGTAGATGCGCTCGGCATCGATGCCCAGGTCGCGCCGGGCGACCGCGCTTCGCTCGCGACCGCTGGCGGCCGGGTCCGGCGGGCGTCCCAGGTCGGTCATGAGCGACTCGAGCTCACGCACCGCACCCAGCACCTGTGCCCGCCCGTCGCCGCGCCTGCGCAACCGGCGGCGCACCGACTTGACGGCGAGCGGCGAGATCAGGAGCAGGACCGGAAGGCCGATGAGGACCCCGACGAGCGTCCGGTCGGTGCCGTCGGTCGTCGTCTCCGGAGCCGGGGCCGGGTCCGGGGTGGGCGCCGGGATCGGGACCGGCGTCTGCGGTGCCGGATCGACGGGGGCGGGCGCCAGGTCGACAGTGGGGTCGTCCAGCACCGCGGGCGGCGCGTAGTCGGGCGCCGAGACCGAGGCGCTGTTGGACGCGTACCGGCTGGGGGTCGGATCGAAGGGCAGCCACCCGTAGCCCGGGAAGGCGACCTCCACCCACGAGTGCGCGTCGCGGTCGACCACCTGGAACGTTCTGGTCACCGCGTCGTACCGGCCGGACGGCACGTTGAAGCCGACCGCCACGCGGGTCGGGATGCCGTTCATCCGCAGCATGAGGCCCATCGCGCCGGCGAACTGCTGGCAGTAGCCGCGGCGGGTCTCGAGGAGGAACACCGCGAGGTCCGGACGGCCGACCGGCCGTTCGACCTCGGTGTCGTAGGTGAACGGCGCGGCGCGCAGGTAGCGCTCGATCCGGTTGACGGCCTCGTAGGGGGTCTTGGAGTCGCCGACGATCCGCCGGGAGAGCCGGTACACCTCGGCGTAGTCGCCGAACGCCTCCGGGTCCGGTGCGACACCGCCGGATCCGAACAGCGGCACGTCCACCGTCGGCAGGCCCCGCCCCGGATCGATCTGCAGCAGGTCGTCATCGACGTCCGCCGGTTCGTACGGACCGGACTGCAGCAGCGCCTGCGGGCCGGGGTCGACGAACGTCGACGCGAACCGGTAGCTCGATCCGCGCTCCATCTCCGGTGCCACCTTGATGCTGCCGTCGGTGAAGAGTCGCGCCTCGCGGCCGTCGAGCCCGGCGACCGCCCGGGTGTTGCCGGCGGTGTAGAGCCACGGTGTGCGGGTGCCGGTCAGGTGGATCTGCTGCTGGACCTCCTCACCGGCATCGCGCGTGGCCCCGAAGTTCGCGTACACGTTCGCCTGGCCGCCGTCCACGCGCATGCTGCGACGAAGCGGCTCCATGTCCTCGACGAAGCTGAGGCCGTCGAAGCGTGTGAGCGTGACCGCCCGCAGCGATGCGACCCGGGGGGTGCGCACCCGCATCACCTCGACCGGCTCATCCCCGTAGCGCAGCGGACCGTAGCTCTGCGCGGTCGACAGCACGGTCGTCTGCGGATCGTCGCGGCCCCACGACCAGTTCTGCCAGTCCCACCACGCACCCGATCCCCACATCCCCAGGCCGCCGAGCGCCGCCACGCCCACGACCGCCGCGCCGGTGACGGCCGTGCGGACCGGATGGGAGCCGGGACGGCGCCCACCCCGCACGAGTGCGATCACCAGGAGTGCCACCGCCACCACCACGAGCGCCTCGACATGCGGCCGCTCGGGCGGGACGAGGGTCCAGCGGTAGGCGATGGCGACGATCGCGCCGAGCACCGCCGGGAGCGGGCGCCGGGCGGCGAACACGAGCGCCACGACGGCCGACACGGTGGTGGCGATGACGATGAGAAGGAGCGCGGTCGTGGAACGGATCTCGTCGCCCGCGAGCGGGATGGTGATCGTCGCGGCCGCCGAGAACCCCTGGTCGATGAGGTCGACCACCGCGTCCCACGCCGACCCGCGCAGCCGCAGCAGGGATTGGATGCTCACATCCGTCGCGAGGCCGAGCACCATGACGGCGGCGAGGATCCACGAGACCACGAGGCCGACGCGCGCCCGCACGCCGCGGTCGATGGTGATGGTGACGGCGGGCACCGCACCGAGGAACGCGACCAGCACGAGCCGGCCGGTGGGGGCCTCGACCCACAGGCCCCGCCAGGCCCAGACGGTCAGCCCCGCGAGGAGCAGGGCGGCCAGGGCCGCCCGCACGGTCGCGGCGCGCCGCTGTCCTGCCGTACGCGCATCGACTGCGCGGGCGCGGGCGGCACGTGGAGCGTTCGCTGCCCTAGTGCCGCCTGGCACGCGCACCCCCCTGGCTGTTGAGTGCGTCCTCGAGGCCCGCCATCTCGGTGACCTCGGCCACGTTGATGCGGCGGGCGCGCAGGTCACCCGCGTCGGCACATGCCGCGCCCACCAGCACGACCGCCACCGCGGTGCCGGTGCCGGCCAGCTGCGTGATCGTCGGCCCGAGCGCGCGATCCGGCTGCGCGGCGACAGCGACGACCAGATGCGAGCCGTCGCTGTCGCGCGACGCGGCGCGCACCGCCTGCGAGATCGGCTCGTCCCCGTCGGCTTCGACGGTCGCAAGCGTGCGGACGACGACGGCGGCGTCCAGGTCCGGGGGGACGTCGACCGGCGGCCGGCCACGATGCTGCAGCCCCACCGGTGACCCCCGCGCGACGCATGCTTCGGCGAGGCTCGCCGCGGCGGACACCGCCACCTCGACGTCGGCGGCGTCGGCGCCCCGCATGGTGTCGAGCACCAGGACGATGCCGCCGAAGTGCCCCGCCTCGCCGTGAAGCTCCTTCGTCTGGAGCGTGCCGCGACGGGCGGTCTGCCCCCAGTGGATGAGCGAGAGCGGGTCGCCCGGCTCGTAGTCGCGCACCCCGTCGAGCTCGAACCGCCCGCGGATCGCGCCGGCGGTGTCGCCCGGACGGCGGGCCCCGCGGCCCTCCCAGAACGGCGCCCTCACCGGCACCACGCGCGGCAGAACGAGCACCGACTGCTGGGCGCGGGTCGCGCGACGCACCCGCACGAGGCCGAACGCGTCGCCCAGGGCGACCGCCGGCAGACCGAGGCGATGACTTCCGCGAGGGAGCGCGGCCGCGGTCATCGACTGGGTGAGTCCTCCCGGGGTGCGCGAGGTGCGACCGCGCCGCTCAACCGTGCCGCGCGGCAACCCGCTCAGGAGGTTCCAGTCCAGCAGGTGCAGGAGCCCGGTTCCGACCGCCGGACCGGAGAGCCGCATGGTGAGCGCGAGCGGCTCGCCGGCGTGCAGGATGTCGCGGTCCACGCTGCGGGTGACCCGCACGCCGCGGGCCACCAGCTCGACCATCAGGATCGCCCCCAGGCCGAGTGCCACGAGTCCCAGACCGACCGTCCGAAGGCCCGGGGTCCCGAAACCGAGGCCGGCGATGATGGCGATGACCCCAAGGAGGCCGATTCCGAGCGCACGCACATGAAGGCGCCTGCGCCGGCGCTTCGGCTGCCGCGGGGCGGTCGGCCGGTCAGTACCCCGGGGTTGGGACCGCATGGAGTGCCTCGGCGACGATCTGCGCGCCCGTGGTGCCGCTCATGCGGGCGTCCGGCCCCAGCACGAGGCGGTGCGACAGCACCATGGACGCCACGTGCTTCACGTGTTCGGGCACGACGAAGGGCTGGCCGGCGATGAGGGCGGTGGCCTTGGCGACGCGAAGCAGCGTCAGCGCCGCGCGCGGGCTCGCGCCCAGGAGCAGGCGCCGGTCGGTCCTGGTGGCGGCGACCACCTCGACGACGTAGCGTGCGATCGACGGGTCGACGTGCACCTGTTCGGTGGCCTCGATGGCGGCGCGGAGGCTGTCCGCGTCGGCCACCGTCGGGACCTCGGCCACCGGGTCCTTGGCGGCCAGCTCGAGGAGCATGGAGGTCTCCTGGTCGACCGGCGGGTACCCGATCTCGAGCCGCACGGCGAAGCGGTCGAGCTGGGCCTCGGGCAGCGAGAAGGTGCCCTCGTACTCCACCGGGTTCATCGTGGCGACGACCATGAACGGCCGCGGCAGGTCGCGGGTGTGACCGTCGACGGTGACCTGCTGCTCCTCCATCGACTCGAGCAGCGCCGACTGCGTCTTGGGGCTCGCGCGGTTGATCTCGTCGGCCAGGAGGATGTTGCTGAACACCGGTCCGGCGCGGAACTCGAACCGCTGGGCGCGCTGGTCGTAGATGTGGACACCGGTGACGTCCGACGGCAGCAGGTCCGCGGTGCACTGCAGCCGCGCGTAGTCGCAGCCGGACGCACGGGCGAGGCTCTTCGCGAGCACCGTCTTGCCGACGCCGGGAACATCCTCGATCAGCAGGTGCCCGCCCGCGAGCAGGCAGGCGACGGCGGATGCGAGCGTGTCGCGCGGGGCGCGCACCGATCCCGCCAGCGCCGCGACGAGGTCGGCGGCCAGACGCGCCGCCTCGGTGATCTGGTCCGGTCGGGTGGCGACGACGGGCGGGGCCTCGACGGCATGAAGCGGGCGATCCACGCGCGCCACGGTATCAGGCGCTCTGGGTCGCACCGACGCGACCGGGCGCGCTCAGTCGCTCTTCGGCGAACCTTCACCGTCGAGCGCGCCGATCACCGCATCGACGATCGCGTCGGCGCAGACATCCTTGGATGCCGGTCCCACGTGCGTCTCGGCGTCGTCGGGTCCGATGATCGTGACCGCGTTGCGGTCACCCTCGAATCCGATGCCCGGCTGCGAGACGTCGTTGTGCACGATCATGTCGAGGCGCTTGCGCACCCGTTTCGCGCGTGCCCGGGCCAGGCCGGCCTCGCCGTGCTCGGCGGCGAAGCCCACCACCAGCTGTCCCGACCGTTCGTCGGCCAGCGTGGTGAGGATGTCGACCGTCGGCTCCATCCGGATGTCGAGGGTGTCCTGGGCCGACTTGTCGATCTTGCCCGCCACCGCGCCGGCCGGCCGGTAGTCGGCGACGGCGGCCGCCATGACGAGCACGTCGCACGCGGCGAACGCGGCGCGCGTGGCGTCGAGGAGCTGGTCGGCGCGCTCCACGTCGACGTACCGGATGCCGGGGTCGCGGGGAAGGTCGACGTTGGCCGCGATGACCGTGACCTCGGCGCCCCGCCGACGCGCGGCCCGGGCGACCGCCATCCCCATCCGCCCGCTCGAACGGTTGCCGACGAACCGCACCGCGTCGATCGGCTCGCGCGTGCCGCCGGCGGTCACGAGCACCCGGCGCCCGGCCAGCGGGCCGCCGGCACCGCCGCCGCGGGCCACGGCGAGGGCGGTCGCGACGATGTCGGCGGTGTCGGCCAGCCGCCCGGCCCCGACGTCGCCGTCGGCAAGGAGCCCCTCGAGGGGGTCGACGACGACGATCCCCCGCTCGCGCAGCGTCGCGAGGTTGGCCCGCGTGGCGGGGTGCTCCCACATGCGCGTGTTCATCGCCGGAGCGACGACCACCGGCCCGTCGTAGGCGAGCACCGCCGCGGTGAGGAGATCGTCCGCGAAGCCGTGGGCCATGCGCGCCAGGGTGTGGGCCGTCGCCGGCGCGATGAGGAAGACGTCGGCCGCGCGCCCCAGGTCCAGGTGGACGTAATCGGGAAGCTGTGCGGGCCCCATCACCCGCTGGCCCACCGGGTTTCCGGAGAGCGCGGCGAACGACGCGGCCCCGACGAAGCGCTCGGCGGCCCGGGTCATGACCACGTGGACGCGGTGTCCGCCGTGGACGAGCGTGCGGGTGATGTCGATGGCGCGGTAGGCGGCCACGCCGCCAGTGACGCCCAGGACGACCGTCGTCATGCGGGGACCCCCGTCGCCTCGCCGATGATCCGTGCCAGGTCGTCCACCGCCCGGTCGATCTCCAGGTTGACCACCCGGTGGTCGAACTCCTCGATCGCCGCCAGCTCGCGCTCGCCCACGGCCAGGCGCGTGGCGATCTCGACCGCCGTGTCGGTGCGTCGGGCCTCCAGCCGCCGGGCCAGCTCGTCCACCGAGGGCGGGGCGATGAAGACGGTGACCGCCTCCGGCAGCATCGTGCGGATGGCGCGTGCGCCCTCCAGCTCGATCTCGACGATGACCGACTCGCCCGCGTCGAGCCGTCGCCGCACCTCGCTGCGCAGCGTGCCGTACCGGTTGCCGGCGTACTCGACGTGCTCCAGGAAGTCGCCCTCGGCGACCTTCCGGTCGAACTCCGCCGGACTCAGGAAGTGGTAGTCGACACCGTCACGCTCCCCCGGACGCATGGCCCTCGTGGTGGCGGACACCGCGACCACGAGGTTCGGGAACCGGGGAAGAACCCGCTCGATGAGCGTGCCCTTCCCCGCCCCCGATGGCCCTGAGATGACGAGGACGCGAGCCTGAGCGCCTATCGGCTCAGAAGGTCGACGAGCTCGTTGCGTTGACGTTCCGACAACCCCCCGACGGTCTTGCCCTGAGAGATCCGGCAATGCGTGATGAACCGCGTGGCCTTGACCTTGCCGTATTTCGGCACGGCAAGGAGCATGTCATAGACCTTCGCGGTCAGCACGTAGTCGGGCGGGTCGGCGATGATGTCACGCATGTTGACGGTACCGGCCTTCAGGTCCCGCTTGAGTTGCGCTCGTGCGGAGCGGATCTCGTTCGCGCGGCGGAGGGCCTCCATGCGCTGGTCGAGTGACCGCTCCGGAGCCTGGTTGGGTGCTTTCAACGTAGTGACCATCGGCGGGGATCATGTCTGTTTCGGCCGCGATTGGTAAGCCTGAATGGCCCCAATTTGCGGGTGATTTCTTCGCAGAACGCAGGGAAAACGCTCATTTGACATCCGAGCATCTGATCAACCTCAACTTGAGGTCGATCGATGGTCTCGACCGCCGGTCGGCGTGTGCAGATCCTGCAGCGCGACGGGGTGCAGACGGTCCGAGCGGACCGCCGCGGCGGCGGCCTCCGCGGCCTCCATCGTCGTCACGTACGGGATGCCCGCCGCCACCGCCGCGCGCCGGATCATGGCGCCGTCGCCCTGTGCGGTGCGACCCGTCGGGGTGTTGACGACGAGGTCGACGACACCGTCGGCGATGAGGCTGGGGATGTCGTCCCCGGACCCCGAGATCTTCCCCACCGTCCGCACCTCGAGACCCGCCGCGCGGATCGCCCCGGCGGTCCCCTCGGTGGCCACCAGGTCGAACCCGGCCCGCGCGAGGCGACCGGCGATGGCCACCACCCGCGGCTTGTCCATGGGTGCCGCCGACAGCGCGACCGTCCCGGTGCGCGGCAGCGGCGCGCCCGCGCCGGCCTGGGCCTTGGCGTAGGCCTCGGCGAAGTTTCGGCCGATGCCCATGACCTCGCCGGTGGCGCGCATCTCGGGCCCCAGCTGCGGATCGGCAGACGGGAACCGCGCCCACGGCAGCACGGCCTCCTTCACCGCCACGTGCCGCGCCCGCCCGGGCTCCGGCAGATCGAGATCGCGGAGCTTCGCGCCCAGCATCAGGTCGACCGCGTGGCGCACGAGCGGCACGCCGGTCGCCTTGGCCACGAACGGCACGGTGCGCGACGCGCGCGGGTTGGCCTCGATGATGTAGAGCGTGCCGTCCTGGTGGGCGTACTGCACGTTCACGAGCCCCACGACGCCCAGCGCCACCACGAGCTCACGGGTGCGCTCCTCGATCTCGGAGACCACGCCCGGACCCACCTCCTGCGGCGGGATGACGCACGCCGAGTCGCCGGAGTGCACGCCCGCGGCCTCCACGTGCTCGAGCACCGCCCCGATGTGACAGTCCTCACCGTCGCCCAGGGCGTCGACGTCGAGCTCGACGGCGTCCTCCAGGAAGCTGTCGACGAGGACCGGCCAGCGTGGCCGCTCGGTGTCGAGGTACGCGCGCAGCTCGTCCTCGGAGAAGATGACCGCCATGGCCCGTCCGCCCAGGACGAACGACGGGCGCACCAGGACCGGGAAGCCCACCTCGCGGGCCGCGGCGAGCGTCTCGTCCTCGGAGTGCGCGATCGCCCACGGCGGGGCCACCAGCCCGATGGACGTGGCCAGGTCGGCGAACCGCTCCCGGTCCTCGGCGAGCTCGATCGACTCGGCGGAGGTCCCGAGCAGTGGCACGCCCGCTGCCTCGAGCCCCCGGGCGAGACGCAGGGGCGTCTGTCCGCCCAGCTGCGTGATCACGCCGAGCGGCCGCTCGCGCATGCAGATGTCGAGGACGCTCCCCAGCGTGAGCGGCTCCATGTAGAGGCGGTCGCTCACCCCGTGGTCGGTCGAGACCGTCTCGGGGTTGCAGTTGACCATGACGGCGGCGTGCCCCAGCTCGCGTGCGGCGAGCACGGCGTGGACGCAGCAGTAGTCGAACTCGACACCCTGGCCGATGCGGTTGGGCCCGGAGCCCAGCACGATGATCGACGAGCCGGTGTCACCGGGCGCAGGCTCTCCGGCGGTCGCGAACCCGGCGTAGTAGTAGGGCGTGCGCGCGCGGAACTCCCCGGCGCAGGTGTCGACCGAGTGGAACGTGGGACGCACGTCCAGCGCCTCGCGCGCGCGCCACACCGCGAGCTCGTCCGAGCCGGTGGCGCGGGCGATGTCGCCGTCCATGAGCCCCGCCCGCCGGGCGGCCAGGAGCTCACCGGCGTCCAGCTCGTCCAGCGGCCTGCCGGTCAGCGCGACTTGTTCATCGGCAAGTGCGGTGAGTTCGTTGCAGAACCACTCGTGCACCCCGCTCGCGGCCGCCATGTCGGCCGGGTCGGCCCCGTGCTCGGCCGCCCAGCCCATCACCTGCCAGCGGTCGGCGTGCGGCGTGCGCAGCCGGTCCAGGGCCTCGGCGACGTCGGCGGGCGGACGGAAGGGCACGTCCAGCTCCTGCCCGCCCATCGCCTTGCCGTACGCCTCGGCGAAGGTCCGTCCCAGCGCCAGCACCTCGCCCACGCTCTGCATGTAGGTGCTGAGGATGCCGGTGCTGCCGCCCACCTTCTCGAACGCGAAGCGCGGCACCTTGACCGCGACGTAGTCGAGCGACGGCTCGAAGCTGGCCGGGGTGACCTGGGTGATCTCGTTGGGAAGCTCGTCCAGCGTGTAGCCCACCGCCAGGCGGGCGGCGACGCGGGCGATCGGGAACCCGGTGGCCTTCGAGGCGAGCGCCGAGCTGCGCGACACGCGGGGGTTCATCTCGATGACCACGAGCTCGCCGGTCTCGCGGTTGAGCGCGAACTGCACGTTGGACCCGCCGGTCTCCACACCCACCGCGCGGATGACGGCGATCGCCGCGTCGCGCATCTCCTGCAGTTCCGGGTCGGTGAGCGTCATGGCCGGCGCGACGGTCACCGAGTCGCCCGTGTGGACGCCCATGGCGTCCAGGTTCTCGATGGAGCAGATGACGATGGCGTTGTCGTTGCGGTCGCGGACGACCTCCAGCTCGAACTCGCCCCAGCCGACGATCGACCGCTCGATGAGCACCTGGCCGATGGGACTCGCGGTGATGGCGATGGCCGCCAGCTCCCGCAGCTCGGCCGCGTCGTGGGCCACGCCGCCGCCCTCGCCGCCCAGCGTGAAGGCCGGGCGCAGGATGACCGGGAAGCCCAGGTCGTCGGCGGCCGACATCGCCGCGTCGACGCTCTCGACGGTGTGGGCCTGCAGCACCCCGAGCCCCGCGGCGATCATGGCCCGCTTGAACTCCTCGCGGTCCTCCGCGGTGCGGATGGCCTCGGCGCGGGCACCGATCAGCTCGACGCCGTACCGCTCGAGCGTGCCGCGCTCGTGGAGGGCCATGGCCAGGTTGAGCGCGGTCTGTCCACCGAGCGTCGGCAGCAGCGCATCGGGGCGTTCACGCGCGATGACCGCCTCGACCGTGTCGGGGTCGAGCGGTTCGACGTAGGTGCGGTCGGCGACCTGCGGGTCGGTCATGATCGTCGCCGGGTTGGAGTTGATGAGCACGACCCGGTAGCCCTCGTCACGAAGCGCCTGGCACGCCTGGGTGCCCGAGTAGTCGAACTCGCCGGCCTGGCCGATGACGATCGGGCCGCTGCCCAGGACCATGATCGTGGAGATGTCGTCCCTGCGGGGCATCAACCCACCTTCTCGACGAAGTGGCGAAACGCGTAGCGCGCGTCGTTGGGACCGGGACGCGCCTCGGGGTGGTACTGCACCGACCACGCCCGCAGATCCGGTGCGGCGATGCCCTCCACCGACCCGTCGAAGAGGCTCGTGCGGGTGATCTCCACCCCGTCCGGCAGGGCGTCGCCCGACACCGCGAAGCCGTGGTTCTGGACCGTGATCTCGACCCGGTCGTCCTCGTGGCGGCGCACCGGGTGGTTGGCGCCGCGGTGGCCGAACGGCAGCTTCTCGGTCTCGAGGCCGAGCGCCCGCGCCAGAAGCTGGTGGCCCATGCAGATGCCGAACACCGGGAGCCGTCCCAGCACCCCGGCGACCGCGTCCACGACGACGCCGGCGGCCGCGGGGTCACCCGGGCCGTTGGAGATGAAGAGCGCCGCGGGGTCGAGCGCCAGCACGTCGTCGGCGGTCGCGCCGGCCGGCAGCACCTCGAGCCGGCAGCCGGCGGCCAGCATGCGCTCCTCGATCGAGCGCTTCATGCCGCAGTCGATGGTCGCGACGACGGGGCCGTCGGTGCCGAGGGTGCGTCGCGGACCGGACGCGGCGCTCACCAGCTCGCGCCCGTCCATGGTGGGGTGCTCGCGCACCGCGGCGACGAGGGCGTCGGGCTCGAGCTCGGTGCTGACCCCGCCGCGCATGGCGCCGTGGTCGCGCAGGTGGGTGACCAGACGACGGGTGTCGACCCCGTCGACCGCCACCACGCCCCGTTCGGTGAGCCAGGTGTTCCAGCCGGTCGGTCCGGCGGCGCCCGGGTTGTCGCCGGACCGGGCCATGACGACCGCCTCGGTGAACGCCCGGTCCGACTCGTCGAAGCCCGGGCCGGCGCCGTAGTTGCCGATCATCGGGGCGGCGAAGCAGAGGATCTGGCCGAGGTAGGAGGGGTCGGTGACCGCCTCCTGGTAGCCGGACATCGCCGTCGTGAAGACCATTTCCCCCAGCGCCGTGCCGTCGGCCGCGACGGCACGGGCCTCGAGAACCAGCCCATCCTCCAGCGCGACCCATGCGGGTCGGGACACGCCCCGTGTTCGGGCCATCAGCGGACCAGCCTCGAGATCGCCTTGAACTCGTCGGTGCCGGCGACCTCGAGCATCTCGAACAGGGCCATCTCGGCGCTGGTCGAGTGGGCGCCCGCCTTCAGCATCCGGCGCATGGCGACCTCGCGGTTGCGCGGGGTGCGCGACGAGACCGCGTCCTCGGCGATGTGCACCTCGTAGCCGGCCGCCAGGAGGTCGTGGACGGTCTGGTTGACGCAGACGTGGGTCTCCAGGCCGCACACGACCCAGCTCGTGCACCGGGCTCGCTCCACCGCCTGATCGAACGCGTCGACGCCGCAGGCCGAGAAGCGGATCTTCTCGACGCGCTCACTGAACGCGGGCAGGTGGTCCTCCACCTCCCCCACCGTGTGGCCGAGCCCCTTCGGGTACTGCTCCGACACGAGGACCGGACGACCCAGGATGCCGAACCCCTCCGCCAGGATCCCGACGTTTCGCACCATGTCGTCGAAGCCGTCGATGACCTCGCGGAAGCCCTCCTGCACATCGATCACGATGAGCCCGGTCGTCCCCCGATCGAGCAGTGCCGCGCTGCGCCTCATGTCCGCCGCCATGCCACCTGTCCTCCCGCGATCGTCATGTTCACCCGTCCCGTCAGCTCGTCGCCCGAAAACGACGAGTTGCCGGACTTGCTCTCGAACCCGCGCTCCCCCACCACCTCGGTCGCGTCCGTGTCGATCAGCGCGACGTCGGCCACGGCACCGTCGGCCAGCGTCGGGATCGGCAGGTCGACCACGGCGGCCGCGTCGGCGCTCATCCGCCGCACGAGGAGCTCCAGCGGCATCAGGCCGGTCTTCACCAGGTGCGTGTTGCAGACGGCGAAGGCCGTCTCGAGGCCGGTGACGCCGAAGGGCGCCTCCTCGAACGTCCGCTCCTTCTCGTGGGCCGCGTGCGGGGCGTGGTCGGTGGCGATGCAGTCGATGGTGCCGTCCACGAGCGCCGCGATGAGGGCCTGGCGGTCCTCCTCGGCGCGAAGCGGCGGGTTCATCTTGTGGCGCGCGGCGTCCAGGTCGGACACCGCGTCGTCGGTCAGCACCAGGTGGTGCGGGGTCACCTCGGCGGTGATCCGGATGCCGCGGTCCTTCGCGCGCCGGATGACCTCGACGGTCTCGGCGGCCGACACGTGGCAGATGTGGATGCGCGCGTCCTCGTAGGCGGCCAGCTCGGCGTCGCGTGCGACCTGCACGCTCTCCGAGATGCCGGGGATGCCCTTGAGGCCGAGCTTCGTCGAGACGGTGCCCTCGTGCATGACCCCGCCGGCCGACAGGTCGGCGTCCTCCTCGTGCAGCACGAGGGGCAGGCCGGTGACCTGCTGGTAGCGAAGCGCCCGGCGCATCACCTCGGCGTTGGAGACCGGGACCCCGTCGTCGCTGAAGCCCACGACCCCCAGGTCCGCCAGCTCACCCTGCTCGGTGAGGGTCCGGCCCTCCTGGCCGCGGGTGATGGCCGCGTAGAACCCCACGCGCACCGCCGCGTCGCTGCTCGCCCGGTCGAGGAGCGACCCGACGATGGACGCCGAGTCGGTGGGCGGGATGGTGTTGGGCATGGCCACCACGGTCACGAAGCCGCCGGCGGCCGCCGCGGCGCTGCCGGTGGCGATGTCCTCCAGGTCCTCGCGGCCGGGCGTGCGGAAGTGCACGTGGGGGTCGACGAACCCGGGCACCGCGACCATCCCGGTGCCGTCCACCCGCTCGAGGCCCTCGGAGTCGCCCCCGATCACGCCGTCGCGGATGACCAGGTCACCGGTGCGATCGATGCCCGCCGCGGGATCGAGCACCCGCACGTTCGTGATGACGAGCGAGGCCGCCTCGCCCTCGCGCTGGACCAGTCGCACGCTCATGCCGCCACCGCCTGCTCAACCGTGATGGGAGAGGCCGTCGCAGCGGGCTCCGCAAGGAGGTCGTAGAGAATCGCCATTCGCACCACCAGTCCGTTCGCCGCCTGTCGTTCGATGAGTGTGGCCGGGTCGTCGGCCAGTGCGCCCGAGATCTCGACGCCGCGGTTGATGGGTCCCGCGTGCATCACGCGCTGGCCCGGTCGCAGCCGCTCGTGGGTGACGCCGTAGCGCGACGTGTACTCGCGCAGCGACGGCACGAAGCCGCCCTCGCCCATGCGCTCGTGCTGCATGCGCAGCACGTAGACGACGTCGGCGTCGGCGATGTCGCGCAGGTCGGTGCTGGTCTCGACCCCCAGCGACTCGGCCCGCCACGGGATGAGGGTGGGCGGTCCCACCAGGGTCACCCGCGCGCCCATCGTGGTGAGCGCCGTGATGTCGCTGCGCGCGACCCGGGAGTGCTCCACGTCACCGACGATCGCGACGTGCAGCCCGTCGATGGGCCCGACCTCGCGCTCGATGGTGTAGAGGTCGAGCAGCGCCTGGCTGGGGTGCTGGTGCTTGCCGTCGCCGGCGTTCAGCATGGCCGCGTCGGTGAACCGCGACGCCAGCGCGCAGGCGCCGACGCCCCGGTGGCGCATGACGAAGATGTCGGGGCCGTAGGCGTTCAGCGTCAGGATCGTGTCCTTGAGGCTCTCGCCCTTCTCGACGCTCGAACCCGAGCCCTTGATGTTGATCACGTCCGCCGAGAGCCGCTTGGCCGCCAGCTCGAAGGAGGTGGCCGTGCGCGTCGAGGCCTCGAAGAAGAGGTTGATGACGGTGCGTCCGCGCAGGGTCGGGACCTTCTTGGTCTCGCGGCCCATCACCTCGGTGAAGCGCCGGGCGCTCGCCAGGATGCGCTCGATGTCGTCGCGTCCCAGGTCGTCCATGGACAGCAGTGACCGCCGGCTCATCGGGTCTCCTCCTCCAGGATGATCTCGTCCACCCCGTCGATCTCGGCGACGTGGACGGTCACGCGCTCGTGGCGCGAGGTGGGCATGTTCTTGCCGACGTAGTCCGGCCGGATCGGCAGCTCGCGGTGCCCGCGGTCGACGAGGGTCGCGAGCTGGACGAGCGGGGGTCGGCCGTAGTCGAACAGCACGTCGATCGCCGCGCGGATCGTGCGTCCCGTGTAGAGGACGTCGTCCACCAGGAGCACCGCGTGGCGGCTGATGTCGAAGTCGAGCACCGTCTCCCCGACCACCGGCATGGCCGGCTTCTGTCCCTCCGCGACCCCCACGTCGTCGCGGTAGAGGGCGATGTCGATGGTGCCGAGCGGCGGCACGGTGCCGGTGAACTCCCCGATCAGCTCGACCAGGCGCGCGGCGAGCGGTGCGCCGTTGGTGTGGATCCCCACCACCGCCAGTGGCAGGTCGGAGCCGACATGGTGCTCGACGACCTCGTGGGCGATGCGGGAGACCGTGCGACGCAGGTGCTCTGCGTCGACCAGGACCTTTGCGCTCATGGGCGCCCGGTCCCGTTCGGGTGGCGGTGCATGTGTGACGTCCCTTCTGGCCTCACGGGGCCGGGTTAAAGGGTTGACGTGTCCGAGGCTACCACCCGCTCCCGGTGGTGTTGGCGCCGCCCGCGGATCCCCGCCGGACCGAGCGGGATTTGCCGCGATTGGGCGCCCGGGCCCTAGACTCAGCTGGTCGCCGTCGACCGGGGGTTTCTCGCCATGCACGCCGTGCTCCTCGAATCCGTCTTCCCACAGGACACCAACCCGCAGGGCAACCTGTTCGGCGGCCAGCTGGTGGCGTGGATGGACAAGGCCGCCGGCGTCGCCGCCATGCGCCACGCGCGACGCGCGGTGGTGACCGCGAAGATCGAGAGCATCGAGTTCAAGGTGCCGGTGCACGTGGGCAACCTCGTCACCCTCGACGCACGGGTGGCGAGCGTGGGACGCACAAGCATGGTGGTGCAGGTCGTGGTGACCCGCGAGGGCGTCTACGGAACCGACAACGAGCTCACCACGACGGGGCGCTTCACCATGGTCGCCGTGGACGCCGACGGACGCCCCACGCCGGTGCTGCCGCTCGATCCGGCCGCGGTCGCCGCCATGCCGCCCAGCGCGGTCGAGCGCCCCGACGAGCCGCCGCCGGTCGACCCGGGGCCGCCCGCGTCCTGACCGGCACCGGGGATACCCGTCCCGATCGTCCGGACGGCCGAACCGCCTAGAATGGCGAGCGCGTGAGCAACGACGACGCCCATACGCCGGTTCGGCAGTTCGACGACATCGACCCGGGGCTCTTCGGCCGCCATTCGAAGCCGGGCCCCCGGTACACGAGCTACCCGACCGCCAACCTCTTCTCCGACGCGGTGGACGAATCGGTGTACCGCGACGAGATCGCGCGCACCAACGACCGCCCAGGGGCGCCGTCGCTGTCGCTCTACTGCCACATCCCGTTCTGCGACACGCTCTGCTACTTCTGCGGCTGCAACATGATCGTCAGCCGTGACGTCGACAAGATGGCGGCGTACGTCGACACGATCATCGCCGAGATGGACCTGCTGCGGCCGCTGCTCGACGCCCACCGCCCGGTGGAGCAGATCGCGTGGGGCGGCGGCACGCCGACGGCCCTCCCACCGGACGAGATCCGCCGTCTGGCCGATGCGATCAACACCCGGTTCACCCGGCACCCCGACATCGAGGCGGGCGTCGAGATCGACCCGCGCGAGCTGACGCGCGACCACGTGTTCGCCCTCGCCGAGAGCGGCTTCAACCGCGTGTCCATGGGTGTCCAGGACTTCGACCCCACGGTGCAGGAGGCGGTCAACCGCATCCAGCCGGAGGCGATCACCGTCCAGGCGATCGACTGGGCGCACGAGGCGGGCATCGACTCGGTCAACCTGGACCTGATGTACGGCCTGCCGCACCAGACCCTCGAGACCTTCGAGCGCACGCTGGAGCGCACGATCGCCATCGATCCCGACCGGATCGCGGTGTTCAACTACGCGCACGTGCCGTGGCTCAAAAAGCACATGACGCTCATCCGGGAGGAGGACCTGCCCTCCGCCGATGAGAAGGTGCGCATCTTCATCCGCACGCTCGAGCGGCTGAACGAGGCCGGATACGTGTACGTGGGCATGGACCACTTCGCCAAGCCCGACAACGAGCTGGCGGTGGCCCAGCGCGAGGGCACGCTGTACCGCAACTTCCAGGGCTACACCACCCACGCCGGCGCCGACCTGTTCGGGGTCGGGCTCAGCTCCATCGGACAGTTCGACCGTCTCTACGCGCAGAACCTGAAGGGTCTGCCGGTCTACACCGAGCGGGTGCGCGAGGGGCGCCTGCCGGTGCACGCGGGTTACCTGCTGTCCGACGACGACATCGTGCGCCGCGACGTGATCATGAGCCTCATGTGCGACTTCCGGCTCGAGAAGCGGGTGTTCGAGGAGCGTCACGGCATCGTCTTCGACGAGTACTTCCACGACGTCCCGGCGCGTCTTTCCGACCTGGTCGACGACGGCCTCGTGCGCATCACCGACGATGCGATCGACGCCCGCGGCCAGGGGATGCTGATCATCCGTAACATCGCCATGGCCTTCGACGCACACCTGTCCAAGGTCGGCGAGAAGCCGGTCTTCTCGCGCACCGTCTGATGGAGAACACGATCCCCCACCGATGAAGAAACTCGGCGTCGTCCTGCTGAACATGGGCGGACCCACCTCGATCGAGAGCGTGCGTCCGTTCCTCCAGAACCTCTTCAACGACCGCGAGATCATGTCGTTCGGGCCGCTCGAGTTCGCCCGGCGGCCGCTCGCCTGGGTCATCGCCAAGTTCCGGTCGAAGCCGGTCGGTGAGAACTACGCCATGATCGGCGGCAGGTCGCCGCTCGCCGAGATCTCCAAGCGCCAGGCCAACGCGCTTCGCGCCGAGCTCGACCGGCGCCTGGACGACGACGTCGAGACCATGGTCACCATCGGGTTCAGCTACTGGCACCCGTTCATCGCCCAGGCGGTGAAGGAGGTCGCCGACGCGGGCTGCGACCGCGTGCTCCTGCTGCCGCTCTATCCGCAGTTCTCGCGCACGACCACGGGGTCGGCCTTCAACATGTGGGACCGCGAGGCCGCCGCCCTCGGCGACCGGGTCCCCGCCGCCGAGCGGATCGACGCCTACCCGGTCCAGCCGGACTTCATCCGCGGCGTGTCCGAGCGCATCGACGAGGCCATCGCTGGGCTGCCGCCCGAGGTGCGGGACGAGGCCACCCTGCTCTTCAGCGCGCACGGCACACCGGTCTCGGAGGTCCGCCAGGGCGATCCCTATTCGGGTCAGGTGCGCGAGACGATCGCGGCGGTCATGGAGTTGCGCGGCAACGACCGGCCGCACCACCTGAGCTTCCAGAGCAAGGTGGGCCCGGCCAAATGGCTCACGCCCGACACCGTCGAGCGCACGAAGGAGCTCGCCGCCGAGGGTGTGCGCGCCCTCGTGGTCGTGCCGATCGCGTTCACCGCCGACCACATCGAGACCCTGCACGAGTTGGGGATCGACCTGCGCGAGGACGCCCTGCACGCCGGCATCGAGCACTTCGTCGTGACCGAGGGGCTCAACGAGTCGCCCCACTACATCGCGGCGCTCGCCGACCTCGTGCAGGAGGCCGTCGCCCGTCCGGCGCCGGCCACCGCAGATGTCTCCTGAGCGCGTCGTCGACGTTGCGGTCGTCGGGGCCGGGGTCTCCGGCCTCACCGTCGCGCACCGTCTGACCGCCGCCGGCCGGCGCGTGGTGGTGCTGGAGGCCGCCGGGCGCGTGGGTGGTGCGGTCGGCAGCACCCGCGAGGACGACATGCTCGTCGAGCGGGGACCCAACAGCGCGATGATGACCTCCCCCACGATCGCCGCGCTCCTGGAGGAGCTCGGGATCGCCGACCAACGTGTCGACGCCGACCCGGCCGCCGGCCGTCGCTACATCCTGCGCGGTGGACGCCTGCGTGCCCTCCCCACCTCGCCGCCGGCGTTCATCCGGACCGACCTCTTCTCGCCGCGCGCGAAGCTGCGTCTCCTGCGTGAGCCGTTCGTACGGCGGGGGCGCGCCGAGCCGGGCGAGTCGGTGGCGTCGTTCGTGCACCGGCGCCTGGGGCGCGAGTTCCTGGACTACGGCATCAACCCGTTCGTCGCCGGCGTGTTCGCCGGTGACCCGGACCGACTGGAGCTTGCGAGCGCCTTCCCCAAGCTCCATGCGCTCGAGCAGCGGTTCGGAAGCCTCATCAGGGGGCAGGTCCAGGGTGCGCGCGAACGGCGGCGTCGGCCGGACGCCGCCAGGAACACGGCCACCATGTTCTCGTTCCGCGACGGCATGCAGACGCTCACCGACGCCCTCGCACGCGGGGCCGGCGACGTGCGCACCGGCCGGACGGTCGCACGCGTCCAACACCGGGACGGCGGGTACCGACTGACGTTCGATGACGGCACGCACCTGGACGCGCGGGCCGTCGTGCTCGCCACCCACGCGGAGGGCACGCGCCCGCTCATCGCCGACCTCGCCCCCGAGCTGGACGACGTGCTCGACGACATCCCGCACCCCCCGATCACCGTCGTGGCGAGCGAGTACCGTCGCGCCGACGTGACCCACCCGCTGGACGGCTTCGGCTTCCTGGTGCCCGAACGCGAGGGCCGGCGCATCCTCGGCACCATCTTCTCGAGCTCGCTCTTCCCCGACCGCGCCCGCTCCGGTCACGTCCTTCTGACGACGTTCATCGGCGGCATGCGCCAGCCGCACATGGCGCGCAGGGACGACGTCGACCTTCAGCGCACGGTGGAGGAGGAACTCGCCGAACTGCTCGGCGCCAGGGTGCCCACGCGGGTGCGCCTGACCCGCTGGGAACGCGCCATCCCCCAGTACTCACTGGGACACGCGCACCGGATGGCAGCCGTCGACCGGGCCGAGGCCGCCGACCCGGGCCTGTGGTTCTGCGCCAACTGGCGGGGCGGCATCTCGGTGGGCGACTGCGTGCAGAACGCCGAGCGCACCGCCGAGGCGGTGGAGGCGTACCTGTCGTCCTGACGATGGGTTGGCGGGCGATGAGCTCCGCCGCTGTCTGCGAATACGCGGCACCCGATCCGGGCGAAACGGACCTGAGGTGCATGTCGGAGGGCCGATCGCCCGTATACTGAATGTATGACAACAGCCGTTCCCACCCGCTTCCGCGACGACGAACTCGCGACGATCGACTGGTTGGTCACCGTCGGCGTGGGCGCCAACCGGTCCGAGGTCATCCGCCGGTCGGTCGCTCACATGCGCCGGAGCATCGAGCGCGAACAGGCGGGGGAACGCATCGCCGCCTCCTATCGGGACCGGCCCCAGACGCCGCAGGACGATGCCGCCGCACTGGCCAACGCGCTTGGGATGACCGACGCCGAGCCCTGGTGAGACAGGGCGAGATCTGGCTCCTCGAGACGCCGGACGACAAACGCCGCCCGGTGCTCGTCGTCTCCCGCGACAGTTCCATCCCCGTGCTCAACAATGTGGTCGTCGCGCCGATCACGAGCACGATTCGGGACATCCCGACATGCGTTCCCGTCGGCCCCTCGCATGGCATCGACCATGAGAGCGTCGCGACGTTCGACAGCCTCGCCGCCGTCCCCCGGGCGCTCCTCACGCGACGGCTGGGAACGCTGGGAGCCAGCGCGAGCGGCTTGATCTGCGCCGCACTCGGCGCGATGGCCGACTGCCTCTGATCGGTCCGCTCCTCAGTGCATGACGTGAGCGGGCGGGCCGTCAGGAACCGGTGAACGGCTCCGCCGCGAGGCCCGTCAGCGGTTCCTCCCGCAGACTCCACACGGTCGCCTCGCCCTCCGTGGTCCGCAGCGCGAGCACCCCGGTGTCGTCCAGCATCCCGACGTGCGCGGCCGTGGGCCCGACCGCGTCCGCCTCGGCGATGCGCCGCGCCGCGTCGCCCGCTCGTGAGCGGAAGCCGTCGGCGCGTGCTCGCCGGGACGTGGTGTTGACGGCGCAGAGGCGGTGGCGTACCTGTCGTCCTGACGATTGGGTGACGATCTCCTGCGGAGACCTGCGCCTACTCCGCGGTCGGGGCGCGACCATCGAGCAGTGGGATGTCGAGGTCGAACGCCAGAACGATCGCGCGCGCAAGGCGCGCCTCCTGGCCAGCGCTGAGAAACCCGATCGTGCGGCCGAGGAGTTCGGCGGGGATCGTCACGACGTTGTCGATCGACACGGCACAGTCCTCGTCCAGGCCGTTGGCGGGTCCGACCGCAACCTCGCTCGAAAGCCCCTTGACGGACGTCGTGATCGGCGCGACGGTCACCTTCGTCATCGCGGCGCGGGCCCCCTCACGTGTGAGCACGACGACCGGACGGGTCTTGTCGAGGCGCGCCAGGCAGATCTCCCGCATCAGTCGTCGATCGCGACCCGACCGGCCGACCACGCGACGAGGTCGTCCAGATCGTCTCCGGCGCCGGCCGCACGGAGGGTCTCGGCATCGGTGAGCGCGGCCTGTCGGCGCATCTCCCGCTCAAGCGCGATGCCGACCAGGGCCGCTCGACTCGATG
Organism: uncultured Bifidobacteriaceae bacterium; assembly: GCA_964628685.1. Classification (GTDB taxonomy): domain Bacteria; phylum Actinomycetota; class Thermoleophilia; order Miltoncostaeales; family Miltoncostaeaceae; genus CALMEC01. Next base: position 15,888 of record CAZVNM010000005.1, on the reverse strand, counting down.
CGGCTCCCGCAGCGACGCTGCGATCGAGGAACTCGACCATCCGGTCCGGAAGGCGTACGGCGATCTGCGTCGTCATGCACGCATAATACCAGTGCACATACCGCTTCGGGATGCGCCGATCACAGTCCGCATCGACGTGCGGTGCGGGACCATGAAATCTCGTCCTGATCATCGACGGGCACCGCCACCCGAGAAGCACACCCCCGCCGGGCGCCATGACCGCCTCCGCCAGCCATGCGTGCGGCAATCGTCCGGACTCTGGCGGCTTCCAGCCGCTCCACCGGTCAGCGGGCCGATCGTTCCGTGGGGTGCTTCTCCCCAAGCCTTCAGGTCAGCTGGGCCCCGCGCGGCATGACACCCGCGGCGTTCCTCAGAAAGCGCTGAACGGCTCCGCCGCGAGACCCGTCAACGGCTCGTCCCGCAGGTTCCACACCGTCGCCACGCCCTCCGTGGTCCGCAGCGCGAGCACCCCGGTGTCGTCCAGTGTCCCGACGTGCGCGGCGGTGAGCCCCACCGCGTCGGCCTCCGCGACGATGCGCGCCGGGTCGCCCGCCAGCAGGAAGCCGTAGGTCGGGTCGGCGACCAACCAGTCCTCCATCGCGACGCCCTCGGGCATCGGGATGGACGCGACATCCAGCGTGCAGCCGAGCCCTCCGGCCGATTCGAGCATCTGCAGGAGCGACCCGACGAGGCCGGGCGCGGAGACGTCACGCCCCGACCAGGCCGCCCCGATCTCGGCCAGGCTGGGCACGAGGTCAAGGTCCGCAGCGGCGCGATCGGCCCGTGCCCCGTGCAGATGGGTCGTGAACACCGGTCCACCTGGCCGGGATACGAGCTCGCCGTCCAGGCATGTCAGTAGGACGATTTCATCCCCCGGCCGGGCGTTGGCGGCCGCCAGCGGACGGGACGTCCAGCCCACGGCGAAGGTGGAGAGCCCGACGGCGTCGTCGGTGATGGTGGTATGACCGCCGAGGACCGGGACCCCGTACCGGGCGGCGGCCTCGCGCAGCCCAATGAGCACCTCGCGCACGACCTCATCCGGGCCGGCGACCGTGTCGAGGATCGCCATCGCACGCGCACCCGTGGCGGCCATGTCGTGCAGCACGCGGACCACGCCGGCGGCACCCGCTTCGTGCGGGTTCGCGCGCACCTGCGCCTGCGGGACGGCATGTGCGGCGACGACCCCGGCCCACTGGTCGACGATGTTGATGAGGGCCGCGTCGTCACCGTCGCCACCCAGAGTGCGGGCCACCGTGCGCAGGTCGCGCTTGGCCAGGAGCCCCGGGTGGGCGCGCACGATGTCGGCCAGGCGGCGGGCGTCGGTCACGCGGGGCACTCTACGGGTCGCGTGACGGGGACCCGCTGTGGGTGTGGCCGATGGTCAGCCGACCATCACGAGGTCGGGGATCGGGATCTCCGCACCGGCGGCGTCGAACGCCCGTGTGGTGGGTCGTGGCATGGGCGGCATCGGCCGCCGCCCGTCGCGTCGCGCCGGGACAGGCATGCGCTTTTCGACCGTGACGTAGTACCAGCCGTTCTCGATGTGTGCGTCGGCGTGTTCCCCGGTGGGCAGGGTCACCACGATGCGCGCGACGTCAGGCTGCACGCGTCCGTACCCGATGTACCTAAGTATCGCGCTGGTCCATCGCGGACCCCAGTCCGAACCGAGGCTGCCGCCGCAGTGGACCACCCGTGGTGTTCCCACCCCGGCGCCGCACTGCGTCGGCGGCCCGGACGAGAGCGTGCCGTACCCGTACCCGTCCTGGTCGGTCCCGATGCTGACCACCGAAGCGCCGCGCTGCCCGGCGATCAGGCGAACGCCCCTGCCGTCGACTGTCGTCGAGAGAACCTTCGTCCACCGATTCGGCGCGAACCGCCTCGGGATGCGCACGCGGGCGAGTGCCGCCTCAGGCGGTGTGAACGGGGTGCCGGCGAGCGCCGGCTGCTGCCCGTAGCGGCCCATGGCGCGCACCGTGATGGTCCCACCGAGGTCGGGAGAGGACGTCGTGCTGAGCGACAGCCGGGCATCGGACGGGAGGCTCAACCACCCTGCGGAGTCGATGGCGCCGGAGCCGACGCGCATCACGTATTGCTGTTCGGAGGCGGGGGTTCCGAGCGTCTGCAGAACGATGACTCGACGACCCGCTGCGGGAACGGAGGCCGGATCGACATGGACACCCACCCGTCGCGCGGACCACGAGACATCGCGGATCGAAGCGGAGGGCACCGCGACCGCCTCCCGCAGCAGGCTGAGACGCGACCTTCTGCCGCCACGGTCCTCCACGACCCACATGTCGGCCGGAAGAGCGAGCACCGTCGCCCGCGTCGCCCCGACCTTGCGGCGCCAGCGCTCGGCGTCCGCCCGCGTCCTGAACCGACTGATCGTCCCCGGTGCCCAGTTGCGATCGAGCGGTTGGACCCAGTACGCCATCGCACCGCCGGGTGCCCGGTGACGGGACGCAGCGTCACGAAAGGACACGAGATCGGGTCCGGACGCGACGACGCTGCGATCGGCGTCGAGGATCATGAGACGGCTGAACGACAGATGGGATCGCACCTGCGTCGGGGCCTCGGCGCCCGGCAGCCGCACCACGACACGCTCTCCCTCGGACGAGATGACCTCCACACCCGCACCGTCACGGTCAAGTGTGCGACGGGCGAGCGCCGCCTCGAACCGGCCGCGCATCTCCGCCATGGTGACGCCGGGGTCGGGTCGCAGCTCGATCGTCGCGTCCATGCCCCAGTCGACCCGGGCCGGTGGTACGACTGGAACGGCAGGCTGCGTTGTCCGCTCCGACCCGGGACGCACGACCACGAGGAGCACCGCCATCGCCACCGCCGCGACCGCCGTGAGCGCACCCACGACCGCGACGCGCCCGGTGCGCCGCGAAGTGCGGGACCGGCCACCCGCGACGACGCGCTCGGCCAGGCGTCGGGTCGCGTCGGCGGTCGGCGGGGGCGGCTCGGGCCAGCGCGTCTTCAGAAGATCGACCAGGTCGCTCATGCGTCAATCGCCTCCGGTGGTGCGGTCGTCGTGCGCGGCTCGACCCCGAATCCGGCGAGTTCCCGGGTCGCGGTGGCGCGGGCACGGCTGATCCACGTGCGGACGGTTCCCACCGGGACGTCCATGGCCGCAGCGATCTCGTCGTAGGTGAGATCCGCCCACGCATGCAGCAGGAGCGCGTCGCGATGCTGGCGTCGCATGCCGGCCAGCACGGCGGCGAGCGCCGCGCCCACCTCATCGCCGGGTGCGTCGAGGTGTTCCGGGCATCCGGTCTTGGCGTACGCCTCCAGCAGACGCGCCTCGGTACGGCGGTGCCGGCGGAGCATGTTGGTGGCGATCCCGAAAAGCCACGGTCGCGCCGACGGCCCGTCGGTCCGGTACCGCGCACGGGACGCGAACGCCGCCGTGAACGTCTCGGCGGCGATGTCCTCGGCCACCTGGACACCCACGCGACGCGCCGCGTACCGGAAGATCACCGCGTGATGACGCTCCACCAGCTCGGAGAAGCGCTCCGGAGTGTCAAGCGATGCGGCGATGATGCGCTCGTCGGTCGCGTCCGTCATATCCTGTACATCACCCGGAGGCGCGTGGGAGTTTCACCCCGGGATGATCTCGTGATCAGACGTCACCGGTGTCCACCAGGGAGTCCACATGCCGCACTCAGCAACGATCGGCCGCACCGACCTCGCAGTCTTCCCCATCTGCCTGGGTGCCAACGTCTTCGGCTGGACCGCCGACGAGGAGCGGTCGTTCGAGCTCCTCGACGCCTACGTGGCGGGCGGCGGCGACTTCATCGACACGGCCAACATCTACTCCGCGTGGGCGGATGGCAACGTGGGCGGCGAGTCGGAGGCCATCATCGGGCGCTGGATCGCCGCACGCGGCCGCCACGACGACGTGGTGATCGCCACCAAGGTGGGCAAGGAGGGCGGGCCCGGCATGCCCTTCGGCCTGTCCCGGGAGAAGATCCGCCGCGGCGTGGAGGCGTCGCTGGAGCGGCTTGGGGTCGACCGCATCGACCTCTACTACGCGCACGAGGACGACCCCGACACGCCGCTCGAGGAGAGCCTTCGCGCGCTCGACGAGCTGGTGCGCGAGGGGATCGTGGGCGTGCTGGGCGCGTCCAACTACACCGCACCCCGGCTGCACGAGGCGCTGGAGCTGAGCGCCGAGCACGGCCTCGCCCGGTTCGAGATCCTGCAGCCGCTCTACAGCCTCGTCGAGCGTGACTACGAGGAGGACCTGGCCGCCGTGTGCGCCGATCACGAGGTCAGCGTGGCCCCGTACTACGCGCTGGCACGCGGCTTTCTGACCGGCAAGTACCGGCGGGACGGCGAGATGCCGAGCTCACCTCGGGCGGGCGCCGTCGCCCACATGTACATGAACGATCGCGGGTTCGCGGTGCTGGACGCGCTGGACGAGGTGGCGGCCGCGCACGACTGCACCAACGGGCAGGCGGCGCTCGCATGGTTGAACGCGAAGCCGGGCGTGGTGGCACCCATCGCGAGCGCGACGTCGCTCGAGCAGCTGGATGAGCTCCTGGGCGCCGCGCACATCGAGCTCACCCCCGACGAGGTGGCGCGTCTGGACGCGGCCTCCAGCTGAGCCTCAGCCCACCATCGCGAGGGTGAGGGGTAGCACGGCGGGCGCACCCGCCAGGCGCAGGGCCCGGGCGGCGACCGTGAGGGTCCAGCGCGAGTCGACGGTGTCGTCCACAAGCAGCACCGGACCCGCGATCGCCGCGAGTGACGCGCGCTGCGCCTGGCCGACGCCGATCCGGTCCCATACACCGGCCAGTCTGAAGGCGCTGTTGCCGCCGGGCTCGCCGGTCGGCCCGCCGTCCGTGTACTCGAGCGTCCCCAGGTCCCCCAGGCGCCCCAGCCGGGCGATCTCGGTCGCAAGCGACGCCACGAGCTGCGGATGGCGTCGTGACGGCATGGCCACCACCGCCACCGGCCGCTCGGCCCAGTCCCACTCGGCCAGCACCGGCACGACGGCGCGCACGAGCTCCGGGGGCACCGGACCGTCCGGACCGGCCAGGAGGTCCCGCAGTCGCCCGCCCCATCCCAGGTCCGACAGCCGTGCGAGGGCGCGCCCGGGCGCCATGGCCTCGTCGGCCGAAATCCTCCCCTTCACGGGCACGCCCAGCCGATCCATGCCGGTGGGCCACTGCGCGCGGGAGTCGATGACGACGCCCGGGCGGTCCAGCGTGGCGCGGGCGGTGCCGACGGCGTCCTCGGGCACGTCGGTCGAATACCAGGGACCGGCACAGTTGTCGCAGCGTCCGCAGTCACGCGCGGTCGGGTCGTCCAGCGCCCGCTGCAGGAACGCCATCCGGCAGCCCGTCCCCCGCTCGTACTCGACCATCAGCTCCTGCTCGGCGGCGCGGGTGGCCGCGACCCCCGCATACCGCGCGGCGTCGTAGACCCACGGCGCACAGGTGGCCGTCCAGCCACCGCTCACCCGGCTGACCGCACCCTCCACATCCAGCACCTTCAGAAGAAGCTCCAGCCGGGTGCGCCGCACGTCGACGATCGTCTCGAGCGCGGCCGTCGACAGGGCGCGATCCGACGCCTCCAGGGCGGCGATGACGGCCGACGCCTGGTCCTCACGCGGCATCGACACCGACGCGAAGTAGCGCCAGATGTCACGGTCGTCGGCACCCGGGATGAGCAGCACGTCGGCGCGATCGGTCGCGCGGCCGGCGCGCCCCACCTGCTGGTAGTACGCCACCGGTGACGACGGGGCGCCCACGTGGACGACGAACCCCAGGTCCGGCTTGTCGAAGCCCATGCCCAGCGCCGATGTGGCCACGAGCGCCTTCAGCCCGTTGTCGCGCAGCGCGTGCTCCAGCCGCTCGCGGTCGGCCGGGTCGGTGCGCCCCGTGTAAGCGGCCACCGTGTGCCCCGCCTCGCGGAGCGCCCCGGCGATCTCCTCGGCGCCCGCCACGGTGAGCGTGTAGACGATCCCCGATCCCGGAAGCGACCCCAGGTGGGCCACCAGCCATCCCAGCGTGCGGGCCGGTGACATCCTCGGCAGGACGCCCAGGCGCAGCGAGTCGCGCGCCAGGCCGCCCCGGATCGTCCGGACCTCGTGGGCGCCGCCGTCGGCCCGCACACCCAGCTGCTCGACGACGTCGGTGACGACCCGCGAGTTGGCGGTGGCCGTGGTCGCGAGCACCGGTACGTCGTCGCGAAGACCGGTCAGCAGGTCGCGGATGCGCCGATAGTCGGGGCGGAAGTCGTGGCCCCAGTCGCTGATGCAGTGCGCCTCGTCGACGACGAGCAGACCGCAGCGACCCGCCAGGTCCGGCAGCTGCTCCTCACGAAATCGCGGGTTGTTGAGCCGTTCGGGGCTCACCAGGAGCACGTCCACGTCGTCGGCGGCGAGCGCCGTGCGCACCTCGTCCCACTCCTGGGCGTTGGCCGAGGTCATGGTCACCGCGCGGATGCCCGCCCGCGACGCCGCGGCGATCTGGTCGCGCATGAGCGCGAGGAGCGGCGAGATGATGACCGTGGGACCGGCGCCCGCCGCCCGAAGGAGCGCCGTCGTCACGAAGTAGACGGCCGATTTTCCCCATCCCGTGCGCTGCACGACGAGCACGCGGGCACGGTCGCGCACGAGCGTCATCACCGCATCGTCCTGACCGTCGCGAAACTCGGCGTCGTCCCGTCCGACCAGGCGCCGAAGCGCCGCCAGTGCGGTGTCCGCCGTGCGGTCGTCCGCCGGCGCGGATGCGTCGTCCATGGGTGTCGTCATGCCGCCACCGTAGCCGCCCGCCCCGAGGATGTGGTCCGCCCGCGCGACGCCACACGCTCGCAGCGCCGGCTCGCGGCGGTCGTCTCGTCCATCCCACACATGGGCCATCGTGACCAGCGGCGCGGTTTTGGCAGGGATCGCCGACGGTGCTCGAGCTCCGGTCAGGACGCCGAGGAGGTCCGCTCGACGCTCGACGGGCGGCGAATGCACCGCGGGCGACCTGTGGCGGTGCCGACGAGCAGCGGGGGCGCGGCGAATCCGCGCCGCGATCAGCCGGGGTCGGCGGCGACCCGCGTGGCGCGCACCTCGTAACCGAGGCCCTCCGCACAGCGGACCGCGGTCGTCATGGCCGCCTCGCCGGAGACCAGCAGCGCGAGCTCGCCGGCGCGTTCGCCGGCACCCGAGTGCAGCTGCAGGTCCTCGATGTTGACGTGGGCGTTTCCCAGCGCCGTCGCGAGCGCCGAGATCACACCGGGGCGGTTGGGCATCGCCACCACGACGCGCCAGGCGTCGGCAAGCGCGGCGGGCGCCTCGCGCAGCCGCGCACGTCCGGCCGCCGCCGCGGCGAAGCGCTCCTCGATGCCCGTCCGGTCCCCGGCCCGGATGGACCGTGCGAAGTCGGCAAGGCGCCCCACGTGGTCGTCGATCGCATCGGCCACGGCCTCCGCGTTGGCCAGCAGGATGTCGGCCCACAGTGGGGGGTTCGCGCCGGCGACACGGGTGAGGTCGGCGAACGACGGCCCCGCGCTTCGCAGCGCCTCCCGCCCGCCCGGCGTGGTCGCGGCCGCCTGATGGATGAGCGACGACGCGATGACGTGCGGCAGGTGCGACACCAGCGCCAGGATGCGGTCGTGCGCCTCGGCGTCGATCGCCGCGGGCCGCGCCCCGATCCGGGCGATGAGGCCGTGCAGGCGCTCGTAGAGCTCCGGGCGGGTCTCGGGGCCGGGCGTAAGGAAGTAGGTGGCGCCCGCGAACATGTCGGCGCGGGCGTGCTCCACGCCACCCCGCTCCGAGCCGCAGATGGGGTGCCCGCCGATGAACCGCTCCCGCTCGACGGCGTCGAGGGCCGACATGATGCCCGCCTTGGACGAGCCGATGTCACTCACCACGCAGTCGTCGCGGCTCGCGTCGAGAGCCTCCCGGGCGAGCCGGGCGGTCACCCCGACCGGGGCGGCGATGAGCACCACGTCGGCATCGGCGACGGCGTCGGTGGACGAGCCTGCGATGCGGTCGACGGCGCCGATCCGCAGCGCGGCGTCACCCGCCTCGGGGTCGGGGTCGAATCCCACCACCTCGGACGTGGCGCCGGCCTGGCGGAGGGCGAGCCCGAGCGACCCGCCCATCACGCCGATCCCGACGACCGCGACCCGTGGGCCGCTCACCGTGAGCGCACTATCCGGCAACGCCGGCTGCGACCGGCTCGCCTCCGGCGATGACCTTGCCCATCAGGTCGACCACGCGCTTCACATCGGCCACCCAGTCCGCGAACGTGTCGGACCGAAGCGCCTGCGGGCCGTCGCACAGCGCGTGCTCCGGCGACGGGTGCACCTCGACGATGAGGCCGTCGGCCCCGGCGGCGACCGCGGCGCGCGCCATCGGCAGGATCAGGTCGCGCTTGCCGGCGGCGTGCGACGGGTCGACGATGACCGGCAGGCTGGAGAGGCTCTTGGCGACCGGCACCGCCGACAGGTCCAGGGTGGAGCGGGTGGCGGTCTCGAACGTGCGGATGCCGCGCTCGCAGAGCATGATGTCGCCGTTGCCCTCCTTGGCGATGTACTCGGCCGAGAGCAGCCACTCGTCGATGGTGTTGGACAGGCCGCGCTTGAGGAGCACCGGGCGGCCGCTGCGACCGACCTCCTGCAGCAGGTCGAAGTTCTGCATGTTGCGGGCGCCGAGCTGGATGACGTCGGCGACCTCGAGGACGTCGTCGAGTTGGCGGATGTCCATGCACTCGGTCACGACCGGCAGACCGGTCTCGGCGCGCGCCTCGGCGAGGATGTCGAGCGCCGGCTTGCCCAGGCCCTGGAAGGTGTAGGGCGAGGTGCGCGGCTTGAACGCGCCGCCGCGCAGCATGGTCGCGCCGACGTCGCGGCACACACGGGCGGTGCTCATGGTCTGGTCGCGGGTCTCGACGGTGCACGGACCGGCGATGAGGCAGAAGTTGTCGCCACCCACCTTGCGGCCGGCGATCTCGAGCACGCGGTCGCCGTGGTGGAACTCACGGGACACGAGCTTGAACGGCTTGAGGATGGGCACGACCTTCTCGACCCCGGGCTCACCCTCGAGCGCCATGACCGACCCGAGCTCGCGGTCGTCACCGATGGCGCCGATGACGGTGACGAACTCCCCGGCGGAGAGGTGGGCCTTCGCGCCGATCTCACCGATGCGATCCACGATGTGCTGGATCTGCTCCTCGGTCGCGCCCTGCTGCATCACGATCATCATGGTTGGTGTCTACCCTTCCGCGGTCTGTCCGTTTGTGGCGTCCCGGAGGGCATCCAGGAACGCGTCGTTCTCCGAGGCCGTCCCGATCGTGACGCGCAGCCGGCCCGGCACGCCGAGCGCACGTCCGTCCCGCACGATGACCCCTCGCCGGAGGAGGTCCTCGTGGAGCGATGGCGAGCCGACGTCGTCCCCGTCCCGGCCGACCAGCACGAAGTTGGCCTGGCTGGGTGTGAAGGCTACCCCCATTCGCGCGAGCGCGTCCTGGACACGTGTCCGTTCTTCCTGCATCTGCGCGATTCGCTCCTGCACGGCCGAGCGCGCGCGGATCGCGGCGAGCGCGGCGGCCTGGGCGATGGCGCTCGTGTTGAACGGCTGGCGCACCTGGTCGATGGCCCGCACCCAGTCCTCACCGCCGATGCCGTAGCCGATGCGCAGGCCGCAGAGCCCGTACGCCTTGCTGAACGTGCGGGTGACCAGGAGATTGGGTCGTCGCATGGCCAGCGACATCACCCGGCCGCGGTCGATCTCGTCGACGAAGTCGTTGTAGGCCTCGTCGATCAGCACCGGCAGGTCCTCGGGGATGGCGTCGAGGAAGCGCTCGATCTCGTCCGCCGACCGGTAGACGCCGGTGGGGTTGTTGGGGTTGCACACGACCACCAGCCGCGTGCGCTCGTCGACCTCCGCCGCCATGGCGTCCAGGTCGTGTCCGTCGTCGTCGGCGAGCGGCACTGCGACCGCCTCGGCGCCGGCCGCCGTCGCCAGGTGCGGGTAGATCGCGAAGGACGGGTCGGCGTGCACCACCGTCGTGCCGGGGTCGAGGGTCGCCTGCCCCGCCAGGAGGATGAGCTCGCAGGAGCCGTTGCCGATGGCCACCTGCGTCGGCTCGACGCCGTGCTGTTCGGCGAGCCGTCCGCGCAGCTCGCGGGCGTACGCGTCGGGGTAGCGGTTGAGGCCCTCGGCGCCGGCGGCCACCACCTCTGCCACCTGCGGAAGCGTCGGGAAGGGGCTCTCGTTGGAGGCGATCTTGACGGCCGCGTCCAGCCCGTACCTGCGGAGCACCTCGGCCGTGGTGAGACCGGGCTCGTAGTGCGGGATGGCGGCGAGACGTGGAGAGACGCGGAGCGACATGCGGCGGTGAGTCTACTGCCGTCCCGGTCGCGGCCGCCGTGGGTTCGTCCGGCCGTACATCGGACCGCGGTCCCGTCTCAGGCGGTCTGGGGGCCCTCCCCCTCCACCAGGTCGATGCGAAGGCGACGCGCGTCGTGCAGGTAGACGTGCCGCACGGTGCGCTCCCGCGGCATGTACGCGTGCACGAGCATGCGGATGCAGCGGTCCACCGAACCCTCCACCGGGATCTCACGCGCGCACATGAGCGGCACCGCCGAGAGTCCCAGCTGACGGGCCGCCACGGCCGGGAACTCCGCCGACAGATCGTGGCTGGCGGTGAAGAGGATCGACACGATGTCGCGCGCCTCGATCGCGTTTCGCTCGAGCACCTCGGTCACGAGCTCCGCGGTGCCGTCGACGATGGCGTCGGGCGTGTCGTGCGGGACGCTGGTGGCGCCGCGGATGCCGCGCAGGATCTCATCGTCCCTCATCGTTCGAGCCCCACGCGTCGTGCCAGTGCGGAGAGCTCGTCACGCGTGAGCGGCCGCCATCCACCGGCCGGCAACCGCCCGAGCGCGAGTCCCGCGTACCGCGGGCGGTGAAGGCGCTCGACCCGATGGCCGATCGCCTCGCACATGCGCCGCACCTGACGGTTGCGACCCTCTGTGAGCTCGATGCGCAGCCAGGTGCTGCCGGGATGAAGCCGGTCCATGCGCTCAACGTTCGCCGGGTGGGTGGGGCCATCCTCCAACGCGACCCCGTCGCGCAGCCGTCGGATGCCGGCCGCCGACACCCGTCCGGCCACGCGCACCTCGTAGGTCTTGGGGACGTGGTAGCGCGGATGCATGAGCCGGTGGGCAAGTTCGCCGTCGTTCGTGACCAGAAGCGCACCGGTCGTGTTGAGGTCGAGCCGTCCCACGGGGTACAGACGCACGTCGTCCGGGAGCCCGTCGAGGACGGTGGGACGCCCCTGCGGGTCGCTGACCGTCGAGACCCGGCCGACCGACTTGTTGAGCAGATAGGTGTGGACCGGTTCGGCGGTGACCGGCGCACCGTCGACGGTGAGCTCGTCGCCCTCCTCGACCACCTGGCCGATCGTCGCGACCGCACCGTTCACCCCCACCCGCCCCTGGCGCACGAGTTCCTCCGCCGCGCGACGGCTGGCGACGCCCGCGAGTGCGAGTGCCCGCTGAACCCTCACGTCGTCTCACCGTCCCCATCGGGTGTGTCCTGCGCCGACGGGTCGGGGACCTCCGGATCGTCCGGCGTCGACGCCGCCGGCGGGGCCACCGTCAGATGGGTGCGACGCGTCTCGTCGGCGGCCGGGCGCTCGTCGGCACCGGCGTCGTCGTCGTCACCCGCGGGCCCGTCGCCGGCGTCGTCGGTGACCACCAGATGCGTGCGCGGCGCACCGTCCGGCCCATCGGCCGCCTGGTCCGGCGCATCGGCGGCGTCGCCCTCCCCCGCCAGGGCGCGCGGCGGCCCGGCTGGCAGGTGCCCGGCCTCCACCAGGCTTCGCCGCAGCTCCTCGGCCTGCGGACCCGAGAGCTCGAAGCGCTCGATCGGCGGCAGATCGCGCCGGTCGGCCAGCCCGAAGCGCTTCTGGAACGCGCGCGTGGTGCGGTAGCGCATGGCACCCGCCCCGTCGGTGCGGCCGACCTCCTCCAGAAGACCGCGGTCCACCAGGTTCGCCACCGTCGAGTCGACCGACACACCGCGCAGACGACTGATGTCCGGGCGGCTCACCGGCTCCAGGTACGCCACCACCGCCAGGGTCTCGAGTGCCGCCGGCGACAGCCGGTCCTCCGCCGGACGCTCCCGCAGCCGGTCGCAGACCTCGGCCAGGTCCGCGCGCGTGCGAAGCGCATAACCGCCGGCCACCTGGGCGAGCTCCAGTCCGGAGCGCTCATCGTGCCGCTCGGCCACGATGTCCAACCCGGCGGCCACCGCGTCGCGATCGCACTCCATGATCTCGGCCAGGGCGTCCAGATGCAGTGGGTCCGGGCTCAGGAAGAGGAGCGCCTCGAGCGCCCGTGGGTCCGCGGGCGGTCCGCTCATCGGCGCGTGATCGTGATGTCGCCGAACGCCTCGGACTGCGTCAGACGCACCTCGCCCCGACGCGCGAGCTCCAGCGCCGCCACCAGCGTGAGCGCCTCCTCGAGCGTCGAGCGACCGTCCACCATGGCCTCGAAGCTCACGTCGCGCCCGCGTGCCAGCGCGGCCTGCAGCCGGTTGAGGAGCTCGGGCATGTTCACGCGCGCCTGCCCCATGTGGACCAGGCTCGGCTCGGCCCGTGCGCGCAGCAGGTTGTGGATGGCGTCGCGCAGCGTCAGGGGGTCGCCCGGCACGGCCGGCAGGGCGGCGCCGGGGGCGAGCGGCACGAGCCGGTACCGGTGGCCGGCCACCTGCTCACCGCGCTCGCGCAGCCAGCCGGCCGCCTCGCGAAACGGCGCGTATTCGATGAGCCGTGCCGCCAGACGCTCGCGCGCCTCCATCGCGTCGGGATCCGGCTCGTCCTCCTCCGGCTCGCCCAGGAGGCGCCGCACCTTCAGCTCGGCGACCGCGGCCAGCACCACCACCAGCTCGCTGGTGGTCGGCGGGTCCCAGCGCTCGCCCGCCCGCTCCCCCAGGGCCGCCGGGATCAGCTCGGCCAGCGGCAGCTCGAACAGGTCGACCTCCTCCCTGATGACCAGGGTGAGCAGGAGGTCGAAGGGCCCCTGGAAGAGGTCGAGGTCGATCGGCTGTTGGAGGGGTGTGACGCTCATCGGGCGAGGATAGCCGTTCGGCCGGGTGCGCCCGGGCGGGCATGCGTAGGATCGCCCGGATGTCGAGCGCGCCGCCGCCACCCACCCCGTCTCCCAGCACGACATGGCGCATCCTGATGCCGTTCGCGGTGATGCTGGGCGCGTTCGTGGCGTCGACGATGGCCGTGGCCGTGATGCGGGTGGGCGACGCGGGCAGGGACACCACCGGCGCCGTGGCCGGGGCGGTCTTCTCGGCCGCGCTCCTGGGCGGGGCCATCCTGCTGCGTGCGCAGCTTCCCCGCCACGAGCGCGAGAACGTCACCCGCTCCAAGCTCCCGATGATCGGCGCGATCGGCGCCGGCATCGGGTTCGGTCTCGCCTTCCGGGCCGGGATCGGGATGATCACGGCGCTGGGCGAGGCCATCGACCCGTCGCTGTGCAGGAAGCTCCAGGACGCCACCGACATCGTCCCGCCGCTTCTTTGGCAGAAGATCGTGCTGGCGTTCCTGCTCGTGGTGCTGGCGCCGCTCGGCGAGGAGCTCCTCTTCCGCGGCATCCTGCTGCGCGGGCTCGTGCGGGTCATGCCCTTCGCCGGGGCCACCATCGTGGCGGGAACCCTCTTCGGCCTCGCACACCCCCAGTACTACGTCACCTGGCCCGTCATGATCGGCATGTGCGCCTTCGGCGCCCTGGCGGGTGTGCTCTACCGCGCGTTCGGCTATCCGACCGCCGTGGCGATGCACTTCACGTTCAACGCCGTGGCCGCCGTGTTCCTGTTCGTCGACATCGACGTGACGGAACGGGACTGTCCGCGCCCCTGACGGTCAGCCGTCGTCGACGACGCCGTCGCCGCGCAGGCGGGCAAGCAGGCGACCGAGCTCCGCACGCTCGTCCTCGTCGAACGCGGCGATCGGGCCGAACCCCTGCTCGACGAGCGCCTCGGATGCGATGCGCACCGTCTCGCGTCCACTCTCGGTGATGCACACGAGGATCACCCGCGCGTCGTGCGGGTCGCGCTCGCGTTCGACCAGGCCTGCGTCGACCAGCTTCGTGACCAGGTAGGTGACCGACGACCCGTGCACCATCAGCAGGTCGCGCAACCGCCCCATCGGCAGCCGACCGCGCCGTGTGAACGACAGGAGCAGCAGCACCTCGTAGCGCGAGAGGTTGAGCCCGAACGGGCGCACGGCACCCTCCACCACGCCGCGCACGCCGACGTTGTAGGCGCGGATGAGCGAGGTGAGCACGCGGAATGCGGAGCCGTCGTCGTACCGCTCGGACCACTGGCGAACGGCCTCGTCGACGGAGTCACGGGGACGTTCGTCGAGCACGCACGCAGGCTACCGGTCCGCCCCCCTTGATTTATTCGGATATCCAACTATTGTTCCCCACCGTTGCCGCACGCCCATGTGTGCGCCGCATCCGCCGACCGCATCGAACCGGAGGGACCGCATGTCCGAACTGACCGACGAGCAGCGCGAGATCCAGGCGATGGCCCGCGAGTTCGCACGCAACGAGATCGCACCGCACGCCGAGGAGTGGAACGCCGCTCACGCCCCCAACGTGGACGTCCTGCGGAAGATGGGCGAGGTCGGGCTGCTCGGGATGATCGTCCCCGAGGAGTACGGCGGACCCGGTCTCGATCTGGCCACGCTGATGGTGGTGACCGAGGAGATCGCCGCCGCCGACGCGGGCACCTCGGTCAGCTTCATGGTCCAGAACGGCCTGGCGATCGAGCCGATCATCAACCACGGCACGCACGAGCAGCGCTCGGAGTGGCTGCCGAGGCTGGTGTCGGGCGAGGTCCTGGGCTGCTACGGGCTGAGTGAACCCGACGCCGGCTCCGATGTCGCCGCGCTCCGCACGGCGGGCGTGCGCGACGGCGACGACTACGTCATCAACGGCGCCAAGATGTGGATCTCCAACGGCGGGTTCGCCGACATGTGCATCGTGTTCGCCCGCACCGAGGGCCCCGGGTCGCGCGGCATCTCGGCGTTCATCGCGCCGTACGGCGAGGGCCTCACGGTCAGCCGCGAGATCGGCAAGCTGGGGCTGCACAGCTCGTCCACCGTCGAGCTCGCGTTCACCGACCTGCGCGTGCCCGCCACCAACATGATCGGCCCCCCGGGTCACGGAATGTCGATCGCCCTCGAGACCCTCGACCGGGGCCGGATCTCGGTCGCGGCGCAGGCCTGCGGCATCGCCCGCGCGGCACTGGAGCTCGCCACCGAGTACGCGACGCAGCGAAACGCCTTCGGAGGACCGATCGGACGATTCCAGGGCGTCCAGTTCCCGCTGGCCGACGTGGCCGCCAAGCTGGAGGCGGCGCGGGCGCTCACCCTGATGGCCGCCCGAACCCGCGACGGGCAGGGGTCGTACTCGGTCCTGGGCGCCAAGGCCAAGCTCTTTGCCAGCCAGGTGGCCACCGAGGCCGCCGACGTGGCCGTCCAGACCCTCGGCGGCATGGGTTTCAGCAGCGAGTTCGCCGCCGAAAGGCTCTACCGCGACGCCAAGATCACTCACATCTACGAGGGCACGAGCCAGATCCAGCGGCTGGTGATCGCCCGTGATCTGCTGGGCGACGCCGCCCGGGGTGGCGCGTGAGGCTCCGGTCGCCAAATTGTAAATACGTACGTGGGATGTGGGGAATCCGCTCAAGCAATCCACCGTCGGCGCCGATGATCCCTGCGTCGAACTGTCGATTGCGGCTCCCGCGCCGCGACGACGGAGCATGTTTCGAGGAACAGGGAGGTTCCGTGGAGATCAGGTGCGCAGCGGTCTGTGACGCGACCTGGGTGGGTTCGCCCCGCCCCTAGTGCCTCGCGCGCC